>JAFSJW010000103.1 GCA_017449265.1 Treponema sp.
GGCAGTATCGGTGATTTTCACGTCGATGTATGTTGAACCAGCACCCACAGCAGTAATCTTGAAGGACTTTATGTATGTGCCTGCCGACGCATTCGTTGAAACAGCTACCTGTCCCACATTCACCGCGTCGGCCGCCACGTCGGCGCTTTCCTTCACCACATCGGTCACTTCCGCAACGGAAGTGTCCTTTGATGTTGCGGTGACAATCTTTGTGCCGGAAACGATTCCCAGCGTGTCGGCAGTGATTTCGTCCGAAACGTCGGCAGTCGTTGTTCCCACATAGCTCGTCCCGCCCGAGCATGAGCTGAAACTAAAAAGAAGCGATACGAGAAGGAGGGCTGTTAAAAATACCCCCCCCCCCGTCTATACATTTGAATAGCTTTCATAAGATTTCTCCTTGAAAAAAGTTTTCAGTAAAAAAAGTTCAGGCTCGCAGGAAACCAGAACTTTTTTATAACAGTATTTTATCAGAGAATTTTTAAAATACAAGAAAAATATTTCCTGCAGAACAGGAAGTTGTTCGCGAAGGTGAGGCTCTCCCACTTCTCTTCTGGCGACAGATTTTTGTTTGTAGTCAAATTTCCCATGCCCATATAGGTGCAGAGAATTTTCGTTTTTGACACTGATTTTGCGATAATTTTTTGTTATACGCGAAGATTTCCCAAACCAGCCCAAAGTTCCAAGCCGCAGAAGGAATTGCTTGCTTGGTTGCCTTCCCCTAGACGAATCTTCCAAATTGCCTGTTTACTTGAAAATCTCGGAGAGCAGTTGTTTTATTGAAAGAATCTGTGTTGAGCCACGCTCTTTCTCTGGCGAAAGGACGTGGGAAAAGCCAAGCTCCCGCGATGTTTTGATTCGCTGTTTTGTCCTTGAGATTGGGCGGATTTCCCCGGCAAGGCTCAGTTCGCCCAGAATGACTGTGTTTTCTGGAAGCGCAATGTCTGTCCGCGCCGAGTACAATGCCGCCGCCAAGCACGCGTCGATTGCGCTCTCGGAAAGCCGCACGCCACCTGCCACGTTGATGTACAAGTCTTGGTCCGAGAATTTGAGATTCGTCTTTTTTTCAAGGACGGCGGCGACTCGTGCAACACGGTTTGAATCGATTTTCTCCGAGTACACGCGGCTTATGGTTGATTTTGCCGGGACAGTGAGCGCTTGAAGCTCCACAACGAATGCTCGGCTTCCCTCAAAGACGCAGGTGTTGGCGATTCCCGACGGCGTTTCGCCCGTGCGTTTGGTTATGAACATGGCGTTCGGGTCTGAGACACATTCAAGACCTGATTCTCCCATTGCAAAAATGCCGAGTTCGTCCACCGAGCCGAACCTGTTTTTGCTTGCTCGTAGGAATCGCACTTCGTCATCGTTGCGCTCGAACGAAATCACGGTGTCCACCATATGCTCAAGGCTTTTTGGCCCTGCAATGCTGCCTTCTTTTGTGACGTGCGCCGACATAATCATTATGCTGTCACGCTCTTTTACCCAGCCGATAAGTTCGTTGGCGCAGTATTTGAGCTGATTCACCGTGCCCGGCACAATTCCGGCCTCAACGCTGTAGACGGTCTGAATTGAATCGATTATGACAAAAATCGGGTTTAGTGCGACGAGCGCATCCTTGATGTCTTCAAGACGCATGGTGCAGAGAATATGGATTCCGTCCACGTTGAGTCGCAGTCGGTCTGCCCTTCCCTTTATTTGTCCCGCCGACTCCTCCCCCGAAATGTAGAGGACTTTTCCGCCGCTTTGCTTTGCGATTGCCGCGCATGTTTGGAGCATGAGCGTGGATTTTCCGATTCCTGGTTCCCCGCCGATGAGTATTACGCTCCGCTTCATTGCGCCACCGCCAAGCACACGGTCAAATTCTTCTATGCCTGTGACGATTCGTGCGTTTTCCTGCGCCGAAACGGTGGCGAGCGGCACGGGTTTTATTTTTTCGGTTGCCGCCGAGCCGGTGAATGCGGCATGGGTTGAATTCGGGTCAACAATGCACTCTTCCAGCGTGTTCCAAGAGCCGCAGCTTGGACAACGCCCAAGCCAGCGCGGCTGCGTATAGGAACATTCTGAGCATTTGAAAACGGTTTCTTTCTTCTTTGCCATATATGCTTAATATAGCTATTTTCTATAAAAATGGCAAGGATTACTGCGCAAGTCCCCTGAATTCAGCAAGCGATTTGAATCCTTTGCGCCGCATGAACGATTCAATTCCTTCTATAATATGGGTCATTGCATACGGATTTGAGAATGTTGCCGTGCCGACTTCGATTGCGGCGCAGCCCGCCATGATGAACTCGATTGCGTCCTGCCAGCACGAGATTCCGCCCAAGCCGACGACTGGAATCCGCTCGCTTTCAGGCAGCTTGTTCATTGCCTGAACCACGTCGTAGCACATTCTCAGGGCAATCGGTTTTATGGCAGGACCTGAGAATCCGGCGCGAATGTTGTTGAAGATTGGGCGGCCAGTCTCAATGTCAATGGAAGTCGCCTGGAACGTGTTCACAAGACTCAGGGCATCCGCGCCCGCCTCGCGTACTGCCATTGCAATTCCAATCAAGTCGGGGGCGTTCGGGCTGAGTTTTACCATGAGCGGCTTTTTCGTAACATCGCGCACCGCCTTTGTGACAGTTCCGGCAGCCGTGCAGTCCATTCCGAAAGCCATGCCGCCCGCCTTTACGTTGGGGCAGGAAATGTTCAGCTCGATGAATGGAACGTCCGTCTGCTCAAGGAGTTTTGCTCCCGCAACGTAGCCTTCAAGCGATGAGCCTGAAAGATTTGCGATGGTGATTGGTGAGAGGGAGAGCATTTTTTTCAGCTCATAGTCCACAAAATGCTGGATTCCGGGGTTTTCAAGCCCGATGGAGTTTATTAATCCTGATGGAGTTTCCACAAGGCGCACACCTTCGTTTCCGCCTTTTGTTTCAAGGGTAAGACCTTTTGAGCAAATGCCGCCCAGCGCGTTCACGTCAAAGATGCTTGCATATTCTGAGCCGTAGCCGAATGTGCCGCTTGCCGCAATGACAGGATTTTTGAACTGAACGCCCTTAATCACAACGGTTGTATCAATTTTTGCTTCTTTCTGAGTTTCAGGACTTGCGTTGGCAATAGGACGGATTTTTGGCGGCGTAAAGTCGAGGATTTTTCCGTCGAACACGGGACCGTCCTTGCAGCACCGCTTGTTTCCCTCCGTTGTGCGGATTGTGCAACCCAAACATGCGCCCAAGCCACACGCCATGCGATTTTCCATGCTGAGCCATGATTGGACTCCTGCCTCTACGCAGATTTTCTGAATGTATGCGAGCATTGGTAGCGGGCCGCAGGCATACACCACATCGTATTGCTTTATGCGTTCCCCGTCGATTGCCGCTGTAATCATTCCCTTTAAGCCAACCGAGCCGTCATCCGTGGTGATTACAAGCTCTTTCGGCTTGATATGGTCAAGCCCGTAGCTTCCTGATTTGAATGCGGCGAAAAAATCATAGGACTTTTCTGGAAGAGTTGAGGCAAATCCTGCCACAGGTGCGACTCCTATTCCGCCTCCGATGATTGCGACTTTTTTTCCCTCTCCGGGTTTTTGGAAGCAGTTTCCCAGCGGACCGATGAGCTGAACTTCGTCATCTTGCTTGAGCCGGGAAAGTTCTTTGGTTCCTCCGCCTTTTTTGAGAATCAAAAATTCAATGCGAAGAAAACATGCTTTTTTCTCGGAATGGTAGACAGAAATCGGGCGACCAAGCAGGAAGCCTGATTTTACAGAACGCAGCAAATAGAATTGTCCTGGAAGTGGGGCTTCCACTTTTTCGCTTACCACGGACAGTTTGAGCCGCCAAACTGTTCCATTTGGTTTTGCTTCTTCTATCTTTTTGTTTGAAAAGACAGCTGCTGTTGTAAAAATCGGGAGTGGAATTCCCTCGCAATTCGTAATTTCTTTTAACTCAGACATGCGCGTACCTCAATGCAAAATATTCTAAATTATAGCAGAAATACGATTTGTAATCTGTACCAATGCAGTGGGTGGTATAAAAATCAATATTAAGCCTGATTTTCCCCAAATTTTTTTTCGTATCCTTGACTTTTTAAAAAAATGTATTTATTTTACCTGTGAGGATTTTAAGAAATCCTTTTTCTTCGTTACGCAGGCAACGCACATCAATAGGAGACCCCAAGAAAACACTCTAAAATTGTCCATCGGAAAAAGCCGGAGCTGATGGACGAAAAACAAAACTGACTGCCGGCGGTCGTAAAAACAAGATTGGAACATAGAAAGTTCCAATGTGATAAGAGCCTAAAATTTAAGGCTCTTAAAATAAGGAGTTTTTTTTGGAAAAAAATGCAAAAATCATGCTTGGCGTTGGTTCGGGCATATTGGTAGGATGTGCGGTCGCGGCACTCGTAAAACGACACAATGAAAAGAAAACAGCAAATATAGCAGGGCTGGTAGCAGGCAGTTTGACATCTGCAACAGCTGTTGTGCTAATTCTCCTCTCGGAAGAGAAAAAACAAAAACATCTTCCACAAATTCCTTCAAAAAATTTTATGCCTGTGTTGTGTGATACGAAAATAAGAGATTCGATTACAGGGTATGAATTTATATTTCATGACGATAAAAAGGAAATTGAGAGTAATAAAACTGAATGGAGAAATGGACTGTTCGATGTTTCTGAACTGAAATCAGGATATTTAAGATGGTTTAAAATCGCAATAAAAGAATTGCGAAAGACAAAACGCGGAAATTTCCTGATTCAAGAATTGGAAAATACTGAGCAGACAATAAAAGTCGTAATGACTAATAATGGAACAAATCAGTATACGCCTTCAAAAAAATTGTTAGAGTGGGATGCTAATTGTTTTTTAGGAAGTTATGATTCAAAAGTTATTGATCCGATAACCCTTTTAGGGCATGAAATTGGGCATTGCTGGCAAGATTTGGTAAAACACTCTCTTGGAAAAGGTCGTAATGACGAGCAAGAGAATATAGAACTGAATGAATGGCCAATAGCAAAGGAGAGGGGAAATTACATTCGCAAAGGACATGATGAGATACTTGCCAGATTTTACAGAACATTGCCAATATTTATAAACTAAATTAAGTCTAACCACATGGTGAATTTTTTCATTCACCATGTGGTTCTACAAGGATTTTCTATGAACTACAGATATTTTTCTTTTGCGTTTTTTGTTTTAGTTTCTCTAATTCTTTCTTCATGCGGAAAATACGATCCGCTCAACGATAAGAATGTTGTTCTTGACAGACGCGCTTATGACTCCTCCGATAAATTTACGCTGACTGTCTACTATAACAATCCTGACGCATATTATGATATGGCATTGAATCCGTATGAAATACGCGACACATTCCATTCTGCAAAAAGAGAGATTGTTCTTTACAGGATAGTTTTTGAAAATTTCATGGAAGGTTGGTTTCAAAATAAGCCTGTCATTGTGAATGACAAAGAAGAATATAAAAAGAAAATGGGAAATATTTATACGGTTTGCGACATAAAAAATCATCGTGGAGACACGCTTTTGTGGTTTACATATGACGACCCTGACAAAAAAGAACCGTACATGATTCTGAACGGAAATCTTGTTGAATCAAATGAACTTCTTTTGACATTCGCGAAAACGATGCTTGGTGAACCAGATAATAGCGAGCAATTTTATTATTTGAAAAATATCCTTTTGAAAACAATTCCAGACCTTACAACAGAACAAAAGCTGGAATTGATAAAATTGCTTTCAAAATGAACAGTTTATTCTAAGGCGATTTTTCAGATTTAATTTTAGAATTGATAAAAAAACTATTATTTCACTAGGAAAATAGATAAAGTATTTCTTGACAAAAATAAAAATCCTGTTAAAATGAAAACATACTATTTCACTAGGAATACTAGAACTGTTCTAGTAGATTGGGAGGCAAATATGGCAAAAATCGCCGCAAAAATTACAGACCTTGTTGGAAACACACCGCTTCTGGAACTTTCAAATCTTGAAAAAAAGCTTGGGCTGAAAGCTCGCATTCTTGCAAAGCTCGAATACTTCAATCCGGCTGGAAGCGTAAAAGACCGCATCGCTAAAGCAATGATTGACGATGCTCTCGCAACTGGAAAGCTCACCAAAGATTCAACGATTATTGAGCCAACTTCCGGAAACACAGGAATCGGTCTCGCATCCGTCGCCGCAAGCTACGGAATCCGCGTTATCCTTACTATGCCAGAAACTATGTCTATTGAGCGCAGGAATTTGCTGAAGGCTTATGGCGCAGAACTTGTCCTTACGGACGGCTCAAAAGGAATGAAAGGTGCAATCGCAAAGGCAGAAGAGCATGCGGCAACAACGCCTAACAGCTTCATTCCTGGTCAGTTCGTCAACCCAGTGAACCCAAAAACACACACCGAAACAACAGGACCTGAAATTTGGAACGATACGGACGGAAATGTAGATGTGTTCATTGCCGGAGTCGGAACAGGCGGAACTCTGAGCGGCGTCGGAAACTTCCTCAAATCAAAAAAATCCGATGTGAAAATCATCGCCGTTGAGCCTGCAACTTCCCCAGTTCTTTCAAAAGGAACTCCGGGACCGCACAAAATTCAGGGAATCGGCGCAGGATTCATTCCTCAGACCCTCGATACAAAAGTTTATGATGAAATCATCGCGGTAGAGAACGATGCTGCATTCTCTACTGGAAAAGAGCTTGGAAAAACAGAAGGTTTCCTTACGGGAATCTCATCGGGCGCAGCTCTCTGGGCTGCAATCCAAGTGGCAAAGCGTCCTGAGTCAGAAGGAAAAACAATCGTCGTTCTTCTCCCAGATTCTGGCGACCGCTATCTTTCAACAGCTTTGTTTTCAGACTAAAGCCTTTTCAGGGGCTGTCCAATAAGCTATTGCTGCTGTGGTTGAGCCTATCTACCACCACAGCGGCTTATGCTTTTTAAGGATTCCCTTATTTTGCCCCTAGATTCCTACATTCATACAACACGATTGAAGCCGCCTGAGCCACATTCAAGCTCTCAATATTCTGACAGCTTCCTCCGAACGGAATCAAAATCAAATAATCACAATTTTCTTTGACCATCTGAGAAATGCCAGTTTCTTCGTTTCCAAGTATAATCAACGCACCTTTTTTTCCGCACAGCCCTGGAATCTCGGAAACTTCCGTTTTTGCGGTCACATCAGTTCCAAATCGAACCATTTTCCCTTTCATTGCTGCCAAAAGTTTTCCGATTGAATGAACAGAATAGACATTGACAAATTCCATTCCACCTTGCGCAACGCGATAAGAGCTTGTCGTAATGGAGGTTTGGGCTTCGTCCAAAGGAATGATAATGTTCTTGAAACCAAAAAAAGCCGCGCTCCTGACAATTGCCCCCAGATTGTTCGCATTCCCTACTCTATCCAAAAGCAGCGCGGACTCTTTGTTGTGCAGCCATTCATCCGTTATGTCCGTGGTAAGAGGTTTTATTTTCGGTTGCTCAATCATCGCCACTACCCCCTGATGATGCACCGTACCGCTCAGTTTCTCCAAATCCTCGTTATCCACAAGATTATACGGAATATGCTTTGATGCAAGCGTTTTGCACAGAGCTGAGAATTCAAATTTTCTGCTTTCGGAATAATAGAACCGTTTGATTTTGTCCTGATTGTGTTTTATCAGGGCTTTTACGGCCTCAAGCCCGCACACGGCAAGCTCATTATTGTATTTATTTTTCATAAGAAAATTATAATCGAATTTTGAAGAATATTCAGTAATATCTGAGTGCAGAAATTGATGAAAAAATGTGGATAATATGTTGAAAACCACAGTGTTATTCACTTCTTTTCCACAAATGTTGATAACTTCTTGATAAAGTGTCGATTAACCGAAAGTTTTCCACACTTTATCAACTCATAGCATAAAAAAAGACACCTGATTTCTCAGGTGTCTCCTAGTCAGCCTACAAACTGGCAAAACTATTTAATATAGCGGTTCTCCTTAGCAAGAGCAATACCAGCCTCTTCCCATTTCTTTCCGCCCTGAGCGTTGAAGTCTTTCAACCAAGCATCCCAGTTAGCTTTGTTAAGCTCACGAGTACCTGTGAAGAACTCAAGGATACCCTGCTGATAGAAGCGGTCAAGGTCAGCACCTGGCTGTGGCATTTTGTCCTGTCCGATACAAGCTGTCCATGGCTTAGACTGCATTGTGCGGAGTACTTCAAGACCTTTGATTGTTTTCTTAGAAACTTCCGTTACATATGTTGGGTAGCGTGAAGCAAGCTCTGTATCAGAGTTATAGTAAACCATGTTGCGGAGCTGTGTAAGTGGCTGAGCCTCTGATTTGTTGAATGGGTTAGGAGCACCATTAGCTGTTGGAACTCCGTTAGAATCCAATGTGTAGTTCTCGCCTTTTACACCCCATCCGAGGAGGAAGTATCCCTCATCAGAAGACATCCATTCAAGAAGTTTTGCGATGTATGGTTTCTTTCCTTCTGAAGCAGCTTTCTGTGAAACTGCATACATACGATATGACTGTGAGTATGTACCGCATGACTGAAGTCCTTTTGGTCCTTTTGGCGGATCAACGATAATCCACTCACCATCTGGGAAGTTCTTATCAAATGGAGCATAGTTTGATTTTGAAGAGTAAGCAGCGTTCTGCTCTCTCATGATTCCGAAGCGACCCTGTTTCCAAGCAGCGCGGAAGTCATCTTTCTTATATGCTTTCCAGTTTGGATCGATTACACCAGCATCAACCATCTTCTTAACATATTCCATAGCATCATAGTACTCCGGTTTGTTGATGTTAAGACCAGCAGTCTCAGCTGAAGAAAGGTTCCAAGTTCCAGCTACACCGAATGCACCAAAGATTGGGTCGAAGCGGCGGCCAAGACCTTCGTTTGTAGCAGAAACTTCCAAGTATGCACCGTAACCCCAAGTATCATCTTTTCCGTTTCCATCTGGATCTTTGTAAGTAAATGCTTTCATTACCTCAAGGAACTCATCTGTTGTTACAGGTACTTTGAGTCCGAGTTTATCCAACCAGTCTTTGCGGATAAGAACACCTTCGTTTCTTACGATTGTACCAGGCTGAGCCAAAGCGAATGAGTGTGTCTCAGTTCCTTTCTTTGTCTCTACACTGAATGTTGCAAAGTCTCTTGCAGCCTTGTCGTACAATTTAGCTGTACGTCCAGGCATCATATCATACATATCATCAACAGATGCAAGCAAATCCTGTTTTACCAAGAGTGGCAAAACTTTGTTTGAAACCATGAAAATATCTGGCAATGTGTTTGCTGCACCAGCCGCGTTGATTTTCTGATCCTGATCGTTCTCTGAAGATGGAAGTGCAGACATATCAAGAGCGATTCCAAGATTCTTCTTAATGATGTCATAACCAACCCAATCAGCTGGCGGCGGTCCTGCCTCAGTTACAGCTGCACCATACCAAAGTGTAATCTTTACATTACCATCTTTGTCTTTCTCAGGTCCTTTGTTTCCACATGAGCTGAATGAAGCCACAGTGAGAACCGTTGCGATAAGTCCAAGAGCCTTGAACATACTTTTCATATTTTCCTCCTTAACGAAAATCATGAAAATATTTTATATATAAAATACCGTTATTTTAACGGACTTATACCTAATATACAATACTTGAAATAAAATTCCAAATATCAACCCTTAACAGATCCGAGCATCGTACCTTTAGTAAAGTACTTCTGAATGAACGGATATGCAAGAACCATCGGGATAGCAGACAAGAATACGGAAGCAGCCTTGATTGCCTGAACTGATGCATCACCAAATGCGTTTGCATCCAAGTTCTCGTTCATGTTCGCACCCATAAGGATGTTACGAAGCAAAATCGGGAGCGGATTCAAGGCATCGTTCGTAAGGTAGAGCAACGCGTGCATGAAGTCGTTCCAGAAGCTTACCGCATAGTACAAACCGATTGTCATAATGATTGGTTTTGAAAGCGGAAGAATGATAGAAATCAATACATACCATTCCGCAGCACCATCAATTCGTGCTGACTCTTTCAAAGACTCAGGGATTCCCTCAAAGAATCCGCGCATAATCAAACAGTTATATGTACCGATTGCGCCAGGAATAAAGATAGATGCAATGTGGTTCGTCAAATGCAAATCCGTAACGACAAGGTATGTTGGGATAATACCAATGTTGAACAAATACGGAATAAGAACGAAATAGTTCAAAATCTTGCGGCCTGGCAAATCAGTTACAGACATACAATATGACAGAGGAATCGTAAGGCTCAAAGCTGTTACAACACCGAACGCCATGATTTTGAGCGAGTTCCAGAAAGCGGAAATGAATCCGTTGTTTCCGATAAGAGCCTTGTATGCAGAACCATCCCACTTCCAAGGCATGAGAATGAATTTCTCAAATGTTGTTCCTCTGTATCCGTTTGGTGTTACGGACTGTGTGATGGTACTAATCATAGGAATTGCAATAGCGAGTCCTATGAGAACAAGAACTGTATTTACTACGATATAAAATGTTCTGTCGCCAGCAGTTAGTTTTACGGTCTTTGGTTTTGTCATTTTATTTCTCCTATTACATGAGTGATGTATCAGCAAGTTTCTTAACTATAGCGTTAGAAGTCATTACGAGCATGAGACCGATAGCACCCTTGAAGAAACCAACGGCAGTTGCCAAAGCGAATTTGAACTCAAGAAGACCCTGACGATAAACCCAAGTATCAATAATATCTGCAACTGAATAAACAGAAGGTGAGTACAACATGAACATCTGGTTGAATCCAGCGTCAAGAACTGTACCAAGCTTAAGAAGAACGACAGTTACGATTACAGGTTTAATAGAAGGAATCGTAATGTACCATACGCGCTGAACAGCAGAAGCACCCTCTACCATAGCAGCCTCGAACAATGAAGGATCGATACCCATCAAAGCAGCGATGAAGATGATTGCTGCCCATCCCATCTCTTTCCATGCATCAGAAAGGATTACGATTACAGGGAATGTACTTGTACTGGTAAGGAAGTCCACGGGCTTTCCGCCGAAGAACTTAATCATATCATTGATAAGTCCGTCACCAGGTGAAAGAAGTACGAGCAAGATACCGTACATGATAACCCAAGACAAGAAGTGCGGAAGGTAAGCCAATGTCTGAACTACTCTTCTCAGCATATTGTGGGTACATTCATAAAGTGCGACCGCCAAAATGATTGAAAGTGGCACCGAAATACAAAGCTTTGCCAGAGAATAAAGAATTGTGTTTCTCAACAATTCAATAAAATAATAAGACTTGAAAAATGACATAAAGTTTTCAAATCCTATCCACTTACTTCCCCAAACACCCTGTTTCGGGAAAAACTCCTTGAATGCAATCTGACCATTAATGATTGGACCATACTTTAAAATAGCATAGTACACAATCGGAATAATGAGCAGCGCATAAACAGAGAAGTGCCTCTTGACATCCTTCCAAAGATCTTTCTTTGGAGCTTTGACTGTCGTTGTTACTTTTGCGTCCATATCTAACCTCAGTTTAATAATCTTAGCGAAAATCGCCTAAACTATCCTTTCATTTTATTGCACAAAAACGAACTTGTAAATAAAAATTTTTTAAACTCAACAAAAATAGCTGCTAATTTGTAAATCCCAATTCACAAGGCGGGTTCACAAGCTCAATAACCGCATTTTCTTAAAACCAATTTACATAATTTTATCCTTTCGTCCTGATTTTTCCGGGCGGAATACCATAAATTTTTTTGAAAACACGGCAGAAATATGCCTGATCCTGAAATCCTGCGCTTTCCGCAATCTCAGAAATTGTGTCGTTCGTTTCGTAGAGCAATTTCGTCGCAATAAAAATCCTGTATCGGTTCAAGTATTCCCACAAACTCAGTCCGATTTCCTTGTGAAAAATCCTTGTCAGATAATCTTCGCTCACATGAATTGAATCTGCGAGCTTCCACCTGACAATCTGAGTGCTTGCATTCTTGTTCAGATAAAAAATCGCTTTTTTCACAAGCGCGCCCGTATGCGGAGGAAGAATCTCATCACCAGAAATAATTCCCTGGATTCGCGCATCGAATGCATCAGATTCCGCAACCCCGCGGTTACAAAGAATTATTTTCGGATATGAGCATAAAAGCTCAACATTCTCATCATCAGTAATAGAATCTGGAAGAACAAGAATCGGGGTCAGTACGGTTTTTTCGTGCTGCCTGATTCTTACTATCGTTTCTTCATCGATTTCCTCAAAAACGATTAGAATCGGATTTATTTCCTTCAATATTTTATCAAATTCCTGCATAGAAGGAATACTGATTGAATTGGCGTCAGTAGCCCATGTTCTGTATCGTGAGTATTTTGTTCCGACAAAAAGAACCGCCGATGTTTTCTGGGCTTTTACCTTGCTTTCAAATATCTCCTGAAAAGAGTGCCCAACGAGTTTTTGGCTGAAACAAAGCAGCGGAGCCCTGAAAATCAAATCGTTGTTGCGCTGGCTGTATATTTTTATCCATTCGTCAATCGGAGCCGTATCAGGATTCCAAATCAGAACGAAATCCTCGTCATTATTTGCGGCATAATTAAAGCGCTCCACCTTTTTCCCGAATACAACATAATCGCATTTTTGCGAAAGCGAATACACTTGTATAGAATCAGAGATAATTCTGACAGGTGAAAGTCCGGAAAGATTCGGCCACGGAATCGTTATCTGAATCTCCTCCGTTTTTTTTATGTTTCCGTACTGAAGGAGAATCGTTTTTTCAGCAAGAAGAAATTCGGGACGGCTCCAGTCGATGTTAGGAGCCTGAAAATGAAAATGAATGCCGTGCAAATCAATACGCACGAAAATATCACTCTGAGCAAATTCAAAAATCGTATCGAACGCCTTCTTGAATTTCACAGCGTCGCCGTAAAGAAGAGGGACATCCTCAGTAATCGTCTCGGTAACAGAAACCGGAAGAATCGCCCTTACATCAAAAAGCTGCTTATCTAAAGGCAGGTCATTTATCTGCGAGCGTGTAAGCTCAATGAGCGTCTCGGTTTTTTTAAGCTGCGCCGCAATCTGCGAATTCAAGAAAATCAACTGCTCGCTCAGAATATCAGGGTCAACGAAACCTTCATTAACATTGTCCTCGATTTGCGAAACTTTAGCGGCAATGTCTTTGAGAGGTATACAAAGCTCGCCCCCCACATTTGCGAAAAATTCGTTTTTTTCAAATTCCGCCTTTTCCGCAACAATTTTTGCCTTTGAAATCTCTTCAAAAAGCAGAATATTTTCCAAAGAATGGCTTATTATAGAACGAATATTTTCATATACGATTCCATCGAAAAAAGTCCCTTCGTACCAGGAAAGACTGAAAATTATGAAACCAAGCGGATTCGTTTTTGAAAAAAGCGGCTGAACCAAAAATACGCCGCGCGAAAAATCAGATTTGATTTCTTCCGGCAAAAGCAGTTTTGATGAAAACAAAATGTCCGTCTGCGTGGAAACCTTTGAGCCTGAGAATTCATCGAATCCGCCGATATATTTTGATAAATCCTCATTCTTGTACAAAACCAGCGCGAATTTTTTGATTCCCATCCGCGGCAAGAATTCCCTCAGCTTTGAGATTAAGTCCGGTGTTGAATGAACTGAAAGAAGCTCCGTCTTCAGATTGTCCATGACAAGATTCATCTTTGCAGTAGTGTAATTTTTTTCTGAGAGGCATCTGTTCTGAATTTGGGCGAGTCTTATGTGCGCCAGATAAAGATAATCTTCCAGATATTCAGGCGGAAACAGCTCGGATTCTTTTATGATGTTTATAATTGAGAAAAAATTTGCAAGCTCACTTTCTTTCTCAAAATATTCTGATAAAAATTTTGAGAATATATCATCGAATTTTGCCTTGTCATTCTCAAAAAGCGCGTTCAGAAAAAGTTCTATGCTTTTTGAATACCGCTCTCCGCTTTTCTTGAAAAAAACTGCCTGCACCTCTTTGACAAGACTTTTTTGATTTTTGATTCTAACTTTCTGCTCGCGCTGAGTTACCCTGAAAATATCGCATCCGCAACTCTCACGGAACACAGGCGTAACAGGGAGTATTTCATCGTGCGGCGTATTGTCGCCCGACAAAAGCGCGGTTATTTCATCGTAAACCTTTGAGCCTATCTCATCATAAGGGATGTGAACCGTGGAAACAGGCGGAACGGCAGCCTGGCTCTCATAAGAATCATTGAAGCCGCCGAAAATGCACTCATCAGGGATTTTTAGGCCGCGCTTTTTGAAATAGTTCATTACGGTAAGGGCCATAAGGTCGCTTGATGCTATGAGCGCGTCAAAATCTTTTCCAGGAACAAGCCCTCGCAGCTCATAAAGCTCCCTTGCAGCCTTTTCAGCCTCATGCCAGTCACATGGCGAAGTTATGAGCCGCTCGTAATCTTGCGAATACAGATTCTCCTCTTTCAGGACATCCAAAAAAGCCATGTATCGTTCCTGAGCAGAAGAGTGATTGTCTGGGGCGCGCACAAAAGCAATTTTTTTTGCTCCGTGAACAGTGATAAAATGCTTTACCAAAGATTTCATCCCTGTGTAAACATCAAAACCGACAAAACTGTGTCCCTCAATCTTCTGACCGATTGTGACATAAGGAAGCTCTTCAAATTTTTTTAACGGAATATTTTTTCCAACAGCCGATGCCCATATTATAGTTCCGTCAAGATTCAAAGGATTTACTAGAGAATATATGCTGTTTCTTAAATCCGAGTCTTTTTTGCCACCAGGAAACACGAATAAAGCATCTGCCTCTTTAGATGCTTTTTCAGCAACACTGAGCCATAATTTTGATGCAGAACCGGCGCTGATTGTTTCCAGAACAAAACCAATTCGATTATTAGCTTGCACTGTACCCACTCTTCTATATTATAGAGATGCCGTTATTTTTACAAGATATTTCTGTTTTGTACAAAAACCCCAATCTTCTTGAGCCACGGAAGAAGTTTCTCATCGTTCCAATGATGATTCACCATGATTTTTGATTTTGGCATCATGCCAAAACCGTGGCCTCCTTCCTTATAACTGACGAAGATATGCTCCGTCCCGCGCTGCAGGAACGCTTTGTCAAGACGGACTGAGTTCTCGTAAAGAACAACAGGGTCATCCTCGCACGCAAGAAGGAATACTGGCGGCATATCGTCAGGAATATTGTCCGTATTCTCCATTGAGAACTCGTCTTTCAACTCCTGCGTGTACTTGCGGTGGCCCAGAAGGTTTCTGCGTGACCAGCGGTGCGCAATATCGTCCTGCATAGAAACCACCGGATAAATAGGCATGACAAAATTCGGGCGCAGACTTTCCTCGGTATGAACACCAATCGCTTCAAGCGTGTTGCGCGCGCTGAATTCGCCGGACATCGTAACAAGATGACCGCCTGCCGAAAAACCTATCGCACCAACTTTGTCCTTGTCGATTCCGTAAGAGCCGGCATTCTCCCGCACATGGGCAATCGCCATCTGAATATCCTGAAGCTGCTGTGGGTAATGATGGCAGTTGTACGCCACGCGGTATTGCAGGACGAACGCATTCATCCCTATTGAATTAAACCATCTCGCGGTGGAAAATCCCTCGCTTTTCAGACCGAGATGATGGTAGCTTCCGCCAGGACAAATTATGACGCAAGGTTTTTTCTGAGCCGATGAATTTTCCGAAGCGCACGGGAAAAAGTAAAGAATCGTGTCCCTTATTTCAGTTTCCATGCCTTTTATGTCTTTCCATAAATAAACTTTTTTTTCATATTCTTTTGAAACTGACAAATTTATTAAAAAAAAACTTAATATAAGGAAGAAAATATTTTTTTTCATAAAAAATCCTTTTTTTTGCATATCGAAAAAAATATGATATTATATTATAATCAATTCTATAGGAGGTGTTATAAAAAGTATATCCGTGTACTTTTTATAATGTGCTGATTTTGCCGTTGGCAAAACTGCGATTTAGGACCTCCTGCACGACCGCTAACGCGGAGTTTTTAAAGGAGTTTATTATGACAGTAAATAAAATTCAGAACGGTTCTTCATGCACACTTTCTGTTAAAGGAAGATTAGATACTGTAACAGCCCCTGCGCTTGAAGCAGAAATCGCAAAAATTACTGATGCAGATTCACTTGTTATCGATTTTAAAGAACTTGAGTACATTTCATCGGCTGGATTGCGCGTACTTTTGGCGACACACAAAAATTTCGTCAAAAAAGGCGGTCTTACAATCACAAATCCAAACGAGACCGTAAACGATGTTTTTGAAGTAACTGGCTTTAACGATATTCTTGTAATAAAATAGCCTTAATATTTTAACTGAGGATCTATGAAATCTGATATTTGTAATCTTTCTCCTAATGTTGCCTCCCTCGAAGCTATATTGGCCGAAACCGAGAGGTCTGCTTCTTATGCAAATCTTGATAAAAAACAGACTTTGCGGTTAAGGCTTCTTGCAGAGGAGCTTGTCGGAATGATTCCTGAGCTACTGTCTTTCGGAACTGGTTCATTTTGGATTGAGAATAACGATAAACTTTTTGAGCTGCACACGCTCCTCACTCCAAATTCGACTATGACTTCTGAAAAAAGGGAAAAAGTTCTTTCCGTGGCAAAAAGCGGAAAAAATGCGGCGGCAAAAGGTATTATGAATAAAATTCGGCTTGCCGCTGAATTTATGCTGATTGACTATTCAGAAGTGGCTGCCTTCACGAATCCTGAATGTGAATTCTATGCGATGGGCGCAACCACATCTCCTGTTTTACCTGTTTCAACGTGGTCTCTGAATGCATACCGCACGAAATCTGCGCAAGAGAAAGGCGAGAAATGGGACGAGCTGGAAAAATCAATTATTGCGAATATCGCTGATGATGTAATAGTGGGAGTTCAAGGGAAAAAAGTCGAGATAATCGTCAAGAAGCAGCTGTAACTTTCAGATTAAGTGCCCTGTTCAACCCTTGCTTAAAATCACTTAAAATAGGGTTGTTCTTTTAATTTGACGGTTAGACTAAAGTGCTTTATAATTTTCTAATCAGCAAGGTGGGAGAATTAATGGCTAAGTCTAAATGCGAGATTTTAAAATGGCAGGGAACGATAGGAATTGAGCAGGCTCATTCTGTTTCTAAAGAACTTTTGGAAGCCATAAACAATAATGAAGATGTCCGCCTTGATGTTTCTGAAGTTGAGGATATTGACATTACAGGAATTCAGATAATTGTCTCAGCGCGAAAAGAAGCCGAGGCTCAGAAGAAAAAATTTTTTATAACAGGAAAAATTCCGCCCGCAATCGAAGAATTCATCGTTGCGAGCAGTATTTCCTTGAAAGATTATGCAGAAACGGAGGCTGTAAATGCTTGAGCAGTTAAATTCCGTTTTTTTCGATGAGGTTAATGAGCTTCTTGATAATCTTGAGGAGCAGCTTCTTGCGCTAAGTTCAAATCCGGGCGACTCAGAAACAATCGCAGCCGTGTTCAGGGCGATGCACACCATAAAAGGCTCGTCCGCAATGTTTGGCTTCAATGAAATCTCATCTTTCACGCACGAAGCTGAGAGTGCGATGGATCAAGTGCGCAACGGCATTATTCCGGTCACGCCGGAGCTTATTGACCTCATGCTCAAAGCTCGGGATCATATCCGCAATCTGCTTGATGCAGGAGCAGAAGTAACGCCGGAAGTGCATCAATCAAGCGAAAGTCTCATTCTTGAATTCAAGCTGTATGTTCAGAAAAATGGCGGAAGTACTATCGATGCGGCTTTCATAAAGAAAGTAGAGCAGCAGAAAATCGAAAAGATACAGACTCCGCAGCAGTCATATAGAATAAAGTTTCGTCCATCAAAAGACATTATGAAAAACGGAACTCGCCCGGAGCTTCTTGTGAAAGAGCTTACGGAGCTTGGCAAGGCTACTGTCGTGCCGTTTTATCAGGAGCTTCCTCAACTCTCCCAGATGGACAGCGAGCTTTGCTATTTCTCATGGGACATTATCCTCACAACATCAAAATCAAAGACAGACATAGAGGATGTGTTCATCTTCCTTGATGCAGGCTCAAAGGTTGAGATTCAAAAAATCGATTTGCTTCCTGGTGAGAACAACAAAATCGGTGAGATTCTCGTAGACAGGCGGGATGTTTCTCAGGCAGATGTTGATAAAATCCTCAATGACAAAAAGCAGCTCGGAGCTATTCTTATTGACAAGAGCCTTATCTCCGAGGATCAGGTAAAATCCGCGCTTGCCGAACAGGAGCACTTAAAGTCGCTCAACCAGAACGGACAGCCAACAAACACTCAGAATGCAGCGGCAAACCAGACGCTCAGAATAAGTTCCGCAAAGCTCGATCAGCTTGTGGACCTTGTAGGGGAACTTGTCACTTTCAACGCGCGGCTTGACCAGGAAGCCATAAAAACAGAAAATACCACTTTCAAGAACCTGAGCGAACAATGCGACAGAATCGCCGCGATGATGCGCGATATTTCAATGGGACTCAGGATGATTCCTGTAAGCACGCTGTTCAACAAGTACAAGCGCACAGTTCACGATTTGTCCGTGCAGCTCGGAAAAAGCATAGAGCTTGAGATTATTGGCGGTGAGACCGAGCTTGACAAAACAGTTATCGAAAAGCTCAATGACCCCATGCTGCATCTTGTGCGCAATTCCGTTGACCACGGAATAGAGCTTCCTGAGGAGCGCACGGCAGCAGGAAAAGCCGGAACGGGCGTTGTAACGCTTTCTGCAAAACATGCGGGCGCGTTCATTCTTATAACTATTTCCGATGACGGAAAGGGAATGGACAAAGAATCAATACGCAAAAAAGGTATTGAGAAAGGTCTTATATCTGATGATGATACTCTAAGCGACAGCGAGATTTTCAACCTCATCTTTAGGCCCGGATTCTCAACGGCAAAACAAGTCACTTCAATCTCAGGCAGGGGAGTGGGACTTGATGTCGTAAAGAAGGACATCGCTACTTTGGGCGGTACGGTTTCAATCGAAACCGAAAAAGGCATCGGCTCCAGCTTCATACTGAAAATTCCTCTGACTATGGCAATCATTGACGGAATGCTTGTAACGATTGGAAGCGTAAAATACATCGTTCCGCTCAACTCAATAAGCGAATGTATCACTTACTTGATTAAGGAAGAAGAAAAGAGCAGCCTTTTCATTACGATAAAAAACCACGGAAAAGATGTGAAATGTATCAATCTGCGGAAATTCTTTAAAATCGGAGAGGCTTCTCAGACAAAGCAGGAGATTGTTTCGGTATTTGGCAGTGACGGAGAGATTTCTGGTCTTGTCGTTGATAAAATCCTCGGAAGCCAGCAGACGGTCATCAAACCGCTTGGCGCATTGTACGCAAACTGCACGGGTATTAACAGCTCCACAATTTTGGGCGATGGTTCTGTTGCATTGATTCTTGATGTTCTTCAGCTCACGGCTCTTATCCGTGAGTCTGAAAAAGATATGTGAGCGAGGCAAAATGAGCAATAATATTGACATTACATCACGAATGACGCTCACAGACGAACAGTTTCACAAAATCGCAGATTTTATCCAGACAAATGTTGGGATAAAAATGCCTGACCAGAAAAAAATCATGGTTCAGTCGCGTCTTTACTCAAGGCTTAAAGAGCTTAAAATAGATGATTTTGACAAATACATAGACTACGCGTTTCAGAAAAATGCACAAGGCGATGAAGAAATCGCGCTGATGATAAATGTCATCACAACAAATCTCACCAGCTTTTTTAGGGAAAGCCAGCATTTTGATTTTATGACGGATACGGTCCTTCCTGAAATCGCGCAGAAATATGATAAACTTGAGGTTTGGTCAGCGGCGTGTTCCAGCGGAGAGGAGCCGTACACGATTTCAATAGTCGTTCAGGAATTCATGCGCAACAACAACGGTTCGTTCAAGGATTATTCCGTGCTTGCGACTGACATTTCATCGCGGGTGCTCGACAAAGCAATAAATGCCGTCTATCCAATGGAAGAAATTGAAAATCTTTCTTTTGATTTGAAAAAACGGTATTTTCTTAGAAGCAAGGATCAGTCGAATCCTCTGGTACGGCTAAAAAAATCTATACGCGAGAAACTTGTTTTCCAGCGGCTGAATTTTATGGACGAAGACTATCCTGTTGCCACGATGAAAAACATTATTTTCTGTCGAAATGCATTGATTTATTTTGACAAGCCAACACAAGAATCAGTTATCCGTAAGCTCATAAAACATCTTGTTCCAGGCGGATATTTGTTTTTGGGTCATTCGGAGACTATATTCGGAATGGACTTGCCGTTAAAAACGGTCGGTCCTACAATCTTTAAGAAGGTTGAACAGTGATGCCAATAAAAGTATTGATTATTGATGACTCGGCTTTAGTCCGACAGACAATTTCAGAAATTCTCGACTCAACAGATGATATAAAAGTCATCGCGACTGCACCAGATCCAATAATCGGCGTAAGGAAAATACACGACGAGCGGCCGGATGTAATCATTCTCGACATTGAGATGGCGCGTATGGACGGTCTTACATTCCTGCGCAAGATGAACGAAACGATTGACCCGATTCCGTGTATCATCTGTTCATCACTTGTTGACAAAGGTTCGCCTGAGGCGTTGAAGGCAATCGAATACGGAGCAGCCGAGATAATTATGAAGCCTTCCGTCGGAACGAAAAAATTCTTTGAGGAATCGAAAATCAAGTTGGTGGACGCAGTAAAATCCGCCAATTTGTGCCAAGGCAAAATCAAGCAGCTTATTCCGTCTCAGGCTATGTCCCACACGAATTTCGGCACTGTTTCCCAGAATGCGCCGCGGACAAATGTGCAAAAAGTGCAGTCCGTCCAGCCGGCTCCTGTCGCGGAAGTCGAAGTCCTAGAGGAAGTAAAAGAGCAGCCAGCTCCTGTCGGAATGGGCACTATACAGCCAAAGCTGAGTGCGGATGTTATTCTTGAAAAGCCGAATCCCGCGCTAGGACCTATAGACACGACTGAGCCTGTGGTTATCGTTGGCGCAAGTACTGGCGGAACGGAAGCACTGAAAGATTTTCTTACCATGCTTCCTGAAGATGCGCCTGGAATTGTCATCGTGCAGCATATGCCGGAACATTTTACGGCTTCGTTCGCACAGCGGCTCGACTCTCTGTGCAGGATTGCCGTGCGTGAAGCGGAGGATGGAGATCTTGTTCAGAAAGGGCAGGCCCTTATTGCTCCGGGAAACCATCATATGCTTCTAAAACGGCAAGGCAAATCCTATTATGTTGAGATTAAGGACGGGCCTCTCGTTTCTAGGCATCGTCCTTCGGTCGATGTTCTGTTCCGTTCTGCGGCAAAATACGCCGGAAAGAACGCAATCGGAATCATAATGACGGGCATGGGCGACGACGGTGCAAAGAGCATGAAAGAAATGCACGATGCGGGCGCGTTCAATATTGCTCAGGACGAAGCGACATGTATTGTGTACGGAATGCCTGCCGAAGCCGTAAAAGCCGGAGCCGTGGACAAAATTGTTCCGCTGCAGGATATTGCGCAGACAATGCTTAATTATGCAAAATTTAAAATCAAATAAATAAAGGAGGCTAATAATATGGCTAAAAAAATTCTTGCGGTAGATGATTCAAAATCAATCAGAGCAAGTATTTCTTTCATTCTTGGACAGGAAGGATACGAAATCGTTGAGGCAGAAGATGGTATTCAGGCTTTAGATAAAGCAAAGGCGGATAAATTCAATCTGGTCATAACTGATATCAATATGCCGAACATGGACGGAATTGAGCTTACGAAGCAGCTCAGGCAGACGGAGGGATACAAATTCACTCCGATTATCGCGCTTACGACAGAGAACCAGCAGTCCAAGATGGACGAAGGCAAAGCTGCCGGCGCAACTGGCTGGATTGTAAAGCCGTTCACATCTGACAAACTTCTTGCCGTTGTGAGAAAAATTATTGGATAACAAACCCCGCTAAATCGGGACTGGAGGACATATGAAAAGCATTCGTACAGCAATGACTGCTTTTGTAACAGCTATCATTCTTGTCACTGCTACGACTCTTACGACGATTGCGATAAAGCTTTCGGGAAAGGCCATCGATGAAGAATTGCTCAATACAATGACAATTCTTGCTGAAAATGTCGCCAATTACGCGGACTTATCGCTTGAATCAGATTTAATCGCGCTCAGGGCAATCGCAGACTTCCCTGTTTTCCAGGGCAATGGTACAACCCAAGAAAAAGCTCTGGCAATTGCCGATAAAATTTCAATCGTCGGAAAAGCGGCGAAATATTTCATCGTGTCTGATATGAATGGTCATGCGCACACATCTGACAATATTCCGCGCGAAATTCAGGAGCGCGAATATTTTCAGCTGGCACGGGAAGGCAATTATGTAATTTCCGGTCCTATCATCAGTGCGCGCGGAGAGCCGTCAATCTATGCAGCCGTCCCGATTTTTGACGAAAGCAAGCAGATAATAGGAGTTCTTGCGGCAAATATTAATGTTGAGATTCTCAAGAATTTCGCCGAAAAGCTCACAATCGGAAAGAATGGAAAGACTTTTGTCCTCAGCAGGGAAACTGGCGTTAACATCTACGCCGCAAACCCTGAGAACATGAACATTTCATTCGAGGAAATCTCCAAGACACAAAAGGGCTACACTGAGCTTGCCCGCGTTTCAAAAGACATGATGAAACTGACCGCCAACGACAAGGCAAAATGCGAAATCATCTCTATTGATAACGAAAAATATTATGTCACTTACGCTCCGCTGCAATCCGCAAGATGGGCAATTGCGCTTCGTGTTCCTGCGGCAGATTTCTACACTTCCATACATAATATGATTATACTTCTCGTCATATTCTCGGTTGTCATCATAATCGTCGCAATACTAATCGGATTCTTCTACGCAAGTTCCGTGGCGCGCCCGATTCGTGTCATCTACGAAGCACTGAACGGAATCTCTCAGGGAGATTTGGTTCTCAAAAGCATTGACCGCAATGAAACTGCAAAAATCGCAGGGCGCAAGGATGAGCTTGGAAAGATGACGCTCGCTCTCCGCGCAATGCTCAAATCGCTCACGGAGACAATAAACAATGTGCGTGAATCTGCTATTCAGGTGCGCTCCGGAAGCGAGCAGCTTTCAATGTCAAGTCAGGCTGTTTCTTCTGGTGCCAGCGAGCAAGCCGCATCTACGGAAGAAATGAGCGCAACAATGGAAGAAATGACGAGCAATATCCGCCACACTGCGGACAACGCCGCCAAGACAAGCGAAATTGCGAACATGGCTTCCGCAAAAGCAGAGGCCGGCGGGCTTGCCGTTCAGGATTCTGTCAAAGCTGTTGAAACAATCGCCGAGAAAATCAGCGTCATAGAAGATATTGCAAGCCAGACAAATATGCTCGCGCTTAATGCGGCTATTGAAGCGGCACGCGCTGGAGAGGCTGGAAAAGGCTTTGCCGTCGTTGCAAGCGAAGTCCGAAAACTTGCCGAGCGTTCTCAGGCAGCGGCTGGCGAAATAAGCGATATTTCCGCAAAAACATGCGATACAGCCGAAAAAGCCGGAAAGCTCATCAGCGATGTTGTTCCGAGCATCGAACAGACTTCTCAGCTCGTTCAGGAAATTGCCACCGCAAGCCGCGAGCAGGATAACGGCGCACAGCAGGTCAGCACTGCAATTATTCAGATGGACAGCGTTGTTCAGCAGAATGCAAGTGCGGCAGAAGAAATGGCGGCTATGGCAGAAGAACTCAGTGCGGAGGCACAGCGACTCGTCAAAGTTGTCAGCTTCTTTAAGACATCGAGCGATGCCAACACCGAATTCAAGACGGAAAGTACGAATTCTGAGCAAAATAAGGCTTCGGCTAAAAAAGCGGAGCCTGAGCCGGTACAGCCAAAAGCGGCGGAAACTTCCGCTGAGGAAAAAAAGCCGACAAAACCTGTTCAGAAAAAAATACAAAAAATCGAGCCTGCGGCAAAGCCAAATCCTGCCAACGCCACAGCGCAAGAGCCTCCAAAGCCGGCAACCGTAACGAGCGGAACTGTCGTACGCCGTTCTGCAGCTGACTTAATCAGCGATGCTGATTTTGAGGAGTTTTAACGACCAGATTTTATGCTGGAATCAAGGGCAGCTTTAAAAACCATGTTTTTGATTCTGCCCGATTGCTGCAACAAGCCGCGGCAACACTTTTATTGCTTCTAATCTCTAAAAACTGAAATTTTCAGAGATTTCTTCAAGGAGTTGTGAATGGAAAATTATCTGACCTTTACGGTAAAAGACAATTCTTATGCTATAAATGTTTCTTCTGTTCTTGAGGTTCTGAACCTCTCAACTCCTACTTCCATTCCGTGTGCTTTGCCGTACATTGAGGGGCTTATTTATTCCCGCGACCAAGGCATTACGGTTCTCAATCTCAGAAAACGGTTTAAACTTGAGCCGCATGAGCCGGACAAGCGCACTAAGATAATCGTCGTTGAGCTGAAAGTCCCGAACGACGATGGCTCAAGCAGCATTGTTCTTTACGGTCTTGTGGCGGACTCCGTTCAGGATGTAATACAAATATACGATGAAGAAAAAATTGAGGATGCAGAATGTGCAATTCCAAAAGAGTTCATAAAGACAATTCTGAGCTACGATGAAAAGCCCTTGTTCATTCTTGATTTTGAGAAATTGTTTGAAGAATATCAGGAATGGCTGTAGTTTTTCCTACTGCACAAAATAACTTTCCAGCTTCCGTAGCTTTTCTTCGTCCAGCTTGATGAAAATATTTTTCTCGTTCGTCGGAAGGACAAGTCCCTTAGGTCCGTTTTTTGCCCTGCGCAAATGCTTTACCTGAGTGTAATACAAATCAGCCTGAGCGTTTTTCCGTGCCTTTGAGTAATAAACGGCAAGATTTCCGGCATAAAGAAGAATTTCAAGCGGAATCGTTTTTCCAGGACGATTTTTTATGAACACATATCCGCCGTGATAATCTCGCACATGAAGCCACATATCGCTTCCCTTGACATTGTGCCTCAAAAGCTCATCGTTCTCAGAAGCATCACGCCCCACGATTATCGTCCAGCCGTCCACCAGATATTCAAGCCCAGGATGATTTTTCTCTTTCTGCTGCTTCGGGGTCTGAGTTTTCCGTAAGATTTGCTCCAGCTTTATCGGATTTTTTTCCGAAATCATCTTCTCGTACTGCAAATCCAAATCAGAAAGGGATTTTTTTGAAAGCTCTATGTCATGCTCAAGGTCAGAAAGACCGCTCATCGCCTTCTTGTATCTTTCATAATACTCTGAGGCATTCTCCTGAGCCGATTTTTTCGGGTCAACCTTGATTCTTACAGTATGTCCGCCGTTTTCCCAGTCTTCGGCCTCAATAAACCCCGTCTTTCCGTCAAGCAAATGACCAAAAGAAAGAATCATGTCGCCCTGATGCTTGTACTGGCTTGATGCCAGAAAATCTTTTCGCTTTTCTTCCAGTCGCTCTACTGCGGCAATCATGCGGCTTTTATGCGAGTTGTACCATTTTTCAGCTTCTTCCAAAAGATTTTGCAAAGAATTCTGCGCCGCATTCTCAGAATAGAAGCGGTCTATTTTTTCGCTGAAAGTGCTGCCCTCGATTCCGGCAAACGACCTGACCTCAAAAATTTTCGGCGGATTCTGCTGTTTTTTTTGCGGAAGAACGAACTGCTCCCCGGTCTTCTCATTTTTTGCGGGACGGCGGAAAAAGCTGTCAAGAATAACATCGTTCTCATCACAAAGAAAAATGTTAGCCGCATTTGACCAGAGCCTTATGTAAAGAAAATATCTCTCGTCCTCGCTCTCTTCGTCTTGGGCATCGTCCCTGTTCGCCTTTGCGTTCTGAATCGCCTGAAATTTTTCCTGCGACTTAGGCATAACATAAATTGCGCCAGCTTTTTCAAGCTCTATCTTTATTATTCGCTCTTCATCAATTTGCGTTGCGCTGATGATTTTTGCGCCCTTGATTTTTGATTTGAGCATTTCGTTGAACCGAAGCGGCTTCTCATTTTTTGTGATTTTCCGCCTTGTTTCGTTGATGCGGCACTCACCGCCTGCAAGAGATACGAATACGGTTTTTGGAACTCCGGGCTTGTAAGTGTAGATTGCAAGGGAGTCAAAATTCGGCTGGATTATTTCCTGAACGAAACTGCCGTCCAAATCCAGCTCTTTGAGAACAACATCAATTTCTTTGCAATTTAGAGACATTCCTAATAATTCGCAAGGAAAAACATTGCGACTGACAACGCAGATTTATTCTTTTCTTCCGACCAGTCGTTAGTTACAGGAAGGCTCTTTACATACCACCAGAAAATGCCGAATTCAGGGTCAATCCTGAGGGCGTACTCGGAGAATTCTGAAGTCTTTGACTGGTTTCCGAACATAAGGTAAATGACGCTATCAAGGATTTTCAGGAAAATTCCATAAGATTCCGACCATTTGTTCTCGTCAATCTTCGCACAGAACTGCTCAAGCTTGTACAAAACCTCTTCTTTGAGCGCAATGTCAAATTCTTCAACCCATGTTTTCTGAATGAGCAAGGAAAGATTTTTCTTGAAGCTCATAACAAGTTTCTTCTCATCATCGCTAGAGTCGATTGCATAATTACCAGCAGCAAAAGAACTTGCGATAATCGAAGCCGACTCCGTAATCTCCGGCAAATTTGAAGACGAAATCAATGTAGAAAGCGCATCAACAACCTTTTTATCTAAAATCTCAGCTATTAAATTAGAATTTTCCATTATAGAAAAGATTTTAGAGAATTTAGGTATGTTTTTCAAGTTAACTAGCAGAGTTGAGTTTTAATCATCAAGCGTTTTGTTCGTAAAATTCAAAATCGTCGCAATCATTTTTGCCGTCGTCATAAAAATATCCATCTCAGAATGTTGCCATATTCTGTACGAATCCGAAAGTCCCGTCATATCAACACGGATGAATCCGAAAGACTTACCGTTGTAAGAGATGTCAGCGTAACATGTTGACATAATCTGCTGGTCTTTCAAAAGATTGTACAGCTCCATTTTGTTCGACTGCACGAGAGGCTTTATGTCGTTCACATAGAAAATATCAATCGTCTTGTTGATATTTGTCCTTATGAGCTGGTTCGGAATATGCGAGAACGACTTGTTCTTGGCAAGAACATGAATCGTCTGGAAAAGAATTTTATCCTCCGTCTGAATACATATGTGGTCAATCATAAAGTATGAGCTGAGAAAATTAAAAAGCCCCTTGATTCCGGCCTTTAAATCTTTTGTCTGAGTAAGATGACTGAACACAACAGAATGAAGGTACATCGTGCTGAGTTTCTTTTCCTTCTCGTTTTTCAGGACTATATTGGCGTGCTTTTCGGGCAGATAGATTATAAAGCAATTGCGCCCCTTCGTCTTTCCGCGGTACAAAGCCTTGTCCGCCATTATCAGGAGTTTCTCGCTGTCCCGCTCGTTCTCTGGGAAGCGTGAAAGCCCGATTGTAACAGTAACATAAAGCCCCGAGAAATTCGGAATCTCAACTTCGCGCATATTCACAAGGATATTGTGGCATATATTCCACAGCTTGTCGTACTCAACGACATTTTTCAGAATGATGATGAATTCATCGCCCCCGAATCGCCCCAAAACACCGTTTTCACCAAGCTGCTTCTTTATTCTGCCTGCAACCTCGCAAAGTATTTTGTCCCCGGAAATGTGCCCGTAGCTGTCATTTATGTATTTGAAATTATCTATGTCAAGCAAAGCTACCGAAAATTGTGTGCGACTATCAATCAAAGACTCTACATATTTCAAAATTGAATCACGGTTATAAAGTTTCGTAAGCTCATCAACAGGAAGTGTTTTGTTAGAAAAGAAATTATCCATATCATCATTATAAAACAGATTATTGAATATTTAAAACAAAAAATAATAGAATAGGAATATGAATATTACAGAAATAACAGCCTCCCTCAGAGGAGCATCATCAAAACTTGCGCTCCACACAGCAGCTCAGAAAAACGCAGCTCTCCTGTGTGTGGCAGAGTCAATAGAAAAACATCGCTCGGAAATTCTGGACGCGAATAAAATCGATATGGAAAAAAGCCGCCAGAAAGGAATGAGCGAAGCCCTTCTGGAACGATTAATGCTGGACTCAAAAAGAATCGACGGAATCATTGGCAGCATGAAAATCGTAATTGCCCAGAGCGACCCGATTGGCGAAGTCATATCAGGCTGGAGCACTCCCACAGGTCTTGACATAAAACAAGTCCGCGTTCCGCTCGGGGTAATCTCAATAATTTACGAAAGCCGCCCGAATGTTACCGTAGACGCGTTCTGCCTTGCATACAAAAGCGGAAACGCAATCCTTTTGCGCGGCTCGTCAAGCGCAGTCAACTCAAATAAGGCTCTTGTCGGAGCGATAAAGGAAGGCTTACTGAACGCGGGCAAGAACGGCGTATCGGATGCAATTGAGCTTTTTGAGCCAAAGGCAGACCACAGCGATGTGGACGAAATTCTTAACGCAACGGGAAAAATCGATTGCGTTCTTCCGCGCGGAGGAAAAAATCTTATTCAGAGGGTAGTGCAGAACGCAAAAATTCCTGTAATCGAAACAGGAAGCGGTGTCTGTCATCTTTTTGTGGACGAAAGCGCGAACCTTGAGAAAGCCGCAAAAATCGCCGAGAACGCAAAAATCCAGCGTCCGGGGGCTTGCAACGCAATTGAGTGCATTCTTGTACATGAGAAAATCGCGGGCGATTTTTTGCCACGGCTTGAAAAAATCCTTGCGGGCAGGGTAGAGCTTAGGTGCGACGAAGAATCATTCAAAATCATCGGCGGAAAAGAAAAAGTCAAAAGGGCAGAGGAGAGCGACTTCGGATTTGAGTTCCTTGACCTTGTGTGCGCAGTCAAAATCGTTTCCGGCATTGACGAAGCGATTGATTACATCAATTCGCACTCAACGAAGCACTCTGACAGCATCGTGACGGAGAGCCGCGCCAACGCACGGGCTTTCCAGAGCCGAATTGACAGCGCATGTGTCTATGTGAACGCAAGCACCAGATTCACGGACGGAGGCGAGTTCGGATTTGGCGCGGAAGTGGGCATTTCCACACAGAAGCTCCACGCGCGCGGCCC
>JAFSJW010000104.1 GCA_017449265.1 Treponema sp.
CGATGAGGCTGTGGACTTCGCAATCCAGAATGATTTTCTGGAGGGCTTTTTCAGGGAGGTGAAGATGGAACTGCCAAACACATTGTTCTTTGATTTGACGCAGGAGGATTACGACCGCCACCGCCGTCAAGAGGGTATTGAAATAGGCGCACGGCAAAATGCAATTGAGAACGCAAAAGTTCTTCTTGCGGACGGACGCTATACGCTGGAAGAAATAGTAAAGTTGCTTGGTATTCCAGAAGAAGAACTACGGACTGAAATCAGCATGGAGACTTCTTCCGTCTAGCTGGTGCGTACGGTCATTGAGCTTATTTGAAATGCCCGCCAGAATTCATCCGCGAGATTTTGCATAGCAAAATCTCGGCCACTTTTTGCTACGCAAAAAGTGCAGGTGCATATTTTTCATTTTGAAAAGCGTTTTATTGTAAATTTGCGGCGTTAATAGTAAGATAATAAAGTTATGGGATTTCTTTCAATTATTACTGATATTTTTGATACGATATTTAGAAGCTCCTCACCGGAAGTGCAAAAGCGCATTGCGCTAAAAAAAATTGAAAATGAAATAAAGGCGTATCAACCACA
This sequence comes from Treponema sp., assembly GCA_017449265.1. GTDB lineage: Bacteria > Spirochaetota > Spirochaetia > Treponematales > Treponemataceae > Treponema_D. The sequence continues at coordinate 583 of JAFSJW010000104.1, forward strand.
AATCTATAAAAACGAATATCTTTCCGCAAATTTCGCTGAACTTTTCAGGGTTCTTTACGAAAACACAAAGCCCCTTGAAGAAATTTTATCCACAACAATTTGCACGGCTGATTTGCACCGAAACGGAAAATTCGAGTACAACCTCATTATGACTGGTTTCAATGATAAAAATCAGCAGAAATTTGATGCGCTCAGCTTTGAGAACAGAAAAAAGGAAGTGCTTGAAAGCGATGTTCCGATGCACAAAGTATTCGAAGCACAGCGGAGGTCTATTGAGTCTCTCCTTAAGCAGATGACTACGAAAGAATTCGCCAAGATTGAGGATACAATCGCGCGTCTTCGCCAGCTGGGAGATGTCTGTCGCTTCAACTACATGGATATTATCCACGCTTTCGACCCGAATTATTCAGGAATAGGAAGCTCCGATTTTGCTCCGGTAAAACCAGTTCCGCCGGAAAATCTCGTTGCACAGCTTCAAGATTTTTATTACTTGGTAGGAAACTTGACGATTGATCAGTCATGCGCCCGTGCAATTCAGGCATTGTACCAGCTCAAAACAGGGCGAGAGCTTTCTCAGGAAGAAAAAGACAAAATCTCCGGAAACCTTCAGAAAATCAGCAATATCTTTTCAAAAATGCTCACCCCGGAAATCATCAAGAAAATTCTCATTTTCGGAAAGAAGGAGCCGATTTTCTCACCACAGATGGCATCTTACAGTGCGAACTCGCTCAAAAAATTCTTGGATTATGTAATGGGCCGATTCAATTCGGACGAAGAAAAAATCAAAAGCGAAATAAAAGACAGCACTATCTCACTGGAGCTGAAAAAACTGTTCCCAGAGCAGGAAATGTTTGAACTTAACGGTTACAACAACAATACGAACGAACTTCTTCGTGAAAGTACGCCTTATTCCCTGCTTTGGATTACACCTTTGCAGACACTCAAAACATTCCTTTCCGTGTTCTATTCAGAAGGCATAAGAAACCTTCTGAACAATATTGTCATAGAAGGATTTTTCAACAACGCCACATACAAGACGGAGTTCTCGGCAAGCGTGTACGCGTGCAACGAGACCGCTAACGCCGTTGCTGAATTTGAAAAGAGCTTTGAGCATGGACAAAAAAATGACCGCTCTCTTATTGAAGGCTATATTTCCGACAGCCGACGAGATGCTGCGTTCCTGAAAAAACTGGCTTCGTTCATCGACAATATTAACGAAGAAGCTCACAAGTTGCTTCAAACCGAAGTAACGCACCTTTTCTCTCTCTTCAAGGGAATAAACGATATTCTCTTGGACTCAAGAAAAACAAAATCAGTTTATATATCGAACATAAAAGTGCTGTTTTCTTCAACAAGGAACAGGGATGCCTCTTCTCTGCTTGAACAGCAGCATGAATCGTGGCTGACTTTCCTTGAAATTATGAAAAACTATGTTGTAGTCGGAGAGCTTGAAAAGGGACATGACGGAAACTGAGAAACTAATCAGTAATTACGAAAAAGAAATTTATGATTTGCATCAGCTTTTGGAGATTTCTCGCTCACTGTGCTCGAACCTTGAGTTTTCGAATTTGATAGAATCAATTCTATACAATTGTATGGGTCAATTCAGAATTCTTGGCGCAGGTATTTTCGTCCTGAATATGCTGGACTCCGATGCGTATCAGCTTGACTCTAACTACAACGGAATTGATGTTGACGGAAACAAAGTCTACAAGATTTTCACGGCAAACCCTATCGTCAAATTTCTAGAAAAATCAAATTCCGTATACACGCTTCCTGAGCTGAAAGCCATCGCGCCAGAGGGAAGTGACCTTTCTGCACTCGAAGAGCTGAAGCCTACGCTTATAATTCCGCTCCTTCAAAAGAATCACCTTGAGGGAATCCTGTTTTTTGGCGACAGAATCACGATGGGCGAAGATGAATACAGCGATTACGAGAAAAAGTGCATTTCAGTAATCGCTTCGCTGGCCGCAATCGCAATTACGAACGCAAGCCTTGTGGAACGCTCCTCCACGGACATGATGACTCACCTTAAGCTCAAGTATTATTTTTTCAATATACTCACGGACAAGCTGAACACAGTGCAGAAAGAAGGCGGAAGCCTCTCCGTAATCATGTTCGACATAGATTTTTTCAAGAAATTCAACGACACTTACGGTCATGCCTGTGGCGATTATGTCCTGCAGACAGTGGCACGAATGATAAAATCAGGCATCCGAAGCCAGGATTTGGCGGCGCGGTACGGCGGCGAGGAATTTACCGTCATGCTGAACAACACCCAAAAAGAAGATGCAATAATCGTCGCCAACCGAATCAGGAAAAAAATCGAGCAGTTTGATTTTTGCTATGAGGGACAGCACATAAAAGTAACGATTTCTGTCGGTGTCGCAACTTATGATGCCGAAGAAAACCCCGTTCAGTCTCCGAAGCTGTTCGTTGACCAGGCCGATCAGGCTTTGTACATCTCAAAGCGTTCGGGACGAAACCGAGTCACCTTCGCGGATCCGAAAATTCTTGAGGAAAATGAGCATAATAAATAAAATCAGAAGACCATTTTCATATTCGTTCTCGAACGCAACGCTGATAATCATTGCTATAAACATACTGTCTTTCCTTGTGTTCAGCCTTACGAACCTGAACGAACGGTTGTTCTCCCTGAGCGTGGCAGGATTTTTTTACACAAAACTGTTCTGGCAGCCAGTAACATATATGTTTCTGCATGCAGGATTCCAGCACTTGTTCTTCAATATGCTAGGGCTTTTCTTCTTCGGGCTTGCCGTTGAGAAAGCAATCGGCACAAAGGAATTCGTGCTTATGTACATGACAATCGGAGTGCTTTCCGGACTTTTCTCAGTCTGCGCCTATTTTTTTTATGGAAAATATCTCATAAGCATTAATGTTTATCCGACAATCTACATGATAAACCTTGTTGGCGCAAGCGGCGCGATTTACGGAATTCTTTTCTCATATGCGGCATTTTTTCCGCGGAACAAGATTTTCATCTGGGGGCTGCTTCCAGTTTCCGCACCACTCCTTGTGATTGCATATGCGGTCATTGAGTTTTTCAGCCAGTTCTCAGGTTCAAACATCGCGCACATGACGCACCTTGCCGGATTCGGCTTTGCGTTTTTGTATATTGTGGTTCGCATGGGTATTAATCCAATAAAGATATGGTTTCGCAGATGAGATTTAAACGGCTCTTTTTTTTCACTCTAATTTTTCTCCTTTTGAATTCCATTTTTTCTCAGGATGTTTCTCAGGAGCGTCTTGTCCGCATTTTGCTTTGGGCGCAGAAAGATGTTTATCCGGGATATTTCGATGAAGAAATCTCCGAGAAAGAGCGGGCAAACAATGTTGCGCGTGCCGGGGACAACGAATTTTCAGTTCCCGTCAGAAAAATCAAGGAAATTTCGCCGTTCATGCTTGAAGGAATGGTTTACGGCTGGAATTTTTCCTATACCCCGTATGATAAAGCGCGTGGCGTTGAGGAGTTTTTTGAGTTCGAGCCTGTCCAAAAGTTTTCTTCGGAGCAGATTGGGCGTATTTCTTATGAAAATCCGTGGACCGATGAAGCAAATCTTTTTGCTTGGGTGGAATTCCGCCGTGACGAAAGCCAGCTTTCACTCTACAAATCTTGGACTTCAATCGTGAACCCGCGCATCCGGGGAACGGGCTACGCAAAGCTGTCGGAAGGCTTTGACGGAATCCAGAAAGCCACGGGCGAGGCACTGAAAGAAGCTGTCCGCAATTACGAGCGCACGAAAATAAAAACAAAGCCAAAGGAAATAAGCGGAACAGTCCTTATGACAAAAGAACCACAAATCGGTATAAATTCAGGAAGATACAAAGTTACCCTTGAATTTTTCATGGAAATTGATAGAATTGTTGAATATAGAGTTTTTTAAAATTTTGCATTGATAAATGTAACTTTAAGAATATATTTTTTTTAACTAGGTATAATTCAATTTCTTGTTTTGGAGGGATTAAAATGAAGAAATTATTTGCTATTGCTGCTGCGCTTTTTTGCATGATGGGTGTTTCTTTTGCTGATGAAGCTGCTGATTTGTTCAAACCAAAGGAAGACACACTGACAAGAACAATCGTTCCTACAGACCAGCATGTTACCAATAAAACAGCAAGCGTAAAGATTGAGTACACTCCTTACACGGATGAAGCTATAATCTATTACACTGTAATGGCTGTTTCTTTTGATCAGGGCGAAGCAATGAATACATGCCTTGAATGCTTACAGGATTTTCAGGTTCAGAATGGATATTACAAATATACATTCATGAGAAAAGATAAATCGTCAATTTATAAAGATGAAAACAATATTAAGTGGGCTTTGTACCGCGAATTTGTAAAATTCATCCGCTAATTTCACTTTGTTTTTAGTCAGATGGAAGCCAGCTTTCGCATTGAGGGCTGGCTTTACATTTTTATCGAGGAAAAAATGGATATTCAAAACATCATCAAAAACCTTCATCCGCTGGAGATAAAAGTTCTTCTGAAATACAATGAGTCAGACGAGCTTTCATCTGAGAAACTTCAAAAAGAATTGAATTATAAGGAAGGCCACGCAAATCAGGCATTCTCATGGCTTGGCGGTAAAAGCCTTCTGAACGAAATAAAGCGTACTCCGCACACATTCTACGAAATAACGGACTTGGGACGCGAGTACGCCAAGAACGGAACGCCTGACGAGCGAATCATTGCGTTCGTAAAGGCAAACGGCGCAAAAACACTTCCTGAGATTGCGTCAGGACTAAACCTTGAGCAGAAAGATGTAGGCTCGGCATTCGGCTCTCTTTCAAAAGAAGGCATCCTGAAAATGAACGCGGAGAAAAAAGCCGAGTTCGCAGGCGGAGACATTCCGGCAAGGCTCAAAATTGCAAAATCTCTGTTTGAGAAAGCTGCCGCAACAGAGAACGGTCAGCTTGATGCGGCCACTTTGTCTGACGATGAGAAGAAAATAATCTCGCTTTACGCAAAAAAACGCGGAGCCGCAGACAGCCCGTTCAAAATCGTGGAGAGGGAAACCGTTCTTTACAAGCTCAACGAGCATCTGAAAGAAATCGTCGCCGCTCTCAAAAATGCCGGAATCACTGGCAACGAAATCGGGGAACTGACTCCGAAAATGCTTGAGTCAGGCGAATGGAAAAAAGGTTCTTTCCGCGGATACAATATCGCAATTCCGCCTGCCAGAATTATTCCTGGCCGCACGAACCCTTATGTCCAGTTCCTGGAAAGCGTAAAAGACAAGCTCGTGTCACTGGGCTTTCAGGAATTTGACGGGCCTCTCGTTGAAACCGAATTCTGGAACGGAGACGCGCTTTTCATGCCTCAGTTCCATGCGGCGCGAGACATTCACGATGTATACAGAATCAAAAACCCAACGCACGCAAAATCAATCGAAGAGCCGTGGCTTTCAAATGTAGCGGCAGCTCATCATGACGGCGGAAATACTGGCAGCCGTGGCTGGAACTACGATTTTGACCATGAATTTACGCGCCGCCTCGTTCTGCGCTCTCAGGGAACAGTTCTTTCGGCTCATCAGCTGCACAAAGCCGAAATTCCTGGAAAATATTTCGGAATCGCGCGGTGTTTCCGCTACGACAAGGTTGACGCAACTCACCTGAGCGACTTCTATCAAACTGAAGGTATCATTCTTGGCGAAAACGCAAACCTGCGCAATCTGCTTGGAATGCTTGAAATGTTCGCAAAGGAGGTTGCCGGAGCTACGGAAGTAAAATATGTTCCAGGCTACTTCCCGTTCACTGAGCCAAGCGTTGAGGTTCACATCAAGCACCCTGTTTTGGGATGGTTCGAGCTTGGCGGCTCTGGTATTTTCCGTCCGGAAGTCACCAAAGCAATGGGCATTGATGTTCCTGTCCTTGCGTGGGGAATCGGAATTGACCGCATGGCACTCATGGCTCTCGGTCTGAACGATTTGCGCGAGCTGTTCAGCGAGAACATTGAGGAAGTCCGCCTTAGAAAAGCAAAGTTCTAGGATAAAGCACGGTGGCTATGAACACGCTGATTAAGTCAATTGACCACAGCAAAATATCTGAGCCACCGTGCATTCAAAACTGCGATGAGCAAAATCTCAACTGAGCTTACAAAGTTTTTGAACGAATATCATTCTCTAGGAATAAATCAGCAGCTTGATTATGACAAATTTTATCTTTATTCAATAATCACTCATTCAACAGCTATCGAAGGTTCGACAGTAACAGAAATTGAAAATCAGCTTTTATTTGACGATGGTATAAGCGCAAATAAGCCAATGCGAGAACAACTGATGAACCTTGATCTCAAATCCGCCTACGAGCAGAGTTTTGTTTATGCAAAATCTCACACAGATTTTTCCATCGGGCTTTTGTGCAATCTAGCCGCCCTTGTGATGAAAAATACTGGTTCGGAATACAATACAATTGCAGGTGAGTTTTCTTCTGCAAAAGGCGAGTTGCGCCTTCTGAATGTGAGTGCAGGTCGTGGCGGAAAATCGTATATCGCATGGCAAAAAGTAAGCGACCAGCTGGAACAATTCTGCAAATGGCTAAATGAAGAACGAAAGAAAATCAATCAGACTGATATTCAAAAGATTTACGAATTGAGCTTTGAAGCCCATTATCGCATAGTTTCTATTCATCCGTGGGCGGACGGAAACGGCAGAATGAGCCGCCTTGTTATGAACATGATTCAATATGAGGCGGGTGTCGTTCCTTCCATCGTAAAGCAAGAATGTCGGGCCGAATATATTCAAAGCCTTGTGCTAAGCCAAGAAGAGGGCAGTTCCGAAAAATTCCTTGATTTTATGATGAACCATCATATAGAAAATCTAAGACAACAGACCGAAGATTACAAAAAATCTATGGAAAGATAGATTTGTGCAAAGGAATTTTATAATCGCGGACTAGTTCTGATTTTTCTTGTGCGGTCTCTTCTGCAGGGGCTACGAACACGCTGCAAAATGAAAAATTTGACTTCTTGAATATCCCGATATATCATCAATATATAGTCATAAAATCTATTCCTTGAAGGATATGCTCATGGCTGGAATAATTGTAGGCTTTGTTGTTATGTTGATTGGTATAACCTTGAGTATTCTCGTTGCAAAATCTCTCAAACTTGTGGGGGCAAGTGTTTTTATTTTGATTATGATGGTAATTGCCGGCTGGGCAGTCATGTTCTCGCCTGTTGAATTTTCTATTCAACGAACCGAAACCGCAATCAAAAAATAATAACGCATTTTGCAATGAATAAAACCAAGTTCTGGGTGACACAAAAGCCAGAAATCCACACTACCTACTTTCTTATCGAATACACACAGCCACAGTAGTCCTGCTTCCAAAGTCCGTATTCTGCGGAAAGTTGAAGTTTACGAAAAGCTCTATTATTCTCTAGGGATAAATCAGCAGCTTGATTATGATAAGTTTTATCTTTATTCTGCACACTAAATGCTGTTTTCGTATAAAAGTGATGTGGAAAAATCGATTGCACCGTCATTCCATGAAACGACACCATAATCAAGATACACTCGGTTAAAGAGGGCTATGTCGTTCAAGGGAAAATATAATTTTGTTTTTAAAAAAGGCTTACAGTCAAAGATTTTTTTTTCACCAGTAGAAAATGTTAGTCGAAGCTCATAGTTTTCAAGCGGTTCAACAACTTCAACACGGAGTGGTTTTTCTTCCGTTCCTGCATATACGATACCATCAAAAATGTACATAATATCCACCTGAACAGCTTTATTATTTAAGCGGCTCGATTTTTGCCACAGGCTCATTTCTCAAACATTTATTCCATGCTTCATATAAATCATCTTCGTGCAAATACAACCAAGCTTTCACAAGCGTAAATTGTTTTTCTGGTAGTTTACCAGAAAGCAATTCTCCATCTATTCCTATTACAGCTTCGTATTCGTTATAATATACATGAATATGTGGTTTGTGCTGGCGTTCATTGGCTTCCCAATGTATTTTTGTAGAGATTCCGTTAAATCTGCTTAATTCCGGCATAAATTTTACCTCTTCTTGATTTATTATAACATCATGGATTTATGACAGCAAGGAATGACTGCACGCTAGAAATGCTCTTCTACAAACTTTCCCACATAAGATATGAATTCATCCTGCATAATTTTCCGTGTTTCGAAAACAGATTTTGAGGCATTCCGCAGAAAAAGGCCGCACCTTGTGCTTCGCACAAGGTGGCCACTTTTGAGCTTTGCTCCAAAGTGCGAATCTTTATGATTTTTGCGGTAATCGTACTCTTTGCAGTCGGTTATCCTGTCTGGTAAAACGCAACTCTTTTCGCATTGAAAATGCAAAAAGAGCAAAAAATAACCGCCTAGTCTAGCACACTAAGCGGTGGTGTCCGCAAGGACATTACAGTTTAATGAATGAAGACCAACCGTAGCTTTGGCTGTGCTTCTCTTTTATTATATCGGGTGCTTCTGAAAAAATCCACAGATTTTTGCAAAAATAGACATATTTTGATTTTTTTCCTGTGCGTATCTTTTGTAGACCCAAATCAGCTCTGAGTTCCATGGTTCAGAACAAATCCCCAGCAAGTCCCCCTCTACCTACTTTCTTATCGAATACACACAGCCACAGTAGTCCTGCCTCCAAAGTCCGTATTCTGCGGAAAGTTGCGTACTTCGCAAAAAGCCGCCTTTTTTCTTGAAATCAGCCGGAAGGAATCTCGTGACAGAATCCGCCGCTTCCGCAAGGGCAAGCCCGATTGTGTTGATTTTCTCCGCATCCTTGTGCGGGCTTATGCTCAGAGTCGTCGTGAACCAGTCAAAGCCGTTTTCTACGGCATAGGAATAAGCTTTCCTCATTCGGAATTCATAGCACCGCCTGCAACGCTCGCCTTTTTCTGGTTCTGATGCCAGCTCAGTTTCGTTCCGCACATTGGTTGCCGTAAAGTAATCTTCTGGATTGTAATCATCCACAACGATTTTTACGGCATTCTGCACGCTGGGCGGAAACACGCCCACGAATTTTTCCAGTTCGGCAAGGCGGCGGTCGTATTCGGCTTTGGGATGAATGTTGGGATTGTAGTAAAAAATCGTAATGTCAAAAAAAGAAGCCAAGTACTCAATTACATAGGAGCTGCACGGCCCGCAGCAAGCGTGTAGCAAAAGCGATGGTTTCTTGTGCACTAGGCCGCCTGAAATAGCAGAAAGATTCTCTAAGATTTTATCCAGTTCCTTTTGGTAGTTCATATCTTATTGTAACAGAAATCTGTGGTGCTTTCGATACTTCGATATGCTTCGTAACCCCAAGCATGGCTTGATTTTGGCTTGATTCTAAAGTATATTTTAGATAGATTTTGGGAGGAAAAATGCCTGAGCAAGAATCATTAGTCAAAGAAGCCATGCAAATCACAGGAATTCAAACTGAAAATGAAGTTATCATAAGAGCGTTAAAAGAATATATACGTTTGAACAGGCAACTTGAAATTTTAAAATACAAAGGCTCTCATGTCTGGGAAGGAAACCTAGAAGAAATGAGGAGCGTATAATGACAGGCGCAATCGTAGATACTTCCGTATGGATTGACCTTTTCAATGGAAATGATTCAAAAGAATCGCTTGCTTTGCAAAATCTTATCTCAACAGGGAATGTGTATTTGTGTCCGATTATTTACCAAGAAATATTGCAGGGAGTTCGAGATGATTCAAAATTTCTAGATATAAAAAATATTCTTGGATTTTATAACATGGTTCGTGCAGATTTTCCTATTCTCCAAGATACGGCGATTGATTTGTATCGCTCGCTTAGAAAAAAAGGAATCACGATTCGAAAAGCAAATGACTGTCTGATAGCAGCTCATGGATTACTTTTTAATTTACCAATTTTGCACAAAGACAAAGATTTTATACAAATTTGTGCAAATACCGCTGTAATTTCTTATTTGCAATAACTCCGCGCTTGATGCAAGGTGCGAATATCAGAAAAATACAAAATCGTGTAATCTTTTGATATTAAGATTTTTTCTTTAGTAAACTACAATCGTAGTATAACATTTTTTCGAAGCGTACAGCTTCACATAAGGGGGAATAAAATGTTGAAAAAAGTACTGGCTGTTTCTGCCGCATTGGTAATTGGAGCATTCGCTTTCGCTCAGACATCTGCTGACGGTGGAGCAAAACCTGCAAAAGCTGGAAGCGTCAAAGCGGTTTATGATTTTTCAAAAGGTACACCAAAAGGAAGTAAGATTGGTCCAGACTACTTCTCTTACAACAAACCAGCTGAGGTAGCTCCGAAAGAGAAAGTAACTGGTGCAAAATTCTTGCTTGAAAAAGGTGAGGCAAAATGGAAGCAGGAGAAATACAACGCGCTTTATCACAATAACAAAGGTTCTGCTAATCTTGAAAACATCAACAAAACAGCAAAGGCAATCTACTCAATCACAATTGATGATGCTGCAACAATTGAGCTTACTGTAGCAGGAAACGGTTCTAAGGAAGCATCTCGCTGCGTAACTCTCTGTACTGTTAACGAGGACGGAACTTTGAACAAGATTCTCGCTATTGACAACCTTTCTCAGGAAGAAGATCCTGTAAAACTTACTTACAAGAACGCTCCAAAAGGAAAGTATTTCCTCTACGGAAACGGACACAGAATCTTGGGTGTTTCTGCAACGAACTAGTATATTTGGGCACAAAGCTTAAATTGCATGATAGAACGGCTTCCTCGCGCGGGAGGCCGTTTTTTTTGCACAAAAAAAGTTCTTCTGCATCATTTGTGTAGTAAAAATATTTGCAACTTTTTAGATGACACTTTTAGATATACCATTTATAATTTGAAGTAATCCACGGAGGTACTAGATGAGCAAAATAGCTATCCGAATTAATTCTGCCGATGTTGTTGCCGTTGCGCTTCAACCATTGAGCAAGGGAACTACAGTCACGCTCGAAGCAATGGACAATGTTCCGGAAATTTCTGTAACGCTGCAGGAAGACATCACGGCAGGTCACAAATTCGCGCTTAAAGATATTAAGAAAGATGAGCCAATCATAAAGTATGGCTATCCGATTGGCGCGGCTACTGAAGAAATCAAGACAGGCTGCCATGTTCACACGCATAATATTCATACGCTTCTTTCTGAGAAATTTGAGTATTCTTACAACGAGTCCAACGCAAAGGCAGCTTATGACGCATGGTACAAAGATACAGAGTCTCTTCGCAAGAATGTTCCGACGGTAAAAGTGTACAAACGCCCGGACGGAAAAGTTGGAAGCCGCAACGAAATCTGGATTGTGCCGCTCGTAGGCTGCGTAAACAAAATCTCAGAAAATTTGGCATCATGGGCAAACGCCCAGTTCTGCGGAGGTGACCCAAAGCCTAGCGAGACAGGCGGGCTTGAGGGCGTTTTCGCATGGACGCATCCTTACGGCTGCTCTCAAATGGGAGGCGACAAGGAGACCACGGCCAGAATTCTCGCAAATTTGGTCAAGCACCCGAACGCCGGAGCAGTTCTCGTAGTTTCGCTTGGCTGCGAGGAGAATAATGTTCCTTACTTCAAGGAATTCTTGGGCGAATATGACGAGAACCGCGTTAAGTTTATGGTCACTCAGGAATATGAAGACGATGTGGCACAAGGTCAAAAATTGCTCAAAGAGCTTGCCGACTACGCTGGAAAATTCCGCCGTGAGGACGCGCCTCTCACGGACATCGTTCTTGGAATGAAGTGCGGCGGTTCGGACGGAATGAGCGGAATCACGGCGAACGCGCTAATCGGACGCATTTGCGACGCAATGACGGGCATGGGCGGTCGTGTTATGCTCACGGAAGTCCCTGAGATGTTCGGAGCCGAGCAAATGCTTATGAACCGCTGTGTTGACAAGGCACGGTTTGAAAAGACCGTTGACTTAATCAATGGATTCAAAGATTACTACGCCCGCCACAATCAGGTATGCTACGAAAACCCAAGCCCGGGAAACAAAGCAGGCGGAATCACCACGCTGGAGGATAAATCGCTGGGGTGCGTGCAGAAGGGCGGAAAGGCTCCTGTCACTGGCGTTCTCAAATACGGAGAAAGGCTTCCTCAGGACTCAACAGGTCTCACGCTCCTTGAAGGTCCGGGAAATGACATTGTTTCCACAACGGACATGACTTCTGCGGGCGCGAACATAATCTTGTTCTCAACAGGACGCGGAACTCCGCTTGGCGCGCCAGTTCCTACGGTCAAGATTGCCACGAACCACCCGCTCGCTCAGAAAAAATCTGGTTGGATTGATTTTGATGCGGCCCGCCTTTTGGATGAGCCAAGCGATTCAGTCCGTGATGCTCTCTTGAAGCAAATTTGCGACATCGTTTCTGGACGCGCTGTGACCAAGAACGAGAAGAACGGCTACCGTGAAATCGCAATTTTCAAGGATGGCGTAACGCTGTAAAAATCTACAGCAGCTATCTACTAGCCTAGAATAAAACCGTGCAGAAAACTGTACGGTTTTATTTTTTAAAAATTTAACTTTGTATAATAGTTTCTAAACCAAAGCCCTGCAAAAACTTAATTTTTTATTTTGCAATCGATTTGGTTTTTATCTTCCTGTTCAGAAGAAAGCACAAAACAAGCACAACAGAGCATAGGGACACAATCGAAGCTATCCTCCAAAGAAGCGGTTCTTCAAATCGGACGGAAACATCTGAATCAAAATTCTCAGGAAAAACAATCCGCACAACATTGTTCTTGCCGTCAGTCACAGCTAATTTTTTGCCATTTCCGTACACAGCTGTATAGCCTTTGTAATTAAAAATCGGCAGCTCCACAAATCCGGCTTCAATTCCTTTTGCATGAAACTGAAATGAATTTGCATTTCTTGTCAAATTGGATATTTTGATATTATTAGTTTCTATTTCTCCGCTCAGATTTTTAATATCAGTTCCGAGGCGAATATATTCATTCCCTATAGACCAGTTATTTCCAAATTCTGTGTAATCTTTGGCCCCATAATTTCCAGCCTGATTAATATAAATGCTCGTAAAAGCCGTTGTCTGCAAAATTGCCATGCAAATCACGCCGCCCCATACCACACGATGATTTTTATCATGCAGGACAAGAAGCCGACCCAAAAGCAGCGTCAAAGCAACAGTCGCCATTCCAAGCCACCGCCACGAAAACTGGATTTGAGAAATAAACATTCCGATTTTTGTCGATGCGATTTTGTCCCACGGGAATCTGCTAGATGAAATAAAAAGCGTGAACACAGAAAGCATAAGAAAAAAAGAAAGCTCCTTGTCTTTCTTGTAATAAACAAGATAGATTATTGAAAAAACAAGACCTGCCATCAGGGGCATTCCGGGCGAAAACAACATTCTGTCCTTTACGCTGGAAGAATCATAACCGAACGGATTCTGGAAGAATGCAAACAATTGTGAAAAATAAATGCCTCCGCTTTGAATGTGCTTTTCTGTCATCTGAGTGATTTTCACGGGAACATTAATCGAATAATCAATTAACGGAACAATGAAAAATGCACAGAACAAAAGTGTCAGAAAAACCGCCGAAAGCAAAGTCAGGAAGATTTTTTTTGAAAAAACTTTTTTCAGAAAAAATAAAGAAATCAATAACAAAATCAGAGCGCACATTTCTGTTGAAAGAATATGCGTCAAAACAAGCCCCGACATTCCAGCTGCCAATAATAAAGCTGTTTTAAAATTCTTTTCAGGTGAATCTGAAAAAAGATTATAAAACGCAAGGGCTACAATCGGGAAAAATAAAAATGAAGAAAATTCGCCAACGGCACTTCTGACAAAAATATCCAGAAGCCTGTACGAAGCCGTTGTATAAACTAAACAAACCAAAAGCCCTATGTTCCTGCTTTTGAAGATTCGTTTGAAACACTCATAAGAGATTAGTGTCGTAGCGGCATTAATCGCCATAAGATAAAGGGAAAACGCTCTTGTAAGAGAAAGTCCCAAAAAATGAAGTACGGCAGGAAAATACAAAAGCAAATCGCCATAATAAATCGAAACTGGATAGCCATATCCATCAAGCCAAATTGACTGAAGCCGCACAGGAAAATTACCCCGTTTCAGCTCATCCGCAAGACCGGCAACTCGCAGCAAATGGAAAAAAATATCATGCCCAATCGTTATACCTGGCATAAACAACAATAATGACGACAAAATGAATATTCCGAAAAGAGCTCCCAATTGAATTTTCCGATTTTCACCCCAAGCCAGTATTTTTGCTAAATTTTCGTTCATACTGATTAGTTTATCAAATAATAGACCTCTTCGGAAACCGATTTGTTAAGAAAATTAGTGCGGCATCTCTCAGAAAAAACATTGGTTGAGCTTGTCGAAACCACCATTTGTGTTAAAATAGTTTCTTATGAGCAATTTAAACACACCAAGATGGAACCTTGATTCCATCTTTTCTTCTATTGATTCAGACACATACAAAAAAGCCGTTTCCGATTACGAAAGCGGCATGGAAAACCTTGAGAACCTTCTGGCTTCCGGAAAAAGATTCATAAAAACAGCCGCCGAGAATTTTGATTTTCCAGTTTGGCTCAAAGGCTATCTTGAGGCGGAAAATCATGTTCTTGCGCTTGCGTCTTCCCTGAGCGCGTACGCATACATAATTTATTCAGTCGATACGACTAACACGCGCTACTTGAACAATATCTCAAAAATCGAAGAAATAGCTCTGCGCTACGAGCAGATAGAGCTTTCGTTCCGCTCCGTGCTTCTTGCCAATTCCAAGTATCTGGACGAATTTTACAGGCGGTTTCCAGAATTCTCCGAGTACAAGTATCTTCTTGAAGAAGAGCTTGAGGAAACGAAGCACCAGATGCCGCCTCAGGAAGAAAACCTTGCCTCCGACTTGCAGCGCACGGGCGGAGATGCGTGGGGACGACTTCACGAGCAGATTATATCGAACTTGAAGGACGAGAGCGGAAAAACATTCAACGCGATTCGGAACGATGCCTACTCAGCGGATAAAAATCTGCGGAAATCATCTTATGAAACAGAAATTGCACTGCTCAGGCAAAATGAAATTGCTTTTTCGGCAGCCCTGAACAATCTGAAAGGCGAAACAGTCACCCTGAATAAAAGACGAAACTGGAAATCCGCAATCGACCGCTCGCTTTCTTCGGCAAGAATCTCACGCAAAACTTTGAATGCACTCATCGGCGCAATCGAAGAGTCCCTCCCTGACTGGCGCAAGTATTTTAAGCTAAAGGCAAAGTTCCTTTCTGAGCATGACTTAACTGCAAGCCAGAGCGCGGGCAGGGAAGGGAAAGGAATTGCTTTCTATGATTTGTTCGCGCCCGTAGAATGCGGAGCCAGCGGAAAAGACTCGCTTCTCTCCAAAACTTGGACTTTTGACGAAGCGAAAGATTATATCATCGCAAGATACGATTCGTTCTCAAAAGAGATGGGCGATTTTGCGCGCAACGCTTTTGAACGCGGCTGGATTGACGCAGAAGTGCGGGCGGGCAAAGTCGGCGGGGCTTATGACGAAGATTTTGCTATAAACCACGAGAGCAGAATCCTTTCCAATTTTACGGGAAGTTTCAGCGACATAATCACGCTCGCACATGAACTTGGACACGCCTACCATTTTTCGTGCATGAAAGGAAAGCCCGCCGCGTTTTTCTCCTACCCGATGACGCTTGCCGAAACAGCCTCAACTTTTGCAGAAACAATCGTAAAGCAGGACATGATTTCAAAATGCACTGGAAGCGATAAAATGCAGATTCTTGATTTGGACTTGCAGGATGTAAGCCAAGTTCTTGTAGACATTTTGTGCCGATTCTACTTTGAGCGAAGTGTCTTTGAGGCTCGTGCAGAATCCGAACTGAATTCGCAAGATTTCTGCCGCCTTATGCGCGATGCCCAGGAAAAATCCTACGGAGATGGTCTTAACGAAGAGCGGCATGAATATATGTGGGCAGTAAAGTCGCATTATTATTCCACAGACCTTGATTTCTACAATTTTCCGTATGCGTTCGGACAGCTCTTCGCCGCGGGATTGTACTCGTTCTACAAAAAAGACCCCTCATTCGCATCCAGATACTCGGAGCTTCTGAGCAAGACTGGCTCAATGAGCTGCGAAGATTTATGTATGCTCTGCGGATTTGATATAACAGAAAAATCATTCTGGAAAAGTGGAATAGACCTGTACCTAAAAGAAATCAACGATTTTTCCGAAGCAATCAGTGGCTAAAATTATCGGCTCGTAGCAACGGTCATTTCAATCTGCCTGCTAGCAGACAGGAGAAATGACCGCCCGGCTCTTTATTAAGCCAATGCTTTTTTCAGCTCATCAACCTTGTCGGTTTTTTCCCAGCTGAAACCATCACGCCCGAAATGACCATAGCTTGCAGTCTTCTGGTAAATCGGCTTTCTCAAATCAAGCGTCTTCTCGATTCCTGCCGGAGTGCAATCGAACACTTTTTTTACAGCCTCACTGATTTTTCCGTCATCGACCGTTCCGGTTCCGAATGTGTCAACCATGATTGAAACCGGGAACGGAACTCCGATTGCATATGCAAGCTGAACCTCAGCCCTGTCCGCAAGTTTTGCAGCCACAATGTTCTTGGCAATGTAACGCGCCATGTAAGCAGCGGAGCGGTCAACTTTGCTCGGGTCCTTTCCGCTGAATGCGCCGCCACCATGTCTTCCCATTCCGCCGTATGTATCAACGATGATTTTGCGTCCAGTCAGTCCTGCATCTCCGTGAGGACCGCCAACAACGAATTTCCCTGTAGGGTTGATAAAATACTTTGTTTTTGAGTCAAGAAGACCTGTCGGCTCAAGAACTGGCTTAATAATCTCTTCGATTATCGTCTTTTCGATTTCATCGTGAGTAAGTCCCTCATCGTGCTGGTGAGAAATAACAACTGTATCAATACGAACAGGCTTGTGACCCTCATACTCAATCGTAACCTGAGACTTTGCATCTGGTCTGAGCCAAGCAATTTTCTTTGATTTTCTAAGTTCAGTTGCTTTCAAAAGCAATTTGTGAGCATAGATTACAGGAGCTGGCATAAGCTCAGGAGTCTCGTTGCATGCAAAGCCGAACATAAGCCCCTGATCTCCCGCGCCTTGCTGTCCCTTGAACTCGTCAAGACCAGTTCCAACAACGCCCTGATTAATATCTGGCGACTGCTCGTGAATCACATTCATAACGGACATTGAGTCTGCGGAAATACCGTACTCTTCTTTTGTATACCCGATTCCGCGCACTACATCGCGAACGATTTTCTGAACATCAATTTTCGCTTTCGTCGTAATTTCACCGCCAACAAGCACCATTCCCGTTGTTGTGAATGTTTCGCAAGCAACATGAGACTGTGGGTCTTCGCGCAGGCACGCATCAAGAATTGCGTCAGAAACTTGATCCGCAACTTTGTCCGGATGACCTTCGCCCACTGATTCAGATGTAAAAAGATAATGATTTTTGTTCAAGATAGATTCTGCCATGTGAATCTCCTTTTTAGCAAGTTTTTCATGCCCATACAGGCTGAACTCCGCCCTGCAATTTGGATAAATCGGCGGATAAGAAATGTAAGCGTTTTCAGACTCGAAAACACCTTTACTATAACGAATTGCAAAAACTTAGACAAGCGATATAAATCCGAGAGTCAGCATGACGAGGTTGTTTGCATAACACACTCCCGCGCGGGCGGTCGCGCTCGTGGGCACGGGGGATTTTCCGTTGTCGTTGGTTACCAGCTTGTGCTGTGGGGGACTATCTGGATTGTGCCGTCGCTCAATCTTCGTAAAGAAATCACAGTTTTATTACGCGCAGATAGGGGATATGCTCAAAATGTTTGTCCTGCGTAACAACCGCCATATTGTTTGCCAACGCCGTCGCTGCTATCCACATATCGTTTTCTGGCATAATGTTGCCGTGCGCTTGCAATTCGCATTTCAATTTGCCGTATTCAGCTGCAACCTCTTTTGTTACCTCCAGAATCGGGTACGACAAACAAAACTGCATATAGTTGTCGCGGTTGGATTGCTTCTGTTGCGATTTTTCCGAACCGAATAGCAATTCCCCGATTACGACAACAGATGTATGAATCGATTTCAGCTTGCGGGCTTGTTCTGCAACCGCATTGTCGCCTTTGATAATGCGGATAATTATGTTCGTGTCGAGAATATTACCATTCATTCGGCTCAATTCTCCTGCACTCTTTCACGGCTTCAAGCATTTTCTCGCTGTCCTCGTCGCTTACCGTACCGAAAAAACGGTCTATGGGAGAGACTTCCGCAGAGGTTTCCCGCTTTTTTCTTTTGAACACTTGCGACAGCCGTGCCAGCAACGCTACGCACTGGTCATAAGAAAACGCATCGACCTCCGTCATCATCGCATTAAATGCCATATCGCTCATAATTCACACCTCCCTTATCATTCGTATTGCATACAGTATACAACACTTTCGGAAGAATTGCACGGCACTCAATCGCTCGCTCATCTCCCCCGCGCAGGCGGTTGCGCTCGTGGGCGCAGGGGATTTTCCTTTGTCGTTGGTGACTATCTGGATTGTACCATAGGATTTTCATAAAGCAAATTCCTTTGACTTTTTGAATACAGACAAGAGAATTTGACGATGTATCATAATTATGATACATTAAATTATGAACAAAGAAGATTGCGTTATTTATAAAGGCAATTTTTTTCAGATTGAGTGGTATTATACCGAGAAAGGCGAGAGCCAGCCTTTTGATTATTTTAACACAACTGATTTAGCCCAGCAGCGTAAGTTTTTGATGTTATGTCAAAGACTTGGTGACTTTGGAAAAATTGTGGATAAGACAAAGTTTCGTTCAGAAGGGGACGAAATCTATGCCTTTAAGCCACAGCCAGACCGTTATCTTGCATTCTTTAGGAAAGGAAAAAAGATAATCGTAACAAATGCCTATAGAAAGAGTGGTCAGAAAATGCCAAAAGGCGAAAAGGATTTGGCAATAAAGTGTATGGAAGACTACTTAAAAAGAAATCCCGATACAGAGGAGGCAGACAAATGACAACATTTGAAAAATTCTTTGCAGAACACCCGGAGCAAAAAGAACTTTACGACAAGGAATATGGTGATTTTCTTCTTTCAGAATTCATGCTCGAGCAAATGGAAGCTCAGCATATTTCTGTGCGCGAGCTTGCCAGACGTGCCGATGTTTCTCCAACTGTGATTCAAAAGCTCCGCTCAAAGGATTCTCAGAAAGTGAACCTTTCCACATTTACCTCTGTTCTCAAAACTCTTGGTTATCAGATTAAACTGGAAAAGGTTCGCCCTTAAACTGAATCAGCAATTGGAGAACACTCTATTTTGTGTGAACTGACCCCCCCGCGCGGGCGGTTGCGCTCGTGGGCGCGGGGGATTTTCCGTTGTCGTTGGTTACCAGCTTGTATTCCGCTGTTGCCATCGAAGATACAATCTTTTAGGATCACTGTCAATTATGAGTGGTTTCGACCGCGCTCAACCACCAAATTTCCGGCTTGATTAAGCTCTTTCTCGTACTTTCTGTCCTTTGGCTCTTTTGCGGGCTTGTAGAATATAGCCACATTCCCGATTATGCGCACAAGCGTTGAGCTTGTCTTTTCCGCAACCAAATTGCTCAGTTCACGCTTTTCGTCCTTGAACTCGTTAAATTTGACTTTTATAAGCTCATGCTCGCCAAGAAGACGCTCAATCTGTTTTCCCTGCTCCGCAGTAACGCCCGCGCCGCCAACCTGAACAAGAGTCGAAAGCCCCTGCGCATTTTTCTCCAGTATTTTTCTCTGCTTGCTCGTAAGTTCAATCATTTTACACCTCCATGAATTTTTTCAGCTCGCCCATGCGTTTTTTTGCATACTCGTAGCCATGCCTGTAAGAACTTTCAAGCCTCGGAACTTTCGTCTCAAACAAATCGCAAAGAGGAATCTCCGGCTTAAAAATAAGAACTTTTCCTTCGCTCTGAAGCTTTTCCATTTCTGCAAACTGAGCCTTATAAATCTTGTAACGAGCCATCAAAAGTTCATAATATTTCGGAAACCGCTTTTTATAAAGCGGCAGAAGTATCACCTTGTACTTTGAGAAATCTGTAGCCTGATCGCCAGGAACTTTCGTTGATATGACAAAAACTTTGTCACAATTTTTCTCAAAAGCCCTGTCATACGGAATAGAATCAGATATGCACCCGTCGGCATAATGCTTTCCGTTCACCCTTGCGAGCGGAAAAAGTAGCGGAAGCGAACAAGATGCGCCCACCAAATCCAAAAGACGCTTCTCATCATTTTTCTCAGAATGAAATTCGATTTTCCCAGATTCAGCGCAAGTCATTCCAATCTCGCACTCAATATCAGAATCAAAAAATTTCTTGAAATCGAACGGGTCTTTCTTATCATACGAATATTCGTAAGTCATTATGTGGAATTCTTTCCTGATTCCGTCGAAAACCCTGTGCGCTCTTTTTCCCTCACGCGCCTTGCTCGGGTATAAAAGTTTATGAAGCCGTCCTTTTTGCGCAGAAAGAAAATTTAGCGCACCATGCGCACCACCAGAAACGCCGGCAACATACGAGAACTTAATATTTTCTTCCATGATAGCATCAAGAACGCCCGCAGAAAACAGGCATTTTCTAGACCCACCCTCTAGAACGAGACCAACTTTCATTTGCTCAAAACCTTCTCTTTGAGAGACTTTACCTTCTGCCTGAAATATTCGCTTTTTTGCGCCAAATCTTCTGAAGACGGAACTCCTTTTGTCCTTTCGACCTTTTCAGGAACATCAACAATATATTTCGTTCTATGACCAAATTTGTAAATACCATCAATTCCAATACTCAGAACAGGAATTCCAGTGTATCGGGCAAGGAACGCAAAGCCGGACTTGAATTCGTTCAGCTCGCCGTCCTGACGGGTCTTTCCCTCAGGAAATATTATAACAGATTTTCCCTCAGCAAGATTTTTTTTCGCAAGCTGAATCCATTCAGTATCAAGATTATACCTATCACACGGAATGCACTTTTCTCTGGAAAGAATCCAATGAAACTGCTTTTTCTCGTACCAGTCCTTTGCCACGACAATATTTTTTTTGCCCTTTATTACAGTAAGAAGAATAAGAGGGTCAATCACGGAAGTATGGTTCGCAATTATGATACAAGGACTATTCACCCTATTCGTCTGAACGGTCTTATCCGTAAATACGGCTTTTGGCATATATCTGATTCGGATATACATTCTTAAGAGAAAAAAAGAGATTTTTGAGATTATTTTCATTGGATATTCTAAAATCTTCATGTTTTTGTTCCGATTAATCTTTCTTTTTCCCAGAATTTCTCCAAAATCTGTTTATATACGGTCTTTGAAAATGGTGTTTTTTTCAATAATTCTTTTATCTCTGAAGAAAGACAACCATTTTTTCCAAATTCTTCGCCAGCTTTCTCGTAATTATTCAAATATCTTATAAGGCGTGGCTTCATTCCCTGATCAACAACAGCTTTTACCTGCGGACAAAACAGAGTGTCATAATTGCCGTGACCAACAATACAATCAAACTGATTTATCAGCGGGTCGAACACTTTCTGGTCATTCCATGCGCAACCTGAAATGATTACGAACTTTTTTCCGTTCATATCATACCGAAAGCCGTGGAACGAACCGTTTTCGGGTACCTCCTGACCACAATACGCATTAAGAATACTCAGAAGCCTGTCAAGAAGCATCTTCATTTGACCAGGCATCCCAAAAAAGAACAGTGGAAAACTGAGAATAATTATATCAGCAGAAAGAATTTTTTGCTTCACAAAAGGAACATCATCATCTTTTATGACACATTCCCCTTCGCTGCGTCCCCAGCATGAAAGGCAGTCCAAGCAAGGCTTTACAGTCAAAGCCGCCACATCGATTATCTCGCTTTCAAATTCACCTGATTTTTTTATACCATCCACAAAAGCCTTTGTCACAACCATAGTTGTACTGTTTTCTTTCTTTGGACTTCCGTTAATGACTAAAATCTTTCTCATTTTCCAACCGAATCTTTAGGAACTGTCGTAAATGTCAGCGCGCCTTTAGCATACACAACACCATCAACTTTAACAACACAGTCAAAGCCGACAAGAACACCTCCGCCCTTAGTTTTGTTCACGGTGATTTCAAGCCTGTCGCCCGGAATCACTGGTTTTACGAATTTGAAACCGTCTATCTTAAGAAGAACATAGAGCTTATCGTCCAAGTCCTCGGGCTTTTTCTCAATCACAACGGAACACAACTGAGCGCAGCTTTCCACAACAAGAACCCCAGGCATAATTGGCATTCCCGGAAAATGCCCCATAAAATAAGGCTCATTCACGGAAACATTCTTTATGCCTGTCGCGCTTTCGTTCGGAACAAGCTCCGTAACTTTCTCAATCATCTGGAAAGGCGGACGCTGCGCAATCTTCTCACTGATTTCAAAAATATTCATGCTCATAAAGAAAGACCTCCGTCAAGCACAATCGTCTGACCAGTCACATAAGAGAACGAATCAGATGCCAATGCAGAAACAACATTCGCCACATCCTCCGCTTTTCCGAATTTCTGAAGCGGAATCTTTTCGATATAGCCTTTTCTGATATCCTCGGGAATCGCCTCAATCATCTCTGTCTCTATGAATCCCGGCGCAACTGCATTCACACGGATTCCGTAGCCAGCAAGCTCTTTTGCCAAAGTCTGCGTCATTGAGTTCACCGCGCCTTTCGTAGCTCCGTACACGCTCTGACCCGGAAGAGAAAATTTTGAGCTTACGGACGACATATTTATAATAACACCAGATTTCTGCTTGAACATTTTTACCGCAACCTGCTGGGCACAATAAAAATATCCCTTTACATTAAGGTCAAAACACTTATCAAGCGTTTCTGGTTTGAGCATGAGCAAATACTCATCGCGGACAATACCAGCATTGTTCACAAGAACATCAATTCTGCCGTATGTTTTGTAAACATCGCGAACCATATTCTTAACCTGAGACAAATCAGAAACATCAGCTTTGTAAACCATACCGTCCCCGCCATCTTTCTTGATTTGCTCAAGAACCTGGCTGGCAGCCTCGTCCGAGCTGGAATAATTTATAACAACAGTGTATCCATCTTTAGCAAGACGAATGGCACATGCTTTTCCAATTCCTTTTGATGAACCTGTAACAATTGCGACTTTCATTTTTCTTCCTTACTTACCTAAAACTACAGCTGAATAAGAACCGCCCGTTGCAAAAGATGTCACGAGAACTTTTCTTAGATTTTTTGATTCCACCGACTTCTTCTCAGTTTTTCCATCTTTGCCGATGAAATAAGCGTCATCCTGTGTAAGTTCGCCACCAAGCATGAGAGCCGCATGAGCAGCCGCCAATGTCGTTGACCCTGCGCGCCCTTCGCCAGTGCGCTCTTTTACCTGCACAACAGGAATTGAAGAAATTCTGTCACCAAAAACCCTGATATAAGATTCCTTTTCTATTGAATCAACTACATTGAATCCGTTCGCAAAACCGAACACCGCATCAATCTCATCAATAGAAACGCCCGCATCTTTAAGCGCATCGTTGATTGCAAAATCAAGAGCCTCGCCTGAATTCTCCAGCTTTCCGAATTTGACATTCTTTCTGCCGTTTCCGTAGCCGAGAGCGTAAGCATAGATTTTTGCACCTCGTGCCTTAGCATATTCCTCAGTTTCAAGAATAATCGATGTGCTTCCATCACCAACAACGAATCCGTTTGAATTTGAATAAGGAGCAACAACACTGTCAGCCGCAAAATGCATTTTCTGGAAAAATTCCGTAATTATAGGAAGATTTTCATCCGTTCCTGCGGCCATCATCACGCTTTCCTGCCCGTCGCGGATAACATTCATCGAATATGCAATGCTTGTAAGTCCAGAAACAGGTCCGCTGGTCACAGTAACGCCGTATCCTTTGATACCAGAGCAAATCGAAAGATAACCGCCCGCCGCATTGTAAACTGTATGCGGGAACTTGAACGCACTTCCTTTTGAATTTCCGCTCGCCGCAATCAGCTCCTCGAAATCATAAGTTGAGCCAAGCGCACCTTCGCTCGTACCAACGATAATACCAATCTTCTTGGCATTCTCCTCGGTTACGGCAAGCTCCGCGTCTTTGAGAGCCCTCATGCCGGAAACTGTCTGAAGCTGGCTAAGATTATCAAGTTTTCTATAGAATGCCATCTTTACGCCAAGCTCATTATAATCAGCTTCTGTTATTGTTGAACGAATAGAAGCCGACTCAGGCTTAAACCCAGCCTTAATTGACGCAAGATAGGCTTCCTTGCTGTTTCCGAGCGGATTTACGATTCCAATTCCAGTAACGGCTATTTTCTTGTCCCTTGCTGACTGACTTGAAACATTGCCCTGCTGCTTTGAGAAAATAATACTGGCATTAGTTCCGCCGAACGCAAAATTATTGCTCATCACGCTGTTGAGTTCTTTTGAGCGCGGCTTGTTCTGAACGAAATCAAGATTTCTTGCTTTTTCCTTAAGGCTCTCTGAGTCCTCAGGGCTGTAATTGAGCGTAGGAAGAACCGTATTAGTCGTAAGTGCCTTCACACTGAACACGGCTTCGATTGCTCCAGCCGCGCCAAGACAATGACCTGTCATAACCTTCGTGGAGCTTGCGCTCAGATTCGGATTCTCTTCATCAAACACAGTATGGAGCGAAAGGAATTCGGCGTTGTCATTCTTTGCTGTTCCTGTTCCGTGTCCGTTCACATAGCCAATATCTGATTTTTTGATTCCCGAATTCTGAATGGCGCGGTTGATTGCCTCAATCTGGCAAAGACCGTCTTCACGCGGTGCGGTTATATGATGCGCATCACTCGTAACGCTCGCGCCCAAAACCTCACAGTATTGTTTTGCGCCGCGTGCTTTGGCATGCTCATAAGACTCCACAATAACAATGCCCGCACCTTCTCCAAGAGTAATTCCCTTGCAATGATTGAACGGAGAGCATCCGTTTTCATCAAGCGCATGAAGAGAAAGGAAGCCTGCATACGGAACTGCCGCAAACGAATCAGCTCCACCTGCAATGACCACATCGGCCTTTCCTGCCCGGATTAAATCACAAGCATAGGCAATAGAAATAGTTCCTGCCGCACAAGCATTTCCTATGTTTGTGACTACGCCGCCAGCATGGCAGAATTCAGCCACCTGAGATGCAATGGGTGCAATAGGCATTTTCGGAATGTCGCTCACATTTCTTCCGTTGACATGATAGTTCTCAACGCTAAGAACGCCGCCAACGCAGCTTCCGATAATGACACTTACCCTCTGGTTATCATTAAAATCATCTAATCCGGCATCGCCAAGAGCTTCTTTCGTAGCTTTTATGCACAGTTTTGAAACTCTGTCCTTTTCTTCCGGAAAATCTATATCATCCAATGTGTCGCATTTTACTTCTGCGGCTAAATCTGCATAGCAATTAGTCGTATCAACTGATGTCGTTTTATGAATTCCCGATACTGAATCAAGTGCGTTCTTCCATGTTTCTTTTACATCATTACCGATAGCACAAATTATTCCAAGTCCAGTAACTACACATCGTTTATTATCTGCTGTCATAAGAAAATTCCAAAATAAAACTAATTAAAAAATATCGGTGGCAAAAAACCACCGAAAAATCTCGTCGCCGAGAAAGCCATGAAACTTCAAAGCCTAAGCATTCTCAGAGATGAAATCTGCAATAGTGTCGATGCTCAAGAATTTTTCTTTATCAACACCAGTCATTGAAACGCTGAATTCATCATCAACAAATGAAATGATTTCAAGAGAATCAACTGAATCAAGACCTATCTCGTCTCCAAAAAGTGGCGTATCAAATTTCAAAATTGAACCGTCAACACCAAGGTTTGAAACGAAAAAATCTTTAAGTTTGGTCTTTACTTCGTCTTTGGTCATAATTACTTCTCCATAAAAAATTTTTACATCTTCGTAATGAAGATAACTAAACTATCGTATTTTAATGTAAAAACGCAAAGAAATAAAGTAGCAAAAAACAAAAATAGGCATTATGATTTTGTCATGTTTGAAGAATTTTTAGCTCAGATGCTTGTACTTTTCATGTGCGTTTTGAGTGGAATCAGAGTTTTTTTTATAAAGAACGAGCGTGTAGATTGTTTCGCAATCCCGGCACCTATTGCTTTTTTTACATCACTGCTGATTTTTCCCGCGTTCGGGCTGTCGCTCCAAACAATCGCGGTATCAGCCGTAGCATTGATTTTTGCGCTTACAAATATCCGCTCCTGCATGAGAATTTTCTCAAAGCTCATAGTTGACCGCTACAGTGCGTTATTTATAATCACAACTGTTGTAGAGCTGCTTGTCGCGCTTTTTCTTGCCGCAGGACTTGTGTATTTTTCCCCAATCAAAACGGAGCCGGAGAAATTCGGAGTCAAAAAAACATCATACAGACTGGCGGGCAACGCAACAACACATTTCCAAATCGTAGCAAACAAATTTCAGAACAGGAAGATAAAAACGACCGGTTTTCTGAACATATACGAGCCGTCCGAACAAAATCCAGATTTTGAAAAGAATCCTGTTCTGCTTTTCGTGGCAGGCCCGCACGGTACAGTTCAGGATTACGAGCCATATCTCCTTTTTCTTTCGCAAGGAGGATTCAAAATTCTTGCCGCTGACTTTTATTCTCCTGATATGCCTGTCTTTGATTCCGATAAGGACTCTTGGTATTTTAGGAAATTTTTTGCGCGCAAAGAATATATTGATGCAAAAAAGAACAAATCGGACAGTTTCAAGAAAATCGATGAGAAAATCACACAAAACAAAATCAAAGGCTACACGGAACTTCTTCGGTTGTCATCCTCGATTTTCGGCGAGCAGAAAATATTTCTGATTGTTGACCAGATGTCATTCGACTCAATATCGCCTATTATCAATCAGGACAAAGACAGAATCTTCGGCTTTTTCCCAATGAACCGAATCCCCGAGTACAAGACAACGGGGCTTGGGTTCATAAACCAGACGAACCCGTTCTTTGCGTATATGCTAGGATTCAAGCGCGACAGGGATTTGTTCATGCCGCGTTATGTCGCTCAGAAAGCAGCCCAAGATGTTTTGCTTTATTCAGGATTAAAATGACAACAAAAACAAAGATTCTTTCTATTCTAAACTCCTCAGAATTTGTTTCAGGCGAAAAACTTGCCCGAGAATGTAATATTTCGCGTGCGGCAGTCTGGAAATCAATCAATTCCTTGCGCGCCGACGGATTTGAAATAGAAGCCGTCACGAACAAGGGCTATCGCATTTCTTCTCTTCCTGACAAGCTCTCAGAAGAAAAAATCGACGCGAACCTAAAAAAATGCGGTGCCGCGGCAGGGAAAATTTTCTGCTACGATACGATTGACTCCACGAATTCGGAGGCAAAACGCCGTTGCGTTCTTGTCGGAGCGTTCAGAGACCAGAACGGAGAGCTGACCGAAAAGGGAATGGAACTGAACCGCGCCGTTTTTGCAGCAGAGCAGCAGACAGCAGGGCGTGGAAGGATGGGAAGAGTCTTTGAGTCTCCGTCAAGGGCAGGAATTTATTTCTCGCTTTTGTACGCTCCCGCAAACGGACTTGAGAATCCTGCGCTTTTCACCGCATCTGCCGCCGTGGCAGTCTGTGAAGCCTTGGATTCATTGTACGGAACGGAGTGCAAAATCAAATGGGTGAATGATATTTTCTGCGCCAACAAAAAAATCTGCGGCATACTTACGGAAGGAATCTCAAATTTTGAGACCGGAAAAATCGAAGCCGCTATAGTCGGAATCGGAATCAACATAAAAAACGCCGGTTTTGACGAAACTTTGTCAAAAATCGCCGGAAATATTGAGGATTCTCTTTCCGCCGAAGGAAAGACTGTTCCCGCTGTGTCCAAAAATGAAATCATTGCCCAAGTTGTATCACGGCTTCTGGCATTTTACGATAGCTACGAGAAAAAAGAAAAAATCCTGCTTGACAAAATGATTTCTGAGTACAGAAAACGCTCAATTCTCACTGGAAAAACAGTCCGAGTAAATCCCGCCGCAGGAATGAGAGGGGAGAGCTATGAGGCTAAAGTCCTTGACATATCGGAAAAAGCAGAACTTGTAGTGGAAATTCCGACAGGCGAGAAAAAATTTCTATCTTCTGGGGAAGTTTCGCTCCACGGCTCTTATTAGGGCGAATTCTCGCCCCATAAAACAAAGATGTTGAATCGTTATGCGTCGGCAAAAACTTTTCCGTCATCAAGAGCAATTTGAAGTTTAGTATATTCGCAATGAAAATCATTCTTCAAACGATCAAGATAACGCTTGCTTTCCCAAATACACATAGGAAGGTCGTGGAGAAGATAATTTCCGCACGATTCAGGTCTGGTTGCTGGAACTTCATTTTGTGTCAGAATCCATTCAAGGCACTTGATTGTGAGCTGGCGCATATCCTCAGGAGAATAATTTCCTGTCATTATAATATACATTCCAGTAAGGCATCCCATAGGACCAACATACACAACATCATCTTTTACTTCGGAATTTCGGAACCAAGTCGCCATAAGATGCTCCAAGCTGTGCATAGCTGCAGGAGCAACAGCAGGCTCTTTGTTCGGCTCGGTTATACGCAAATCAAAAGTCGTAAAGCCCTTGTCCTCGCGTGAAATATAAATACCCGGCTTTAAGTGCGTGTGATCAATCGTAAAACTTTGTATAACTTCCATAGGATTTTGCCTCCAATCTGCGAATTGCGATACAAATATAGCACACACGGTAACTCTCGACAATAGCAAGAATTTTTCTGAGTAAGATGCAGATAAAGATTCAGACAATTTCGGTGGCCATTTTAATAAACTCAATGACCACCTTATCAGAACAAGTTATTTGTTCTTCAAATGTCTTGGCAAAGCGAAGGTGCGCTTGTTAAAAAGCTCGGACAGCACGGAGATATTTCGTCTGGTGTTTGGTGACGTCGGTAATTTGGCCGTTATTAATATGGACATACCACACTCCCTTACCGACATTCCCAGCGTACCGGTCCTCGTCGCACTGGCTGGACGACATATAATCACTACCCCATGTAGTATCTAGTTGTGTACCACCAGCATTATTCATACTTGTATTGACAATAGTCCTTACCTTGTACAGGTCACAAACCTCCTCGTATATTAATGTTATTGAATTATCTTATTCGATTTGGGATAGTATACCCGTGACATATGACCCGATAACCCGCAACCTCCTTGGGGGCTTTCCCCGTAACAAAGACTGGGTTTCTTGCTCTGGCTGGCAG
>JAFSJW010000013.1 GCA_017449265.1 Treponema sp.
ATATGATTCCGTCTGATACTGATCTTGCCACTGCCACATAGTATCATCAGGAGTACTAGTCAGAGGAAGCGGGAAGTAGTTTTTGACTGGAGTTGTTGGCTCTACAGCGGCAAACGGAAGCGCAGGAAGAGTGAAGCTCGGCTTCAGGATTTTTGCCTGTGGCGTTGCACTAGGCAGTCCTGAGTACGGATTGGCTGACGTGTTAAGCCCACTAATTGTCGTGACAAATGCGGCTGCATCTCCGCTTAAAGAAGAAATCTGCACGATATAAATAGGAGCAAATGTAAACATAGGATCAACACTTAAATTGCTCAGATTAAGCTCCGCTATATTAGAGTCTCCTCCTAACATTAGGTATGTCGCATAGTCGCCGTTGTTGAACGCATTGAACTCAAGCTTTCCTGTTATCCTGTTTTTTCCAGTTGCCTCATATGTCTTTGAGCCTGCCACAAAACTCTGGTTACCAAGGGCAAGGACACAATATTGATCCGTTGAGCAAAGTTTTACGCTTTCAGCCTCGCCGCCAAGCATAACGAATGTTCCGCCAGCACAATGCACGGATTGGGTATCCTCGGACGGATTCTTAATCTTAGAAGCCCCATTCATTACAAAAGTTCCGCCTTTCTGCAAATAAACAGAGCCTCTTGCCTGATTGTAATCACCGCTTGCATATGCAGCCTGTACAGAAGAACCGTTTGTGAGGGCGCAAGTTCCATAACTCACATACAGATGTCCGTCAAGGGTAACGGCGGAAAGCTCCAAAGAAGGGGCGGCACTTGCGTCTGGGGCGGCATCGGCACTAGAGCTTTGCAACGAGAAGCCACAGCCCTGAGCAAAACTTACCGTTCCGTTTTTGATGATAAAATGCACATTCTTTGAGATGTAAATATTTGTATTTGCGATGAGCTTTTTTCCCTGCAAGTCAAAAGACACGCATACAGGATTCTCATAACTAATGGCTATAGGCGAAGTAACATTGTCAGCACCAGCCTGACCACTAAGCGTTACATCTTGCATAAAATAAACTTTGCCCCATGTGGCTTCATCGCTTTTGTTCATGGTACTAGTGTTTATAGAAGTGTTGTCTGCGTTTTTTCCGAGAAGAATCTGCTCCAGTCGTTCTGCGGAGCTGACAAAATAATAATTCTTGTAATTTGATTTTTGCGGGTTGAACACAACCGTGTTCGCAGCAGATGAGACAGCCACTGATTTTGTAAGAGAAGAGCCAAGCTGAACATTTTTCGTATCGTTAGAAAAAATATCAAGGTAAAAATTGTATGTGCCAAAAGGAACATCCTCAAACTTGATTTCGTCTCCCTTTTTTCCGCCTTTGGTCGGGCTGGTATATTTTTCACCAGTAAAATGCACATCATACCAAAAGCCGTCAATATCCGTGTCCGTGATGTCTGGCAAAATATCAGACGAAGAGTCCGCCCCAATCTTTATAGTAACGGTTGATTTTGTCTGGGGCTGGGAATTATTTCCTCCTCCGCCACCGCCTCCCCCGCTAGAGCCACAGGACAGGACAAAAAACAAAAGAAACGCCCCAAAAAAGAGAGATGAAAGGAAAGCAATTTTTCTCATAGACTACTCCTGATTTTTGATTTTCATTTAAGAATATTATAAGCCCTGATATGGCAGGTGTCTAGTACAATTCCAATCATCGCCCCCGTGCGTTGGACGAAGCAAAACATCTCCAGCCCCAGAGACTTCTATGTTTTATGTCAAGCCCCTTATAAAACAAAAAATTATAGATTTTTTCTGATTTTTCTGTGGTATAATTAATAATTGTGTCGGAGATTATATGCCACAAATAAAAAAAACTTCATTAATCAGCGTCGCGTTGATTTTGCTTGCGCTGCTTTTTCTTCTGGAAGCTGCGAACATGGCTTACAACAATTCTCAGAAAAATCCGGATTCTTATTCTCCGCCAATCTCAAACCTTGCGATTAACAAGAAAAATGTTCTTTTCATAAGCTCGTACAGCCCAACTTATCCAATTCTTTTCTACGAAACCATTGGACTTGCAGAGATTTTTGAGAAGCATAACATAAATTTCGACATTGTTTACATGGAAACAAAAAAATACAGCGAAGCCGAAAATTTCCAGCGGTTCTATGACTATATCAAATACAAATTCAACGACAAAAAAGAATATGACGGAATTATTGCCGGTGACGATGCCGCCCTTATGTTCGTACGCACATACCAAAACGAAATTTTTAAAGATATTCCGATTGTTTTCTTCGCCGTTGACGACATTGTTCAGGCAGACATTGCGGGCAAAAACCCAATGATTACGGGAATCTACGAAAAGATCTTTCTTACCGATACAATCAACTCCGCGCTTAACTTCAACCCGACTGCCGACAAAATCTGCGCGATTGTAGACAACTCTATGACAGGTCTTGGCGATCAGAAGCAGTTTTTCGATGAAAAACGGAATTTTCCTGACAAAGATTTTTTCACAATCAATACGGAAGAAAAAACTCTGGACGAAATAAAACAAGCTCTGAAAGAAATCGACAAGAACACTATCCTGATTTTTATGTCTTTCTTGTCCGACAAGAACGCTAACCGATATTCGCTCGACGAATCCGTAGAAATAATCACAAGTTTTGTATCCGTCCCAGTATACCGCGCCACAGTCGGCGGAATTGGCTCTGGCATTTTTGGCGGAAGAATCTACGATTTTAAGAAAGCCGGGAACGAGGCGGCGCAGATATTATGCGATGTGCTTTTAGGAAAACGCGTAATAAGCGAAATTCCTGTCGTGGCGTTTCCTCCTGACGGAAAATATTATTTTGACTTGCAGGTATTGAAAAAATTCAACCTGAACAAAAAACTTCTTCCGAAAAACACGATTTTAGTGAATGATAACCCGAAGATATGGAAAATCCAGAAAAAATTCATAATGCCGCTTGTTTTCCTTATAATCTCTGTGCTTCTTATCTTTGCCGCTATTATCACGGAGCTGTCATACGCAAGAAAAGCGCAGAATGTAGTCAAAATGCGCAACATTGCAATCGCAAGAAAAAACAAGCTGCTCAAAGAATCCGCGCGCAAAATGAAGATTATGAGCGAGAACGATTTTCTTACCGAAATTCCCAACAGGCTTTCTGTCGTTGCAGAAATCAATACTCTTATAAACGAAAAAGCCATTTTCAGCCTGTACTTAATTGATATTGACGATTTCAAGAACATAAACGATTACTATACACACGAATGCGGAGATGCCGTCCTGAAAGAATTCGCAAAGCGCCTTCAGTACCTTTCGCAGGAATTCACCTGCTTTATCGCAAGGTACGGCGGCGATGAATTCATAATCGTTTATAAGAACGGATTTCTGACGCGCGACACCGACACTCTTGACACTATAAAGCTCGTTCTGTCGCAGCCGTTCTTCTACAAGAATGTAAAGCTCGATTTGCGCTTTTCGGGCGGAATCGCGGACTCAGAAAGCGAGCTGGATTTCAATGACCTTGTGAGCAACGCTGACCTTGCATTGTACAACGCAAAGAAAAGCGGAAAGAACACAACTCTTTTCTATCTTCCAAAGATGAAAGCTGCAATCAATGAGAAAAACTATATTTCCACCATTTTGCAAAAGCACTGCAAGAACAAGAGCTTTCTTATCCATTATCAGCCCCAGATTGATGCGCATACTGGGGAAATCCACGGGTTTGAGGCACTTTGCCGCCTTGACCACAGCGAATTCAGCCCGGCTCAGTTCATCCCTATTGCGGAGGAATGTGGCTACATTGCGGCAATCGGACGGATTGTCACAGAAAAAGTCATATCACAGATTGCCTCCTGGCGAAACAAGGGGCTTCCGCCTAAAAAAGTCGCCATAAATTATTCCAGCGGACAAATTGTGGATACTGATTATGTTAAGTTCCTCAAATCGCTTCTTGAAAAATACGACATTCCATCAGAATTCATTGAGATTGAAATTACGGAAAGCCTTTACATGGAAAATAATGCCGTCGTGCAAGAACTTTTTAAGTCCCTTTCCGAACTTGGCATAAGGCTGGCCTTGGATGACTTCGGAACCGGCTACTCAAGTCTGAGCTATCTTACATATCTCCATGTAGATAAAGTCAAAATCGATAAGACGCTCGTTGACAATTATCTTGTTGACGGAAAGGAAAAATTCATAAAGAATATCGTGAACTTAGTGCATGACCTTGGAATGAAGCTTACCGTAGAAGGCGTAGAACAACAATGGCAGTTTGATTTGCTGAAAAAGCTCGGCTGCGATTATATTCAGGGCTACTTTTTCTCAAAGCCGCTCCCAGGCGATGATGTTGAAACATTCAGCCCAAAATCTGTCTAAACAGCCATTTCAGAAGCCCTGCTCACAACAAGGCTCACAAGAATATCAAGAACGAACAGCACGAAAAGCCCAATGCAAGCACAACTGAACAGCCTGCCACGGAATTTTCTCTCAGCCGAAAGAAGAACCGGAATCATTGCATAATTTTGCAAAAGCCCGAACACGGCAAAAATCAGCACGCTACGGGCACAGATAAATCCGCCTATGTTGCCGAAATTCCAAATCTCCTTGTTGTAGTCCCAAAGGCGTATTCCAAAAAATTTGAGCAAAACCCAGCCCGCAATAAGCTCCAGAATACCGCACACAATCCCGCTCATAAGGAAAATCAGCACAGGATGATGATTCTGGCGCAAGCGAAAAGTTGACAGTGCCATCAAAAAACCGCCAATCGCATAAATCGGAATCCATGGCCCGAATGTTGTACCACGGTTTATCCATTCACCGCGGTCAATCTTGTAAAAAAGAAGCTCGTATAAAAATCCGCACACTGCACTCACAACAACAAGAAGCAAGATAAGCGGCACAGACGAGTTCATCGACTCATAAAATTCTCTAAAATATTTCTTCATACAACTTTCAGCCCGAAACAGAAATGACATTTCCTGTAGCCGACCGCTCAGAATAAACCGAGCGGCTTCCAAAATAAGGGTTCAGCTTTGAGAAAGAATTAAGCTGCGCTCTCACCTGCCCCATCTTTGACTGGAGCAGCACACGATTTTTTTCGTTCTGAACAAGAACTTTTTCCCGCAAAAGATTAAGCTCGTCCTGAATAAGCGCAACGCTCTGGTTCGTGTCCGCGAGCCGGCCTTTTGTCTGATACAAGCCCTGCATTGGAACAATGACTTTCTGCAAGCTAGCGATATTCTTTACAATCTGGTTTCCAAGTTCCGCATGAGCCGCGAGCGCATCGCCGTCTTCCGCTTCTATTTTTCCGTGCTGGTTTTCAAGAACAGTAAGGTATTCTTTGAATTTACTCCTCTGCTGCTCCAAAAGCTCGCGGAATCTTTTCAGAATAGCGACCCTCTCATCAAGCTCTTTTTGACTCAACTCTTGTGCCATAAGCCTAACCTTTTATATTCAAAGTCTGCTGAACAGTCTGATTTGCCGTATTTGTCTGTCCATCAGCAGTTTCCCATGCAGCGGAAAGCTGACGCACCATGTCAACGACAAAAGTAAGTTTTCTTTTATCTTGATTTATGTTCGCCGCCGTAAGCTCCTGATTGAAATACACATAGAGCGACATCAAATTCTTTGAAATCTCTCCGCCCCGCTCCATATCAAGCGAAACCTGAAGCTCGTTTATTATCTCCTGAGATTTCATAATATGCTTTCCGTAAGCCTCGATATTAGAGGCTAAAATTCTGTCATCACTCTCAAAACATTTTAAAGCTGCTGAAAGCTCCTTTTCCATCCCCTGATAAAGCATTACAACAAGTTTTCCTTGAGAAGCCGTTTTTACAGCTGTTGTCTGATACGCGGCATAAGGATTTCCAAAAGCCATATTCCCCCCAAAATAGCGACCTGTCGAAAAGTCGAAATTTCCGAACAGTTCCAGTTAAAATAACAAAATAGACCTGTTCGGAAAACTGAAATTTCCGAACAGCTCCATTTTAAATTTCGGAGTTTTTTTCTTTTAGTTAAGGGAATCTCTGAAATTGTTGATGCGTCTTACCGCAACAACCAGAGGTTTTACTCCTACTTTCCTAAAGTCGCGCTGCCAATTCTCCAGTCGCTTTTTTCAGAACTTATGCAATCCGGAACATTTCCGGAAAATGACGCTACAAGCTCGGTCAAATCGTTTCTCTGAATTGATTTTGCCGCAGATGAGATTCCTGTGACAACAGCACTCTCCGGGCTGTCATTTTTCCACACGCCAGAGCTTGCCAAAAGTGCGGCAAGCGATTTCTGGTTGTTCCGTGACCAGCTCTTTCCGCTTTCCTTTATGTACAAAAGCCCGTCAAACGCCGAATCCTTGTATGTGTTAACAACAGCAACAACATCGGAAGTTCCCGAAAGATACAGTTCCGTACCTGGAATCCACAAATCGCGGGCAGTTGGGCTGGACTCAAAAGCAGAAGAAAGCGAGAGATTACTTCCAAGCTCATCGACATATCCGTCAGCCGCATCACCATACGAGCGCAAATGAAGCACAATCGTTTCTCCAGCACTGACCGTAATTGCAGGGAAGGCGTACTTTGTGTTGTAGTAACCGAACAGAACTTCCGTTCCGGCAAGGTTTCCGCCCTTGAGCGCATGGAAAGACAAGTACGCCGCTTTTTTCTTGGTGTTTTCTGAAGCAGGGCGCACTTCTTTCAGGACAAGAAACGCCTGATTATCATTGAAGCCAATAAAATCTTTGGAGAATTTCAGGCTGTTCCCTTTTGCATCGGAGATAACGCCCGACAGCGTGTAAGTTTTTCCTGTCTCTGTTTCAAGGGGAAAAAAAATCTTTGCGGTGCTTCGGCTCTCGTCAAAGGAAACGCTTTTTGCATCAATTCCGTATTCAGCCCCATCAGAACTGCTCGTCATCGCCAAATCCGAGAGGGAAAACGGCACAGAACATCTTACGCTGGCACACGAGCTGCTCTCGACGGAAAAATCCTGAATTTCAGGAGCATTCTCGTCCGCGGAATCAACCTCAATTCCGCTGTCCGTGACTTTGCACGAAAAGGGCGTGGCAGCAACAAACAGGACTGTGGCTGTGATAAGCAGAACCCCCAAAATATTGCTCAAAACATGGGCAATTTCAAAACGCAAACTTTTTCTCATAAAGTCCTCCAGTTTTTATATGTAAAAGGAAATTTTCCTTTTACATATAAAGGGTCAGAGAATTTGCATTTTTGACACCATTTTTCTGATAATTTTTTGTTATATTTGCTGTATAAATAAAAAAAGTGTACCTCCAAAAAATTGTTTCCAACTTTTGGGGTACACTTCACATATCAAAACCACCGTTTTTTCTCAGAACTAAAGTTTTATGGTCTCAACCATATATCGGATTGAAGTTCCCGAATCATCTTTTACAGTTTTTTCAACGACGAAGATAAGATTCCGCCTGGCCTCGTCAGAAAAAATCCTGTCGATTTTATACCCTGAAACCCCGTTTCGTTTCAAATCGGGAGAGCCAATCGTGCTGCGGCTCAGAACATTTCCGCCCTCGTCTTTTTTTTCCATCTTGATGAAAAATGACGAACGGACATTTTTTCCGCTTCCCTCAACGCTATTTGAAAGCTGAACATGATAAAACACGCTTTTTTCCGGAGAAGAGCCGTCAAAATCCTTGAAAACAATCTCGCTCACAGGCGATTTTGCCTCATCGCACACATACAAAAGGTTCTTAGTCGGGATTTGCTTCAAATCGTATTTTTTCAGATACCAGCTTGCTTTGCCTTGCAAATCCTCAAAGACGGATTTTCCACTCTTTGATGTGGTAGAAACAGACGGAGCCGTCCTGAAAACTCCTCCGTCAACGAATTTATTGCTTGCAATATCAACTGCATAAATTTCAGCATATCCCTGAAATTTCTTGTCAGTTTTGCCATATTCGCCAAAAACATAAGTTTTTCCGTCGCCCGACAATCCCAAATCCACAAAAGCGGCCACATCACCTGCAAAACCGCCGAACAAGGCAGCAAGCATCAAAGTTCCAACAAAAAGCTGCTTCCTCATAATTTGTCCTCCCACGACAGCCTGATGGCTTATCAGACCTTCATTTATATTTTCGGATTTATTTTTTTTCACTTTAGAGCTAGTTTCAAAACTCGCCTTTTCATACTTTTTAGACTTCCCAGCAGAATAGAGCTGTTCGGAAAACTGAAGTTTCCGAACAGCTCTATTCCCTTGACATTATCTTCCTTTAAATTAAAATTTTCCGCATGACATTAAAACTAAGAAACACAATGATGAAGCTGCTGCTCGTTTTTTCGCTGACATTCCTTATACTTGCAGTAACATCATTTTTTTTCTCGACAATCTCAGGAACTCTTATTCCGCCTCCCACAACAAACAGATACCTTACCGTATTCAGATATGATTTTATCGCGATGATTCTATCACTTTTCACGATAATAACATTCGTCTCAGGAATCTCATATTTTCTGGTACGATACTTTAACCACAATCAGTCATCGGAAATATCGTATTTGATGATTTTTCTAATCGGACTGCTCGCTGATTCAGTTCGCATTTTTATAATCTCAATGAACATCTGGCAGTCGTTCACGGAGCTTCTAATCCTTATGTCAAAAGCCGTCCTGTTCGGAAAAACAGTTTCCGTGGTCAGCCTTTTCTTCATTGCCATAACGAACGATGTAACGGAAAGGAAAAACACAGGAAGGAACATTGCCATAATAATTGCAGTATCAATCTTCATATCAAGTATTTTCCCGCTCAACACATATAAAATCGAACCGATAGGAATGGTCGTCATCGGGTTCAAAAAAGCCTACCACATAGCAAGGCTGATTTTTGTGGGAGCCACATTTCTTGCTTTCATTCTGAACGCAATTACGAAAGATACGAGCGAATCAAAGCAGAATATGCTCAAAATCGCGTTCTCGTATATTTTCGTTGTGCTAGGATATTTTATTCTCTCGGCTTCGGACTGTTTTTTTATGATGATTACAGGAGCGATTCTTTTTCTTCCAGGAATGTCCTTGTTCCTGTCGTCAATTCACAAGCTGTACTTATGGCAGTAGTCCTTGGAGCGCAGTGGCAGAGCCTCCGATAAGAACGGGAATCAGGAGGTTGTCAAAATCCTTGAGGGGCAGCACTTCAATCAAAGCTCCGAGCAAAGCAAGGACAAGGGCCATGAACACATTCTGGCACACGCAGAATGTAGCGACGAAAATCGCAAGGAAGCAAGTGAGGCTGCCGCACGCAGTCTTTCCGCCAGAAAAAGGAATTTTTACTTTGCCGAAGAATTTTCCCGCAAGGCTCGCAAGCCCGTCCCCGAACGCAAGGGAAAGAATTCCCATTGCGGCGCACTTTTCGTCCCAAAGAACAGCGGCAAGGATTATTCCGCAAACGAGCGTCACAGGTCCTAGCACGAATTTGTTCTCGTCGCGCTTTCGGGCAGCCGTAGCCGTAACCACGGAAATGACCGGTATCTCCCGCCCATGAAAACGCATATTTTCCGCGATTATATAGAAACATCCTGTGAGGGCAAGAAAGAAAATCACAGGAAGTTTTGCGAAATGAAGGAAAATAGGAACAAAAGCCGTGCAAAGATGAATTATCTTACGGAAAAATTCTTTCCATAGATAATTCATCTTTTTTTTCAGATATATTCCGTTCTCAGGGCAAAAAAACATCAGTCAAGAACCTTATCACCTACCAAATTACGCGGAATATCCGTGTAAATTGCCGGCTCGAATTCTGGAGTCGGATGAGTAATATATTTTACATTCTGATTCGCAAGGTTGCTTCCCTCAAGACGAACCATCGTATTAGGATTTCGTGTGAGAGTATCCCACGCGCGGGCTGATTCGGAGAGCTTGACTATAGCCTTTCCGTACATTCCGCTGTTACCCGTCTGCTTTGCGAGCCTGTAAAGCGTAACTCCAAGATTGTTGTTTGCTTTCAGATACGAATCAACAAGCGCGTAATCATCATCATCGTACTGAGGAGAAACAAGACCTGTCTTTCTGCGCTCATGGTTAAGCTCGGTTATCAAATCCTCATAATAGCTCTGCGCGGCAAAATCATCACCCCGTATAGAAAGAGTGTTTCCAAGCGCAAGAAGAAGGCTGGTGTCCTCGCCCTTCTCATGTGCCACATCCGAGAAGAAATCAAGAGCCGTGTCAAAATCCTTCCTTCCGTAGCTGATTGCACCGATTTTATAGCGCAAGTTCGGAGTATCGTACTTTGTTTCTATGGCAGTCTTAAAATGCTCCATTGCGGCATCAAGGTCGCCCGTAATGAAATAATCTATGTCGCCCATATCTGCGAACAAGATTCCTACATTCTCGTCACCCTCAAAGCCGCTTTTCTCTTTCTCGTCCTCAAATAGCGTGATTCCGCGCGTGAAAATATCCTGAGCTTTCAAGTACTCGCGCTCATCGGAATAAATCTCGCCAAGAACCCTGGTAGCGTTGATTTCCTTGTAAGTATCTTTTTTTGTCCGCTTCTTCTGCTTTGCGAACAAATCAAGGCAAATCTGGAACTCGGACTTTGCCTGCGGAATATAGCCATTGTACACAAAGTAGCGGGCAAAATTGTACCGCGCAACAGGGCTTGTTGGGTCAGCTTTGATTGCCATCTCAAGCATTCCGCGCACATCCTCGATTGATGCCCGCAAGTACTCATCGCTCTTTGAGAGTGGTCCGTACAGCTTCTCAAGAAGGTAGCCGCTCAGAAGAATCCAGTCTTCCGACTCAAGCGATGACTGCTTAGGATAGAAAATATTCTTGTAAACAAGAACATCGCGCAATTTGTCCGTATGGATATAATAACGGAGCATACGAGCCTGATACAAAGGCTGCACGCCGTACAAATCAGTCAGAAGAAGATACTGTTTCTTTGCTTCCTCGTACTTTTCAGGCTCCACTTCCGCCCATTCCATGAAAATATCGCCAAGAAGAAGGATTGCGTCCGCATCGTTGACATAATAATCCAGAATCTCGCGGCGCACAATGCTTTCGGCAAGAGCAAAATTCACCCTGTCGAACAGCTCCATCCTTGCATACTCAAGAGCGGCCTGCTTGTCCTGCCTGAAATAACGGAGAATGTTCTTGTACATTTTTGCGGCACGGTCAAACTGCTTTTTGTCCCTGTAGCCGCGCGCATAATTAAAGAACCATTTCTTAATCGGCTTGTACGAAACGGCTTCCTTGAATTTCAGCTCGGACTGCGGGAATTCATTATTCTCAATAAGCGCGTAGCCCTGCTTGTAGTATTTTGTTGCCATGACAGGCTTGTAGATGAAATTCTTTCCTGCCTTGAAAAGCCCGATTCCAATAAGAACCGCAATAAGCGCGACGATTGCCCCAGGGATAATCCTGTTTTTGAGCTGATACTGGAACGACTGCTTGTAAGCCTCGTACTGTGCGTAAGAACGCCTCTCAAAATCCCTCGGAATCTGAATTGATTTTTCAGTAAGTTTTTCAAGCTGTCCTGCAAGAGAACGAGCCGTCACTTTTTTCAGGACTTTCTCTACGATTTCAAAAACAGTATCGTCAGTAAAGTTCTGGTCTGCAAAGAACTCTTCAAGAGCAACCTTGAGATTCAGCGGATAAGAGGCAAGATTCTCCTTGAACTTAGCGTATTCTTCGTCGGTAAGAGTATTTTTTGGCTTAGTCGGAGCGTCTGAGAAATCAACCGTATCAACAGAAGGCTTTTTTCTGATTTCTGCCGTCTCGGTATCTGTAAAGCCCTCAATCTCAAAGTCACTGTACAGGTCAAATCCGTCTTCGGTCGTCGGAAACTCTTCTCCGCCGCCTTTCTTCTGGGTTTCTTCGCTGAAATCAGCGTTCTCAAGCTCGGAAGTATCGAATGACTCAGCAGCCGGAGAAGCCTCATCAGAAGAATCGTCCACACCAACAAGGGACTCAATGTCAAGGGAGTCAGGATTGAATTCTTCCGGCTGCGCAACGCCAGCATCATCCGTGCCGGCATCAAGAACAGAATCATCGGCGGAAGGAACATCCTCGGCTTCAGGCATCTGGGAGAAATCAGAAATATCTGGCACATCATCTGTGCTACCCGCATCAGCTCCCGTATCATCAGAATCAGGAATAGAAATATCATCGGCATCGAAGCCAGCCATATCAAGAGGCTCTTCGGAAGGCTCGGAAGCAGCTTCGGGCACTGACTCAGAAACAAGGTCTGACCCGGCATCAGTTTCCGCGATTTCATCCGGAAGACCTTCGTTCATGTCAATTTCGTTTCCAGTATACGCAAAATCATCGGCATCGGACGCAACTGAGTCAACAGGCGCAGCTTCAGCTACAGGCTCACTTTCAGAAGCAGGCGCATCATCAAACATTGACAAATCGCCCAAGTCAGCCAAATCATCGGCAGGTGCAGGAGTTTCAGGTTCAGCCGGCGCACTTGGTTTGTCATCGGAGTCATTCAAAAAATCATCAAGATCATCAATAGAACCAAGAGCGTCCAAATCAAAGGAATCGTCAGACGAAGAAGCCTCAGCTCCGTCCAAGTCGTCAAGAGAATCCAACTCAGTGCCGTCATCCAGGCTGGCCTCACTGTCTTCAGAAATGCCATCGCCCTGACTTTCCTCACCGCGACCTTTCTCAGGAAGACCGACAATGAATTCATCGGAATCATCCTCCTCGTAAGTATCGGGCAACTCGATTTCAGTGATTTTTTCTCCCCGTTTCTTACGAATCTCAATTTCATTGCCTAAATTGTTTATGTCGCTTACAAACTTTTTAAGTTGATTTAATCCTGGCATTGATTTCCACCCTTTTTCCGCACAAAACCTTAAAAAAAGAAGTTTAGACCTGTTCGGAAACCTATTGTTTCCTCACTGGTCTTGCGTAATTTTTCAGTCTAAAGCCTTGCAAAATTACAGAATTTCTAAGGTTGCTGTTCGGAAAACTGAAATTTCCGAACAGCTCTTTTAAACTCCTAGATTGTTTTTCGGCATTTTTTTTTGTTGTTTTAGTTTAAATAGCCCTATTTTAGAGTTTCGTCCAAAACAGTTTCCTTATTGAATTTTCTTCATAAAAATTATATCTTTTTCTAGAATTTTTTTGTGAAATTCCGATAAATATTCTATGAAAAAGTTTTTAAAAATTTTTGCATTTTCAGCACTGTTTTTTGCAGGCGCAAGCATTTTTGCAAAAGACGAAAAAACTCAGCCCGACACTTATGATTACGATATTACCGTAACATCAATCAAAGGTGTAGGCGCACCATACATCAGCGGAAATTATATTGTCTTTACGGCAAAGAATGATTGCAGGTCCGTGGGGCTTGCCGTTGACTTTGAGAATTACAAAACGATTCATCAATTTCATCTTCACAAAACATACGATTCTGAGGGTGAAGTGACTGACTCATGGTTCTTCTATCTCCTTGAGAAGCCTCGGAACACGGAAACAATTTCATACCGCCTAATAATCGACGGACTTTGGACAACCGACCCATCGAATCCAGAAACAGCTTATGATTACAAGAACGGCCTTTTGCTCTCAAGCTTCACTCTCCCGCCTGATACGAAAATTTTCACGGAGAACACTGGCTCAGGACTTACTCATTTTGTCTGTCTGGCAAAGTCAGGTCAGACAATAAGGCTCGGAGGAACATTCACAAACTGGGACAGCTGGATTTACGAAATGAAAGAAACCCGAGAGGGCGTTTACGAGATTGACCTGCCCCTTCCTAGCGGAACTTACTACTATTCATACTACACCGGAATCACATCTTTCATAGACGAAACGAATCCTTTGCGCGGCTACTCTGCTGACGGCAGGGTTGTAAGCTGCATCAATGTGGACTAGTCCCTTTGGCAAGACCAAAGGGAGCCGAGTTTCGCTGAATGCTCGCTACGCGAAACTCGCGGATTCATTCTGATTTTAGAATTTTTCTTGTGCGAGCTTTTCTGACCTTATCTCAATTTCCCTGCAATCAGTCCGAGCAAATCAAGGTTTTCATCACGAATTTTTATTATATGTCTTATAATGTTTTTATGGCATATAGAATTATAGAAATAACAAAACCAGCAGAATGTCATGTAACAAACAACAAGCTTTCAATTGATATGGAAGATGAGCTGAACGACCTTCCGAAATCGGAAGGTGATACAGGTACTGTATGGAAAACGTCGGATAAGAAAGTCAAGAAACTTATGGAGATGTTGAGAGATGAAGATTCCGAGTAAACTGTTTGACAAACAGCAAATAGACGCATTGG
>JAFSJW010000105.1 GCA_017449265.1 Treponema sp.
GAACGGACGGCTGCCGCGCAACATGTTTATCATTTTTCCCCCTTGACGGATTTGCCCGTCCTGTGCAAGAATACGGGAAAGGTCAGGCGTTCGCCGCCTTTCCTTAATCTCCGGCTCGCTGCGGGTGCAGCGGGCTTTTTTGTTTTATCCGACTCAGCTGTGAGCCGATAATGTCTGTATGACAAAAGATGAAACAGAGCTTGCAGCTGACATTCTTGAAGCCTGTCTGACCAACTTTTACTTGCGTGTTTATGACAAACCTCACAAAATGGCAGTGAACTTGGCCAAACTCTTTATAAAGGACAAAAGCCTTTATTGGTGTAAGCACAAAGCCCGCTTTATACTCCAATATTTGATAGCGATGAATGAAGACGATGCAGAACAGTCACCAGAAGTGCTGCTAGCCGATGGAATAAGCCGTTATGTGAAGCTCGTTCTTTTTGAATCTGAGCACGGTAAAATTCAAGCTTCGCAATGTCTGCCAGAAATTCGGCAGAGCGTCGTGCGCCGAGTGAACGAGATTCATGGCGCATCTGTCTGACCCAAGCGACGGTCTCCTTGCCTTGATTGTGAGTTCCCGCATCGGAAGCATGGTT
Source organism: Treponema sp. (assembly GCA_017449265.1). GTDB lineage: Bacteria > Spirochaetota > Spirochaetia > Treponematales > Treponemataceae > Treponema_D. The sequence continues at coordinate 597 of JAFSJW010000105.1, forward strand.
GTTCCACTTTGATTTTCCCATTTTTCTTAATCTCCTTGCCTTGCGGCTCTTTTGTTTAACAGGCTTATGTTTTAAGCCGATAATTTATTTACAAGTAAAGCAAAAATTACACACATCTTGCAAACTTTGCTTTACTTGTAAAGCATTTTGTGAGTTTATATTATCACAAAATGCTAATTTGTCAATACTTTTTTGCTTTCAAATTAGCATTTTGTGAATTATGTCAAGGGGAAAATTTTGAAAGCAGATGAGCAAATAAAATTAATTCGCCAAAGTTTAAATGTTACACAACAAGAATTGGCAAAGAAATTAGGAACACCAGCAAGTACAATCTCAAACATTGAAAACGGTAGCAGGGAAATTCCAAAATCTTTAATGAAATTGATGGTGGAACAACTTCAAATTAATGCGGCATGGTTGCTGACTGGTAACGGTGAAATGTTTGCAAATGACTCTTGCAAGGCCGTAGCTAATTCTGAGGTTAAGATACCGCTGCTCAGACAGTCAGTGTCATGCGGTCCTGGAGAAGAATGGCAGGATGCGGATTCAGTGGAGTGCTACATAGAGCCGATGCACCTGCTCCCAAGCTTAAAAGACAGGGCTGTGTATGCGTTCCGTGCGCGGGGCACGAGCATGGTCGGTGCGGGCATAGACGACGGAGACATAATATTGTTTGACGGAGAGCGCGGGCAGATTGTGACCGATGACCTGTATGTGTTCGCCCTGAACGGCTCGGTTTTCTGCAAGCTGGTAAAATTTGATGAGATTACAGGCAGGATACGAATCTATTCCATGCATACGGAGAACATCAAAGACGCTGAGCTGCTAAAGGAACTTGATCCGTCAAACTCGGCAGACGCTGATACATTCCGCCTCTTCGGGCGCGTGCTGGCCTGGATGCATGAGAACCGCCTGATGAGCAGACATTAATAAAAAAAGCCCCGGAAGTGATTTCGGTGCCGGGGCATAAAAAATTAACATTCCGTATTGAAAGCAAGGTCGAGCAGAAATCGGCTGACTGTTTTACCTGATTTTTCTGCAAGCACCTTAACTTTCTCCAATTCTTCCGGCTTGCAGCTCACGGAAAAAGAAACGCGCTTTGTTCCCTCTCCGCTGCCTTTCTTTCGGCCTCCGCCATGGTAGCCGTAGCCTGAATATTTTTTTTCTTCCGTCATGGCTTACCTCATAACAAGTTCTACAATCTTTTCTATAACCTGAATCAATTCAAGTACCAGAAGCACCGCAAGCATTATAGTTAGCCTTTTGTTTTCCATGTTGACACCTCCGAAAATAAGATGTACCTTAAAAGCGTGCCAGTTGAATGACTGGCAGCATATCCGACTTGAAGCTACTTAAGCAGCTTGTCTAAGAGCCACAAGACTATCTGAACTAGAATCGCTAGCAGGGCAATCTTTTCAGCATTGGTCAGTGGCTTTTTCTTTTTTTGCTTCACATGGCTTACCTCCTCTTGATGATTCTAGTATAGAACTTATTTGTTATTTTGTCAATACATAATTACAAATAAAAAACTTTTCATTATATTCGCCGAAAACCCGAAAAAAGCCCATAAACGCACCGTTCGTGTAGTCGGCGGCAAATTATCCGCTTTTGACCGAAAACACGCTAAAAACCGTTTAAATTTCGTTTAGAAGGGCTTCTTTTTCCGTGTACAAAGCGGCAAAATGTGGTATACTGTCACTCACAAGAAAATTTCGTGAAAGAAGGAGGTTGTTATGGAGAAAAGAGACTTGCAGATGGAACTGAAGCGACTAAACATAATCTCGTTTGAAAGCAGCGGAATCGCGACAAAAGAAGATGTCTTTACGGCTCTTGATGCTATAGACAGCCACATCAAAAAACATTCGGACACAGAAATCCATGCGAGAATCGAGCAGCTCAAGAAAGAAAAAGCTGCACGCAGATTCAAGGTTGGTGGTGTTGAATGACAACTTATGATGCTTTTCGTTCCGATGTCGCAACTACCGTAAAATTTTTCAGACCAGTTCTCGCAGCCCTGAACATACGGTGCAAAGAAAAACAAGATGTCGTTTATCTCGCTGAGTTTGACCATCTTGACTTCCTGAATTTGGATAATTGTGTTGTAACCGTTTTGCTTGCGGATTTAAAACATGCAAGCGGTATGTTTTTCTGCCGAGAAGAAAACGGATATATGCACTGCTACATAGTCATACAGAATCAGTTATACGCTGAAAATATGGAACTCGTGAAAATTGTCGGTGTCCATGAATTCTGCCATTTTATGGCTATCGTATATTCGATAACTGCCACATCTATTGAAAAACAGCGGAAACTCCTTGAGCTGCGGTTACAGACGAAGGTTGACGATTTAAGCAGAGAATCGTTGAATCGTTTTTATAAGGCTTTAGTCTCCGGCAAAATGACAAATGATATTCCTGAACTTGAAGACGAGCATTACCGCTTGCAGTGTGAGGGGAATACAATCAATTATGAACTACTTTTCAAGCACTTCATGTTCTCAAAAGAACTGTTTGAAAAATACTTCACGGATTCTGACCGAGAAAATTTTAAATCGTTAGTAAATTCTGACAACGATACGGAAACAGAACAAGCATTAAGGTTGTTTCTGAAAAGAATAAAACAGGCTTCCGAAGAAAAAGCCGTACCCTACAAACTTGCATTCAAGCAGGCGTTAAACTGGGTAAAAGACTACATCGCTTAATCAAAAGCCCCGAAAGCAAGACTTCCGGGGCTTCTTCATTACGGCGCATGAGCCGGTGAAAACATGTAGCGAAGCGGAATGTTTTCACAATAAACCACCTGCTATGCGGGTGGTGGGCAAAAGCTTATAGCAAAAAAAACTTTCCTCGAAGGTGTACAATAGGTTGTCCAAGTCTATTGCGTAACGCCAAGGAGGAAAGTAAATGGCAAATATCAGAGATACGCTGAGCCATACCAAGTGGCTCTGTAAATATCATATAGTATTCACGCCGAAATATCGCCGTAAGGCAATATACGGTCAATACAAGGA
>JAFSJW010000106.1 GCA_017449265.1 Treponema sp.
GTCCATAGGTTTACATCCTCCAAAAGATATTGCAAGCAACGCAAAAATTGCCGCAAAAAGATTTTTTTTCATTTTTGACTCCTATTGTCTGAATTTAGAATAATATCATTTTTTAGGCTTATGGGCTAGGCTATGGAGCACCTGCAAAGCAGTTCCGAAGCGACCGCAAGGGAGCGCAGGAATGAGCGTGAGCGAAGTGCGGAACAGCCGGCCCGCGCTAGCGGGAAGCCCCCATTTCCTTAACGAACCATTTGTAAATCGAATCAACCCGCGCATTGAATGAATCTATCATCTTTTCTTCGAGGAAAGAAACCCGCGGATAGTAGGCCTGAACAATCAGATAAACCAGGAAATACTCTCCCTCATCGATTACCACGAGATTTATCTTTATGTTGTGGGGTTTTGCCGCCGTTATAAAAGCAAATTTCAGCGACTCGAAGTTGTCGAAACATACGCTCACTTCATTTTCACGCTGCAGGTAAGAGAGCGAATAATAGCACTTTCCGAATGAGTTGTCGTCCTGCATACAGTAGAGCGTTTTTCCGTCAGCGCTGCCTTCGGTGTCGTCAGGAATCCGAGTCTTATCCTCCGGGGAAGCCACAAGATAAGCCTCGTGATAAAGAGTTTCCCATTTTTTGTGGCGGTTCGAATAATACTCAGTACCCTTCATTGTTGAAATAGAACGGATTACTTTTGACACATCCTCGATAGAAAGATTTTTCGCACTAGAATTGTCTCCCTGAGATTCTTCATTACTACCGATAGTTTTCTTATCAAGATAAAAGAGTTTTTCGCTTGTAAGACGAGGTTTCTCTTCATTGTCCCAATGACTTACTGCCAGCTTGGAAAGTTCTGTATTCGGAACTAACGATAGTTTGACTTCTTCATCATTCAAAAATTCATTATTCATCTCTCCGGCTTCTTTTACCTTTTCCAGAATTTCTGGTGAGACTGACTGAGCGAAAAGAACCGGAAGAGTGAGCGTCATTGCGGCAATAAATGTAAAAATTTTCTTCATAATAAATCCTTAATACTAAAACGAGCAGCATTCACGCTTGTTACAAAAAATATGCCCCACAAAAAGCTGTGGGGCAAAAGCAAACAATAAAAATCTATTAGTAGTTGCCTTTGTAAATTACGCGAACCTGTTTGTAGAGGCCTTCGCCTTCGCTCTTTGTCTCGATGTCAGAGAAATCGTTGAGAGTTGTGTGAATCAAGCGTCTCTCAAAGGGATTCATCGGTTCAAGAAGGATTGAAGTTCTCTTTGTGCGAACTTTGTCAGCAGTTGTATAAGCCAGGTGAACAAGATTCTCCTCCCGGCGGACACGGTAATTCTCTGTGTCGAGGATTACGCGGACATCTTCACGGCCCAGGTGACCTGCATAAACATTTGCCAGAAGCTGGAGTGCGTCGAGGTTTTTACCCTTGCGACCAATAAGGATTGAAGAGCTTTCTGAAGAAAGTTTAAGTCCGATTTTCTTTTCTTCACGGAACATGATTTCAACACCTGCTTCATAGCCCATCTTTGCGATGACATCAGAAACAAACTGAACAAGCTTCTGCTCAAACTCATCCTGCGGGATCGGATTTCCCATAACTCGTTTTGCAGTCTCAGAAGGTGAGTCATTGTCGTCGTCGTATTTTACGCCAGGTGTTGCCTCATCAGTGTGAACACGGATCTTAACATAGCCAGATTTGAACAATGTTTTTTTCTGAACTTCAATGATTTCAACATCGAACTGGTCGCTTTCAAGACCAAGTTCGATTGTTGCCTTTTCAATTGCGTCTTTTTCTGTTTTTCCTTCAAACTCGTAAGTCATTTTATTTATCTCCTTTAGTTTGCTAACTATCGTTTGTTCTTTGATTTTTTCTCAACCAGCTTAAGTTTCGGCTCGTCTTTCTTGTTTTTCATCATTTTGTTGATGACAATCTGCTGTCCAAGCTGGAAAATGTTTGAAACCGTCCAGTAAAGGAGCAGACCTGCCGGAGCATTGTAGAAGAGGAAGAAGAACATAATCGGCATACCGTACATCATCATCTTCATCTGATTAGAATTTGCGCCTGCAGTTCCACCGTTTCCAGTGATTTTTCCAAACAAAAGCTGAGAAATTACATAAATTACAGGCAAGATTCGGATTTGATTCCAGCCGAGGATTGGAAGGCCATGCTCGAAAACAGGTCCGATTCGGTCGCCCTGAGAAAGGTCGTCAATCCAGCCGCTAATGAAAGAAGCCCCACGGAACTCAAAGTAATTGTTGAAAAGGTTGTACATTGCGAACAAGATTACGAACTGGAAAATCATTGGCAGACAGCCGCTCATCGGGTTGTAGCCGATTTCCTTGTACATTTTTGCAGTTTCAATCTGCAATTTCTGAGGATCACCCTTGTATTTTGCCTGAAGCTCCTGCATTTTTGGCTGGAACTTCTGCATTTTCTGGGTACCTTCGAGACTCTTCTTTGTGATTGGGAAAAGAGCCATCTTCAGGATAATCGTAACGATGATGATTGAAACGCCCCAGTTATGAACGACCTTGTTTACATTCTCAAGAAGGAACTTAAGGATAACTTCGAGCCAGTAGAGGAAGCCTGAAGTCTGCAAACTCTCGTTGAAGTGAACTCCGCTCAAGCCCCATTCATTTTTGTCCTCAGAGACATAATTCTTAAGCTCTGATTCATTTCGTGGACCAGCGTAGATATAATAACTATCGTTAGTTTCTTTTGAGTCAGTTGACTTTCGAGTCATTTTGACCTGAGCATTAGTAGCCTCTCCAACTTCAATCTCAGAGTTGTAAACGACCGTGCTAGACATTGAATTCTTGTCCTCTGGATAAACGATGAATTCAAAGTATTTTCCGGCCATGGCAGTCCAAACCCAGTCACGCTCGTAATTCTTTGTCTGCTTGTTGCCCAGGCGGATCTTTTTTACTTTTTCGCCGTTGAAAGAAACAAGCTCCCGGTATTCGTAGCGATCCATTTTCGGATTGAATTTCGGGCCGACCTGTGGGGCAGTGCGCACTGTGTAAGCAGCTCCGCCAACATCAAGGCCCTTGAAATTCTCGTCGCCGTCAATTGTGATGTCAAGTTTGAAAGTGTAGTCGTTCGGCTTGAATGTATATTTTTTTACAAGAGTGAATTCACTTGTGCTGCCGTCCGCATTTTTTGAGGTGAACTTTTTGAAGAATCCGATTGAATAGTCATCAAGTTTTTTTGCCGTGAAAATGTCATTGATGATTGGGCGGTTAGCTCCGCCAAGGGAAAGACCAAATGCACGGTTTTTGTCTGAAAGATTTTCGATAAGCTCGACACCTTTACCAGTGTCAGCATCACGGTTTTTGAGGGTGCCACGGTCATCTTTTTCTATAAGCTCGTAGCTGATAATATCACCGCCACGGTTAGTGAATGTGACGGCAACTTTGTTTGTAGTGATTGTAAATTTTTCTTCAGTAAGATTTTCAGAAGATTCATCAGCTGCAGATTTATCTGAAGATACAACGATACTTTCAGATTCCGTAGAACCAGCAGAATCCGAACCAAGAGCCTGATTCTGCACCTCAGATGCGTTCTCAGGATTTTCGCTTGAAGCGGCTTCGGTTTTCTGCTCTTCGTTTTGAGCCTGATTTTTCTGGGGCGGGAAGAGGAAAGTCTGCGCCGCAAAGAAACCGACCAAAACAACAGTAGAAAGGCCGATAGCCCATACAGTGTTTTTTTCCATTTTTAAACATCCTAATGCCAATTAATGGCAGTAATTTTCGCTGTTAAAATTTTACGGAACCGGATCGTATCCGCCAGGGTGAAAAGGGGAGCATTTTATAATCCGTTTTGTTGAAAGGTACATTCCTTTGACAGGGCCATGTTTTTGCAAGGCTTCCAAAGCATAGGCCGAGCATGAAGGATAAAACCTGCAGCAAGGAGCTTTGAGCGGGGAGATGAACTTTCGGTAAAAGCGAATCGGTAAAGTTAAAATGAATACGAAAATCTTCTTCATTTTTTGACTAGACCTGCTTTTTCACACAATGTACGAAATTGAACACACCGCGTGCTGAACGAGTCTTTCTCGGAAGGGGGGTATACCAAAAAAAGTATATCATATCCGGTGTTCAGGTGTGCTTTTAAATTACGATAGGTTTCGCGACTGAATCGTTTGGCCTGATTGCGTTGAACTGCATTGCCAAAACCGCGGGGAAGGGGAAAGCCGATGCGGTTGAAATCCAAGCCGTTCGGGAGATAGAAAAGTTTTGCTCCCGCTGTGCTTGCCCTTTTCCCGTTTTTGAACAGATTTTTGAAATCACTAGGCTTTTTGATATGCTCTTCGCGCGTAAAACCTGCTGACTTCATAAAACCTGCTCCATTACATGAAATGCTGAATTATCAGCACGACAAGTTAATTAGTATTTTTTGTGCTCGTCACAAACTGAGAGCTTCTTGCGGCCCTTTGCTCTTCGGCGAGCGAGAACCATGCGACCACCGCGAGTTGCCATGCGAGCGCGGAATCCAAATTTTCTGTTTCTTTTAACTTTACTTGGCTGGTATGTTCGTTTCATAGAACATTCTCCTTATTCTGTTGGGGATAACCCTAAATTTTGATAAAAAATTTGAGCAATTTTGCAAGAACTTCCTCTATCCTCGCAAAAATTTGGTAGTGGCAAATAGTTTAACAAATTTACTTATTGTCGGTCAATATATCTGTCTTTAGTCTGTCAAGAATTTTCTTCAAATTTTCGGGAATTTCTTTATTCGGAGAAGATTTTTCTTCATTTGTAACGGAATCGCTAGAGACAGTCCGATTTTTTTCATCAAATTCCTGAATTGCTTTTTCTTCTTTTTGAATTCTTTCTTCCATTTCCGAACGAATTTTTTCTTCGTTAATCTGGGAATGAAGCTCGACATTTGTGCCTCGAAGACGAAATGCCAGAGACGAAATTTTTACATCAGGAAGGCCCCGTTTAAGTCCTGTGATAATATACTTTTGATAAATGCGCAAAGTCTGAATCCAGGCAGGGTGGTCAGCCTCAACAAGAAGAATTCCGTTTTTCAAATCAATAATCCGGGAATGTGAATAAAGATTTACGCCAAGATTCTCTCCGTTCTTTGCGTTCGAACGGATTGACTCCAGAGTAACCCGCCAAGTTTTGAGAAGTTTGTTGTTTTTTTCGACTTCCGCACGCTCGATATTCGTGAATGCGGTCATTATCATTTCCTCAGCGGAAATCAGATTATCACCATACGCCATCAGAAATTCCTCAGCTGATTTTTAAGAATGTGAAGCTTTTCCTTGAGCCGCCGAACTTCATCCAGAGAAGAAAAAATTTTTGAAGCCATGTAAGAGTCAGCAAAAACTCCGTCAAAAAGAAAATCAGCAAAAGTCGAAAAACCGCCAATCGTCATGCTATAATCAGCTGGAATGCTGACAGAGCCAAGAACTTGCTGCAATCTCTGCAGGAGCATGTTCGCCTCATTCATAAGGTTTGCTGCACCGTTAAGCTTGTGGTGTTTTATCAAATCAACGATGAAACCGCCACCAAGAATATCAAGAATACTCCAGTTGCGTGCACTCTTAAGCTTGTCTTCTGCCTCTTCAAC
>JAFSJW010000107.1 GCA_017449265.1 Treponema sp.
AAAACCGTGGGCGACATAGTGTTCAGCGACGGAAGCGCAACGCCGTATGCAGACGGCCTGACGCTCACGGCAGAGCAGAAGGAGGCGGCAATCTCCGTGATTTTCTATGCGGGAACGGGCTTGAACTCCGGTGACGACACCTCCAAGAGCCGCACCCTGGGCGTGGGCCTGGCCCAAAACCAGAGCGGGCTTGCCTGGTGCGTGAACGGCGCGAAAGCCTGCAGCATGGACATCACCACGATACAGTGCCCAGCAAGCGGAGGCGCGGGTAGCCTTACTTTCACGGGCGACAGAAACGGAAGCGACAACCTTTCGCAAATCGGCGATTTCCTGGGCGGCAACGACGACACGGCGACCGAGGCGAGCTACCCCGCGTTCTACTTCGCGAAGAACTACAAGAGCCAGACAGGGAGCCGCGTGAGCGGAACGGACTACGAAAGCGGCTGGTATCTTCCGAGCATTGCCGAGCTGTTCCAAATCTGGACTAAAAGAACCGAGTTGAATAAGGCGATAGCTCTTTGTGCTGGAACAGAATTTAACTTGTTAAAATACTACTGGTCGTCATCCCAGTACGCTTACGTCGTTAATAACGGTTACGCCTACGTCCTCGATTTCAGCATTGGGGGCTGGGACTACTTCTCCAAGGACAGCACGAGCAGGTATGTATGCGCAGTGCGGGCTTTTTAACAAGCGGAAAGAGGAAAACGCATCTTGGGCGAAGCCCAAGATGGCCGAGATTTTGCTACGCAAAATCTCGCGGACGGAGTGGGGGCGGTGGTTGAGTAGCGCAAGGCGCGTATCGAAACCACCAGAAGCACAAGCCCCGCGGAATGGTTCTAAGCTAGGAACGAGTTGCTAGTTTGGGCTGAGTCGGGGCGCAGGTTCTGAATCGCAAAAATCACGGAAAAGAAAACAGATGACATTTCGTCTGTTCCGAGATATTCCGAAAGACGCTGAATCTGCTCACGAAGGTCGCCAAGTGCCGATTTTTCAAGTTTGCACCCTTCAAGTTTTTCCGCAACCGTAATAACTGTTCCAAAAATGCTGTCTTTGTTCTGTAAAGTCATAATATCCCCCTTAGTCTGTACCAATATAACTTGATAACTTCCTGAATAAGCTGAACTATTTGCCCGGCTCAAATCTAAAGGTTATGTTGTTTTCTCTTTCAGGATTTACAGATTATGTTATTGAGAATTCGAAAAACCTTACACTTGTTACCTTAGAGGAAATGTACTGATGTTTGGGAAGAAGACCGTGGAAAAAAATGACTCGGACGAATATCTCTATGTCTCCAACGAAGCTCATTACGAACAGGTAATCGAACGGATAAAGTCAGTAAAGAAAACTCTCTGGATTGGAACCGCCGACATAAAAGACTTGCATGTAAAAGCCGGTCGCGGAACAAAGCCGCTGCTTGAAGTCCTTTCCGACCTTGCAAAACGGGGTGTCGAAATCCGCCTGATTCACGCAAAGGAACCTGGCTCTGCCTTCCGTGAGGATTTTGACAAATATCCGGTCTTAATCGAAGGCATGGAGCGCGTTCTCTACCCTCGCGTTCATTTCAAAATCATCATTTTCGATTTGAGAACCGTCTACATAGGCTCTGCAAACTTGACCGGAGCAGGACTCGGAATGAAAGACAAAAACACCAGAAACTTCGAAGCCGGCATTTTAAGCTCTAACCGTGACTTCGCAAAAAATGCCGCAGAACAATTCGACAGCGTATGGATGGGCGCGTATTGCAAGGACTGCAAGAGGAAGAAGTTCTGCGGCGACCCGATTGGGTGAAAAGGTGTTAACAGAGCAGTATGAGAGCGTGGAGGGGAAAACGGAAAACAATTTATTAGCCATTACGCTATAAATGCAGTATAATCATCTTATGGCAGAATCACAAATCCTTTTTCATGGTAGCAAAGAAATCGTAAGAACGCCCGAAATAAGAATCGCAAGATTCAATAAAGATTTTTACTTTGGCTTTTATTGTACAATCCTCATGGAACAGGCAAAACGATGGTCAATTCGTTTTAACGGTAAAGGAATAATGAATGAATATATCTATACGCCAAATTCTGCCCTAAAAATTCTTACTTTTCCCCATATGACGGAAGAATGGCTTGATTTTATTGTTGCTTGCAGAAGCGGAAAATCACATGACTACGATATCGTAGAAGGTCCCATGGCAAACGATACGATTTTTAATTACATACAGAATTTTGTAGATGGAAAAATTTCTCGGGCTGCATTTTGGGAACTAGCCCGATTCAAGAAGCCGACACATCAAATATCCTTTCATACAGCCCGCGCCCTGCAAACACTTTCTTTTAACAAAGCATATGAGGTTTACGATGAAAAATAACAACTCTCTTTTTTATACATGCAGTTTGATTGAATATATTGGAAGAACGCTTAAGCAAGAACGCACCGCCGTTGTCGTTGCATTAGGGAAAGATTTCATCATACGACTGTACAAAGATGCCGATGCGCTTCATTGCGAGCCGATTGAAAAAATAGCGGACGAAATTATCGAAATGAAAAACATGACAAGAGGAAACTTTGATAATACATCAACTTGTCACTATGAAGTTCCCGACTACTGGACAATCGGCGAAGTCTACGAGCGGCTTATAGAAGATATTTGCGGTGAAAACGAAGAAATTGATTTTATCTGCGAGACACTTCTTGCTGTCTACACCTCTTGGATAAGTACGGCAATTTCAAATTATAATTCCGATTTCTTTTATCAGTCCCGCCAATACATTTACGAATGTTGGAAAGCAGGCGAAGTTATACAAGAAGCTGGGTGAACCTACAACGATAAGGGACAACGGGCTGTTTCTCTGCAATTGCAAACATTTCTGTCAAAAAAACACATTCGTAAACTCGATACACTTTTCCAAGCGAGTTTTCGTAACAAGAGTATACTTTTTCCAGTGAGTTTTCAACAAGATTATACACTTTTCCAAGCAGGTCTGCTGTTCTCATTTTGCAACATTCTGATTATAATGAGCCTATGGGTGGAACAAAATCAGAGAGCAAGAAAACAGTTGCGGGAATTGATGAGAACGGAGTTTTCCGTGCGTGGGGCAATGCCAAGACAAAGAGCGTCAAAGCCGCTCCGAGCACTTCGGGTACATTCGTGCCGGGAACTTCGGCGGAGCAAAGTGCAAAAAATCTTCTGAAAGCAAAGGAAGCTGACCCTGCTGCGTCCTCCGGAAAAAAGAAAGTCGCCGAGTACACGGACAGTCAGGTTCAGCACCTTGACGCTCTTGAGCACATAAGGCTTCGCTCGGGAATGTACATCGGGCGGCTGGGCGACGGCTCAAATCAGAACGACGGAATATATATCCTAATAAAAGAAATAATCGACAACTCGGTGGATGAGTTTATCGTTGGTTTCGGAAACAGAATCGATGTTACGATAAATGACAACCGCGTTACAGTTCGGGATTACGGGCGCGGAATACCGCTGGGGAAAGTCGTTGATTGCGTTAGCGAAATCAATACGGGAGCAAAGTACAATGATGATGTTTTTCAGTTCTCTGTCGGAATGAACGGCGTGGGAACTAAAGCCGTCAACGCCCTCTCGTCGTATTTTCGCGTTGTTTCCGTGCGTGACGGGCAGTGTGCGGACGCAGTGTTCGAGAAAGGAAAGCTAAAGGCTCAGAAAAAAGGCAAGCTCAAGCAGGAACAGCCGAACGGAACATATTTTGAGTTCGTTCCGGACGAAGAGATTTTCGGGAAATATTCGTTCAACTTTGAGTTCATCGAAAAGCGAATGTGGAACTATGCCTTTTTGAACACGGGGCTTACAATCGTTCTGAACGGAAAAGAATTCAAAAGCGAGAACGGACTTCTTGACCTTCTTCACTCGGAGATTGATTCAGGTTCAATTTACGACATCGGAAGCTATCGTGGCGAACATTTGCAGTTTTCGTTTACGCATACGAACGAATATGCGGAGAATTATTTCTCGTTCGTAAACGGTCAGTTCACATCGGACGGAGGAACTCATCTGAACGCGTTCAAGGAAGGGTTCGTGCGGGGCATAAACGATTTCTTCCATTCGAGCTTTAAGGCCGAGGATGTGCGCGCAGGTCTTACGGCTGCTGTCCTCGTGAAAGTGAAAGACCCGGTGTTCGAGAGCCAGACAAAGAACAAGCTGGGAAACACGGACATCCGCGCGTGGATTGTGGCTGAAACTCAGTCCGGTCTTGATGACTGGCTTCACAAAAATCCTGCTTCTGCCCAGCTTATTCAGGACAAAATCAGGCAGAACGAAAAACTTCGCACGGACCTTGCTTCTGTAAAAAAAGAGGCAAAAGAAGCTGCTAAGAGAACTTCTCTCAATATCGCAAAGCTCAAGGATTGCAAATATCATCTTGGGGACGGAAAGAAAGGCGAGAATTCAATGGTGTTCATCACGGAGGGAAACTCTGCGTCCGGAAACATCAACAAGACGCGGGATGTTTCTTATCAGGCGGTGTTCTCTTTGCGGGGAAAGCCCGAGAACATGTACGGAAAAAAGCCTGGCGAAATCTATAAGAACGATGAGCTTTATCAGCTTATGTGCGCGCTTGGCGTTGAGGACAGCGTGGAAAACCTGCGCTACTCAAAGATTGTGATTGCCACCGATGCCGACAACGACGGCTTTCATATCAGAAATCTTGTCCTCACTTTCCTTTTGGGCTACTACGAGGAGCTTGTCACCAGCGGGCGCGTGTGGATTCTTGAAACGCCTCTTTTCCGAGTGCGGAACAAAAAGGAAAATATTTACTGCTATTCGGAAAAAGAGCGGGATGCGGCGCAGAAAAAACTCGGAAAATCGTGCGAAACAACGCGCTTCAAAGGCTTGGGTGAGATTGACCCGAGCGAGTTCAGTCAGTTCATAGAGCCTGGAACAATAAAGCTCACACCGGTTGAGGTGCAGGCTCTCAAGAACATTCCGCCGCTGCTCTCGTTCTACATGGGCAAGAACACTCCTGAACGGCGTGATTTTATCGTGAACAATCTTCTTCAGGACATCGACGCTTAATGGAACTTTCTCAGAGAGCCACGCAAAACCAGAATTTGTCTCAGATTCAGAAAATGAGCCAGCAGCAGATTCTGTCGATGAAAGTCCTGTCGCTTGCGACAGACGAGCTGGAGAACGAGATTTACGATTTTGCAGAAAAAAATCCTGCGCTTGAAATTTCCAAAGATGCGTATTCGCCCGAATTCAGAAAGAAGAAAAGCAAGGCTGCGGATTTTGATACGCTTATTGACAGGACTGCGGACAACAGAACTTCCCTTTACGACCATCTGGAGTTTCAGCTTAATTCAATGAATCTTTCTCAGCCAGAGCATGATTTAGGAATAAAGCTGATTGAAAATCTTGATTCGGCGGGGCATCACATTCTTTCGCCGTATTCGTTCGTCGATTCGTCTGATTACGAGCTTGGAGAAAATCTTCTGAAAAAAATGCTTTCAATCATACAAAATTTGGACCCCATAGGAACTTGCGTCAAGGATGTTTCTGAAAGCCTTTTGGTGCAAGCTTTGGGGGCAGCTGAAAAAAATGATTTGGCACTTTTTATTCTTGATGGTCATTTTGATTTTCTTGACCCGCCGCGTCCTGAAAAAATCCTCAGGAAGCTGAAAGATTTCTCTGCTTCGGAAAAAAATCTGAAATCATATGATGATTCTTTTCATAGCGGACATGATTTTGAAAATCTCTCTGTTTCTGATGTGGAAGAGACCCTTGATTTTATAAAAGGCCTTGACCCCAACCCCGCGAGGAATTTCGGGGACGGAAGCCCGAATTATGTCCGTGTTGATGCGGAAGTGAAAGTTTTGGATGGTAAAATTGTCGTTTCGTTTCCAGAAGAGGAGCTTCCTAGTATGGAAATTTCTTCTGAGTACGAGAGAGTTTGCGAATCAAGAGCAGATTCCGAGAGCGAAAAGGCAAATTCGCGGTTTGTAAAGCAGTCGATTTTTGAGGCAAAGTCTTTTATTGAAGCTTTGGATTACAGAAAGTCCTCCGTGAAAAAGGCTGCGCTTGAGATTGCGGAACGACAGTGGGAGTTTTTCCTGAAAGGACCTGCGTTCTTAAAGCCGTTTTTGCAAAAAGAACTTGCTTCTGTTCTGAAAGTCCATGAAACTACTGTATCGAGGATTGCGAACAAAAAATATCTTTCCTGCAATTTCGGAGTTTTTCCGTTCGGGTATTTTTTTACGAATCAGGTTGGAGGAAAAAAAGTCGGAGAAGGGGAGGGGACTCAAAAAAATCTTTCTCAGAATGAGGCTTTATCGAAAGAATCCGTAAAATTTCAGATTGCGTCAATCCTTTCTGAGCATAAGGACAATAAGAAGCCTTTGAGCGACCAGAAAGTCGCAGACATTCTTTCTGAGCGCGGAATAAAAGTCGCCCGTCGTACTGTGGCAAAATACCGCGCCGAGCTGAACCTGGGGTCTTCTTACGAGAGATAGGCTTACGGAGCTGAAAATCAGTTTTCCTGATTGCATAAAATCAGTATAATCTCTTCCATGAGACTTTGGATAAAATATTTGATTGGCGCGGTTCTTGGAATCGTCGCTTCGTTTGTGATTCCTATGGAAAATCCTGCCGTGAACGCATTTTTCAGTGGCTTTTCTGAATTTGCCATACGGTTTGCCCGCTACACGCTCCTTCCGCTTTTGTTTTTCGGGTGCGCGTTCTCGATTTACCGTATGCGAGAGACAAAAATTTTGTTCAAGACGGGATTTCTTTCGATTGTTTCAATTGTTGCCTTCACTTTAATCCTTCTTGTGATAGGTCTTATTTCGATTCTTATCGTAAAACTTCCGAGAATTCCAATCCCCAGCGAGAAAATAACTGAAATTCCGAACATAAACATAAAAAATCTCGTGATGATGATTTTTCCTTTCTCTGGCTTTGATTCTGTGCGGGACGGTCATTATCTTCTTCCTGCGTTCGTGTTCGCATCGTTCATCGGATACGGCTGCTCGAACTTGAAAAGCGAAGTAAAATCCGTGATTTCTCTTCTTGAGTCCGCATCGAACCTTTTTTACAATGTGACTACATTCTTTGTGGAATGGGCTTCCGTGGGAATGGTTGCAGTGTCGTGCTACTGGATATTTGAAGCCAGGGCTACATTCGCGTCTGCTACATTCGTTCCGCTTTGCGTCATGCTTCTTGTGGATTTTATCCTTGTCTCCGTCGTAATTTATCCGCTTGTCCTTCGCTTCGTGTGCAAGGACCCGCGTCCGTTCCACATTTTGTACGCTTCTATTTGTCCGGTTATAGCGGCTTTTTTCTCAGGCGACTCTAACTTTGCGCTCCAGCTGAACATAAGGCACGGAAAGGAAAGTCTCGGAATCCACGATGAAACGAATTATTTCGCTCAGTCGCTTTTCGCTGTTTTTTCGCGCGGCGGAACGGCTCTTGTCTCTTCGATATGTTTTATCGTTATTGTCCGTTCGTACTCGGCTCTTGGTTCTACGATTTCGGATGTGAGCTGGATTTTCTGCTCGGCCTTTTTGATTTCGTTCGTGCTTGGAGGAATTCCGAAAGGCGGAAGTTTCGTTGCTCTTGCCGTTCTTTGCACGCTTTACGGGCGCGGATTTGATACTCGCTATCTTCTTTTGAAGCCGGCGGCTCCTGTTTTTTGCAGTTTTGCCGCAGCGTTCGATGTTCTTTCGGCTTTGTACGGAAGCTACATTGTTGCGGTCAAAACAAAGAAATTTGACCATGTTGAATTCAAGCATTTTATCTAGGACTTGTGATGGACGATTCTATTGAAGAAAAATTGGTGAACCTTGAGGTGAAATTCTCATATATGGAGGATTTTATCTCAAAGTTGCAGGAAGTATGCGTTGAAAACCAGAAAGAAATTGAAATATTGCGCAGGGAGAACCAGATTCTTGCGGGCAGAATACAAGATTTGTCCGAGAACATGGAGATTCCGAACAGAAGACCGCCGCATTACTAGGATTGCAAGGAGTTTATCGTGAATGTGAAAGCATCTACCCGTTACAAGCGTGAGCATAAAGCTGATTATGGAAAAGAGAGAATCGGGATTCTTTATGAGGATGAATATCTTTGTGTAATAAATAAACCGTCTGGTCTTTTGACTTGCCCTTATCCTGGAAGCAGGGCGCGTACGGCGCAGGATATTCTTGAGCAGATTATGCGTAATCGCGGCATTCTGAATTCGAATCACAAGCCGCTTGTCGTCCACAGGCTTGACCGCGACACGAGCGGCGTTATGATGTTCGCTTTTACGGAGACTGCCCAGAAGAAAATAATGGACGGCTGGCACAAAATGGTAACGGAACGCCTTTACCGCGCGGTTGCGGAAAATCCTTCCAGCGCGGATAAAGCTCTTTCTGATTCTGGTCTTATTGATGATGAGCTTTCGTTCAATGCGCATCATGTGGGCTTCGTTCCGAGCGAGAGTATGAAGAAATCGTCCAAGAATCTGAAAGTAGTTCCTGCCAGGACAAATTTTGTTGTCATTGAGCGCGGAACTACGCATACACTTTTTGAGCTTTCCCTTGATACCGGTAAAAAGAACCAGATTCGCGCACATCTTGCGAGCAAGGGCTATCCTCTGTGCGGCGATGAAAACTACAGGGCGCACACAGATTATTTCCACAGGCTTTGTCTTCATGCCAGAACGCTTGCTTTCGTGCATCCGTTCACAGGAAAAGAAATGAGTTTTCAAGTGCCGGAGCCTGACGAATGGCTTGAGTATGTGAAGCGCGGAGACCCGAACCCGACTCCGCCTGTCTGGGCTTTTGAGGCGGAGGAGATAAAAATCCGCAAGGGAAGGGAAAAAAAAGAAGCCGGAATTGAGGGCGTTATTCTTGGCAAAAAAAGAATAAGCGCAAAAGAAAAAGCTCATATGAATTTCATAGAGCTTGGAAAAAAACGGTAAAACCGCAAAAGTGGAAAATCTTCCAAAAGACTGACATGACATAGATTCCGAAACGAGTTCGGAATCTATGCTTTGCAAAACGGCGCAACAGAATCAATCAGACAACGGAAATGTTCTTGACGAGCTTTATTATGTAAAGCTGAATGTACATTTCAAGCGCGTCATGCTCCTTGATTTTTTGCAATGCAGGCGACTTTACCAGTGAGTCCGCTATGCTTTTGATTCTTTCCACAGAAAAATCCTTTGTCTTCATAGTTCGGATTATTTTTCTGACATAATCGCGGATAAGAACATTTACATCTTCCGTAAGATTGTTCGCAGCTGTAGGTTCGATAATCTTGTTCCACATTCCGTGGTATGATTCTATCTCGCGATCCAGCGTGGAACTTTCAGGGACGAGCGCGGCTTCTGCGTCGCGGGCAGCGTTCTTGATAGCCACGCGCTTTGAAACCGTAGGATTGTTCGTGAATCTTTCGGCTTCTTCGTCCGCAAGCTTTTTCTCTTCTTCGGACTCCCTGTATGCCTGAGCCTTGCTTTTTGCTTTTTTGCCACGCTGTGACTTTGGCGGGCGCAGGAAAAGACGCGCAATCCATGAGATTACAGGGAGCGTGTACCAGAACGGAAGAAGAATCTTTGAGTCAGTAAGAAGCTCGTTTCTGTTCATAAGAAGGAGCTCGCTGTAAGGAAGGAGATTTCCGTTTTCAAACAGTGTGACGCGCTCGCCGCTTCCGTTCGTGTCGTAGCTCAAAAGCTGCAAGAATGAGGATGATAAAAGCGCGTGCAAAATAGGCGACTGTACGGCGACTTCGTTCTCAAGCCTGTTTTCGAATGTTTCCTGGTTCTGCATCTCAGGAAGGACATCAAAATTCTTGAGTGCGGTGGTCCACTCGGCTTTTATTACTTCTCGCACCGATGTGCGCGCGTCCGTACAAAGCATGATTATAAGCTGCAATACTTTTGACTTGCAAATGAAATACCGCTCTTCTCCGCTCGTTTTGAAAACAAGAAGCTCCGGAAGCTCATGGTTGTTTCCGTCCGTTGTTTTTTCGTGCAAAAATGCTTTTAAGTCGTCCTCCGAATACTGTCCCAGAAGCGGAACGCCGTTTTTGTCGGAGAATTTCGTTATTGCCTCAAAAGTGAAATAGTACGGAGGCTTGTTCAGAATTCCTTCCAATGCTTTTAGGGCGTTTGTTTTCTTTGTTTCGGTCTGGTTCTTGCTCTTGAAATAATTTGACGCTATTTCGATTAAGAACACGGATTGAAGCGTTGATAAATCTTCCTGAGTAAAATCTTTGACCTTTCCGTAGTCCTGTTTGATGAAATGACACATCTGATGCCAGAGATAGAAGTTATCGGTTGTGTCCTTGAGGATTTCGATTCCGTGGTCAGGTCTGTCAACGAATCCGTTGAAGAAATTCTTCGTAGTAAGCTCTTTTCCCGGGTTTGACATGGTGAGCTTTTTAAGGAAGTAGTCGTGTCTGTCCTCTTTCTTAAGGAATGTCTGGAGCTTTAAGATTGATGTTTCAATCAGTGAGACCGCCGAAACGCTTGAAGGAAGAAGGATTGTAGGAGCGTCCTGCGGAAGCATAAGCCCGTACAGAATCTTGTCATTTTCAACTGTCGGAGTAGAAAGAAGTTTTGCCAAAAGGTCGGCAGCCTCATTACGCATGACGATTGATTTGGGCGTATTCTTAGGCAAGTCTGATTCTGACGGGAACGGAATGGACGGATTCAGAGCAATATCCTTGTATTTTTCGGCTGTTTTTTCTATGACATACTGAACTACAAAAATCAGTTTCTTGTCGTTCGGACCGTCCAGCCGCATGATTTGCTTTGTTTCTGCGTATTTGTCAAGCTCTTTCTGGAGAGCTTCTGTTGTTTTATCAATGTAAACTTGCAGCGTTGGCTGCTCGCCAAGATGATGTTCAGAATATTTTTTCAGATAGTCGCAGAATTCAAAAAAATCTATCATCGGACTATTCTGTTTTGAAGCGAAAAATTTCAATAAAACTAAAATGTTTGTAGTAGTAGCCATAATCTCATTCTATCAACAAAATGTAAAATTAGAAAGTACTGGAAGCTGTTTTGGGCTTATTTAAAGCTCGTCCTGCTAAGAGGGCTTCCAATCCATACGCCTTCAAGACCAAGGTAATTCTGCTTGGTTCCGTTTATAAGAATCTGCACATTATCGACGGTACTGAACTCCGTCGCCGTGTACACAACTTGCATAAGCTGGGCCAAAAGCCCTTCTGTTCCCTCCTGATTGAACATGAATTCCTCATTGAAATTCAGGTAAGCCGTCCTGTCCTTGACCGTTGCGCCGAGGAGCTTTGAGTCCTCAGGAATGAGCGAGCTGCAGCCAAGAACTTTTTCAGAAGCGTCAGGGCCGGCAATGAGAAGCTGGATGCTCGTGGTGAGCGGCGAGTCGTTTTTCAGAACTGTTCTTGAAACTTCCAGACGGCTTACAGTTCCGTTCGTATCGATTTTTACGAAAAAGAGCTTTGCGGACTGAGATGGTCCGTGGATTTTGTCTTTTGCCTCTGGCTCTGGGGCTTTCGCCTCTTCCGGAGGATTTTCCGCAATGACCTCAGGCTCTGGTTTTTCTAAGGACGGCTCGGGAGCTTCCTGTTTTGTTTTCACAGGGTCTACCTGAATTGTGGGAGAGCCACGGAGCTTATCCATCTTGAAGTACTCAACTGAATCAGGTTTTTCCGTCTCTTTTTTTGTTACGACGGGCTGGTTCAGCAGCTCCTTTTCTTTTTGAGAGACTTTGTTCGGATTTTCAAGAAATGTCGGAGTTTTTCCGAACAGCTTCTCAAAAAATCCTGTCGAAATTAGATTCTCTTTTATCGTTTCCCTTTTGATTAGGAAAACCATGAAAATCACGAGGAGAACAAGAATCCAAAGACAGGTGAAAAGTCCTTTTTTTTTCAATTCGTCCCTGCGAGAGCTTTTGTAATCGTTAGTATCGTTTTCTGTCATATTTAAATTCGCACCTTATATTAGAATCGGTATTTTTTGTGAGTATATTAGAACAGTTGCAAAACTTGATTTCCGCGGAAAACTGAAATTAAGTCTTGTTAACTGACGGATAAACATATAAAATTATAATGAAGAGATTGTTTGAAAATAGAATTTTCTGAACAGGCTCTTACTTGCTTGCAAATTATGGAGGATATTATGGAACAACATAAAAAATTCGACCTTATAACATTCGGCGAGACTATGCTCCGCCTGTCCCCGCCTTCAAACGGGCGTATTTTCAGAAGCGATGTGTTTGAGAAGCACGCTGGCGGTGCGGAGCTTAATGTGGCTTCCGGGGTTTCGTTGCTTGGACTCAGGACAGGAATCATCACACGCCTTCCGCAGAACGAGCTTGGAATCTTCGTAAAGAACAGAATCCGTTTTTCAAGCGTTTCGGATGATTTCATAATTTACGATAATTCTCCTGATGCCAGGTTGGGAATCTATTACTATGAGAACGGAGCGTACCCGAGAAAGCCTACTGTAGTTTACGATAGACGTCATTCTTCAATTACAAAGATAAAACCTGAGGAAATTCCTTCCGACATTTACGGAAAGCCCCGTATGTTCTACACATCTGGAATCACGCTTGCGCTTTCCGAGAACACGCGCAGCCTTGCTATCGATATGATAAAGAAATTCAAGGATGCAGGAAGTCAGATTGCATTTGATGTGAACTACCGCGCGAATCTCTGGGACGAGGATACGGCTCGGGAGACTATATTAAAAATCCTTCCGTATGTTGATGTGCTCTTTGTTTCTGAGGAAAGCTGCCGCAGGATGTTCAGAAAAGAAGGGTCTTTGCAAGATATGCACAGAGAATTCTGCCGCGATTTTCCGAACATTCAGATTATCGCTTCGTCAATGCGCGAGGTCATAAGCCCGAAAGTGCATTCGTTCACATCGCTCGTTTACTCAAAGAAAGATGACAAGTTCTATACGGAAGAGCCGTACAAGGATATTGATGTTGTTGACAGAATTGGCTCAGGTGACGCATATTGCTCGGGCGTGCTCTTCGGACTTCTCAAGTACGATGACCCGAAGAAAGCGATGGAATTCGGGAACGCAACTTGCGCTACGAAGAACACAATCCGTGGCGACCTTCCGCTTTCCGATTTCAACGAGATAAGTTCAATTATCAAAGGTCATCAGACAAAAGGAAAACAGTCTGAGATGAACAGGTAGTTTGCGCATCAGCAGCATAGAGAGGATGACCTGAAAGTTCGGTACATACGCACCTTCGCTTTGTGAAGGTGCCACCTTAGAGCTTACTCGGGCTAAGTCCGCGAGATTTTGCGTAGCAAAATCTCGGCCACCTTTGTGCAAAGCACAAAGGTGCGTTTTCCTAAATAAAAGAGGTTTTTAATGTACTGTACAAAAATAAAGAAAATTTTCTTTTTCCCGATTTTTCTTTTCTCAGCTTTTTTTCTGTTTTTTAGTTGCGACTCCGCATCGTGCAGCTCTGGCGGAAAGAAAGTTGAAAACAGTGATTACACAATTGAGTTCGATGCCAATAACGGAAGTGGCTCGATGGGAAATCAGACTGTCGTGCGCGGAAATTCGCTGACGCTAAACGCATGTTCGTTCACAAAGAGCGGCTACAGGTTTATCGGCTGGTCAGAAAATTCAAATGCAACTGTCGCAACATACACTAATTCTCAGACTATAACGCCTACCAAGAACATGAAGCTGTACGCACTTTGGTCATCTGCCGTGCAAGCAAATTACACGGTGGTTCACAGTTTGCAGCAGGTTGCGGGAAGCAGCCTTTATATAGAACAAGAACGCACGACTAAAACAGGATATGTTGGCGATTTGACACAGGCAACAGCAAACACATATGCTGGCTACACGGTGCAGCCAATTCAGCAGGCTATAATTCTTGCTGGTGGTGGTACCACAGTTAATGTTCACTACAATGTAAATCAGTAAGCCTTTGCGGAAAAGCACGGAAGCTACAAGGAACTGATTTTTGAAAAATCTTATCTTGTCATGTTTTTCCGCTGGTAAAGCACTTTTCCGCGCCGCCTGATGTGGTCTTTGAGCGATTCGCTTTTCAGCTGGGAAAAATCAGAGACATCGACAAGGTATGGGAGCATCGAGTTATCAAAATCGTCAGCTACACGAAGCAAGTCATCGTCGGAAAACACCCCGTCCGCGATTATGGTCATGTCAATATCCGAACCTTCGCGAAAATTTCCCATGGCACGGCTTCCATACACAATTACGCGCTCAATCTGCGGATATTTTTCGTAAATCGAGAAGATAATACCCATTGATTTCTCAGAAAGCCCGAATTCGTTCAGCGGCTTTTCATTCTGCGAGCGCACTGAACTTTTCCTCCAGCTCGGAGAAGCACGGCTCAAATCTCTCCGTGATATCCTTCTCAAGTTTCAGAGAGTCGGCTTCATCGTATGTATGGCTGCTCAGGTTTCTTGCCTTCAACATTTCCATCCAGTCATCTCCGTTTGAGATAAGTCCCCTGTTGAAAGCGTTCCTGTAGGCATCACGACTTCCGATAATTCCTGAGAAACCTTGGTATTCAAGGTAATCTTTAAGCAGTTTCCACGAAAGCTCCTGAGTAAATTCAAAAGCCTGAATAAGTCCGCCACGCTCCAGCTCGGAAAGCTCCCGAGTCTTTTGTAGGCAAAGACCTCGCCGAAGCATAGCAAGAGCTTTCTTGTAATTGTTGAACCGTTGTTTCCAACGGATATCTGGTGATTCAGAGCTGTCAGACTTTTCTTCGGACATGGCTTATGCTCCCATGTATTTTTCGATAAGCTCCGGCTTAATTCTGTAAAGCTCATTTCTAGGAAGAATTTTTAAAAGCTCCCAGCCTAAGTTCAGAGTTTCTTCTATTGAGCGGTTCTCATATTCGCCTTGCGTGAAGAACTTTGCCTCGAACTCTTCTCCGAATTTCAAGTATTGCCTGTCTTCTTTTCCAAGCTCTTCCTCACCGATGATTGCGGCAAGGCTTCTGATTGACTTGACTTTTGAATAAGCCGCAAAAAGCTGGCTTGATACGGCAGAATGGTCTTCGCGTGTCATTCCTTCTCCGATTCCATCCTTCATAAGGCGGGAAAGTGACGGAAGCCCCGATACTGGCGGGTAAATGCCTTTCTGGGAAAGCTCTCTGTCAAGAACAATCTGACCTTCGGTAATGTAGCCGGTAAGGTCTGGAATAGGGTGAGAAATGTCATCGTTCGGCATGGAAAGAATAGGAATCTGCGTGATAGAACCTGTTGAACCTTTGATTTTTCCCGCACGCTCGTAAAGCTCGGCAAGGTTCGAGTACAAATAGCCAGGATAGCCTTTTCGTCCGGGAACTTCGCCGCGCGTGGTTGAAATTTCGCGCAAAGCTTCGCAGTAGTTCGTCATGTCAGTCATTACGACAAGAACATGCATATTTTTTTCGTAGGCAAGATACTCTGCCGCAGTCAGTGCGCAGCGCGGCGTGATGATTCGTTCGATTGAAGGCGCGTCCGCAAGCGACTGGAACATTACGACTTTTGACAAAACTCCGGATTCCTCAAAAGAATGGATGAAGAACTGCGCCTGGTCGTACTTGATTCCCATGCCGGCGAAAACCATGACGAACTGCTCGTCCGAATTCAGAATTTTAGCCTGACGAATAATCTGAGCCGCAAGTTTGTTGTGCGGAAGTCCGTTTCCAGAGAAAATAGGGAGCTTCTGGCCCCGAATCAGCGTGTTCATTCCGTCGATTGATGATATTCCTGTTTGAATAAAGTCACGAGGATAGACGCGGGCATACGGATTTATAGGCATTCCGTTCACATCGATTTTCTTGGACGATACAATCGGCGGAAGACCGTCTGCCGGCTCGCCAAGTCCGTTGAAAATGCGCCCCAGAAGACCTTCCCCGACGCGAAGCTCCATTGGCTCGCCCAAAAACTCAACCGTGGTATCGTTCAGGTCGATTCCTGTCGTAGAGCCGAAAATCTGGACAATCGCAGTGTCTCGGTTCAGGTCGATTACTCGTCCTGTCTTTTTGTCACCGCTTTTGTCACGCACATAGACAATTTCGTTATATGAAACATTTTCTGGTCTTTTTACGACGATTATAGGTCCGTCAACAGAAGAGACCCCTACATATTCAACACCTTTCATTTTCTTTTCCTTTGAGGCAGCGTCAAAACACTGGTTTTTAGAGCTAACCTTATTTTGAAGTACGAAATCAGAAAAGCCCGTTTTCCCGCGCTTTTTCGATTATTGATTTTTCCCAGTCTTTAAGGCCTGTTGCGTCAAGTTCCTGAACATAAGAATCCCAGTTTTCCTTCGTCAAGTTTCTTTTTCCGAGAACAAAATCAAGGATTCCCTGCCTGTACAATTTCTGCAAGTCCTCGTTGGCTTTTTCAAAGCTGAATCCGTCAATCCACGGCTTTGACTGCATCTTGCTGAGTATGTCGAGCGTGTTCATTTCTTCGCCGTTCAATCTTTTCCATGTTGGGTAACGGTTTCGCAAAGATTCTGGTGAGTTGTGGTCAACAATCCACCTCATCTGGAGAAGCGGCTTTGCATCAACGGAAGTGTAAGCCTTTGACGGGTCAGGAACTTTGTCCGTGATTTTTCCTGAATCAAGGTCAAACACCCAGTTTACATTCTCCTCCCCGTACCAGAGGTATGGATAAGCATCGGTGAAGAACCATTCGAGCATCTTTGCGATGAGCGGAACTTTTCCAAGTTCTGCGGCGCGCTTGTTGATTGCAAGGTAGTTCCATGATTGCGCGTTGATTCCAACGGCGGATTTTCCGTTCGGGCCTTCAGGCGGGTCGATTACAATCCACTCTCCGTTCGGAAATCGTTTGTCAAAAGGAGCGTAGTTGCTTTTTAGCGAATACGCCGCAAACTGCTCGCGCATAATTCCGAATCTTCCTTCTTTCCATGCGTTTCTGAAATCGTCCTTCTTGTATGCGAACCAGTTTGGGTCGATTACTTTTGACTGAACCATGTTCCGGACATAGCTTATGGCGTCGTAGAACTCGGGTTTGTGGATATTGAGCATAGGATTTGCTTTGTCATAGCAAAGAGTTCCGCAAACGCCGAACGCTCCGAAAATTGGGGAGAACCTTTTTCCAAGTCCGTCCTCCTGCACATTCGCCTCGATGAAAGCACCGAATCCGTAAGTGTCGTCCTTTCCGTTTCCGTCCGGGTCGCCCGTAGTGAATGCCTGCATTACTGTAAAAAATTCATCTGTTGTTTTTGGAATAGCAAGCCCGAGCTTGTCGAGCCAGTCTTTCCTGATTAGGATTCCTTCGTTTTTTGGAATGTTAGTGTTTGATGTTGGGTAAGAAAGCGAGAAAGTAAGCCCGTCTATCTGACCGGCTTTCTTTGCGGCATCGGTGTACAACATTCGGGAACGCTCGGGCATAAGCGCGAACATTCTGTCAACGCTTGTGATTTTGTTCTGCTTTGCAAACTCTACCATTGCTGTACGGCTTGTTCGGAAAATATCTGGAAGCGAATTTGTCTTTGCCGCCTGCATAATAATTGAATCAAGCTCGTTCGTATCAGTCGGAAGAGCTTTTAGTTTTAGGTCAATTCCAAGCTCGTTCCTGAGTTTTTCATATAAAAACCAGTCTGCAGGCGGTTCCCCAGCCTCTGACTGAGAAGGAATGTACCACATCGATATAGTCGACAGCTTTGGTCCTGCTTTAGGCTTCTCGCATGAGAAAAGTGAAAGCGTAAGGAGTGTCAAAACGCCTGCTCCTACGGTCTTTATTTTTTTTGAAATAAATTTTTTCATCATATATTAATTATATCATCTAATTCAGTGTTCATAAATAGTTTATTCAACTACTTTGATTTTTTTTCTTGATTCAGTTTTTTGAAGAACATGACGGCGAACGGAACTGATGCTGCGGCTGTCAGTATGTCGGCTGTGGCTTGAGCCGTCTGAACGCCCCGCAACCCGATTAGAGGCGGAAGAAAAAGAATTAATGGAATGAAAAAAAGCCCCTGCCTGAGCGAAGAAAGAATTGTTGCTTGCTCAGGCTGCCCCGTTGTCTGTAGCATAGTGTTGACGGCGAATATAATCGCATGCAGCGGAACTGCAATTGATTGTGCGCGCAGTGCTATTACGGCCGTGCTTATTACATTCGGGTCGTCCCTGAACACTCGTGCAATTGGGGCTGCGAAAATGAACACTCCGAGCGCGAGTACAGAAAGAATTGCAAAAGTGATTTTGACCAGAAAAAAGAACCCGTCTTTTACTCGGTCGTATTTTTTCGCGCCGAAATTCATTCCGCAGACAGGCTGGAAGCCTTGCCCAAGCCCCAGCGCAACGCTCATCAGAAGCATAAAGAGCCTGTTTGTGATTGCCATTGCCGCAATTACCGCATCCGCGCTGAAATTACAGGCAGGAGAAATCGCTCCGTATTTGCGCGCCTGCGTGTTCAGGACTATCATAGCGAAAGAACCTATTCCCTGACGGCAGAAAGACGGAAAACCTGTCCTGAATATGTTCAGATAGTCCTTTGCGTCGCGCGACACATTTCTGAGCGAAAAATCGGTGACGGATTTTTTTCTCAAAAACATTGAGAGCAAAATCGAAAAGCTGATGAGCTGGCTTGTGAGTGTTGCCAGAGCCGCGCCTTTCATTCCCAGTTTTAGGACGAATATGAAAATTGGGTCAAGGACAATATTCAGAAGACCGCCCGAAATAAGCCCTACCATTCCGAGTGCGGCTTTTCCCTGCCAGCGGAGCTGATTGTTCATTACAAACGATGTTATGAAAAAAGGCGTTCCAATCAGTATGAATCTTGCGTAATCCCGCGCATAAGGAAGAATTGTGCTTGTTGCGCCCAGCTTAGTTGTGATTTCGTCCTGAAAAATGATTCCTGTCATGCCAAGCACAGTTCCGATTGAAAAAGCCGTCACGATTCCTGTGGAAGTGAACACGGACGCTTTCTTTATGTCGCCGCCGCCTAAAAGACGCGACACAATGCTTCCTGACCCCATTCCAATCGTAAATCCGAACGCCTGCATTACTGCCATTATTGAAAAAATAATTCCGACGGCCCCGGAAGCCGGAGTTCCGAGCTTTGAGACAAAGAAAGTGTCCGCAGTGTTGTAAATTGCCGAAACCATCATTGAGCATATTGTGGGCACTGCATTTTTGAGAATCAGAACGCTGACTTTCTCCGTCAGCATAATTTCTACGGTCTGGTTTCTATCCATCGTTTCAGTTGAATTCCTCAAGCGCAAGGGCGGCTTCTTCCCAGCGCTCATTCAGCTCATCGAGTTTTTTTGAAAGCTCTTCGATTTTTTTCTGCACTGATTTTGCTTTCTCGCCGTTCGAGTAGACTTCTTCTTTTGCCATAAGCTCTTCCTGCGCTTTTTTTTCGGCCTCAGTCTTTTCGATTTCTTCCTCAATTTGTGAAACGAGTTTTTCCGATTTGCGTTTTTCAGCATCAATCTTTTTTTGTTCCTGCCATGAGCGTTTTCCCTCAGAAAGCTCCTGTGCTACAAGAGGTTTTTGTGCGGCGTTGGATGTAGTTTCCGCTGTCGGAACAAGCCCGTTCTTCTCGTCCTCAAGTCGCTGCATATAGTATTCGTAGCCGCCGGGGAAAGTGCGGTGCTTTCCGTCCTTAAGCTCAAGGACGCGTGTTGCGAGAGATTCGATGAAGCCTCTGTCGTGGCTTACGAAAATGACCGTTCCGCCGAAAGACTGCAATGCCTCCAGAAGAACATCTTTTGAGTGCATGTCAAGGTGGTTCGTAGGTTCGTCAAGAATCAGAAGATTGACAGGATGCAAAAGCAGCTTTAAGAGCGCGACTCTGGATTTTTCTCCGCCGGAAAGAACATCAATCTTTTTGAAAACATCGTCACCACGGAAAAGGAACGCGCCGAGCATATCCCGCACTTTTGGAATAAGCTCAAGCGGGCAGGTGCTTTCAATTTCCTCAAGGACGGTCTGGCTTCCTTTGAGCCGCTCGGCGTTGTCCTGAGAGAAATACCCTGTTGCAACTCCTGAACCTAGCTTGACTGTGCCTGAGAAATTCGGGTCAACGCCCGCAAGTATCCTGAGCAGAGTTGATTTTCCCGCGCCGTTGTGTCCTGCAACAACGAGCCTGTCGCCGTTCTCAAGGAGCAAGTCAAGGTTATCAAGCACATTTTTCTTTCCGTCATAAGATTTCGTTATTTTTTCAAGCGTGGCGACAAGACGGCCTGAGTGTGGTGCGGGCGGAAATTTGAAATGAATCTTTTTCAGCGACTCAGGGATTACGATTTCGTTCTCCTTGATTTTATCAAGCATTTTTTGTCTTTCCTGAGCTTGGGCTGCTTTTGTTGCTTTTGCCCCGAACCTCGTTATGAATTCTTCAAGGTGCTGAATTTCAGCCTGCTGCTTTTCATACTCATGAATCAGTGTTTCAAGTTCCGTTTCGCGGACTTTCTCATAATGCGAGAAATTTCCCGGATATTTTCGCAAATCTCCGCCGAAAAGCTCGTAGACTTCGTTAATCGTGTGGTCAAGAAAATATCTGTCATGGCTTACGAGCAAAAATCCGCCTTTGAAATTGTTCAGAAATGTTTCAAGCCATTCACGCGCCTCAATGTCAAGATAATTCGTAGGCTCGTCAAGAAGAAGAATGTGCGGGTTCACCATAAGGCTTTTTGCGAGCGCGATTCTCATCTGCCAGCCGCCTGAGAATTCTTCGCACTGCTTATCCAAGTCGGAAGGGGAGAATCCAAGACCCATGAGAACTTGCTCCGCCATTGCGCCGCGGCGGTTCCAGCCAGATGATTCAAGCTCTGTTATGATTGCGTCGTGTCTTTCCAAAAGAGCCTTTTGGTTTCCGCGGCCGTCTTTGAGGTCGTCCCCGATTGAGTCAAGTTCTTTTTGCAGCTCGTAGCCGAACGAGAACGCTTTGTCCGCTTCTTCACGGAGCGTGCAGCCGTGATGGGTAAGCCCGCTTTGAGGAAGATACGCTATCCTTGTGTTTTTTTGCGCGACTCTCTGACCAGAGTCTGGGGGAACAAGCCCCGCCATGATTTTTATGAGCGTTGATTTTCCGCTTCCGTTTGCCCCCGTAAGAGCCGCTTTTGTTCCTTGCGCAAGGTTTACTGAAACATTTTTTAATATGTCCCTGTCACCGAATGAGAGGGAAACTTGTGAAAACTGAACGAATGCCATTTTTTTCCTTAATTTATCGTTTTATTTGAACCAGTCAAATCATTTGACTTGCTCAAATCATTTGACTGGTTCAAAGAACATGACCAGCGCGCTTGTTCCGCTCTCCGTGATGAACTTTTCCCCGTCCTTCACTTCTGCGTGAACTGCGTCCTCAAGTCTAAGACCTTCGGCGGTGAGCTTGTAGAAGAAATTGATTTTTTTTGCGCCTCCGAATGTGAATGTGAGGACTCCGTCGTATGCGCCTCTGAGCGATTTTGCCAGGAAATATTCTACGCTTATGCGGGCCGAGTTTGCGATTGATGCGTCCACAAGCCCCTGCTGGACTATAAGCCCGTTATCGAGCCATGTAACATAGCCGTCATCGGAGAAGAAAATCGTTCCGTAGCTGGAGCTTGTGAACTTTGGACCTGCGCCTGCTATTTTTGAAAGAATCCTTTCCCGGCGCGATTTTTCTTCGTCTATGAGCGCGGACAAGTCAAAATCGTCTCCGAACGCAACGAAATTCTGCATTCGGATTTTTCTGTTAGAATCGAAGAACTGAACCGAAATTAAATTTTCGTCCCGAATTGTTACATTGACTTTAGTTCCGTCAAGCTGATACTGCTTTCCGTACAGCTTTGAGATTCCTCCGAAATCCCAGGAATAATCGTCTTCGGCTGTTCTCAGTGTTACAAAACCAGAAGTGTTTCCGAAATCAAATCCGAACGACGGGTTCATTTTCTCAAGGTCAATGCGCTCGTTTTTTATCATCGAGTCAAATTCTTCAGGATACCAACGCTTTTTCAGCGCGTTCTCTAAAATTTCATCCGTCTTTTCTTTCTCATCGTCTTTTGATGCAATCTGAACTGACGATTTTACATCGATTCCGGCTGTGAAAAGCTCCAGATTGTGCGAAAAACACCAGCCCTGAGTTCCTGTTTCGGTAAGAACCCTGAGCCATTCGCCTTCCATTTCATTTTTTCCGTTCGATACGCTCTGACCGTTTCCCTTGTAAAGAACTCGGATGATTTCGTCTTTCCTTAGCCTGTAAACTTGCTTTGAGGTGTTGACTGTTTCCGAGCGCACAGGAAGCCCGTCCAGCTTGACGACAGCGTACACATGCTCGAATTCAGAAAATTTTTTTGCCCTTGCGATTGCCTTTGACTTACTTTCGGGTGCGGTAAGCTGCCATTCTGGTACTTCAAATTTTTCTTCCGCGCCAAGCTCCGTGATTACATATTCATGGAAGATATTTGATTTTATATGAACTTTTACAATCTGCCCGTCCTCAAGGTTATGCTCCGCATCGCTCCAAAGAACGACACTGTAGCCGAGCGAGCGCGAGCATGAAATCAGCAGGAACAAAAAAATCGATACGATGAAAATCATTGCCGGAAACCGGCAGAATTTCTTAGCCATATAAAAACCTCACAAAAAAAAGTGGGCTGCCCAAAAAGAACGAAATGCGTCGCAAGCGTGACGACCACTTGCAATCGAACTTTTTGGACAGCCCATTTTGACTTAGCGTCTGTAAAGCCGCGCGACTTCGCTTATCTGGTCTTCAAGCCGCTTTTCGATTTCATGAATCAGCTCAAGCTTGTCGTTGGGAACCGACGATTTTATTCGCACTATTTCGTCTTTCACCGAAAGCGATGCGATTTTTACGAGCGGAACTCCCGATTTGATAAGAGCTAGCCCTTTCTCGTAGAATTGCATTATCAAAAGCAGGATTAAAATCTGCTTCTCTGGAACAGAATACACATCCACGGCATCGAACGCACTCTGTTGTAAGAATCCGTTCTTTATCATATCTGCCACAGTAAGGATGATTTTTTTCTCGTCAGGAAGCGCGTCTGGTCCAATCAGGCGCACAATCTGCTCAAGCCTCTGCTCCTCTTTTAGCAAATCAAGTGCCGAAAGTCGAACGCTTGCCCATCTTGAGTCAAGCTTGTCCCACCATTCGCGTATTTCGTCCGCATATTCGGAATAGCTTTCAATCCAGCCGATAGCAGGATAATGGCGCGCATTTGCCAAAGCTCTGTCCAAAGCCCAGAAGCAGCGGATAAAACGCTTGGTATGCTGTGTGACTGGTTCTGAGAAGTCGCCTCCTGGAGGTGATACCGCACCAATTACTGAAACAGAGCCTTCCTCTCCGCACAAGGCGTTTACGCGGCCTGCGCGCTCGTAGAACTCAGCGAGGCGCGTCGGAAGATAAGCCGGGAATCCTTCCTCTGCCGGCATTTCCTCCATTCGTCCTGAAAGCTCGCGAAGAGCTTCTGCCCAGCGCGATGTTGAGTCTGCCATGATTGCAACATGCATTCCCATGTCGCGGTAATATTCGGCGAGCGTTATTCCTGAGTAAAGGGAAACTTCGCGCGCCGCAACAGGCATATTCGATGTGTTCGCGATGAGGATAGTGCGCTCCATGAGAGAGCGGCCCGTGCGCGGGTCTATGAGGGTAGGAAATTCCGTAAGAACATCCGTCATTTCGTTGCCACGCTCACCGCATCCGATATATACGATTAAGTCCGCATCGCACCATTTTGCAATTGCGTGCTGGGTCATTGTTTTTCCCGTTCCGAAGCCGCCCGGAATTGCGGCTGTTCCGCCCTTACTAAGCGGAAAGAACACATCGATTACACGCTGACCTGTGATGAGAGGCTGGCTTACCTCCAGCTTCTTTGTGAACGGACGCGGCGTTCTGAGCGGCCAGTAATGGCTCAGTTTAAGCTCTTCGCCAAGCTCCGTAGTACCAATAACCTCATCAACAGTGTATTCGCCGTTTCCTTTGAAAGAAGTCAGCGTTTTTCCCCTGATTGCTGGCGGAACCATGATTTTGTGCTTTATTGAGGCTGTTTCCTGAACGAAGCCAAGCACGGTCCCAGGCTGAATTGCGGAACCTTCCGTAATGCCAGCAGCACTTTCCAGCTTCCATTTTTTTGATATATCGATTGGCTCGGTCCGCTCGCCAGGAATAAGAAACGCACCCGAGTTATTGTACATTGATTCTAGCGGACGCTGGATTCCGTCGTAAATCGTTCCGACAAGTCCAGGACCCAGCCTGAGTGAGAGAGGTCTTCCTGACGAAATTACATCCTCACCGATTTTCATGCCAGTATTTTCTTCGTAGACCTGAATCGTGGCGTTTCCTTCGCTTTGCCTGATGATTTCGCCGATGATTTTCTTCTCGCCTACATCAACCACATCGTAGAGACCGCAGCCGTCAAGCCCTTCTGCATATACGATAGGACCTGAAATTCGTGTGATTTTGCCTTTTATTTCGCTCATTGCGGTAATTTTCCTCCGAACAAAGTTGAGGCAAGCTCAAAACTGTATTTGTCTTTAAGCTCGCGTACAATCTGATCAATCGTCAGACGAATGCGAACTTTTTTGTCTTCGCTTTCAAGAATGATTCCCTCGTGGATTTCGTTTCCTTTAGCCGCTTCTTCGCCTGACTCATTAAATGAAATCTCTGTTACGCCGAGAACCGAAGTCCCTAACATATTCTTCGCTGAGCTTACACTTATACCGAAAACAGTGGCATTGAATTTTTTTCCGCCGATAACGCCGCCCAAACTTTGAAAACGCTTTTCAATCAAAGAGAGCCGTTTTTCCGTCCCGATGTTTTTCAGATAATCATTCAGAGCTTTTGAAACAGAGTCATCATAGAACGAAACAAGAAAACGCTCTTTCTCAAGGGGAAGGGCGGCTTCAAGATTTTTCTCGAACTGATTGAATTTTGAGCCGTAATACTTTTCTTTCTGCTCTTCTGCTTCTTTTACGCGCGATTCAACATCGGACAAAATTTTCTCTGCCTCTGCCTCCGCATTTTTCAGAATTTTATCTGCTTTCTTGCGTGCATCGGCCTCAATTTCTTTGTCGAGAATCTCAGTGGACCTTAATTCTTCCATTTTACTTCCAAATTTGTACTAGACACTTATGCCAACAGCTTCACGGATTGACTCTGTGAGGGATTTCTTTCCCTCCATGTGTCCGTGAATGCCTGGAATTTCAACAATCAGCGGATACTGCGCCCCTTTCTGCCATTCAAGGACTTCTTCCTCAAGCATCTGGGACACTTCTTCCGTCAGGATAAGAATTTTTGGTCTTTCATCAACCGGCACGGAAACAGTCCCGCCATGTCCTGTCAGGCGTGAAAAAGCATCGAGAGCTTCACTTTTTGTTGCGACGATTGAGCCTTTTACGCCCACAAGATTGAATCCGAGAACAATTTCCCTTTCACCGATTACAAAATATTCCAAAATATTATTCCTGAAAAATCATCAAAGGATGATGATGAGCAGGGCGACAAGGAATCCCCAAAGACAGATACCTTCCGCAAGACCTACGAACGGAAGTGCTTTTCCTGAAAGCTCCGCGTTCTCGCTCATCGCGCCCATAGCCGCCGCACCGATTTTTCCTACCGCTATTCCGCCTGCGATACAAGCCAGTCCTACAGCAAGACCTGCGGCAAGGTACTTGATTGTGCCCGAATCCGAAGCCTGCTCTTCCTGAGCCTGAGCCTGATGCTGAGAGCTTGACTGAGCGACAGCCCCGAACACAGCGATAGAGAATAATGTCAAAGCCAAAACAAAAATTTTCTTACTCATAGAAAACCTCTTCTATTATTTATATTCAAACGCAAAAGGCTTGAATTCCTTTCCCGTTTCATTGAAAAATTTAGAGAAAAACTCATAGTATTGCAATCGGATAACCTGAATTGCAACAATCATTCCTTCAAGAACAACAACAATCGCATTGCCCACGAGCATTACCGCAAGGTAAGCCGGCCCTGCCATTTCTGAGAGCGTTGCGATGATAAAACCAAGAACGGCGTGGGCAAGCCCGAAAGCCCCCACACGGATAAAGCTGATTGAATTTGACATATAGCCGATAAGAGTTTCAAGCAGCTCCACGATTGCTTCAATAACAGCCGCAAAAAGTCCGTTCTCAAATACTGGCTTCTCGTGTTCCATAATCCTGTGAATCGGCTCTGAGAACATTGTTAAGAACAGTGTTATTCCGATTATGATACCATCAGCCGTGCAGAATGAGTGACCAAAGACCACGATTCTTATGACCATCAGTACGACATACCAGAAGAAAATTGCTCCTGAAACGCCGTTTTTCCCGAACAAAGCCTTTGGAATCCTGTGCATGAGGAAGTTGTTGCTTATGTTCAGGACAAGTCCGACTGAATTTATTATGAAACCAACTCCGACAGTAACGCCGAAGAACATGAACATTGTCTTTATTGAGTGCGCGCTTCCGTCCGGCATGAGATGCAGGATTGGCGAGTGCGGTTCTCCGAAAAGCCCTGTGATTGCAAGTGCGACTGGCTTTAAGATTTCTTCGTTTCCGAAAAACTCTCCGGTCAGAAGTCCCATTATCATTGACGAAGTTCCTATTGCTATGAAAATGGGGGCGAATTTATTCCAACCGCCGATTTTTACGACTTTGAGCGACATGAGTATTCCCAAAAGAAGGAATATAAATCCTTGCCCCGCATCTCCGAACATTATTCCGAACAAAAGCGTAAAGAACAATGCTACGAACGGAGTAGGGTCAATCGTTCCGTAAGCAGGCGAGCCGTAACTGAAAATAAGTCTTTCAAATGCGCTTACGAGCTTTCCGTGCTTGAGCTTTACAGGAACTTTCTCCGTTCCATTGATTACGGACGGAATCTCGTATGGCTCATAGACTCTGATAGCGATTCGTCCTTCCGTGAGCGCGTCGAGCTTTTTCATCATCTCGTGGCATGACTCCTCAGGAATCCAGCCCGTCAGCCTGTACACAAGATTAGTTGCTTCAAGCGAGTTCTGTTTTTCGATAATCTGCGAGCCAATGGCAAATGTTGCGAGAAGTTTTTTGAGCATATCCTCGTGGGCTTTTGCCATGTTGCGCTTTTCTTCTTGAAAAAATTCAAATGTTTTCTCTGTTTCTGAAAGTTCTCTTTTCAGGCTCTCAAGAACATCATCCGGAACGCCCTTGAAATCTTCTGGAATCTCCATGTTGATAAAGCCGAAGCGTTTCAGCTCGGAGTCAAGCGCGAACCTTGCCTTTTTTGATGCCGCTGCCATAATCCTTGAGTTGTCATTTCCAAGCGGAATGATAACTGCTCTGTCCCCTACGGCAAATTTCAGCTCGTCAATAACAGCAGGATCTATTTTTCCGATTCTGAGCGAGAGGAACGAAAGATGGTCAAGCTGCTCGAACGGAACTTTGAGGTTTGAGAACGAAAGAGCCTCATCGTTTGCGTCTTTGACGCGTTTCAGCTCACTTTGGAGATGTGCTTCTTTCTTTTTAAGCTCGTCAACATTGTCAAGGAATTTTTTTGCGGCTGCCCTGTCTTCATCGGAAGGATGAGTGCATGAAAAAAGATAATCCTCATCTATCTGAAGGTCTGATTCATTGAGGAAAACTTTTGCTTCCTGCAATGCAGTCAATATCTCAAAATCACTGTTGGACTTTGATTTATCGTCAGAAGAAGCTCTGTTTGACTGGAACTGAAAAATTCCCTTTTTGCCTAAAAATTCGATGACGGAACAAATGTCTTGTTTGAGAACCATAAGCTCTATCAATCTCATTGGAGTAGTTCTTGCCATATTTTCTCCTGATTAATTCATTGGAATTCCAGCAGCATCATGCAGCTTCTCAGCGTCAACATCAAGACGAAGCCCCTCAGCGACTGTTCGTATGCAGTCAAGCTCATGCTGCTTTATCTTGAACCATGACACAAGGCTCAGAACGCTCATCGGATCTTTGTGGAAATAGCTTGAATACATCCTGTTCAGCTCGCGCTTCACGGATTTCTCCACCCAAGTGGGGCTTGCCTCCCAAACCACCCCGTCTTCATGCGGGTTCAGAAGCGAAGCGTATTTCCAGTTTTTCCAGTCGTCCCAGTTCTCACAGTCCTTGCCAAGAATCTTGATTGCCTGGCGCGCGAACAAATCTGTTTTTGGTCTTGATTTGTCAGCGAACGCAAGACGCTCAAAAATCTCATCGGCCGGCATTTTGTAATATACTTTCAGGCGCAATGCCCAAAGTATGTTTCTGAAAGAGAATTCCGCCGAAACGAATTTCTCGGCGTTTTCCCGTTCTTCGCCAGAAAGCTCTTTTACTGCTGACCATATCTCAGAGATGTACTCTTCATCGATTTTTGAGTCGATTTTGTACTGCTCTGAAATATCTACAGCTTTATTATACCATGAAATTGTAGAATTTGATGTAATTTTGCTTAAATTTGGCCATGCTTTGTAATCCATCATGGAATAATTCTTTATGTCAGAAATATCGGGCATGGTCTTTTCGCCCAAGCTCAGAGCGGCTCCAAGTGTTTTCAGATTGTTGTAATCGTAGTAATGAAGCTGCGAAACAAGAATTTTCGCTGGTGTTCTGTAGCAGCTTACGAGCGATATGTACTCATCGATGAATTTTTTTTCCGATAAAGATTCTATCTCTTTTGCGAGCAGAACTTCCGGAAGGGAAGGAGTTGCGTTCGGGAACAAAAATCCGTACAGCTCACGCAGAGAGCGTATTGAAAAAAGTTTTGATGCTCTGTTTCCTACAAAAGACTTGGCGAGCATTCCGCCAGCCTTTGCGTAAACATAAGCCGAAGCTGCCGAAGAGTCCATTTTTGCACCACCTTATGCAAATAAGTATTTTTCTGCTATATTATTGAAAAAATCGATGCTTTTCAGCGAATTTTCAATTTTTGTCTTATATTCTGAAAGTAATTCATTATATTTGGCGGAAGCATCTTTTATTTTTGCTTCGTATTCGGCTTCTTTCTCAGATACAATCTTTGCTGCTCGCTCCCTGAAATCTGAGTCAGCCTGTGCTTTTGCCGCAGCAATTTTTTTATCAGCTTCAGCCTGTGCCTCGGAAATGAGGATGGAGGCATTTTTTTCGATTTCTATGAGATGTCTGATTGTGTCGATTTCTTGTTCTGCCATTTTTGCTCCACCTTGTTTTATTCAGCAAGCAATTCTTCCGAATTGCGCAGAAGATTATGAACTTCCGAAGGCGATGAACACTGCCTCATTCTGCCAACGAAATCAGGAAGCTGAAGTACTCCAGCAAGCTGCTTCAGAACTTGAATGTGCTGCTCGGTTTCGCCTTGCGCCCCGATAAGCATAAAAATCAAGTATACGGGGGCTTTGTCCAGAGAGTCGTAGTCGATGCCCTCGGAACTTATCCCGATTGCGCCGACCGTCTTACTCATGCTTGGTATTAACGCGTGGGGAATTGCAACATTGTGCATGATTCCCGTCGTCATTTTGCTTTCGCGCTCAAGGAGACAATCGAGAGCTTCTTTTCTGTTCATTTCAGGAACAGCATTGTGGATTATCTCTACAAGTTCTTCAAAGAGTTCATCTTTTTCTGTACTCTCAAGATTTACAATTATAGTTTCTTTTGGAAATATAGCTTCGAGCGACATAAAACATGACCCTTTGAAAAAAAATTACTCAGATACGACTGCCTGATTCTCAGTGTTCATAATCAGCTCTGTTTTTTCGCCTGATTCTGAACTTGCGCCAGCGTTTTCCCCAGAAGTACCTGCCGCACTTCCTGCCGAATTTTCAGTTGCTTTCTGGATTTTCCACCAGTCAGCAGACTCCTCTTTTGATGATGTTGTCGTAATTCCGCTCTCAGTAGCTACATCTGACAAATCTGTCCTTGTCTTTGCACCCTTGTTCATAAGAGCAAGAAGGAAAGTAAGGAGGAAGAACAAAATAACGAACACAACCGTTGTTTTTGTAAGGACAGAAGCCGAGTGCGAGCCGAATGCGGCTGAATTTCCGCCTCCGAGCATTCCGCCCATTCCACTGTTGTCTGGCTCCTGAACAAGAACCAGAAGGACTGACAGCACACAGATAATTACAAACGCTACAAGAAGAACTGCACCAATAGCACCCATTTTTAACTCCAAACTAATAAAAAATAAGTCCAATCATATTAAACTAATATTGAACAATCGTCAAATGAATTCTTGAAGTAGCACGAGAAAAAATTGCGATTGATATAAAATCACGGTGGCAGAACAAAGAAGCGCGAATACGCACGACGATGCGCACCGTGATTTTAAATTTCTAGACAGAGAATTTGCAGATTGGAACGAATGTATCGGCTTTGAGCGAAGCTCCGCCAATAAGTCCGCCGTCAATCTCCGGCTGCGCAAGGAGAGCTTCCGCATTCTTTGCGTTCATAGAGCCACCGTAAAGAATTTTCGTCTCATCGGCTGTTGACTGACCGAAAATCTTTGCGAGCGTTTTTCTGATTGAAGCATGAATTACATTCGCTTCTTCCGGCGTTGGTGTTACTCCTGTGCCGATAGCCCAGATTGGCTCATATGCGATGACAATATGTTTCATCTGCTCCGCGCTTACACCAGCAAGACCTTCCTCAATCTGAAGCCTGCAAACATTTTCTGTTACGCCGACGATTTTGTGCGAATATCGCTCTCCGATACAAAGAACTACATCAAGGTCGTGACTGAGTGCCGCAAGCACTTTCTTGTTCACAATCCTGTTGTTCTCGTAAAGCTCGTCCCTGCGTTCTGAATGACCAAGGATAACAGACTTTACTCCGATATCCTTGAGCATCGCGGCCGAAACTTCGCCTGTATGCGCTCCGTTTTCGGATACCGCAACGTTCTGGGCTCCAAGAAGGATGTTTGTATCTTTTACGATTTGGGCAACTGCATCCAAATACACGAACGGCGGAGCTATCATGAATGTGTTTTTTACATCCTTGAGCTGGGCGACGAGCGATTTTGCAAGCTCTATTGCGCCTGCCTTGTCCATATTCATTTTCCAGTTGCCGGCAATAAATTTAGTGCGCATACACGACTCCTTATTTCTGCTATTTTGTAGCCAAGATTGCGATTCCTGGGAGTGTTTTTCCTTCGAGGAATTCGAGGGAAGCGCCGCCACCTGTTGAAACATGGCTCATTTTGTCCGCAAGGTTGAATTTGTTTACGGCTGCAACTGAGTCACCGCCGCCAACGACTGTCATTGCACCTCGGCCTGTAGCGTCTGCAACGAGCTGAGCAACGGTAGCAGTTCCCTTTGCGAATGCGTCGAACTCGAATACGCCCACCGGTCCGTTCCATACTACTGATTTTGCAGTAGAAAGAACTTCTTTGTAAAGCTCGATTGTCTTTGGACCGACATCCATTGCCATAAGATTGTCAGGAATGTCTACGCCGTCAACTGCGACTGGGGTTGCGTTCGCGTCGAATTTGTCCGCGGCAACATGGTCAACAGGAAGAACGATTTTAACACCTTTAGCAGCAGCGTCTGAGAGCAATTTTTTAGCAGTGTCGATGAAGTCGTCCTCAACCAAAGAGATACCAACTTTGTGACCCTGAGCTTTGAGGAATGTGTAAGCCATACCACCGCCGATAACGAGGGCAGAAGCGTTCTTGAGAAGGCTTTCCAAAACTGCGATTTTTGAAGAAACTTTTGCACCACCGATGATAGCGACCTGTGGTTTTGGCGGGTTCTCTACCATTGGCTGAATGTATTTGACTTCTTTTTCCATAAGGAAGCCGCCAACGCTCGGAACTGGCATGAATTTTGCGATTGAGGCTGTAGAGGCCTGGTCGCGGTGAGCTGTACCGAAAGCGTCGTTTACGAAAATGTCTCCGTAAGAAGCAAGCTCTTTTGCCATAACATCGCGCTCAGCTGAATCTTTTGAAGTCTCTTCTTTGTGGAAGCGTGTGTTTTCAAGCATTGCAACCGCTCCCTCAGGAAGAGCGTCGATTGCGGCTTTCTGACCGAGAGCATCTGGAAGGAATGTTACATCTTTTCCGAGTTTTTTTGCAAAATACTCAACGACCGGCTTCATGCGGTTCTTTCCGTTGATGAACTTCTCTGCGTCTGCGTCAGTCCATGTTTTTCCTGCTTTCTCAGCTTTTTCCTGAGCTTTCTTTACATCTTTTTTTGGGTCTCCCAGATGGCTCATCAAAACAAGCGAGCGCGGATTCTGCTCAAGAATGTATTTAATGGTAGGAAGAGCTGCCATAATTCTTGTGTCGTCCTGAACAACTCCGTCCTTCATCGGTACATTAAAATCAACACGCATGATAATGCGCTTGCCTTTCAAATCAACATCTTTTACTGTCTTTATCATTTATTTCCTCCAACGAAATCATAAAACAAGTATCAATAAAAATGATAAACCATAAATTTCGCAAAGTAAAGTTTAAATTTTTTCTTACCTTTCCGCTCTTTTGTTTAAAAAAATAGGGCTGCCCGTTTTTTGGACAGCCCTTTGATTTTTCATCTTTTTGTGTTTTTGTGCGTTTACAGCGGAATGTTTCCGTGCTTTTTGCGCGGCTGGTCAGTGAAGAGCTTTGTTTCCAAGAAATCGAAGCCCGCCACGATTCTAGCGCGAGTATCTTCTGGGTTTATTACCTCTGTGATGTAACCGCGCTGCTCGGCGATTTTTGGTGTCATAATCTCTTCTTTATACTGTGCTGTTTTTTCAGCAACCTCGCCCGCTTTGGACGGGTCTTTCAGCTCTTTTGCGCACAAAATTTCGATTGCGCCTTCTGCACCCATGACGGCAATCTCCGCACTCGGCCATGCGTACACGAAGTCCGCGCCCAAGTGCTGAGAGCACATAGCGATATAAGCTCCGCCGTATGCCTTGCGCGTGATAACAGTGAGCTTAGGAACAGTTGCCTCAGAGTAAGCGTAGATAACTTTCGCTCCGTGGCGGATAATTCCTTTCTGCTCTTCCTGCGGTCCTGGAATAAAGCCCGGAACATCCACGAATGTGAGGAGGGGAATATCGAAAGAGTCGCAATAGCGGATGAAGCGCGCGATTTTGTCGCTCGCATCGCAGTCGAGAACGCCTCCCAAACCTTTCGGGTTGTTCGCCACGATTCCGACTGTGCGTCCCTCAATGCGGGAGAATCCTGTAACGCAGTTCACGGCGAATTCCTTCATTACCTCAAGGAACGAGTCCTCATCGATGACGCAGTTGATTACATCGCGTATGTCATAACCCTGCCGTGAGTTTTCTGGCAGAATCTCCTTTATCTTCTTGGCGCATTTTTTTGCGTCGAACTTGAATTTCTCAGGGGCGTCAGTCTTGTCGCCAAAATAGTGCGGAATGTAGTCGAGCAGCTTGCGGACGGTCTCATAGCACTCAGCTTCCGTTTCGCTTCTGAAATGGGCTACGCCTGATTTCTGCGAGTGGATTGACGCGCCTCCGAGGTCATCAGCCGAAATATCCATGAACATTACTGATTTTACGACTTTCGGACCTGTGATGAACATCTGGCTCACTTTGTCAATCGTAAAGATAAAGTCCGTGATTCCAGGCGAATAGACCGCACCACCGGCGCACGGACCTGCGATGATTGAAATCTGCGGGATAGAGCCTGATGCACGCACATTCTGATGGAACACATTTCCGTAGCCAGAAAGAGCGTCAACACCTTCCTGAATCCTTGCTCCGCCCGAATCGTTGATTCCAATGACAGGACAACGCGCGTCAACGGCCATTTTCGTAAGGTCGGCGATTTTCTTTCCGTGCATGTGACCGAGAGTTCCGCCCTGAACGGTAAAGTCCTGCGCATAGACGGCGACTTTGCGCCCGTTGATTTTTCCGAATCCTGTGATTACGCCATCATAAGGAATGTCTTTTTTATCCATTCCGAAACTCGTGCAGTTGTGCCTTACTCCGGCGTATGTCTCTACGAAAGAGCCTTCATCGCAAAGCGCGTTGATTCTTTCAATCGCGTGCAGCTTTCCTTTCGCATGCTGTTTTTCCAAATTGTACTCAGCCATGATTTTCTCCATTAGATGTGTTCGGAAACATCGGTTTTCCGAACAGGTCTATTTATTACTGAAAGTTTAATTCCAACAACTTCTTTCGTCAATATGACATTTTTTCAAAATTTGTCAGAATAAAATGCAATATCATCATGCGAAGGAAGCCACTCGTATTTTGACTTGATGATTTCCACCGATTTTTCAATGTTTCCGTTTGTTTCCTGCATTGCGTTTTTGTAATCTTCGTGGAACGATTTCATTTTGACGCGGCTGTTGTCCGAAGTTCCTTGGACTGATTTTACGAGCCATTTCTTTCCGTCCCAGAACAAAGTCACATCCTCAGAAACTTTCTGAACATTGATAAAAGTATCATCGTTCATAACGAGGAAATATTCTGCATGGCAGATTTTCTGTTCATTTTTGGAAAGAATTCTGGAATCTTCCTCCGTAAGGGACGCAGGTTTGTCTTTGCGCTTCGGAAAGTCCGCAAAAATCGGACGATGTACACCATTAATAGAAAGATTTGTGATTCCGAACATCCAGAAATGGCTTTCCGGGCTGTAGAAAAGACGCTCCGCCACAGGAACGATTTTTCCGCGCTCGTTGAACCCGACCCGCTCTTTTGCCCGGACATGGTAGCTTGCGACTTTTACGATTAAATCCCGTGTCTCTTTTCCGCTGACGATTTCCTGAAGGTCAGGAACATCCGCGGAAGATATGAACGAGTACATTGCCCAAGCTGTTTGCTCGGCGGAAAGACCTTTTGATGTGGCAAGATTCAAGTTCGTCTTGTGGAAGCTGTAAAGACCATACAGAACAACAATTCCGACGATTGCGGCCATCCGTATGAAATTCTTGTTGCGGCGGTAAATCCTTGAGACGAAAATCTTCCGTTTTTGTTTTTTTATGTAATCGCCGCGCTCTTTTCTGAATTCGGCTGTTTCCTGCTCTTTTTCATTTCCCAGCCTGATTTTTTCAGAAAAAAATGAGTCAGCACTGAATTTTTGAACGGAGTTCAGTATTTCTTCAAGCCTTGCTTTTTTCTTTTCGTCCACAAAGCGGCTGTTTCCCTCAAAGCAGTCGTCTTTTCTGAAAATCATAAGTCCTGAGTCAACGGATTTTGCGACGGCCTTGTTGATTCCGAAAACGCAAAGCTCCAGAGGAACGAACGCGTTGTCGAATATGTCTGCCTGACGCTCCAGAAGGTCAGTTTTTGTGAACGGAAACTTTCCGGACAAGCATCTGTACGCAATGACTGAGCGCAGAAAGATGAGCGCGTCTTGCGATTCAAGACCTTTGTAAAAATAAAATCCTTGATTCTCGCAGTAGTCGAGTTCCGAAAGGTTCACCGCGCTCCGCTCAAAAAGATTTCCCGGAAGAAAAAGCACATCGGCGATGTTTCCGTCGGTTGCGGCGGGAGTTTTTCGCACTAGGATTCCGCCCGCGCCAACAGCTGCAAGGTCAAGGTTCTTTTCAATTGCTGCCGTGAGCGCGCTCAGGACTGTTCCCGCGGTGTCCGCGTCGTCAAGGCTCTCGCCAAGGAGCGTTCCGTCAAAATCTTCGCCTGAAAAATAAACAGTTCCGTCCTTAGTGAA
The DNA here is from genome assembly GCA_017449265.1 of Treponema sp. Lineage (GTDB taxonomy): Bacteria > Spirochaetota > Spirochaetia > Treponematales > Treponemataceae > Treponema_D. The sequence goes on from JAFSJW010000107.1 coordinate 35,456, forward strand.
ATTCGAGCTGAACTTGTACTCGGAGAAAGTCACGCCGTCTTTTTTCATGTGGATTATGTACCCTGACTCTTCCATCTGGGTGACAAGGTTCGTGCGCGCGAACTGGCTTTCCGTGAGCATTGAGGAGAGGACGAGTTTTCCGTCCGATGATGTTACGATTTTGTTCATTTAGTTAATCTAATGATGAACAGTGCAAAAATCAAGGTGAAATATGGACTACGGAAATCTGCTGGTATGATAGGAAAAAAAATAAAAATATTTTATAGTCTTCTATGGAATCAAAAATAGAAAATTGGCTTAACAGTAGAGAGTATACTTTAAAATTCTTCAAAAAGACTGTCAAAAATGCTAGAATAAATTTTTGATTGAAAATCAAAAAAATGGAGATATATCTATGGAAAAGACTATCGCATTGATTCCTGGAGATGGAATCGGGCCTGATGTTGTTGCCGAAGCGGTGAATGTTTTGGACGCAATCGCAAAAAAGCACGGACACAAGTGGAACTATACGAAGGTAATCGCTGGCGGAAGCGCAATCGACCAGTTCGGTCATCCGCTCCCGAAAGAGCAGCTTCAGGTTGCGCTTGATTCTGACGCAGCCCTTCTTGGTGCTGTTGGCGGCCCTAAGTGGGACAACCTTGCATCTGAACTTCGCCCTGAGAAAGCTCTTCTTGGTCTTCGCGGCGGAATGAAAGTGTTCGCGAATCTTCGCCCTGCCGTAATGTGGAAGCAGCTCAAGGATGCCTGCCCGCTCAAGGACGAGATTGTTGGCGAGGGGCTTGATATCCTTATCGTGCGCGAGCTTACGGGCGGAATCTACTTTGGTGAGCGCGGAACGAGCGCGGACGGAAACACAGCCTGGGACACTGAGAAATACACTCGCCCGGAGATTGAGCGCATTGTGCGCATGGGATTTGAGTACGCCAAGAACAGAAAGAAGAGAGTTTGCGTCGTTGACAAAGCAAATATCCTCAATTCAAGCCAGCTTTGGAGGCGCGTTGCAGAGGATGTGAAAAAGGATTACCCGGATGTTGCTCTCTCATATCTCTACATCGACAACGCATCAATGCAGATGGTAAGAAATCCTGGTCAGTTCGATGTAATTGCTACGAGCAATATGTTCGGCGACATTCTTTCCGATGAGGCAAGCCAGATTACAGGCTCTATCGGAATGCTCGCCTCAGCCTCACTCGGCGACGGAACAGGTCCAGGGCTTTACGAGCCAATTCACGGTTCTGCGCCTGACATCGCAGGAAAAGACCTTGCCAACCCGCTCGCAACAATTCTTTCTGCGGCAATGCTTCTTCGCTACAGCTTCAAGCTTGAGGCTGAGGCAAAAGAAATCGAAAATGCCGTGAGCCGAGTCCTTGATGACGGCTGGAGAACTGGCGACATCGCAGGAAGCCACATCAACGAGGTGAAGGCTGCCGGAAAGCTCGTCGGAACTAAGAAAATGGGTCAGCTCGTGGTTGAGTACTTGAACAAATAATAGACCTGTTCGGAGAACTGAAACTTCCGAACGGCTCTATTTTATAGAATAAAACATAATCGGGGCTGCCCAATAAGTTCATTGCACGGATGCTGAAACGCTTTCTGCATGACAATACTTTTTGGTCAGCCCCGGTTTTTATAATGCTCCGAAATTGATTTCCGTGGTTTCATTCTGTGGCAAATTGCAAATGAATCAAAAATGATTTAAAATCTTGTCTATGACAGATAGAATCCATTTTAAGAAATTTTACCCGAATTATTATTCATTTTTAGTGAACGGTGCGATGGTTCTCCTTGTGGGGGCAATCCTGCCGTATCTCATGGAGGAGTCTGGGATAAACTATTCTACGGCCGGACTTTTCCTTTCGGCATTCGCTATCGGAAACTTCCTTGCTAGCTTTGTGAATCCTTTCCTTACGAAAGTCGTAGGGCGCAAGGCGTCAATCGTCATCACGTCGTGCCTCATGCCTCTTTCGCTCATGGGAATATCATTGATTCCGCCCGTTCCTGTGATTATTCTGCTTTTTGTCCTTCTGGGAATAAGCCGTGGATCGTACAGTATCATAAACAATGCGTACATAAACGAAAAAGGCGACGGAAGCGCGGCTGCCTTGAACCTTCTTCATATGGTGTTTGCGATTGGCGCGTTCCTTGCCCCGATGATTCTTTCTTTCTATTTTAAAATCGGCCTTTCATGGCGGTCAATAGTGTATACGATTTCAATTGCCTCCACGATTTCAATCATTATGGTTTTTATGCTTGATTTATCCGGGAACGGAGAAAAAAAGCGTGCGGGGCATGATTCAGAAAATGTTCCTTCCCAGAAGAAAAAATTCTGGAAAGAGCCTGTTTTTTTTGTTTCGGGCTTTCTTCTTTTCTTTTATCTGGGGCTTGAGAACTGTGTGAACGGCTGGTTCGTGACTTATTTCAAGAATACGGGCATAATGTCAATAACTTTCGCAAACTCCCTGGTGTCATTCACTTGGCTTGCAGTCCTTTTCGGAAGGCTTGCTACGGCGATTGTGTCAACGAAAGTTAAGCAAAAGCACATAATTCTGGCTGACTGCTTTGCTGCGGCAATTTTCTTTACGCTCTTAATCTCAACGAAAAATCTTGCTGTAATAACAATCTCAATAATCGCGCTTGGTTTTTTCTTCGCAGGAATCTATCCGACAGGAGTTTCAAACGCTGGCTCCGTCATAAAAGGCTCTGATCTTGGAACTTCTATGCTCCTTGCAATTTCTGCTTTGGGCGGAATACTCACGCCGCAAATCGTGGGCAGCGTTGCGGACAGAATTGGTCTTATCGGTGCAATCGCATTGCTCCTTGTGAACATGGTCGCGATGATTGTCCTGGCACTCGTGAACATGAAAGTAAAGAAAGACTGACCGCTTGTCTGAAAGTTCGGTAGCGTCCCGAATTCAGAAAAACTATGGGCCGTTCAAAAAGTATTGTCATTCTGAAACAAATTCAGCATGACAATACTTTTTGACATGCTCCTTAGTCCTTTACGAAGTCTTTTCTGTACGGATTGAAGATGTCGAGCAGAACTCCTTCTTCAAGGCATACGCAGCCATGCTCAACGCTGTTCATTTTGAGCATCGTGTCGCCTTTTTCTACGATTTTCTTTACTCCGTCAATTTCAAATTCGAATTTTCCGCTCACAATGTAAGTAATCTGCGTGTGAGGATGGTGGTGAAGTTTTCCCACTGCGCCTTTTTTGAATGTGTTCTCTACGCACATCAAGTCGTCGCTGTAAGCAAGAACGCGCCTTGTAACGCCTTCGCCTCCGCTTTGTGCCTCCGCATCTTTGTGAAATACCCATCGTTCATTTTTCATTTTTTTATTCTCCGTATTAGCCTATTATAGCACAGGTTCGTGCATAGAGGAAATTTATTTTCAACGCTTCGAGCTTGCGCCTGGCGGAAAAAAAATCTGGCATCATATCGAATGGCTATAATGAAACTTGTATAATAGAACTTTTTCCATATGTGCAAAAGGAATCTATTTCAGTATAATAGAAGAACTATGTCTAGAGATACAAAAGAACTTTGCCACTGGGCTGACCAGCAGGCTGAACGAATCATTAAGCAGAAAGGTGAACGAGACTCTTATACTTGTGCCTCAGGAATCACTCCTTCTGGAACTGTTCATATCGGAAACTTCCGTGAGATTATCACGGTTGATTTGGTCGTACGGGCCTTGCGTGACCGGGGCAAGAATGTCCGTTTCATTTATTCATGGGACGACTACGATGTATTCCGAAAAGTTCCTGCCAACATGCCAAAACCGGAAGAACTTGAAAAATACCTGCGCTACCCGATTACTATGGTGCCTGACACCTTCGGACGGGACGAAAACTATGCCCGCCATCACGAAAAAGATATCGAAAACCAGCTTCCACGAGTAGGAATCCATCCTGAATTTTTGTATCAGGCAAGCCGCTACCGTGCCAACCGCTACGCTGAGGGCATGAAAATCGCCATGCAGAAGCGGGATGTCATCAAAGCTTGTCTCAACGAGTACCGTGACGACGAGCACAAAATGAAGGACAGCGATGTCTACTGGCCTGTAGCCGCTTTCTGCTGCAAGTGCAACAAGGACGAGACAGAAATCCTTGAATACGACGGCGAGTACGGAATCACTTACAAGTGTAACGCTTGCGGTCATGTCGAAAAGGGAGACCTTCGCACATCAAAAGAATTCAAGCTGGGCTGGCGCGTTGACTGGCCAATGAGATGGAACGAAGAAAAAGTCTGCTTTGAGCCGGGCGGAAAAGACCACATTTCTCCGGGCGGAAGCTACGACACTGCAAAACTGGTTTCAAAACGCCTTTACAACTGGGATGCGCCTGTCACAATGAAATATGACTTCGTTAAGCTCAAGGGCGTTCCCGGCAAAATGTCTTCTTCAAAAGGAAAGGTAATTTCTTTGGTTGATGCCCTTGAAGTCTATCAGCCGGAAGTTTTGCGATACATTTTCGCCTCAAACAAGGTTGACCATGAGTTCAGTATCAGCTTCGACCTTGATGTAATCACAATTTACGAGGCTTACGACCGCACTGAGCGACTTGTCTGGGGTGTAGAGGAGCCAAAAGAAAAAGATCCTGCAAAAAAAGAACAGCTTTTGCTCCGTGAAAAACGACTTTACGAGCTTTCTCAGATTGGCGAGATGCCGAAAGTAATGCCTTATCAGGTTCCATTCCGACTTCTCACAACTTTGCTCCAGACATATTCTGGGGATGTTGACGCTGTAATCAAGTCTCTGGGCGATGTTAAACCAGAGCAGGAAGAAACTCTGCGAAAAAGAGCTGCCTGCGCCTGGTACTGGATTAACGAATCTGCCCCTGACTGCGCTCCTGACATGTGCTTCTCTCTCCGTGCAGAAGGAACTCGTGCCCAGCTTGCCGAAGACATGGCCCAGGCCGTCAAAAAGGTTCTTTCTGATGTTGTTCCAAAAATCGACAGCTTCCAGACTGACAAAGACTGCCAGCAGGCAATTTACGATGTCGCGACCGCGCTGGGCTTGGACGCAAAACAGCTCTTCCTTGCCCTTTACACAGCCCTCATCGGAAAAGACCAGGGCCCGCGACTGGGAAGCTTCATGCGAATCATCGGAAAGGCAAAGCTGGAAAAACTTCTCTCTACTGTTGACGGAGTTTCAGCCGAAAAGCTCGCTCAGAAAGCACAGAACAAAAAGCTCACTCCAGCAGAAATCGACCAGCTTCCACTGGCAGAGCGATTCAGCCGCCGTGTAATCCTCAAGGTCAGCAAGATTGAAAAGGTTGAGCAGCATCCGGGCGGAGAATTCCTCTACATTCTCACCCTGAACACTGGGGACGAGGAGCCTCGCCAGATTGTAAGCTCAATCGTAAAATTCTATAAGCCGGAAGAACTTCTTGGAAAGAACATCGTGCTTGTCTACAACTTGAAGCCGGCAAATTTCCGTGGAGTGCGCTCAAAAGGTATGCTCCTTGCAGCCAGCGACCCCAACACAAGCGAAGACACTTGCGAAGTCATTTTCGCCCCACAGTTCCAGCCGGGAACAATTTTGGAGCCGGAAGGCCAGAGCGTTCCTGAAGATGCGGCAGAAATGTGCTTCGTAAAGGCTGACAAATTCGCCGAAATGGGACTCTGCACAAAAGACGGCTTCGTTCTTCTTGACGGAAAGAAAATCGGTGCTGACGGAAAATTCCTTTCTGTCGAAAAATACAAAGATGGTAAGGTAAAATAAGCTGGCGGCTTCTGGCCTTATAATTCAAACGGCAGGATTTGAAAATTTCTCAAATTCTGCCGTTTTTTGCATTGCCAGAAATAGGCTGAGTTCTATTCCATGATGACCGTTCTAGCAAGTTCGTCAAGAATTTTTCCAAGAAGCTCAATGCTTTCTGGCATTATCGAGAAGAAATTGTCCATTTCCGTATGGAACAGCCGCCATGTGAACGGAATTTTTTCCTTATATTTCATCATTTCGATTTTTATGTCAGTAGAGCATTTTTCGCCGTAATTTATGTCGCAGTTGAGTACGGCTTTTGCAAGATTTTTGTCTGCCATGAGGTTTTTGTAGTAAAGGCTTGCTTCTTCCTTTGGAAGAAAAGTGATGACAATAGCGGGAACTCCCCGCGCAAGAAAGCCCGCGTTGTCGCTGTACGGCATGGGAAGGCTCATCCAGCTTCCGGGGCTTGTCTTTTGCAAAAGCTCTTCGGCGTGTTTGAAAAGGGCGAAAAACGATTTCTTAAAATCGGAGGAAGTTTTTGACAAAAGCCCGGCTTGCCCTAGAATTGCTACTGTACCGCGCCCGCAACCGTCAAAGATATACACTTCGTCTTTTGTGATTCTGTTTTTTTTCAGATATTCGGCCAGCGCGTATGCGCCTTGCTCGAATATTCCGTTTATGCCAAGCTCTTCTCCGTCTGTGAAAAAAATTCTCATATTGTGTGCTTTCCGCTGCTTTGACAGCCGTACCGCAAAATCAGCTACGGCAAGATTCGCAGCTGAGTTGTCGTTCGCACCTGGAACTCCTGGAACTCTGTCATAATGGCAGACGACTGTTTTTATTTTGAAAGTCGGGTCGTATGACGAAATAGGAAATGTTACGGAAATGTGCTTTTTTCCTTCAAGTTCGATTACATTTGTATCTACGCCGTTTTCTTTAAGATAATTCCTAATGAACGAAAGTCTGTCGCAATCCGTTTTTATATACTCGATGAATTTTTCCTGCGAAAACATAATGTAATTATCGGTGGTTGGGCCTGTCAAAATCACCGTCGTCATTTCGAACTTGTTGCGGAATCTCAAAGTATAGATACTGAAACGAGTTCAGCATGACGATATTTTTTAGACAGCTCTTGCGGTCTTTTCCTGAAAAATCAAAATTCCCAATTGATGTGGTGATTTTTTCTTTTTCTTTTTTTATAATAAAATCTGGGAAGAGTTTTTCTGGCACAAGACCATTCCGAACTTCAGTATGACTTTTGCTGGCATTGCTTTATATTTTCATTATTTTTATAGGAGGATTTTCTATGAAAAAATCATTTTTTCTTTTTAATGCTCTGATGACGCTTTTTGCGATTATGCTGCTTGCTTCCTGTGACTCGGGTGGCGGAGGCGGCTCGGGGGGGGGTACGGCGGCATCCAATAAATCTAGCATAACAGTAAAAATTGGTTCGTCCGGCTCTTCCGCGGACATTCTTGGGGATTTTGGCCCTGTGCAATCAGATAATTTCTACTACGGCGTTTCTTTTACGGGAGCCGGAAACAAATACGGCCCAGAATATGTCGGCAAGGACGGGACGCTCACTTTCAATGATGTTCCTTTCGGTACATACACATTTTCGCTCGATATCTACACGGACAACACAAAAAAAATCAAGCTGGACACAAAAACCACGTCCGCGTCCGTCTCAGGCTCGTACACGGAAGTCACTTTTGATTTGAGCTATTCAGAGTATCAGAATTTTTACATAGTTTCCGATGCCACATCTCTTTTAGCTGCACTGAGAGGACAAAAAATCAATGGCGACGGAGCCATTGACAATAGCAAGATGAAAGCCGGCGACGAGACAACGTACGCAAAAATCTATGTGACAAAAGATATTGATGTGTCCGGCGTGGAGATGGGCGACGGCTTGGTTGTTGAGGAGGGCATATACGGTGCGGTGGTCAACTTGGGCGGTAATACTCTTACATTTGAAAATTTCACTGTCGAAGATAACGTGAACGCGGTGTTCAAGGACGGCTCCATTGTGGCGCAAAATATCATCCTGAGCGGAAATAGTTCCCTTTCTTTTGACAAAATTGCCCTGTCCCAGGCGGAGGGCTCAGATAGTGCGCTCATAGGACTTTACGAAGGCACTATGTCGTTCTCTAATGACTCCACAATAACAAGTGAACAAAAAATTGCGGTAATGGGCGGTACTCTCACATTTGATGATACTGCAATTACCTGTAATAGCGATACCCCGCCTGTTATCACTACCACTGCCGACTTGCCTGATTATTCTGCTATAATTCAGAATGGCGGAAATGTTGTTATGGGCGGCGACTCTAAAATCACCTGTAAAAATTTGATTTCCGTGTATGTGGGTGGCGGCTCGTTCACGATGGACGCATCGACTGCAGAAAATATATTTGATGGAGAATCAAGTACCCCTTGCATTTATGTTACTGCTGGTATATTCGATATGACAAGGGGCTCTTCTGTTACAGGCTACAGTTATGGAATTGCACAGCTGGGAGGTACGGTGGTAGTAAACGACTCAACCGTAATAGGCAAAAGCAATCAGGGCGAATATCAAGGCGGGGGGACATTCGTTCTTGTGGGAGGAACTGTCAATACTCTTGTGGAGGATGGGACGGCAGTTCACATGACGACGACGTCCGCTAATTGTGTGACAGCCCTGGTTCAGTCTTATACGCTTGACGAAAAAACATACACGACGACGAACGAAAGCAGCGTGACTAGGTTGAACTGTGCTTGTAGTAGTAATGATGCTTACATTCTTTTCGGCGGCGACTCCAAAATAGATACTTTTACATTTACTACTAATGATGGGCGGTGTTATTTTGGTCGGGTGGCAGATACACCAAACAGATTGGTTTCGTTCACGAAGTCTCTTGGCAGCGTTCCCCCTCGTGTTTTGATTACTACCCCACCTGCAGTTTCTGCTGCTGGATTTAGTGTGAGTTATATTACCAGGAATCAAGCTCAAGATTTGTTTACGGAAACGACTGACGAATTGTGGAGTGCTGATGAATCAGAGGAGTATTATGCATTGCCTGACTGATGATTGATTTTTTTTTAGGGGGGGGGATTACTTGCGAGGGATTGCCCCTCAGAATTGTTCTAAAATTTAGAACTGATTGCTGGCTCGGGCTGAGTCGGGGGGGGGCGATTGCGAGTGATTTGTTCTGGGGTTGGAACTCAGAGCTGATTCGGGCTTGGTCTGGGGCTGCTTGCGAGTGATTTGTTCTGAGGGGGTGGAACTCAGAGCTGGTTCGGGACTGGTCGGGTCGCTTGCGAGGGATTCGTTCTGAGCTTGGGACTCAGAGCTGATTTGGGGTTGGTCGGGGTCGCTTGCGGAGGATTTTATTCTAAAACTTAGAACGGATTGCCAGTTCGGGCTGAGTCGGGACGCATTCCCCAAGCCAGCAATCTGACACAAAAAAAATACGCGTGCGCAGGTTCGCACCGCCAAACTCGTTCTGTGCGTGTACGAGTTTGCAAAGCAAACTCATTCTGCGTGGAGCGGATTTTTTTGCGGCTTGGGGCTTGATTTGCTCTGGGGGCTGCTCGTGAGTGATTCGTTCCGAGCTTGGAACTCAGAGCTAACTCGGGCTTGGTCGGGCTGCCCCTCAGAATTGTTCTAAGCTCAGAACGGATTGCCAGCTCGGGCGGAGTAGGGGCGCGTTCCCAAGCCAGCAATCCGACACAAAAAAAATACGCGTGCGCAGGTTCGCACCGCCAAACTCGTTCTGTGCGTGCGAACCAATTTGCAACGCAAATTGGTGAGTCAAACACCACTTACGCACAG
>JAFSJW010000108.1 GCA_017449265.1 Treponema sp.
GAAGGCCGTTCATTCTAAAATCGTTGGCCTTCCTGTCAAGGAAAAGAAGTTCTTTAAGACGAGAGAAGCGGTTGATTATTTGTTTCAAGATATTCATGACGCTATCGTCAATAAGAACTACACCGTTGAGGACATCTCGGAATTTTTCGTTTCGGCGGGCTGGCTCATCAGTCAGACTTCTCTTAAACAGTTCTGGCGGTTCTTTCGGGTCTGCATGGAAAGCTACAAAAATTCAAATATTTCTACTGCTAAAAAGGAGCAGCATCAACATTCAAAAGTCGCTACAAAGAAGGGCAAAAATTTATCTGCGGTCGGTGCTGAAGTTGTTACAGAAACTATTGCAGATAAGAGTGTAAAGGACAGCAAAATTTTGTCTGCCGAACATGAAAATACTGCTCCCGTGTCCCAACAAGAGAGCGTACAAAAAGATAGTGTTCAATCGCAAAACAGCGCACATTTTGATTTGCCGCCTGACACGGAGGATTTATAAAAATGCCTGATACAAATTCACGATTTTTATACTTCATTGGCGGTAGTAAGGGCGGGGTCGGCAAAAGTATTTTAAGCATGATCCTTGCAGACTATCTTACTCAATGCAGACACAGAAAAATTATTCTCGTTGAAAGTGATACGAGTAATCCTGACGTGGGAAAAACTTTCACTCACAATGACGACGTTGAAGTTATTTCTCTGTCTCTTGATAATGCTGACGGCTGGATTGAACTTGTCAATTATTCTGAAGCAAGCGATAAGGACATCGTTATAAATTCCGCCGCTCGGTCGGGGGAAGCTGTTGAAAAATTCGGCGGCACTCTTATCGGAAGTCTCGACGAACTTCACAGGCAACTCGTCTCCTTCTGGGTTATCAATCGTCAGCGAGATAGTATTGAACTCCTCAAAAAATATATGGACGTTGTTCCCGGTGAACTACACGTCGTCCGCAATACCTTCTACGGTGAGCCTCAAAAATTCGAGCTGTTCAATAACTCAAAGACAAAAGTTGAGGCCGAAAAACGTGGAACTACTATCGACCTTCCTGACCTCGCAGATCGTGTTACCGATGATTTGTATTCTAAGCGTCTCTCCGTTGCTAAGGCTATGGAAGATATGCCGCTGGGTAATCGGGCTGAACTCAAACGTTGGCGCACTGTCGCTTGGAAAATGTTTAATGATATTGCCATTGGTCTGAACGAAGAAAAATCTGCCAAGAAAGATAAGAACGGACAGCCTTAATCATGGATACTACACAGGAAATTAACAAAATCGAACAGGCTGGTCAGGATTCATTCGAGGCTTCTGAAGTACAAAAATCTGAGAACCTTTTGGCCTCATTCTTGGGCGACTGCAACGAGGATGAACGAAAAGTTATCGACGAATTTTCTCAATCTCTCGGTATCAGAACTAATGATGCTATCTGGGCTTTCGTTAAGATTTTTTTCTCGTTCAACCGGGCAAATAATAATCTGCCTAAACGCATTACTGACGCTCTCGATTCTAAGAAGGACGAAATTATCGACTGCATTAAACAATTTGCCGCCTCCGCCGTTGAACTTGAGACTAATAAGGCTATGGCTAATCTGTCTGATTCCTTACAGCAAATTTCTCGGAATATTTTGAATCAGCACAGAAAGAATATGTGGCTCTACGATTTCTTCCTGCCTCTGGCCTGTGCCTGTCTGGGAATTTTTCTCCTGTGTCTGATTTCGTTTATTGGCGGTGCGGCTGTTGCTGGTAAAGGCTGGGGACATTCTCCGCTTGAAGCTCTGCTTAATGCTCCGGCTGGTTGGATTATTCCGCTCGCTCTGATTCCCGTTGGTGGGCTTGCTTTATTTCGTGGACTTACTGAACAGGGACGGACTAAATATTTGAACTTATTGGCCGCTCTTATCGTGGCGATTGGTGTGCTATGCGTACTTGCTCACATTCTTTAGGAAAAATCTTTCGCGTTCTGCCGCGTTTTCTAAGGAGTGTTTTCATGAAAAAGGGCAAGAAATCTAAACGCTTTCTCGGTAACGATCGCACCTTCGGGAGTGCATTAAAACATTTTCGGGAAGTATCGGGGCTTACTCAAACTGAAGCCGCCGACATCACCGAATTAAGCCAGTCCGCTATTTCTCGTTTTGAGGACGGAGATAACTGGCCGGGCAAAGAAACTACTTTACGGCTCTGCAACGCTTACGGCATTTCGCTCCTTGAGCTGTTCGAGTTTATTACCAATGAGCTGCGTCAATTACCTCCTTCGGCTCTCA
>JAFSJW010000109.1 GCA_017449265.1 Treponema sp.
AAGTGCGGAAGAAGCCCTTACTCAGATTAAAAGTAAATCATATCCGATTGCATACAAAGGTGACGGGCGAAAAATCGTCAAGGTGGGCGTGAATTATTCGAGCAAAGACGAGCAGCTTTCTGAGTGGAAGATTGAGGAAGAATGATGTATTATAAAATATAATCATGGAGGCAAAAATGAGTATTTCAAAACTTAGCGATTGTTATGAGCTTGCAAATGGTAGGAAAATTCCTTGCATTGGGTTTGGGACTTGGCAGAGTGAGAACGGAACTGAAGCTTACAATGCCGTTATGTCCGCGCTTAAAAACGGATACCGCCATATCGACACGGCTACTGCCTACGGTAACGAGGATAGTGTGGGAAGTGCTATTTCAGATTTCCTGAAAGAATCTGGCTTAAAACGTGAGGAAATCTTCCTTACTACTAAGCTTTGGAACAAAGACCATGGGTACGAGAATACAAAGAAAGCAATCGATGCATCATTGAAAAGCCTCAAAGTTGATTATCTTGATTTGTATTTGATTCACTGGCCGAACCCGCTTGCGTTCCGCGACTGTTGGAAAGAAACGAACGCGGAGAGCTGGCGCGCTATGGAAGAAGCATGCGATGAGGGAAAAATACGCTCAATCGGGCTTTCAAATTTCTGGGAACACCATATCGACGAGCTTTTGAAGACTGCCAGAATAAAACCTGTAGTAAATCAGCTGAAAATCTGTCCGGGAATCACGCAAAAATCTCTTTGTGATTATTCAAAATCGCTTGGAATGCTTATAGAAGGCTATTCTCCAATGGGAACTGGTGCTATTTTCTCCAACGAGTTCATGCGCTCCCTTGCTCAGAAATACGGTCGCTCAATAGCGCAGATTTGTATCAGATGGAGCTTCCAGACTGGCTGTGTTCCGCTACCAAAAAGCGTTACTGAAGAAAGAATCATTGAGAATTCAAAAATTTTTGATTTTGAGATTGCCCCTGCCGATTGCGAAAAAATCGCTAATCTGCAAGATACTGGAATAAGACCGAACAGAAATCCTGACGAGGCGGAGTTCTAATGGGAAAAACTGCAATCGTAACGATAATCGGTCGTCCGTCCGCCGGAAAGTCTACATTTCTGAATACGGCTACGGGCGAGATGGTCTCGATTGTATCCGCGATTCCGCAGACGACGCGCAATGCAATCCGCGGAATCGTGAACACGAGCCTGGGGCAGCTTGTCTTTGTTGACACTCCGGGCTATCACGAGTCCGACAAAAAGATGAATATCCGAATGAGGAACATAGTCGCTGACCAGCTGGATGCTTCTGACCTTGTGCTTTACATCGTTGACGCAACGCGCCCGTGCGGTGAGGAAGAAAAGCTGATTGCGTCAATGCTTGCCCCGTTTGTCGGAAAGACCGTAGTTGCGGTAAACAAAGTCAATGGCGCACAGGCAAAACCTGCCGCCGCCGCCGATTTTTTGTTGCGGGTGCTTCCTGCACTTCCTCAGGACCGCATCTTTGAGATGTCCGCAAAAAATGACGAGGGAATCAACGAGGTTCTGAAAGCATTGTACAACCTTGCTCCAGAGGGGCAGCCTTTTTACGATGAAGATTTTTACACTGACCAGGAAGTTGATTTCCGCATTGCCGAGGTCATACGAGAGCAGGCTATAAACCGTCTTGATCAGGAAATTCCTCACTGTATCTATGTTCAGATTGCGGATATGGAGATGCGCACGCCTACGAAAATGTGGTGCCGCGCGTTTCTTGTGGTTGAGAAAGAAAGCCAGAAAGGAATCGTAATCGGAAAAGGCGCGCAGATGATAAAATCAATCCGCGTGGAGAGCATAAAGCAGCTGCGCAAGATTTTTGACTACAAAATAGATTTGGATTTGCAGGTTAAAGTCGAGAAAAACTGGAGACAGAAAGATTTGGCACTGAACAGGATTTTTCGATAAATGTAATAGAGCTGTTCGGAAACCTGTTGTTTCTAGGCAAGTTTGTCAGTTTTATCGAAACTAGACAAAACACAACTTGAATTTCTCTAAAATCTTGCCGATAATTTATCAGTTATGGAAATCTTAATTAGTGTTGTAATTCTTTTTTTTGTTCTTACAATTGTTCTTTTTTTTGCGACGCGAAAAAAGGGTGGAAAAAAGCAAAAAGGACGCTCCCAGATTATAAGGGAAGCAAACAGAAAACTTGCACAGGATTCGCACAACCCGGATGGTCTCATTCCGCTTGGTGAGCTGTATTTCGCAGAGCGGGCGTGGGATAAAGCTTTTCCATTGTACGAGACTATGGTGACGATTGCGCCTGCTCACCGTGAGATTGACCCGGGCAAGTCGGCTTTGCGGTATGGAATTTGCGCATTGAAGCTTGACAAGCTTCAGGAGGCTCTGAGAGGTCTTACAGCCGCAAATAACATGATTAAGAATGATTTTGACTCTAACTATTATCTCGGAATGGTGCTTTACAAGCTCAAAGAGTACGAGAATGCGTCGCGCTTTCTCAAAAAGGCTCAGATTATCAATCCGGAGGCTCCGAATTTGCAGACTCCGTATGGTCTTTCTCTTTTCTACGCAAAGCATTACAAAGAGTCACTTCCATATCTGAAACGCTCTCTGAACGATAATCCTGAGAACAAAGAAGTTCTTTTTGCTATGGCTATGGCTATGAGCGAAAGTGGCTTTGGCGATAAGGCAATGAAAATCTTTACGCATTTGCGTGCCGATCCAAAATTCGGTGCAAAAGCAAGCCTTGAGGTTGGAATGATGCATGCCAAGGCAAACCAGCATGACAAGGCAATTCAGGACTTTGAGATTGGTCTTAAGCACGATGGAACGCCTCCTGAGCTTACGGTGGAGCTTCGTTACAGGCTCGCCACCTCATGTTTCGCATCCAAGCTTATTCAGAAAGGTCTCCAGTCGCTCAATGTGATTACCGGAATAAACCCGAACTTCAAGGATGTTCCTCAGCTTATTGCCCGTTACTCGGAACTGAGCCAGAACACAAACTTGCAGATTTACCTTATGTCTACTTCAAGCGATTTTGTTGCGTTGTGCCGAAAAATGGTCGTTGTGTTCTACAAAAACGCAATTTCCAAGATTCAGGACATCGAGGTTACGCAGGAATATGTTGAGATTGTAATGCACCTTGATTTTGCCCGTTCTGAGGAAATACATATTTTCCGATTCTACCGAACGCAAGGAACTGTTTCGGACCTTCATGTGCGCGAATTGCACTCAAAAGTTTCGGACACAAAAGCTGACAAGGGCATTTGCTTTACGGCGGGTCTTTTCAGCGATGAGGCAAAAAGATTTGCGGAAGGTCGTCCAATTGATTTGATGGATAAGGCCGCGCTCATAAAACTCTTGAAAAAAGTTGACATGAACTAGCACCTTTGGCTATGCCAAGGTGGCCACTTTTGAGCAAAGCTCAAAAGTGCGTTGAGTAGGAATCGAAAATTCCGTCAGAATCGTCGCCCACATTGGGGCAATGCCCCAATGTGCTATTTCTTGAAAATCTTATCGAGCCAGTCATAAGCAGTTTTCTGCTGCGGCGGAAGGAAGTTATGCTCTCCGTCCTGCACTATGATTGTCTCAAGTTTGTCCGAGGCTTTGTTTGCTGCCCAGATTTTCTTCATCTTCTCGTATGCTTCCTGCGTTCCGTCCGTAGGATTTACTCCGTCATCAGTTCCGCCAATGAACATCATGTATTTTGGTGCGGCAAGACCTGCTACATCAGGATAATCCAGATAGCGCGCAATGTACGGGTGGAGCATTGAGAATGCGGACTGACCTTTTGTCTGACCGTCTTTTGGCTTCATGTGGTTAACCATCGTTCCCATCCAGCAGACCGCAACTCCGGCAGAGATGTCGTTGCTCAAAGCCGCAAGCTGCCAAGAGCGGAAACCGCCCATGCTGAAACCAATGCACGCAATCTTCTTTTTGTCAACCTGAGGAATTGTAGCAAGGAATTTAGCCGCGCGAACATCTTCCTGTGCGATGACACCCGCAAAGCTCGTTCCCATGTTGAAAAGATTTGATGCCAGAGCCTGCTGGCTGTCAGTTTTGAATCCTGCAACAGAACGGTCTCCCCAGCCGAGAGCATCGAAACTCAGTACGACATAGCCGCGTTTTGCAAGCTCGTCGCCTGGGAATGTGTCCTCAAAATAGCGGCTTGACCATGCCTCAGCCTGCTTTCGCTTGTCCTGGTCAGCCTCTGAGTCTCCGAAAGGCTTTACCATTTTCTCTTTTCCGATAGTGAATTTTGAGCCGTGATCGTGGAGCATAAGGGCTGCCGGGAATTTTTTTCCTTTGCTTTCATCTGGAATCAAAAGATACGCGAGAGTTCTGGTGTCCTGACTGATGTTGAACACGACTTTCTGCGCGGTGTAGCCTTCCCGCTTTTCCTCTGCGATTACAACCATGTCGAACGGCGTGTTATCTTCATCAAAAAGAATAAGCTCTTTTGCTTTTGCAAGACCAGCTTTTTTCCATTTTGAAGGATTAGAGCCGTCTTTCCAGCCGAGTTTGAAATCCATCCGTGACTTCAATGATTCATAATACATTGGCAGCGAGCGGTCAGGTGAATTGATTCCTTGTGTTACATAATCTTTACTCTGCGCAAAAGCAGAAAAAGTCAGTGCGGCTGTAAGAACAGCTGATACGATTTTTTTCATTTGAACTCCTTTTGTCCGTATTATTTTGATATAGGTTTGCGCCTAAAAAAAGCACTATTTCCAGTATAAACCATGTTGGGAAAAATGCAAAAAAATTTATTGGTCAGAATTTCGCATGGAGTTTTTGGAGCTGTAAGTTTAAGGCGAATTGCAAGTCCGAATAATTCGCAAATCCTCTTTGTTTTTTACGCGCTGTGTTTTTTCGTATTGCTGAGAAAAATGCAAAAAAGTTCTTATTAGACCTGTTCGGAAACTTAATGAGTTTCCGAACAGGCCTATTCATGCTATAATTCAGTAATGCGGGAGTTTATTGTAGATTCGGACAAATTGATTTCAGATGTAATTTCAGAATGTGCTTCGGTTGACGAGAAAGAAGAAATTCGCATTGTTTTGAAAAGTGGCATACATAACGGGCTGGCCAAAGAAAGAATTTTCTATGATTTGAAAAATCCGCTTGTGATTGAAAGCTCGGGCGGAAATCCTGATGAGTGCATTCTTCGCTCAGAAAACTGCGAGGCGTTCCACAAGGACACTGAGAACAGGGCCGTAATCACTTTTGGGGAAAACTGTACTCGCGTCACTCTCAAAGGATTTACGATTCAGAACACACATGTTAAGACTTTGGACGATGCAAGACTGGGAAATCAGGCGGAGGCTTTGTGCTGGCACAACAAGACCGGTTTTTTGTACTGCGAGGACATGAAATTTTTTAGCTGCCAGGACACAATCCATGTAAAAGGATTCTCACATTTTAAAAACTGCTTTGTTTCAGGCGATGTTGATTTTATCTGGGGATACTGCCACACATCGATTTTTGACGGATGCACTCTTCATGTTTGCAAAGATACCCGGGGCAATGACAGACCTGCATATGTCCTGCAGTCACGCGCGCTTAATTCTGCGCCAGGGTTCATTTTCATAAATTGCGAGTTTACCGCCGAAAAACGCGGGGAAAATTCTGAAATCTATATTGCCCGCACGGAAGGTACTGGCAAGAAAGATTCCATTGACCGATGGGATTCAATTGCGCTCATAAATTGCACAGTTTCTTCTATATATAATGCAGCTTTGTGGACTTGCGAAGACGGAAGGGCAGTTTATCCAGAAAAAGGAAGCGCGCTGTGCGGCTGGCGCGAGTTCGGGACTAAAATTAAGGGCGATGATGGAAAAATCCTTCCATATAATAGCTCTTTGCAGGAAAAACATGGCTATTCGATGAGCCAGAAAGATTTGGATTTATTGCAGCTTGCTGTGGAAAAAACTAAAATAGATTAAAGCGATTTATTCGGTTATTGGGCGTGTAAAAGGATATTCTAAAAATGGAAAATCCGTAAGTTCGACAGGCTCAACTGCCAATTGCGCGAGGAGAAGTGAATGAAGGAACTGAGGCTTGAGGACTTCGGTGGAAAAGGCGATGGAAAATTTGACAACACGACGGCTTTTGCTATGGCTTTTTCTGAGATTGCACGAAATGGCGGCGGAAAGCTGGCTGTTACGAAAGGTGTTTGGCTTACTGGCCCGATTGATATTCCTGGTGATACGACCTTGGAAATTCAGGAAGGCGCGGAGATTTCTTTCGTTGATGACCCTGATGTTTACACGCCCGTCTTTACCCGGTGGGAAGGCGTTGAGTGCTTTGCGATGCATCCGATGATTTATTCTACGAAGCAGAAAAATGTTACAATTACGGGAAAAGGCACAATCAACGGAAACGGAAAATCTTGGTGGGAAAGACGATGGGCGCAGAAAAAAAACGGTCAGAAAACGCCAGTCCTTCCGATTGAGAAACTTTTCGCAAAGCTGAACCCGGGCTACGAGAACCAGCCGGGCGGTGGCGGTGGACGCGAAACTCAGTTCTTGCGCCCTACGCTTATTGAATTTTCTTTCTGCGAGAATGTGACGATTGAGGGCGTAAAAATCATCGACTCGCCTTACTGGACTGTTCACCCGCTTTATGTGAAGAACCTTGTTCTGAAAAATCTGTATGTCAAAAATCCTGCCGATGCTCCGAATACGGACGGAATCGATATTGATTCATGCGTTGATGTAAAAATCCTTGACTGCTTCGTTTCAGTTGGCGACGACGGAATCTGCCTAAAGTCAGGTTCGGGAACGGACGGAATCAGAGTCGGAAAGCCAACATCGAATGTGTTCATAAAGGGCTGTTCCGTCAAAGATGCACACGGCGGTCTTGTTATCGGTTCTGAGACTGCTGCCGGAATCAATACGGTTACAGCCGAGGACTGCGACCTGAACGGAACTGACCGCGGAATCAGAATCAAGTCAAGGCGCGGACGCGGCGGCGACATTTTCGCGGTTCATCTCAAGAATATCAGCATGGATAATACGCTCTGCCCGATTGCAATCAATATGTACTACAAGTGCGGATGCGATGACCCCACTTCGCCGCTCTATTCGCTTGAAAAGCAGCCGGTTACTAAGGAAACTCCGAGCATTAAGGATGTTTCAATTATTGGCGTAAAGGCAAAGAACTGCCGTGCAAGTGCTGGCTTCATTGCGGGCTTGCCTGAAATGCCAATCGATGACTTGGTGATTCAGGACTGCGAGTTCAGCACGGATGAAACATCGAAAGAATCTCCTATGGATTCGGATATGTTCCTGGGGCTTCCTGTGGTCACGGAAAAATCGTTCCGCGTTCTGAACGCGCCTGGCGCAAAGTTCGATAATGTGAAAATTGAAGGCCCGAAAGAGGCGTTCATTTACAGATAGGAATTGCTTTTTGGAAGGGCGCTTCGCCCTTCCAAAGTCGCATCCCATTGCGGAACAGAAATGGCTAATCGTCAAGCGAGATGGTGGTATTCCAGTCGTCAGTATGATTTTCTCGAATTTCACCAAAACTTGTTTTATCACTGCAAATGCTGTCAATCAACTTGTCTGATTTTAGATAAGTCTTTACAAGGGCAACCAGGCTGTTACGCCTTTCGGCATTGGAAATTCTCTGTGAATCTGAATCACCTTGCTGGTCGGCAATTAGTAGCGCAGCAATATTGTTTAGTGTTGTGTTAACATCAGTTTTAAGCGTATCTCGCCCTATTTCAGAATCCGTGTTTTTGTCCTCGCCGCCACCGAAATACAGGCGGGTGAGCCTTGTGCCTACATCGCCGATGCATCCTGCAATATCTTTTGCTATTTTTGAGGTAGGCTGTCTAAAATCATAATTGATGCCAGTCAACATCAGATACGATGCGTACTGGTCTATCATGCTCTTCTTTTCATCCAGTGTCCACTTGATTATTCCTTCGCCAACCTGAAGGTTGTTCTTAGCCACTTCAAGATAATTATCCATACCATCGATACTTGTAATCTGTTTGCTTTCAAAATTGATGGAAGTATAGTCATTATTGAATGTAAGTATGTTGTAGCGGCACGGATAAGTAATAGGAGAAGAGCAGGTTATTTCAGTAATTCTCTTGCTCTTGCTGCCGTTTTCATAGACTGTGGCAACATCCTGCGAGTGGACATGACCCGTAATCACCAGATTAATGTTCAAATCAAAGAATGTCTGAAGCCGCTTTTTTGAATCCTTAATCATAATCATGGATTCAAGTATACTCTCGCCGTCGAAGTGTTCTATCAGGTTGTGGTGCATCATTACGATAACTTGCTTTCCATCATTTTTTGCAGTTTGTACCAGAGGTGTCATCCATTCAATCGTTTCATCACGAATTTTGCCGACCGTCTGGTTTCTTGTATCTTCGGCCTTAATGTCTTCATAAGAATTTGTGTCAAGACAGACTAAATAGATATTGTCAATCGGTTCGCAGCAGTAGCTGAGTGAATTTGGGTCGCGCTCGTAGTTTTCAAAGTCTTCGGATTTTTCATTGTATCCGAAGTCATAGTAGAAATCTTCAAATTCTTCTGGGGTGGTTCTGTCTGCGTTTTCAGTCACGCCGTTGTTTTTGTACTCGACGCCTTCCGGATTGTTAATATCATGGTTTCCCGGAATGACAAGCGTCTTGATTCCGGCCTCTCGCAGCCGCTCAAGCTCAAAGGAAACATAGTCATGGCTATCGTATTCGCCGTCCTTTGTTAAATCACCTGCGATAAGCACAAGTCCCACATTCTCGGCAATCGCCTGTTCAATCAGCTTGTCAAGAACTTTCGGGCTTTCCACAAGCATTTTTGGGTCTGTCTTCATGTATTCGATGAATTTGGGATTGTCTTATCCTCCAGAAGCTCCGGTGCCATGACATGAATATCACTTATCAAGAAGATTTTGTGCATATCCCTTTCTTTGCTTTCCGCAATATCGATTGTAACAGGAGCAGTGGAATTTTTTCTTTCCGTTTTTGGCTTTGTATAATTAGTGCCAGAAGAACATCCTATGACAAAAAATCCGATGTATAAGCCGACTGAAATAAATGACGCAAATAGATTTTTCTTCATATATTCAGACTATTCCCACACTAACGATTTGTCAATGCTAGAATTTTCCCCGCTCACAATCAGTGAGCGAGGACTAACTGACAGAAATCACTTACTTTGCGTTGCGCGCGATGCGGAAGCCGAGACCTGTCAATCTCTTGGAAGGATTTTCGTCGTTGTATGCCGTTATCTTGCACGCTGCGGCAGAGGTAGAGAATGCTCCTCCGCGGGTGATGCGCTCTCCGTCGTCCCCAAGGTCGAATGCCCACTCATAGACATTTCCGCTCATATCAAAAATGCCGAGTGCGTTCGCGCCTTTCTTTCCGACTTCGTGTGTGCAGAAGCCTGGAACTCCTTTTTCGCCTTTCGTGCTTGAAGTCTTTCCGCTAGGGTTGTATGCGTACCAGCCGACTTTGTCCAAGTCCGCGCTTGTGGCGGCCTTGCCGTCGTATGACGGAGAAGACGCGCCGCTGAACGAATAAGCGAAATCTTTTTTGGCTGGGTCTCCGCCGCGGCAGGCAAGTTCCCATTCCTCCTCGGCTGGAAGTCGGAAGCCGTTGGCTTTCTTGTTCCAAGAAACATCCGCATCGATTATGTGACCGTTTTCTTCCGTTTTGACTTTGATTGTGTAGACTTCTTGAAGTCCCTGTAGTTTGCTCAAAACATTGCAGAAGTTAATCGCATCGTACCAGGTGACGGAATCAACAGGTCGTCTTTCCTGCGCTTCACCTTTTACAAGCGTGTCCTTGAGGTTTTTGGAAGGAGATTTGTCGAATTTGCCTTTCAGACTGCCTATAACAGCTTCGTAGAATTCCTGCGTGACCTCGTATTTTCCGATGTAGTACGGAGCGATGTTCGCGCCCTCATCGATAAGTCCCATTTCTCCGAACTCGGAGCCTTTGCCCTTTATGTTTCCGCCCTGAACGAATGCCATGGCGGAATTTCTGATGAACTTACCGTTCACGGAAAATGCGGAAGCGGCTTTGGCTGCGTTGTCCGCCTGACCTGCCGCAAAACCCGCATAGAATTCTTCTGACTTTTTGGAGCGTGACGCACGGGAGCCTGGCTCTGTGGCATATCCTGTCTTGTAACCTTCTTCGTAAGTGCCTGGTGGAGCTGCAAAGGTTGCCCCTGCCATACAGAATGTGACCGCGATGAATGCGGCTGTTTTGAAAATCTTTTTCATGGAATTCTCCTTGGCAGTTTTTCTTCTTGCCGGAAGTTTGCTTTATGTTTTTATTAGTGTGAAAGTCGAGTTTTCACAGCGCAATAGCGAGACATATTTTTGCAGAGTGCTTCAGATTTAATCTTTTCATAAATCCTCCTCAAAACAGTTTTTTATCATGCTGGATTTTGATTTTTTATTTTCTATATTATTAGTGATAAAAATGGTTGTTTATGAAAAGATTAGCGTGCAGAAAACCATATTCAAAAAAGAAAACACATAAAGTTCCAATATGTCACATTTGTATCCGTAAGTCAAGATTTTTTTATCTGAGTGTCACAGCCGGGAAAGCTCACCTGAGTTTTTCAAGCTCTTTCTTTGTTTCTGTCACCGCAAAAGATTTATCCACGCCATCCCGTATCATTCTGTTCTGAACAATAGTATTCGGATTCGCGATAATCATTGAGATTTTCTCTTTTTCAATCAACGGATTGTAGAATTTGCCTTTTGTTTTATAATTCATTCTGTAAATTTGGTAGCCCTCAACAATCAGAAAAAAAAGCGAACGAGCTATCGACTTATACATATTATTGTATGTATAATAAATCAGTATATGACATTTGAATGGGATGAAAATAAAAACTCTGAAAATATTGAAAAACATAAGAATCATCGGCGCAGGCTACTGGCGTCAAGGAAAAAAACGGTATGAAGAACATTTACAACAATCCTGAGCAATCTGTTATGGAATCATTGGACTCGGCTGTCGTCATAGAAGACTTTCTCCCGCCACCAGGGGAACTCGTAAAAAAAACGCAAAAAGAGAAGATAACAATTTCGATTGACGCTGATTGCATTCGATTCTTCAAGATGGAAGCTGAAAAGCACAATACAAAGTACCAAACAATGATGAATGAAGTGCTTTCCCAATATGCAAGGCATTATGCCGAAACATGACTTTCGTCTAGTTCTCAGATAGAATTCTTTGCATTTCCGAACTAATCATTGATTTTAGACTGGAGAAAAGATTCTCCGAAACATTTTCTATAAACTCACTCTTGCTGAATAATTTTACATTTTCCGGGCAACCGTCCTCAAGAAAAAGCTGGCTCGGATGAATTTTTAGAACTTGCGCAATCTTGTCTATTGTCTCAGGCGAAGGAAAATATTTTTCATTCTCAACGCTGTTTATGTAGTTTGAACTTTTTTCAATTTCAAGTGATAAATCTAATTGCCTAAGTCCGCATTGCTTCCTGAAAAACTTAAGATTGTTTATGAACACTTTTCTCGATGGCTGCATAGAATAAATATGATGAGAAATAAAAGATTTGATACATCTAAATTAGGAATTGATTGAAAATAAATTCGACAAATTCTTATTTTAGGTGTATTCTATAATCCTAAATAAGATTGTTTTTACAATTTATTTGTAAAAATGAGTGGTTTTAGATGTGTGGGGAGCACGGTAAAAATTTTTAGGAGGGATGTTATGAAAAAAATTATCGTTTTTGTTGCTTTTGTGTTTTCGGCAGTCAGCCTGTTTGCTGAAAAAAGTCGCGTTATGATTGAGCAAAGGGTCGGACCTGTTGGCGGAGCTACTGAATCCGTAAGCTCTCCTGTTATTCCTTCGGAAAAGGATAGTATTGTTCAATATCAATTTAAGGTTATTGGAAAAACAAATGAGCATGGTGCAGTTGCATGTAAGGTAAGGTTTCCAGGGGAATTTGATGTTACCCCTATGGGCGGAGATGGTTGTCAGGCTATTGAGCGTGAAGGTGATGTTATACCTGCTCTAACTGTTTATAATGAAGGAAATTATAAATATGCTGAATTTCTAATTCCTCAAAAAAATGATCATTCTGGGCGTGTTGATTTACAAATAAAAATTCCAGAGAAATTTAAAGGCGCAACCATTCCTATTTATGTGAATTTTGACTACTTACAAAAGCCTTTGCTCAAAAGGTGGGGAACAGCATTGGGTGTTGCAACTGGAATAGCTGCAGGTGTAGTTGTTGGAGTGTTGACCTTTAATCCTGCTACAGGTGCGGCAGCTGGTTTGGGGCTGGGAGGTGCAATCCTTGCCGGTAGTGCTGCTGGACTTGCTACTTCCGGGGCTACTACTTATTTTACTTACAATACATTGGCAGTAAAACAGTCTTTGCAGGAAATAAGAAAAAAATATAATGCAGAGCCTATGAATAATTCTAATGCATCTTTTTCTTGGATTATAAAATAAATTTTTGCCTATGATGAGAAAGGAAGTATTTTTAGTTTTTATATTTTTTATAAACTCTTTTTTGTTTTCTCAGTCGTATGTTGATAGAAAATTATCTTATGTTAATGGGGATTTGTCTTATGTAGATAACAGCTTGACTTATGTTGATAGCTCACTTTCTTATGTGGATAAAGAATTAACTTATATAATAGAAGATGATACTTTTTCTCGCCAACGATTCATTGATTCTTTTGCTGATTCACTTTACTTACAGGAAATGCGGAGGGAACATTTAGAACTTTGCTATGAAAGAGCCATTGCAAAGTTTGGAATCGGAACGGTAATCGTTGCTACAACTTGGCTTGTGGCGTTTGTTGTCCCAGGAGGAGCTATTTATCAATTTTCTGTTATTACTATTGCAAAAGCTGCGACCGCAGGAGCTTTGAGCGGTGGTCCAATTGGCGGTGTAACTTCTGCTGGAGTTGCATACTTGCAGGGCAAGCGTGGCGATGAGTTGATTTACGAAACTGTCAATGGCACGGCGGACGGAGTATTAATTGGAGCAATTACAGGCGTTGCCGAAGGTGCTGTTCGTGTCGGACTCTATGCAAAGGATATGAAAAAAATATCCGATGCGTATACGATTTTTGCAAATAGAGTTTTTGATTCTTCTGGAAACATGATTTTGGATGCATCAAAACTTGGCAAAGACAGTATTGAGAAGCTTGCTGAAATATTGAGCAAACAAGGTGACGATGCTCTGAAAGCGTTGGAAAAGATTGTAGAGAAAAATCCAAAAGATTTATCACTTGCAATTGAATATCTAAATGCAAAAGGGCTGGATGCCACTTATGACATTCTGAAATGGAAGGGGAGGATTCCTTCTTGGGTAACAAAAGAGGTCATAGAGTGTGCAGAAAAAATATCAAGCAGTTCTCTGAAATCAATTGCCGAAGAATTGAAGAAATTGCCTGGTATCAAGTTGACCGTGAAAGAATTGGATAAAATCAGGCAAGATCCTGCTTTTTTGAAAGAAATTGTTGAAAAGTATACAGAAAAATCTTTCAAGGACGGATATCTGGAATTCTTTGTAAGGCTTGCAAAGAAGAATCCAAAGCAGATGGAAGAAATATGGAATTATTCAAAAGCTGTGAGGGATTTTATAAAAAATGAAGGCATAAGAGTTGGAGGAGTTCATGAATGGCTGCTGTGTGAAAATTTCTGTGACTTCCTTATAAATCCAAAATGGCGAAAAGATGGTGCGTATCTTTGTGAATTGCTTGCAAAACTAACGCAGTCAACTGATTCTGTGATAATGGAGAATATTGAGATAACTCTAAAAGATGGAAGTAAAGAGTTTTATAAAATATGGTCTCATTTGTTGGAATCGCAAACGACATTGGGGAATTCTTCAAATCCTCGGTCTATAATTCACAACTTGATACGAGATGTCGTGGAAAATTCAAATAGTTCAGAAGAGCTTATTGTAAATCTTGAAAAAATGGTCAAGGAAAATTTCTCTGAAGAAACTTACAGAAAATTTTCAGAAGCATTGACAAATTGTTTAGCATAGATATGTGAGGAGAAAGTGCAATGATAAAAATTGAAGACATTACGAAAACTTTTGGAGCTAAAACGGCTGTTGACAATCTGTCGCTGGAAATTCCCGATGGTAAAATTTTCGGATTTTTGGGAGCTAACGGAGCAGGAAAATCAACAACTATAAAAATGATTACTGGGATAGAAAAATACGACAAGGGCAGAATCTCCGTGAACGGAATTGATATTTCAAAGAATCCGCTTCTTGCAAAGTCTCAGCTGGCGTATGTTTCTGATGAACCTACATTCTATGAGCATATGACAGGAATCCAGTATTTGAATTTTATAGCTGATATTTTTGAATTGTCAGTTTCCGAAAGGAAAACTAACATAGACAAATATGCTTCATTGTTTGATTTGATTAATCCTCTGAATGAGCCTGTTTCAAGATATTCTCATGGAATGAAGCAAAAGCTGTCTCTTATTGCAGCTTTCATGCATTCCCCAAAAGCCATAGTTC
This sequence comes from Treponema sp., assembly GCA_017449265.1. Taxonomy (GTDB): domain Bacteria; phylum Spirochaetota; class Spirochaetia; order Treponematales; family Treponemataceae; genus Treponema_D. The sequence goes on from JAFSJW010000109.1 coordinate 14,485, forward strand.
TTGATGAGCCTATGGTCGGACTTGATGCAAAAACTTCAAGGGTTCTGAAAGATACTTTGAGAGATTATGCCAAAAAGGGCAATACTGTTTTCTATTCGACTCATGTTATGGATATGGCGGAACGGTTCTGTGACAATATTGCGATTCTTAACAAAGGAAAGCTTATTTTTACAGGAACTTTTGAGGAGCTTCGGGCGCAGAAAGTAAAAAGTGATTCTACGCTTGAAGATTTGTTCTTGGAATTGACAGAGGGAAAATAGATGAGAGTTAACCAGATAGAAAATCTTCTTGCTATGAGGAATCAATATCATCCCATACTCAGCCGACTTTTCAGGAAGTACAATTATTTCGTAATCAGTCTTTTTATGAATGCGATTGTTGGTGCAAGTTGCTGTTTGCTATTGGCTGTTGCGTTTTTCGGGTTGCAGTCTTTTTTTTCCACGCTTGAAAATGCTAATAAGATTCTTCTGATGTGCAGTGTTCTTTCTCTGAGCTTTTCGTTCATTTTCACAATACGCACTGTCTATAGTTTTCTTTATTCAGGAAAAGATACTAATTTATTGAGGACACTACCAGTCACAAGAAGTGAGGTGGTTTTCAGCAATATCCTGTATTTTTATAAAAAGCATATAATTGTTTCAATTTATTTGTTTGCAGCTGCTGTAGTCGCAATCCTAAAAACTACAAGTGATTTCTCTGTCTTTTTTGTAAGCATTGTATCTGCCGTTTTTGTTCCGCTGGTTGCGATATTTCTTGCCGTATTCTTTGCGTTTGTTTCAAACATACTGTCTAGAAGCATCGAATCAAAAAAACGGCTGAGAAAATTGTATTTTAAAAAGCATGAATCACTGAATTCTCTTGTAAGATACGAATTCAGAAACCTTTCTCAGTTTTCTTCACTGAAAGTTGAGATAATCATGCAGATTTTTTCTTTTGTCGCTTTTACATTTGTTTCTGCTGTAAGTAATCCGCGTTTTTTGGCAATTCTTATAATCTATCCGGCTCTTGGAATGATAAATGTTTCTAGCTTTTCACGAGAAGGAGACTTCCATAATATTTTGGAGGCATTGCCAATATCAGAGAAAAAAAGATTCCTTTCCAAAATAATTTTTTACAGCGTTATTATTCTGCCACTATTTTTTGCAAGTTTTCTGTTTGCTTCGTATAAGACGAAAGATTTTTCAATAATTCTGAAAATTCTGCCAGTAATCTTATTTGTCGTGAATATATCTTTTTTGGGGCTAAAAGCCGATAGGAAAAATCCTAAAACTCATTGGACGAATCCTCAAGAAGCATTCCGAATGAATTTTCTTGTTTTCTTCGCAAGTATTTTTATCGGAGTAGTTACAGCTGCTTCACTGTTTTTCCCAGATGTTATGTTTTTGAAAAATCAAGTAATAGGATTTTTGTTTTCGTTGGTCTTTAATTTGTGCTTTTTCGCAATAACATTTCTGCGCAGGTGAAATTGGAATCAAGCGACTTCGCTTTACTTCCCCTTGTACCACTCCAGGACTTTCCGCGCGAACTGGTATGCGTTCTTGATTTCGGTCATTCCCTCAAAGTAGTCTTTGTGCAGAATCATGCGTCCGTCAAAGAAATCCACGAGTTCGGCGAGAGACTTCTGCCTGACTTTCGTGGACGAAACGATTTTTGTGTAAAGCGAGAGAAGAACCGCAAAATCATTCAGCACAGGTACTTTCATGCTTGTCGTGATGATTCCGGGGCTTATCCCGATGTTTCCCTGCAAAAGTTCAAAATTTATATCGACATCCCACCTGAAGTTCTGGACTGGTCTGAAAGAACTCAGCATGCACACATTATGCGCGGATGCGTTCCTAAGCCTACGAACCGAGTCAAAGTGCTTCGTGTATGAGCAGTCGATTTTGAAATGTGCGTAATAAAATGAATAGAAATTGATGAAATCGAAAAAATTAATCATTTCCACGAAGTTCCAGACTGCCGGATTCTCCACATATTTCTCAAAGCTGATTCCGTTGTAGGATGCGAGGCGCGCCGTTGTCTGCATAGATGTTTTTGTCTGCGGGTTATTTTCAAGAAAATCCTGAACGACATTGAATCCGTCATCTTTCGGGTTGTTCTGGCAGTCGTTGACGAGTTTTACTTTCAGATAATGCTCAAAATCGATTGTGAGTTTGAAGATGATTTTTCTGAAAAACATATCGATTGTGGAAAGTTCCACAAGATGACCGAAATCAAGACCTGTGTATTTTCCGTTCTTTGTGCGCGTGTCGCAGATTTCCGCATATTGCTTGAGCCGGAAAAAATAATTGTTCTTCTGCAGAAACAAAGCCGCGCGTTCTTCGTCCATCAGATTGAATGTCAGTCCCATCGTGTTCTTGCAATAGTCGATGACTTCCGGAACATTCAGTTTTTTTTGATTCGATTTTTCGATTTTTTTCTTTGACATAATGAGCATTATAATAGAAAAAAATCGAAAAGTAAAAAAAATCTCGGAAAATTTTCTAAAGTTCTTGACTGTTTTTTTTTAAAATGTTATAAGTATAGAACTACTAAACAGGGTTCTTTGATAATTTGGGCGGACTTCAACCGATTGTGGTCAAGTCTGATGAAAATCGTAAAGTCAGCGCGTTTCGTGCTTTCAGGTTTTCATACTCCTGATTTAGCTGTTTTCAGGAGTTTCCGAATGCGGGTTTCCCGCGGGCTTCTGTACCAAATCGGTTTTTATGATTGTGGTGCAAGCGAAAGGTGTTCTGAATTTGATAGAATACTTGATTTTATTTGCAAAACTATCTATAAAAATCATTAAAATAGTGTGTCTGCGAATGTGCGTTTTTCCGTGTGAAAGATTGCTCGTTCTGGCTTAAAGTGCAACACATATAAAATTAATTCGCCAGTTTATCGGATAAAAATTGGCAAAGGAGAAACACATGGCTAAGGAGAAGTTCGTCAGAACTAAACCTCACATGAACGTTGGTACTATCGGTCACGTTGACCATGGTAAGACAACATTGTCTGCGGCTATCACAAGCTACTGCGCTAAAAAGTACGGTGATAAAGTCCTCAAGTACGATGAAATCGATAACGCTCCGGAGGAAAAAGAGCGTGGTATCACAATCAACACACGTCACCTTGAGTATCAGTCAGACAAACGCCACTACGCACACATTGACTGCCCAGGACATGCTGACTACATCAAGAACATGATTACTGGTGCTGCTCAGATGGACGGTGCTATTCTCGTTATTGCGGCTACTGACGGTCCTATGGCTCAGACTCGCGAGCACCTCTTGCTCGCTCGTCAGGTTGGTGTACCGAAGATTATCGTTTTCTTGAACAAAGTTGACCAGCTCGACGGCGATGAGGAAATGTTGATGCTCGTTGAAGATGATGTAAAATCAATCCTCAAAGAGTATGGATTCCAGGATGATACTCCAATTATTAAGGGTTCTGCATTCTTGGCTCTCCAGGACGGAGCTTCTGAGGCTGATACAAAATGTATCGAAGAGTTGCTCGCAGCTATGGACTCATGGTTCGATGACCCAGTCCGCGATGCTGATAAGCCGTTCTTGATGCCGATTGAGGACATCTTCACAATCTCTGGACGCGGTACTGTTGTAACAGGACGTATCGAGCGCGGTGTTGTTAACATGAACGACCCAGTTGAGATCGTTGGTATTCGCCCAACAGCTTCTTCTACTGTAACAGGTATCGAAATGTTCCAGAAGACTCTTGACCAGGGTCAGGCTGGTGACAATGTTGGTATCTTGCTCCGCGGTGTTGAGAAGAAAGATGTTGTTCGTGGACAGGTTTTGGCAAAGCCAGGCTCAATTCACCCACATACAAAGTTCGAAGCTCAGATTTATGTTCTTTCTGAGAAAGAGGGTGGACGCCACAGCCCATTCTTCTCTGGATACCGCCCACAGTTCTACTTCAGAACAACTGACATTACTGGTACAGTTGAGCTTGAAGCCGGAACAGACATGGTTAAACCAGGCGACAATGTAAAAATCATTGGTGAACTTATCCACCCAGTTGCTATGGATGAAGGTCTCAAACTCGCTATTCGCGAGGGTGGACGTACAATCGCTTCTGGACAGGTTGTAAAAATCATCGAATAGTTAAATTTTTGAGATGGTAGTTTTTCTGCCATCTCAATAGAGTTTTGGGAGTAGAAAATGGCGGACAAGAAGATTCGTGTCAGACTTCGTGCATTTGATGTGGAGTTGATCGATCAGAGTGCTAAAGCCATCGTGCAGGCAGTTCAGAAAGCAGGGTCAAAGGTTTCAGGGCCTATCCCGCTTCCTACAAGAATCAATAAGGTGACTGTTCTTCGCTCACCTCACGGTAACAAGAAATCTCGTGAGCAGTTTGAGATGAGAACACACAAGCGTCTTATTGACATCATTGATCCATCAGATGAGGTTATGGATTCTTTGATGAAGCTTGAATTGCCAGCCGGTGTTGATGTTGAAATTAAACAGTAATTTCAAAATTATGCAGCAAGTTTGCTGCAAATAAAACGGTAACGGTCTCATGGATCTGAGATGGCGGCCAATAGGAGTTGTATCAGAATGAAAGGTCTGATTGCAAAAAAAGTAGGAATGACACAGGTATTTGATGAAAACGGAAATCTGACACCAGTAACCGTGATCCAAGTTGAACCAAATACTGTTGTTGCTACAAAGACAAAGGAAGCTAACGGATATGATGCTGTTGTCCTTGGTATCGATGATTTGAAAGAATCTAAGGTAAACAAAGCATACAAAGGTCAGTTTCCAGAGAATGTTTCCCCAAAGAGACACCTGAAAGAATTCAGGGATTTTGAAAAAGAAGTTGCGGTTGGGGACAAAGTTGGTTTAGAGTTGTTCGAGAAAACATCTTTCCTTGATGTTACGGCAACTTCAAAAGGAAAAGGATTCCAGGGTGTTATGAAACGCTGGGGCTTCCATGGAGGTCGTGCTACTCATGGTTCTAAGTTCCATCGTGAAGCAGGTGGTACAGGAAATTGTACAACACCGGGACACAGCATGAAGAATATCAAAATGGCTGGTCGCATGGGATTTGAGAGAGTGACAGTACAGAATCTTAAAATCGTAAAAATTGATTCTGATCTGAATGTTGTGTTGGTTCGCGGAGCTGTTCCGGGAGTGAAGAATTGTACGCTGATCATCAAGTCTGCGGTTAAGAAATAAGGTCGAGGAATAAGATGGAAAAGAAAGTCTATTCAATCGATGGTAAAGAATTACGATCAGTTACACTTGATGATAATGTTTTCGGTCTTCCAATAAACGAAGATGTTATTTATTATGCCATCACAAATGAATTAGCAAATAAGAGAGTTGGTACTGCTTGTACAAAAACTCGTTCAGAAGTTCATGGAAGCAATGCTAAACCTTACAAGCAGAAGGGTACAGGACATGCTCGCCGTGGTGATAAGAAGTCACCTATTACAAGAGGCGGCGGAACAATTTTTGGACCTAAACCGCGTGATTTTAGCTATGCCATTCCTAAGAAAGCAAAGAGACTTGCAATGAAGTCGATTTTGAGCTTGCAGGCTCAGAGCGATAGATTGACAGTTATTGAAGATTTCACTGTAGAAAGTGGCAAAACGAAGGATTTAGTAAAAATACTCAGTAATTTTTCTAAAAATGAGCGCACGGTAATCATTCTTAAAGATGATGACCAGAAAATCAAACAGGCTGGAAGAAATGTTAAGAATTTGTCATTCCTTTCATACAATCGTTTGATGGCCCATGACCTTTTTTATGGCAGAAAAGTTATTTTGCTTGAAGGTGCTGCACAGAAACTTTCAGAGTTTTACAAGACAGAAGAGGAGGCTAAATAATGACAGATTTGAATTCAATTCTTATCGAGCCTATTCTTTCTGAGAAAGCTACGGCGTTGCGCGAAGAGAACAAATATGTTTTCAGAGTAGCTCCTTGTGCGACAAAAACTCAGATAAAAGAAGCTGTAGGCAAACTTTTCAATGTAAAGGTCGTTAATTGCACGACACTTAATGTTGATGGAAAAGTAAAAAGACTTCGTGGTAAGCCTGGAAGAACTGCAAGCTACAAAAAAGCAATTGTAAAGCTTGCTGCAGGTGAGACGATTAAAGTTTTTGAAGGTGTATAATCTTTAATAAGGGGAACCAGATGGCTCTTAAGGTTTTTAAACCATATTCAGCGGGTACTCGTACTCGTATTGATTTGGTAAGAGATGAATTGACAACTGACAAGCCAGAGAAAAGTTTGGTGTCAGGTTTCAAATCTCACAGTGGTCGTGGAGCTGGTGGTCGTATTTCTGTACGTCATCAGGGTGGCGGTCACAAAAGACGTTATCGTGAGATAGATTTTAAAAGAAATAAACATGGAATTCCTGGAACTGTAAAGACCATCGAGTATGATCCGAATCGCAGCGCAAACATCGCTTTGATTTATTATGCTGATGGTGAGAAAAGATATATTATAGTTCCGAAGGGCTTGGTTGTTGGACAAAAGATTATGTCTGGCGAAAATGCAGCTCCTACTGTTGGAAATGCATTGCCTTTGGAAGCAATTCCTGTTGGTTTTACAATTCATAACATTGAATTAACGCTTGGACGTGGCGGACAGCTTGCGCGTTCTGCTGGAGCAAGCGCATTGGTTGCTGCTAAAGACGGTGAGTATGTTATCATTCGTCTTCCTTCTGGCGAAACAAGGCGTATTCTTGGAAAATGCTATGCAACAATTGGTGTTGTTGGCAATGAAGAGAGAATGAATACTCAGCTTGGAAAGGCTGGTCGCAGAAGATGGCTTGGTATTCGTCCAACTGTTAGAGGTATGGCAATGAACCCAGTTGATCATCCGCTTGGTGGTGGTGAAGGTGCTGGAAAAGGTCATGTGCCTGTTTCTCCTTGGGGACAGCCTTGTAGGGGTTACAAGACCCGCAACAAGAGAAAGACTTCAAGTCGATTCATTGTTTCACGTCGCAAGAAGTAACTCTAAAGAGGTAGACAATGTCAAGATCTGTTAAAAAAGGACCTTTCATTGAAAAGAGTCTTTACAAGAAAGTAATAGAGATGAATAAAGAGTCAGACAAGAAGATGATAAAGACATATTCTCGTTGCTCTACAATTATTCCAGAAATGGTTGGAAACACAATCAGTGTTTACAACGGTAAGTCATGGATTCCTGTGTATGTTACGGAGAACTTGGTAGGTCACAAGCTCGGTGAGTTCGCCCCAACACGTACATTCAAGGGACATGGCGGTACAGACAAAAAAGCAGGTAAATAAGGTGGATATTATGGCTGAGAAGAAAGGTTATGTAGCCACTACAAAATTCCTTATTGCATCTCCTACAAAGGTTCGTCCGGTAGCATATGTAATAAATCAAAAGTCTTGTTCAGAAGCTTTGTCGATTCTTGACAATATGCCTCAGAAGGGCGCAAAGTTGATTAAAAACACTTTGAAGTCCGCTGTTGCAAATGCTTTGTATGCTAACAAGAAACTTGATGAAGACACATTGTATGTTAAGGAAATTCGCATTGACGAAGGTCCGAGACTCAAGAGAGTTTGGTTCCGTGCTCGTGGTCGTGCAGATCAGCTCTTGAAGAGAATGTGCCATATCACCGTTATCGTTGACGAAAAAGCGGGGGAATAAAGTGGGTCAGAAAGTTAGTCCAATAGGATTGCGTCTTGGTATTAATAAGACATGGCAGTCTCGCTGGTATGCGAATTTCAGAAAGTATGCAGATTATGTTTTGGAAGATTTGAAAATTCGTGATATGGTAAAATCTTTGCCAGAATGTCAGAACGCAGAGATTGCAGAAATTGAAATTGTTCGTCATCCACAGCGTGTAACTATTGTAATTCATACTGCTAGACCAGGAATTATAATTGGTCAGAAAGGTGCGACAATTGAAAAAATCAGTGCAGATATCCAGTCTAAACTTCCTGGAACGAAAGTTCAGATTAAGATTAAGGAAATCAAACGTGCTGATATAAACGCATCTCTCATCGCGCAGAATGTTGGTCGCCAGCTTGCAGGCCGCGGTTCATTCCGCAAGGCTTTGAAACAGGCTTCTGCTAATGCAATGAAAGGTGGGGCACAGGGCATCAAGATAAGAATTTCTGGTCGTCTTGGTGGTGCTGATATGAAAAGAAGTGAAGAACATAAGGAAGGTCGCGTTCCTCTTCATACTCTTCGTGCAGACATTGATTATGGTACATATGAGGCTCATACAACATACGGTAAAATTGGTGTAAAAGTATGGGTTTACAATGGCATGAATTATGGTCATGAGATGAATGATTTGAATGATCAGGCTGTACGGAAGCCGCGTTCTGAAAAGGGTCAGGGCGGTGAGAATGACAGACCGAGAGGCAAACGCCCTGCTCGTTCTTCAAATACTTCAAAGGAGTAACTAAATGCTTAGTCCTAAGAGAGTTATTCACCGTAAAGTTCAGCGCGGTAGAATTAAAGGAAATGCCACGCGTGCCAATAATATCGATTTTGGTGAGATTGCATTGGTTGCAATGGAGCCAGTTTGGCTTAACGCTAAACATATCGAAGCTGCGCGTGTTGCGATTAATAGAAAGCTTGAGCGTAAAGGAAATGTTTGGTTGCGCGTATTCCCAGATAAGCCAGTTTCTAAGAAACCAGCTGATACTCGAATGGGTAAAGGAAAGGGAGCTCCAGAGTTCTGGGCAGCTGTAATCAAACCTGGTGTTATTTTGTTTGAGATTGGCGGTATTGATGTAAAACTTGCAGAGCAGGCTTTGGCTTTGGCAGCAAGCAAATTGCCTATCAAAACAAGAATCGCTTTAAAACCTACTAAGGAGTAAAAGATGGCTGATAAGAAAAAGAAGAATTTGAATGAGTTGTCTTATGCCGAATTGGTTGCGGAGCGAAAAGAATTGAAACAGAACTACATGGATTTGAGATTTCAAATGATTGTAGGACATGTTGATAACCCTGTTCAAAAGCGAACATTTCGCCGTAGAATTGCAACATTGAATACACTTATTCGTCAGAAAGAACTCGACGGGTTGAATAAGTAGGAGTTGAATGTGAAAGAACAAAACGTTCAGACAAAGGGTACAAAGCGTTCTTTTATAGGTATAGTCACAAGTGATAAGATGGACAAAACTATTGTTGTGTCCATCGATTCCAAAAGAATGGATACTCTTTATAAGAAATACGTAACACGTACTAAAAAATGTAAGGCTCATGATGAAAATAATGATGCTCATGTTGGTGATACTGTTCGTATTATTGAATGTAGTCCAATCAGCAAAGATAAATGCTGGAGACTGGCTGAGATTATTGAGCGGGCAAAATAGTACAAGGGGTTAATTATGCTTCAAATGCAATCAAAATTGGTTGTTGCCGATAACTCTGGAGCAAAGCTTGTTCAGGTAATTAAAGTACTCGGCGGTTCTCACCGCCGATATGCTGGAATCGGTGACATTGTAGTGGTAGCGGTAAAGGAAGCAATTCCGACTTCTACAATCAAAGAAGGGGCTGTAGAGAAAGCTGTTGTAGTCAGAGTTTCAAAAGAGTATCGCAGACCTGATGGAACATATATTCGTTTTGATGATAATGCTTGCGTTATTGTTGACAATGATAAGAATCCTAAAGGAAAGCGTATTTTTGGACCTGTAGCACGTGAGCTTCGTGATATGGACTATATGAAAATAGTTTCACTTGCTCCTGAGGTTTTGTAAGGGGTTATGAATAATGATTAAAAAATTCAAGATTCATAAAGATGATACAGTACAGGTAATTGCTGGAAAAGATAAAGGAAAGCGTGGAACTGTCCTTGGTCTTGTTTCAAAGAAAGATGCAGTTATCGTATCTGGAATCAACATTGTTAAAAAAGCAATGAGAAAGAGATCTCAGCAGGATCAGGGTGGTATTGTTGAGATTGAAGCTCCTTTGCATATTTCAAATGTAGCTATCGTATGTAAAAAATGCGGTGTTACAAAAATCGGTTATAAAATTGACGGTGATAAAAAACTTCGTGTTTGCCGTAAGTGTGGAGAAGCACTGTAATGGATAAATATGTACCTCGGCTTAAGAAAGTCTATAAAGATACAATCGCTCCTGAGCTTTTCAAGGAACTTGGTTATTCTTCTGTAATGCAAATTCCTGCGATTAAGAAAGTGGTTGTAAGCATGGGTGTCGGTGAAGCCCTTGGGAACAAGAAACTCCTTGATGCCGCAGTTACTGATCTTACTCAGATTACTGGTCAGCATGCTGTAAAAACAAAGGCAAGGAAAAGTATTGCGAACTTCAAGCTCCGTGAAGGAAATGAAGTTGGGGCTATGGTTACTCTTCGTGGCGATATGATGTATGAGTTCTTGGATCGTCTTATTAATGTTGCTTTGCCTCGTGTAAAAGATTTCCGCGGAATTAAGGCAACAGGTTTTGACGGACATGGAAATTTTTCTTTGGGTATTACAGAGCAGATTATTTTCCCGGAAATAGATTTTGATAAAATTACTAAGATTTCTGGTATGAATATTTCTATTGTAACTAGTGCAAAGACAGATTCTGAAGCTAAGGCATTGCTTACAAAATTCAATATGCCTTTTAGAAAGTAAGAGGGAATCATGGCTAAGAAATCTATGGTTATCAAGGCGAACAGAACGCCTAAATTTAAAACAAGACAGTACAATCGTTGCAAAATTTGCGGTCGCCCTCGTGGTTATCTCCGCAAATTTAAGATTTGTCGTATTTGTTTTCGTAAGTTGGCTGGTGAAGGTTTGTTACCAGGCGTAACAAAGTCGAGCTGGTAGGTGTAGGAGAAGAAAAATGAGTGCATCAGATCCAATTGCAGATATGCTTACAAAAATCCGTAATGCTGTTTTGGTCCGACACGAGAAAATTGATGTTCCTACATCAAAACTCAAGTTGGAAATTGTAAAAATCCTTAAAACAGAAGGATATATCAAAAATTTCAAGAAAGTTCAGGAAGACAACAAGAATGTTATTCGCATTTTCTTGAAGTATGATGATAACAACAATTCTGTTATACATGGTGTTGAGAAAATTTCAAAACCAGGTCGTCGTGTTTATTCAGGCTATAAAGAGCTGCCAAGAGTTTTCAATGGCTATGGAACATTGATTGTTTCTACTTCTTTGGGTGTAACAACTGGAAAGAAAGCTAGCGAGAAAATGGTAGGCGGTGAGCTGATTTGTAAGGTTTGGTAATAGGGGGAAAGAATGTCAAAGATTGGAAAACTTCCTGTTGCTATTCCGGCAGGGGTAACTTTAACAGTAAAAGACAATGTTGTAGCTGTAAAAGGACCTAAAGGTGAGCTTTCACAGACTGTAAACACTAACTTGGTTACTATTGATGTTAAAGATGGTCAGTTGACTTTGAAACCAGTTTCTGATTCAAAAGAAGCTGGTGCGGCTCATGGTCTTTACCGCAATTTGATATTTAATATGGTAACTGGTGTAACTACTGGCTTCTCAAAGACGCTTGTAATTACTGGAGTTGGTTATCGTGCAGAAGTTAAGGGAAAAGAGCTTGTTATGAATCTCGGATTCTCATCTGACTTCATTGCTGTAATCCCAGAGGGACTTACTGTAACTGCCGATGCTCAGGGTAAAGTTACTATTAGTGGAATAAACAAGCAGTTGGTAGGTGAGTTTAGTGCTCAGCTTCGTAAATTAAGAAAACCTGAGCCTTACAAAGGTAAGGGTATTCGTTATGACACTGAAATTATCAGACGTAAAGTTGGTAAAACTGGTGTAAAATAAGGTGTAGTTAAATGTTGAAGAAATTAAGCGATAAAACAAGAAAACGTCTGCATCGTAAAGTACATATCAGAAAATCAATTTATGGAACTGCAAATAGACCTCGTATGACTGTAACACGAAGCAATACGAATTTGTATGTTCAGGTTATTGATGATGATGAGGGTAAAACACTTGCTTCTATCTCAACTTTGGAGAAAGAATTCGCAGATTTGAAACCAAATACTGATGGTGCTGCAAAATTGGGTGAAGCTTTTGGCAAGCGTTTGCAGGATAAAAAAATTACAACAGTTGTGTTTGACAGAAATGGTTACTTGTATCACGGCGTTGTAAAAGCCCTTGCTGATGGCACTCGCAAAGCAGGGATAATTTTCTAGGAGAGTTTATGGAAAAACAGAATAAATTCGACAAAGAAAAAGACTCAAAAGAATTCATCGAGAAGCTTGTAAGATTAAATCGTACTGCAAAGACTGTAAAAGGTGGACGTAGGATGGCTTTTTCTGCACTGACTGTTGTCGGTGATGGAAATGGTCATGTTGGTTTTGGTTTTGGAAAAGCTAATGATGTTTCTGATGCAATCAGAAAAAGTCTTGAGAAGGCAAGAAGAAATCTTGTGAGCGTTCCTGTTAAAAACGGAACTTTGCCACATGAGATGCTTGGTAAATACAAGAGTTCTTCAATTCTTCTGAAGCCTGCATGCCCAGGAACTGGAATTATCGCTGGTGGTACTGTTCGCGCAATTATGGACGCTATCGGTGCTTCTGATGTTATTTCAAAGTCTTTGGGATCTTCAAGTCCTGTGAATGTTGTTAGGGCAACATTTAACGCACTTGCTGGAATTATGGATGCAAAAGCTGTTGCTTCAAGCAGAGGAAAGTCTTTGCAGGAAATGTGGGGTTAAAATATGGCTGGACAGATTAAAATTACTCTCGTTAAGAGTGTTATTGGTCAGAAACCAGAGAAGAAAGCTACAGTAAGAAGTCTTGGTTTGAAAAAATTGAACTCTTCTGTAGTAAAAGAAGCTAATCCTGCACTTCTTGGAATGGTTGCATCTGTATCACATTTGGTAAAAGTTGAGGAGTCAAAATAATGGCAGATTTTATTTTGAGCGCACCAGAAGGTGCAAATAAGAAAAAGCGCATTGTTGGACGTGGTTCCTCTTCTGGAAGTGGTACTACAGCTGGAAAGGGAAACAAAGGACAGCAGTCGCGTTCTGGTGGAAAAACATACATCGGTTTTGAAGGTGGTCAGATGCCACTTTACAGGCGAATTGCACACAGAGGTTTCTCAAATTATCCTTTTAAGAAAGAGTTTGTTATTGTTAACATTGATATTCTTGAGGAGAAATTCTCTTCAGGAGAGTCTGTGACAAAAGAGACGCTTTTGGAAAAAGGTGTTATAAAGTCAGCAGATTGTTCTATAAAAGTACTTGGCAACGGTGAGTTGACGAAGAAATTGACGGTTGATGTTGACAAGGTTTCCGCTTCTGCCAAAGATAAAATCGAAAAGGCAGGTGGCTCTGTAAAAGTTGCAGAGTAAATTAATTGTAGTGGAAACTGGAGAAACACATGGCAAAAAATCCTATAGCAAACATTTTTAGAATTAAAGAGCTTAGAAGTAAAATACTTTTTACTTTTTTAATTCTTGTTGTATTTCGACTTGGATGCGTAATTACAATTCCAGGTATCGACGCAAGTGTGCTTACGAAGTATTTTGATGATCTTGTTTCATCAAACAAAAATGCTTTTGCAAGTTATATGGACTTCTTTGCTGGTGGTGCATTCTCAAACTTTTCTGTGTTTATGCTTGGTGTTATGCCATATGTATCAACACAGATTATCTTGCAGCTTGCGCTGATTATTTTCCCTTCTCTAAAGAGGATAGCTCAGGAGGACGGTGGTCAGCGTAAGATTGCTACTTGGACAAGAGTAGGAACTGTATTCGTTTGTTTGATTCAGTCGCTTGCTGTTACTGTATATGCAGATGGTATTAACAGAATTGCGGAATATTCAAATTTGATTACAATGGGACCGATTTCTTTTAAGTTACTTGCGATGTTAACTGTAACCACTGGGGCTATGATTACTGTCTGGCTCGGTGACCAGATTACTTCGCACGGTATTGGAAATGGAATCTCAATGTTGATTTTTGCTGGTATTGTCGCAAGATTGCCAAATGCAATTATGGAATTGGGCAGCAAGGTTTCCAGTGGCGAGATAAATGCTGTCTTTGTTATTATAGTTTTCATTATGTTTATGGCTATAATTGCATTGGTAGTGTTTGAGCAGCAGGGTGAAAGAAGAATTCCGGTTCACTATGCAAAGCGTGTAGTCGGAAGAAAAATGTTTGGTGGGCAAAATACCTATATTCCGTTCAAGATTAATCCTTCTGGGGTTATTCCTGTTATTTTTGCCTCTTCATTTTTGACTTTCCCATTGCAGATAATCTCAAGTTTTGGTAGCAATCAGAGTTCTGCTCGTTGGGTTACGCGGTTGTCAATGATTTTGACACCAACAGGTATCGTTTATAATGTTCTGTTGGTTCTGCTCATAATTTTCTTTGCATATTTTTATACGCAGGTTACATTGAATCCTGTTGAAATTGCGAAGAATATAAGAGAGAATGGTGGTTCTATTCCTGGAATCAGAACTGACAAAACAGAAGAATATATGCAGAAGATATTGAACCGTTTGGTTTTGCCTGGTTCTTTGTATTTGGCATTGATAGCTGTTTTGCCGACAATAATTCAGATATTGTTCAGCTTCCCTCAATCAATAGCAATGTTGATGGGAGGAACTTCTTTGTTGATTCTTGTCGGCGTTGATTTGGACACGATGAGCCAGATAGAAGCGTTGTTGAAAATGCATCATGCAGACGGTCTTGTGAAAAAAGGCAAGTTGCGTTCGCGAAATTTGTAGAATTTATGGACTAGAATAAAAAAGGATAATGTCTTAGAATAATAAGGCTTTACCTTTTTTGGAGGTTTTATGAAAGTAAGAACCAGTGTTAAGCCCATCTGTGATAAATGTAAGATTATTAGAAGAAATGGTGTCGTTCGCATCATTTGTACTAATCCGAAACATAAGCAGAGACAGGGTTAAGGAGTTTTAGATGGCTCGAATAGCAGGAGTTGATCTTCCGAACAAACATGTAGTTATAGCGTTGACTTATATCTATGGTATCGGAAAGTCTTCAGCACAGAAAATTTGTGAGAAAGCAAAAATAAAGCCAGAGGCAATGATTAATGATTTGACTCAGGAAGAGCAGGCACAGCTTCGTGCAATTGTTGATTCTGAGTATAAAGTCGAAGGTCATTTGAGAAGTGAAATTGGTCTTAACATCAAACGACTTATGGACATAGGTTGTTATCGTGGTCTTAGACACCGAAAAGGATTGCCTGTTCGTGGTCAGAGAACACGCACGAATGCTCGTACTCGCAAAGGTAAGAAAAAGACAGTTGCTAACAAGAAGAAGGCAGTCTAATACATAGGAGTAATTTAATGGCTACTGTAAAAAAGAGAAAGGAAAAAAAGAGCGTTTACGAAGGAAACGTCTATATTCAGGCAACTTTCAATAACACAATTGTTACTGTGACTGATTTGAATGGCAATGCGCTTTCTTGGGCTTCTTCCGGTGGACTTGGCTTCAGGGGCGCAAAGAAATCTACGCCGTTTGCCGCTCAGTCTGTAACAGAAACTGCTGTGCAGAAGGCTTTGAGCTATGGTCTGCGCGAAGTTCATGTTTTTGTGAAAGGACCAGGAATGGGACGCGAGAATGCTGTTCGTTCTTTGGGTGCGTTGGGATTAAAAGTAAAATCAATTTCTGATGTTACTCCTATTCCGCACAACGGTTGTCGTCCAAGAAAAACTCGTCGTATGTAATTTCGTTTGGGGATTGTTTTCCCCAACAGACTGCTGAAAACTAGATATAAAGCAAGTCAAAAGGTGTTTAACATCTGTTTATATTGCAGTTTATTAACAAGTACCGGTATAAGGAGTTCAGATGGCTCGTAAAAATCTGCTTAAAGGGTTCAAAAAGCCAAAGAGTATACAGTTCGAACATCTTGAAACGAATCCAAATTATGGAAAATTTACTGCATATCCTTTTGAGACAGGGTTTGGTACGACTGTAGGAAATACACTTCGTCGTGTCCTTCTGTCGTCAATTCAGGGGTATGCAATTTCTTCTGTAAGAATAACTGTCTTCGATGAAGAAGATGTTTCACATGTTGTTTCAAGTGAATTCGAGACTATTCCCAATGTGTCCGAAGATACATTGGAAATTTTGAATAGCTTAAAGCAGCTTCGTTTAAGATTGCCTGATGAGAGGGAGCAGGATACATTGTTGTTCTCTTTCAAAGGACCTGGGACTGTAAAGAGTGACGATTTCCAAAGGGATGGTCAGCTGGAGATTCTTTCTAAAGGCGAGACTATATTTTCAATGATGGATGGAGCCCGTCTTGATATTGAAATTCAGATTGATTTGGGAAGAGGGTATGTTCCGGCAGAGTTAAATGCAAACTATATTGAAATTGTTGGCACAATTCCAATTGATGCTTGTTTTACGCCTGTAAAAAAAGTAAAGTATGCAATTGAGCCATGTCGAGTTGGTCAGAGAAACGACTATGATAAGTTGATTCTTGAGATTTGGACTGATGGTACAGTATCTCCGGAAGATGCTCTTGCAGAAGCTGCAAAAATTGCAAAAGATCATTTTTCTATTTTTGTTAATTTTAGTGAGAATGATGTTTTGGGTAACGATGACTTTGACGAAGGCGATGATAAAGTTCGTCAGTTGTTGAGTACTCCTGTGGAGGAATTGGAGCTGTCGGTAAGATCAGCTAATTGTCTGCACAAGGAAAACATCAGAACTATTGGTGAATTGACAAAGAAAACCGAAGATGATATTGCTAAAACACGTAATTTCGGTAAAAAGAGTTTGACTGAAATAAAAGAAAAGTTGGCTGAGTGGGGATTGCACTTGGGAATGACTTCTTCTGATTACAGTCATCTTAAAACTAATTTAAATAAACCGGAACAGAAGGAAGAGTCAAATGAATCATAGAAATGGTTTTAATCCGCTTTCACGAACAACAGCTCACCGCCGTGCTATGTCACGGAATATGGTGACTTCTCTTTTCCGTTTTGAACGAATCACAACGACAAGTTCAAAGGCTAAAGAGATTCGTAAGTATGCTGAGAAAATGATTACGCGCAGTAAAGAAGATTCTGTGCATAACCGAAGAATTGTCGCAAAATTCATTCAGGACGAAAAAATTCTCAATAAGCTCTTTACTGAAATCGGACCGAGAATGAAAGAAAGAAATGGTGGTTACACCAGAATTCTGAAAATTGGTTTCCGTCAGGGAGATGCTGCTGATGTTGTAATTCTTGAGTTGGTCGATTATAAATTGCCGACTGGAGAAGAAGCAGAAGAAACTGAGAAAAAATCAAAAAAAGCAAAAGCAGCTGCTGAATAAGGAGAGTTAAATGTCTAAAGCACATCGTGGAGCTGGAATCAGAGCTGAAGTACAGCATGGATGTGGAACTTGTCCAAAATGCGGTAAAGAAAACATCAAAGTTCTTTATGAAAAAGAGATTGATGGAAAAACTGTAAAAATCTGTAAGTATTGCAACGCCGCAATGAAAAATGTTGCAAAAAAAGAAGCAAGGGCTTCAAAGGCTTCTGCAGGTGAAGCCAGCGCAGAATAAATTTTCATAAAGTTTATTCGTATGCCACTCCTTGAGATACAGGGGTGGCTTTATTTTTTTTAAGCAGATTTATTGTGAATATTCTTTTTTTTCAATAGAATTATATTGACTATCAAATTTATTGCAAATTGTCAGGGAGTAAAAAATGGCTACACCTTTGGAAAATTATCTCAGCTCATGTGGCGGAAAACCTACGGCCGCAATGTGCGCGTATGTTGCAAATCTTCAGCAGGTTGCTTCTGTAAATCCTTCTATTGCTGCTGATGTTGTGAAAGAAATCGAAAATCAGAGAACTCATTTGAAGCTCGTTGCGTCCGAGAATTACTGCTCGCTCAGTACGCAGGCTGCTATGGGAAATTTGCTTACGGATAAATATGCCGAGGGCTATCCTGAACATCGTTACTACGGCGGTTGTGTCAATGTTGATTCAGTTGAGATGACTGCTGCAAAAGAGGCTCAGGATTTGTTTGGCGCGGATTACGCTTATGTTCAGCCTCATTCTGGCGCGGACACAAACCTTGTGGCTTATTGGGCAATTTTGAGCGCGAAGGTTGAGACACCGACTTTGGAAGAACTTGGTGTAAAATCGCTTAATGACCTGACGGATGCTCAGTTCGATGAGCTTAGAAAGCGGTTCGGAAATCAGAAGCTCATGGGGCTTGATTATTCTTGTGGCGGTCATTTGACTCATGGTTATAAAATGAATGTTTCTGCGCGTATGTTTGAGTCTCATCCTTACGGAGTAAGCAAGGACACAGGACTTTTGGACTATGACGCAATCGAAAAACAGGCGATGGAAGTGAAGCCGCTTATTTTACTCACAGGCTATTCTGCATATCCAAGAAAAATCAATTTCAAAAGATTCAGGGAGATTGCCGATAAGTGCGGAGCCGTTCTCATGGTTGATATGGCGCATTTTGCAGGTCTTGTGGCAGGAAAGGTCTTTACTGGCGATTATGACCCTGTAAAATGGGCTGATATTGTTACGACTACTACGCATAAAACTCTTCGCGGACCGCGCGGTGCCATGATTCTTTGCAAGAAAGAATATGCTGACTATGTTAATAAGGGCTGCCCGATGGTTCTTGGCGGACCGCTTCCGCATGTCATGGCGGCAAAGGCAATCGCTTTTAAGGAAGCGAACTCACCTGCATATCAGGCTTATGCTCAGAATATCGTCAAAAACGCGCAGGCTCTTGCCGATAACTGCATGAAGCTCGGAATGAGGCTTCAGACGGGTGGAACTGAGAATCATCTTATGCTCATCGATGTTACGACTTACGGCTTGACTGGAAAACAGGCTGAAGCCGCTTTGTTTGAGTGCGGAATCACGGCGAACGCAAATGCGCTTCCGTATGATAAGAACGGCGCATGGTGGACTTCTGGAATCCGCGCGGGAACGCCTGCTCTTACGACGCTTGGATTTGACGAGAAAGATATGGCTGAGGTGGCTTCAATCCTTGATTTTGTGTTCAAGGGAACAAAACCTGGTGTTACGAAAGACGGAAAACCAGCGAAAGGAAAAATCGTCCTTGACCCGAATGTAAAAGATGAGGCACGAAAGAGAGTGAACGCACTTCTTTCAAAGCATGTTCTTTATCCGGAGCTTGACTTGGATTTCTTGAAAAAAGAATTCGTGGCTTGCTAATAAGATATGTCACAAACGGCTTTGCCGTTTGTGCAGACTTGTTGCCGCGCTGTGCGCTGCTCAATGACCAAAGAACGCAGCCCCGACCAAGCCCGAATCAGCTCTGAGTCCAAAAGTCAGAACGAATCCTGCATCACCTTCCGTTTTCGGAAGGTCGTTCAGCTTTTTGGTCTGAGATATTCGGAAGGAGTCATGTGATATGAGTGTAAAATTTTTCTATGATGAAACAGCTCCTTTAGATGTTCTTACTGATAAAGAAAAGGATAGAGCATTTGAGTTGAATTATAAAGGGTTCAAAGAAGGATTGACACAAAATGAACTGACTGAATTGAAAGCATTATTTGAAAAAGGTGTAAAGATTCTTGAAAACAATTAGACCTGTATCACCTTCCGATTTCGGAAGGTCGTTCAGCGGCGTGATCCGGTCACCTGGCCGCTGAATAAAATAGGCGGCAGGAGCGATACTGAGTGAAGTGAACCATCTAAGTAACTCGGGAACAGACATCAATTGAGATTCCGCAAGTAGCGGCGAGCGAACGCGGAGCAGGCCAAA
>JAFSJW010000110.1 GCA_017449265.1 Treponema sp.
AAAGTGCGCAGCGTGAAGAAAAGCAGAAGGGCTTGGAGCGCTTGCAGGGTGCGAAGGAGCGTAGCGACTGAGACAAATACCGCTTACCCTGCACCGCGCGGAAAGCCCTGTCTTTTCTGGAAGCGCGCACTTTTTGCGACTGGGAGCCTGATTGCTCTGAGTGCGTGCAGGTGATTCGTTCTGGGGTTGGAGCTCAGAGCTAACTCGGACTTGGTCTGGGCTGCCCCTCAGATTTGTTCTAAAACGAATACGGACTGACTGATATTATCTTACTTGTTCATCACTAATTCAAAGTGATATAATTACTCCATGAGTGAGAATGTAAAAATCATAGCCCAGAACAAAAAGGCTCGTTTCAATTATTTCGTCGAGGAATCGTATGAATGTGGCATCGTGCTTGAAGGAACGGAGGTCAAATCGGTAAAGGCGGGGAATATTTCTTTCGTGGACGCTTTCGCTGAGATTGTGAACGGCGAAGTATGGGTCAGGAATTTCCATATCTCCGAGTATGCTTTCTCATCTGTTTTTAATCATGACCCTGACAGAAAAAAGAAACTTCTTTTGCACAAATCAGAGATAAAACGCCTTTTACGCAAAGTCGATGAAAAAGGATTTACGCTAGTTCCTCTTGATTTTTACCTCAAAGACGGGCGGGTAAAGGTCACTCTTGGCGTATGCAAAGGAAAGAAGCAGTACGACAAGCGCGAAACAATAAAAAACCGTGACTTGGACAGGGAGCTTGCGCGTGATTTCCGAAAAGGTCTTCAGGCGTAGATTTTTTATTGCCGCACACCATACACCCACGAATATAGATGAATTCAGTTTCGCTGTACGCCCATATACCGTTCTGCGCGCAAAAGTGCTTTTACTGCGATTTTTTCTCCGTCCCCGAAAAATGCGGAATCCCAGAGGAGTATGTGGACTCTCTTCTGAGCGAGGCTTCGTACTATGCTGACTGGCTGCATATTGATTCTTGGAGGACGCTTTATGTCGGAGGAGGAACTCCGAGCCTTCTTTCCACGGAGCAGCTTATGCGCCTCGTTCGGGGGCTTGGTGAGGTCCGCCCGTTTGCACGGGGCTCTGAGATTACCGTCGAGATGAATCCCGAGAGCGTAAGCTCGGAGCTTTTGGGGGCTTGCGAGGCCTCTGGCGTGAACAGAATCTCTCTTGGCATACAAGCCTTTGACGACAAGCCTCTTTCTGCTGTTCACAGAATATGCTCCGCCGCCAAGTGCATGGAGGTTCTTTCGCTTTTTGAAAAAAATTGGCGCGGACGGCTTTCAGTTGATTTTATAGCGGGGCTTCCCGGTCAGACTTACTCATCGTTCAAAAATCAGTTCGATAAAATTTTCAGTTACAAAAAAATCGACCATATTTCGCTTTACACACTTACTATAGAAGAAAACACTCCATTAGGAAAACTTGTTTCGGACGGAAAAATCGCTTTCTCTCAGGACAAGGCCGACAATATGTGGATTTTGGGGCGGAATATACTTGAAAAGAACGGATTTTTTCAGTACGAAGTGTCTAATTTCGCCCGCCCGGGGTTTGAGAGCCGCCACAACAAGACTTACTGGCATCTTGAGGACTATGTTGGTATAGGGGCAGGGGCGAGCGGCACGATTTATGAAAAATCTCTTAGGTGGAACAATTTGCGCGGAATAAAATCCTATTGCGAGTTCTGGAAAAATGGCATGGCTGGTGATATTTCCTCTGTGCGCGAGACCGAAAATCTCTCAGCGGAAACTATTGAGTTCGAGTTTTTGATGATGGGATTCAGGCTTCTTGAAGGCATTTCTGAGCAGACTTTTTTCAGACGCTTCGGAAAAAATCTTTTGGAGCTGGAAAATTCGGACGGAACAAAAATTGGACTGATTTTTGATAAGTGGCGAAAAAACAGGCTTCTTCGCGTTCAGGGAAATAGCCCTGAGAGGACTTTTTCCCTGAACAAGCGCGGAATTCTCTTTCTGAACAGATTCTTAGAGGAGCTTATTTAGGGAAAATCAGTTTTTTCAGATTTTTTTCTGAGAAGGAGGAATCGTTATTGTGAATGTGCTTCCGATTCCTTTCTGGGACTGCACGTCAATCTGCCATCCGTGGATATCGATTATGGTCTTAACCACAGAAAGTCCTATTCCCATGCCGCTTTCGCGCCGTGATGAAGTTCCCCTGTAGAACATATCGAAAATATTCCCCAAGTCTTTTTTCTCTATTCCGATTCCGCTGTCCTCAATCTTAATCAAAGTTTGGTCGTCTTTTTGTAATGCGGAGATTTTTATTGAGTCCCCGTCATGCGTGTAGCGCACCGCATTCGTAAAGATGTTTTCCAGAGCGCGTGAGAAAAGCTGCCTGTCAAAAGCCGTTTCTGTTTCATCGTCTATGAGGAGTTCGCTCTCAACCTTGCGTTTGAAAATTTCGCCCGTCGTTTCGGAGGATTTTGCAAAGTCCATGAGAAAAGGCTTTATCCGTTGTTTTTTGAGCTGCTGCTTCCAGTCTGTCTGGTTCAGCTTCACGAAGTCAATCAGCGTGTTTATCATCGTCTCTAGCTGCTCGCTCTTTTCCCCGATGATTTTGAACGCTTTCTGAGTGTCCTCCGAGTCATCGTAGATTCCGTCCGCCAGAGCCTCCGCATAGCCTTTTATTACGGCAACGGGAGTCCTGAGGTCATGGCTTATTCCCATTATGAACTTCGTCCGCCTCTCAAGGTCGTCCTTGAGCGTCATGCGCATTTTGTCAAGGTTTTCGGTAAGTCTCGTTATCTCGTTACCTGCGCTCCTTCCTTTTTCAAAGTCCAGCTTCACGTCAAGCTCTCCGCCTGCGATTCTCTTCGTGTTTTCCTCAAGCACCGTGATTGATTTTGAAATTGTGATGAAAATCTTCGCCGTCATGCTTATAAGGAATGTCTCAAAGACGATAAGGAAGCCCGTGAAGAAAATAATAAGCGAGTAATGCCCGTTCTTGCGCTTGTGCTCATCGTCCCTGTTGACGCGGCTTATAAGAACCATGTTCTTTTTTCGGTCGTTCAGTGGCGGCCGCACGAACTGGTAGAAATAGTTGTCGCTCGTCGAGTCCATGAACCTGAAAATCTCATGCTCACCAAGAACGGTTCTGTCCTTGAATTCTGGTATTGATGAGTATAGTATCTCAAACCTGTTCTGGATTATGATGAACTCCACGCGAGGGGGGAGCGTTTTCAAAAGCTCCAGAAGAACTTCGCTGTCACGCTCCGACATCGGAAGCTCGTTCATTTTCCGTATTTGCTTGTAGCCTTCCATGAGAACCCGGTCTGGGCGCGTCATGTGATAATGCGCGAGCGAGATGACTGCGTAAACTGTGGGAACAAGAATGATTCCGGCGAGGAACAGCTTGAATTGTGTCTTTATTTTCATGATTTTGAATTGAACCTGTAGCCTTTTCCGAATTCGGTGAGGAGAAACTCAGGCTCCGCCGGATTCTTCTCGATTTTTTTCCTGAGCCTCTGGATATATACTGCCACGGCAGTTATGTCCCCGAAGCTGGAATTCCACACTGCGTTGTAGATTGTCTCTGGGTTCAGGACTTCGCCTTCGTGCTTCACAAGGTACTCAAGGACTTTGTATTCCTTTGTGGAAAGCGGGATTTTTTCCGCGCCTTTTTTCAGGACGCACGAGTTCAGAAGGAGCTTGAAATCTCCGAAAGATTTGAAATCTTCAGCCGCCGCGGAAATCTCCGAATTCCTTCTGAGATTGGCGTTCACTTTCGCCACAAGAACGCGCGGGGAGAATGGCTTCGTAACGAATTCATCCGCTCCTGTTCCAAGTCCTTCTATAATATCCTCATCTGCGTCTCTTGCTGAAACGATTATGACGGGGATTGTCTGGTTCTCCTCCCTAAATTTTTTCAGAAAGTCAAACCCGCTCATTCCGGGGAGATTGAGGTCAAGCAGGAGCAAGTTCGGGGTGAGAGATTTGAGAATCTCTAAGGCTTCCTCCGCGCTTCCCGCTTTTGTTACCTCAAGCCCGTCTTTTTCAAGGTATGTGGCAACAAGGTCCGCCATTTCCTGTACATCTTCTATAATTAAAATCTTTGCGCTCATATACTAATTATTTCAATAGAATTGAAAAATCTCAATAAATTTTTTAAATTCTAATAAAAAGTTATAAATTTTCCGATATTTAAAACAAACTAGAAAATGTACAGCCCATCTTAATCTTTTATTTGATTTATGATAGAATCGTAACACTAAGTCTTTTCTAAGAGATTGAAGGAAGTTTTAAGATGATACCTGTAACACGGCTTGACGGCAAAAAATATTGGATAAATCCTCATATGATTGAAAGTATGGAGGAAAATCCTGATTTGACTATAACTTTTTTGTCAGGAAAAAAGGTTGTGGTCAAAGAAACGCCCGATGACGTGATAAAGCTTGTCGTTTCGTATAGGAACAGGCTTGGAATTCTGGGGAATGAAATCTGAAAACTTTGTAAGCGAGGAGTTTTAGCATGGATATAGCAACGTTGATTGGTATTATCGGTGGTACAATTGCTATCGGTCTTGGTGTCGTCACTTCGGGTGGTTCGATTGGTGGTATTATTGATATTCCGTCAGTATTCGTTACTGTCGGTGGTTCCTATGCGTCATTGTTCATTGTCGCGCCGTTGAAGCAGGCACTCGGTATTTTCAAGATTATGGGCCGGGCTTTCAAGATTCAGGATTACGGTGAGAAAACACTGATTCAGGATATGGTCACGCTCAGTGAAACTGCGCGACGCGAAGGTATCCTTGCGCTTGAGGAAAAAGTTGAGGAGCTTCCGAACAAGTTCCTGAAAGACGGCTTGAAGATGGTAGTCGATGGTACTGATCAGGCTGTAATCAGGACAATCATGGAGAACGAGATGAGCCAGAAAGAGGCCCGCCACATGGACTGGATTGGCGTTATCAACGCTTGGGCAGGTTACGGTCCTGGTTTTGGTATGTTGGGTACAGTTATTGGTTTGATTGGTATGTTGAACAACTTGGAAGATAAAAGCTCGCTCGGTCCTAATATGGCTGTCGCTTTGATTACTACATTGTACGGATCCATGCTCGCGAACTGGCTCGTTGCTCCGTTCGCAAATAAGCTCATGGCCCAAAACGCGCAGGAGATGACTTCTATGGAAATGATTCTTGAGGGAGTCCTTTCAATTCAGGCCGGAGACAACCCGCGTATCCTTGCGATGAAACTCCTTACATATCTTGATCCGAAAACAAGGTCAATTATTGGTCCAGAGGTTCTTAAAGACTAATTTTTGTTGAGTGAATAGCGAAATAGGAAAAATCAATGGCTAAAAAAGAGAAAAAAGAACCGCCGAAACCTTCAACCGCATGGCAAGGTACATATGGAGACATGATTACGCTCATGCTTTGCTTCTTCGTAATGTTGTACGATCCTACGGAAGTAGACATGACACAGCTTTCTCAGATTCAGACGTCGCTTTCTGTCCAGCAGGAGTCCATGGAGTCACCGAACGGCGGAGAAACGCTTTCTGCGGGAAAACTTGCCAATCTCGGAAATATGATTTCAAGTCTTCCTTCTGTTGAGAAAGGAAAGTCGCTCAGTCTTGCCAAGAGAAAAGCTGTGAGCCTTTTTGCGCCGGAGGTGAATTCTGCAAAAATCACCATTTCCAGCGATGAGCGCGGTGTGGTAATATCTTTGGCTTCAGATGCTTTTTTTGAGCAGGGGAGCGCGGAGATTGATATAGAAGAAACTAGAGATATTCTTCTAAAATTAGCGAAATTTTTTCAAGATTCGGAGTTAAAAAACCGAAGATTTAGAATAGAGGGACATACGGACAATAATCCCGTGGAGAGCGATGTTTTCCCTTCAAACTGGGAGTTGTCTGCGGCACGAGCTGCGAATGTCCTTCACTATTTGGCAGATTTTGGTGTTGATGAGAATGCTTTCTCGATTGCTGGATATGCTGATACGCGCCCGATGTTTTCAAACGAAACAAAAGAAGGGCAGGCTTATAACCGTCGTGTTGACATAGTTATTCTTGACGAAGGTCATTTTTAATGGTCAACGGGATTTGAAACTGTTTTTTAAGGAGTGAAAAAATGGCAGACGAAGATGAGAATGGAATGGATGATGAGGGCATGGACGGTGCTTCACAATCTTCGGGAAAGAAAAAAGGGCTTTTGATTCCTGGATTCCTGAAATGGATTGCGATTGGTATTGGCGCAATAATCCTGATTGTCACTGTCGTCGTTATCACAATGAAAATAATCGGAACGAATTCCGCAAATGTTCCTGTTGTTCCGCAGGGTGAGGAATTCGTTCAGAACAGGGAGATTTTGGACTGGTATACATCGCTCGGACAGATTAACACTAAGACGAGCGGTAACGAGCCTGCTTCCGTAATGGTCGATGTAGTGCTTGGCTACAAGAAAGAGGATAAGGCTACATCAACTGAGATTACGCAGCGAACCGTAGAGCTTAAAGATTTCTTGCGAAGGTACTTCACGCAGAAAACGCCTGATGAGCTTCGCCCTCAGAATGAGGAGAATCTTAAGATTGAGATTCGCAATGCCATCAATGACAGTATTCTGACCAATACAAAGATAAAAGATGTTCGTTTTATGAGGTTGGATGTTATTCAGCAATAGTTGTTTAACAAGAAAATAATCAAAAAGGTGGGATGTGATACATGAACGACGTTCTATCACAGGATGAAATTGACCAGCTCATGCAGGCTATCAGTTCGGGGGAGCCTGAATCTGACGACTACAGCAAGCCGGTCAATGACACTCGTAAAATTAAAATTTATGATTTCAAACGTCCGGATAAGTTCTCTAAAGAACAGATAAGAACTGTCCAGATTATGCATGAGACTTTTGCTCGTCTTACAACGACAAGCCTTTCTGCACAGCTTCGATCTCTTGTTCATGTTCATGTTGCATCTGTTGATCAGTTGACTTATGAAGAGTTCATCAGGTCGATTCCAACTCCTACGACACTTGCCGTAATTAACATGGATCCGCTGAAAGGAAATGCTGTCCTTGAGATTGACCCTGCTATTACTTTCAGTATCATCGACAGACTTTTCGGTGGTACTGGTCAGGGCGCAAAAGTTCAGCGTGATCTTACGGATATTGAGCAGTCCGTAATGGAAGGAATTATCGTCCGTATCCTCGCGAATATGCGTGAGGCATGGACTCAGGTTATTGACCTTCGCCCGCGTCTGGGTACGATTGAGACGAATCCGCAGTTTGCGCAGATTGTTCCTCCGACTGAAATGGTCGTCCTTGTCACTTTGGAGACCAAAGTAGGTGATGAAGAGGGAATGTTGAACTTCTGTATTCCGTATCTTACTATTGAGCCGATTATTTCAAAACTTTCTTCTCAGTTCTGGTTCAGTTCTGTAAGAAGAAGTTCTACGACGCAGTATCTTGAGGTATTGAAGGAAAAACTTTCCGATGTTGATATGGATGTCGTCGCTGAAATCGGAACGATTGACCTTTCAATCCATGATGTCCTTGCTTTGCGTGTAGGGGATGTGGTGCGCCTTTCAACAGTCCGAGTCGGAGACCCGCTGACTTTGAGCGTGGGAAATAAGAAGAAATTCTATTGCCAGCCCGGAGTTGTTGGCAAGAAAATGGCAGTTCAGGTAATTGGTAAGATTGATGAGAATGAATCTGAAGATTTCGAAGAATTATCCGTAGAGGGAGATGAATCATATGACTGATGGAACAATTTCTCAAGATGAGATTGATGCATTGTTGTCCAGTGCAGACATGGGAGGGCTTCCATTGGGAGGTTCCTCAGTAAGTATCGATGTGCCAGTCCTTCAGAAATTCGAGGATGGCATTAAAGATAAATTTTTGGATAAGTTGAATCAAATGACCGGAGCTTCGTTCACAATCGCGGCTCCTGTCGTGGAAAGCTCGGGAAGAGATCAGTTTCTGTCAAAGCTTCCTGAGGAAGTCGTTGCCGTCAATGCCGATTATTCGACAACGCTCACAGGCGACCACCTTTTTGTGTTCCCAGTTGAGCTTGCGCAGAAAATCGTTTCTTTGGTCAACAAGGAAGATTCTGCGGAATTTGACGACATGGCGCTTTCAATCGTCGGGGAATTTGTAGGACAGCTTTCAGGCGCGGAGATAACAGATTTGTCCTCCGGCGGAAAACTACCTGGCCTTGCCGCAAATCCGCCTACGGCAAATAAATCGCCTAAGGCGATGATACGGATGCCGGAAGGTTCTTTTGCGTTGTTCAACTATCAGCTCTCTCTTGAGGATCAGGCTTATTCTTTTTGGGAAGTTGTCTCAGGCTCTGTTGCGGATGGCATGGCTGTTTCTCTTGGTGGTGGTTCTGCAGCTCAGGCTGCTGCCGCCGCTCAGAGCAATCCTGTTAATGCTATGATGGGCGGTCAGGCTCAACCTAACCCGATGATGGGAATGCCACAAATGAACCCGATGATGGGAATGGGAGGAATGCCTAATATGCAGCAGAATGTTAATCCAATGATGAATATGCCTAATGTTCAGTCAGTTCAGTACCCGAACCTTTCTGGCGGACCGTCCGCTTCTGAGCAGGGTAATATCGGTCTCATCATGGATGTATTCATGGAGATGACCGTTGAACTTGGTCGTACTAAGAAACAGATAAAAGAGATTCTTGGTATGGGCGAGGGAACTATCATCGAGCTTGATAAGCTTGCTGGCGAACCTGTTGATATTCTTGTCAATCACAAGCCTATCGCTAAAGGTGAGGTTGTCGTAATCGATGAAAACTTCGGTGTCCGCGTAACGGAGATTCTTTCACCTATGGAACGAGTCAGCGATATGCACTAAGATATAAGGCATCTGTTGGAAAGGGGGTATTTCAGCAGATGCCGATTTTATTTTTTTAAATGGGTGGGTTATGTTCATACATTCTCTTCGGGCTTTTTGTTTGCTCGTAATACTTTGTATTTCATCTCCGGTTCTTGCTCAATCTGCTGACAATTCTGCGGAGAATGCTCAGAATCAGGCTATAAGTCTCTCGGAAGATCCAAATTCAGTAAGTCTCTCTTCTTCCGGGATGTATCAGTTGCCCGCAAACGGTGGTTCTCCTTCCACTCTGGGGCTTATTGTCAGGATGTTTTTTGTTCTTGCAGTTGTTCTTGCGCTTGTCTATGTTGTCATGCGAATGATGCGAAAGGCAATCGGAACTCCTGATACGGACGATCCGTTTCTGAGAAAAGTTTCTCAGGTCACTCTTGCGCCTGGAAAAACAGTCCAGATTGTTACAATTCTTGACCATGCTTATGTCGTTGGTGTTTCTGATAATTCGGTGAATCTTCTTGGTGAGATTTCGGACAAAGAGCTTGTTGACTCCATGAACATTCTTGCGGACAAAAACGCAAAGACGAAAAAGCCTATGTCATTTCCGGATTTGCTTGATTTGTTCGTCGGAAAAAATTCTTCCAAAAATACTTCTTTCTCCGATTTCTCAAAGAATGCGGCTGATAGCCTGAAGCAGCAGCGGGAAAATTTCAACAATAGGGGGAATTAAATGAAATACACAGGCATCCTTTCAAAAAATCGTTTCAGGACAGTCCTTGCCATTATGTTCCTTTCATTTTTCTGCCTTGGGAATGTTTTCTCGCAGGAGAGCTTTCCGAACGGTTCCACGCGCGGAAATACCGAAATGACGCGGAATGTGAACGGTCTTTCTGTTCCGAATGTTGGTGTGAACATTACCCAGCCTAGGACAGGTGAGCAGATGGCGTTTTCTGTTCAGGTTCTTCTTCTTCTTACGATTCTTACGCTTGCGCCGAGCATATTGATACTCTGCACTTGCTTTTTGCGTTTTTCAATCGTTCTGGATTTTATAAAACGCTCTCTTTCTTTGCAGCAAGTTCCGCCTACGGCAGTCCTGAACGGAATCGCGCTGTTTATGACTTTTTTCATAATGTTTCCTGTGTTCAGGCAGGTTTATGACAAGTCGTTCAAGCCGCTGTCGGATGGGACTATTACAATCGAACAGGCTTACAAGGAGGCCGAGGGACCTCTCAAGATATTCATGTACAATCAGATGGGAACTTCTGAAAGCGGAAAAAGGTACATCGCGTCTTTTATGAACATGGCAAAACTTCCGCAGCCGAACACTCTGGCTGATATTCCGACTTATGTAATCGTGCCGGCTTATATTCTCCATGAGCTTACGGTTGCGTTCAAAATCGGCGTGTTCTTGTATATTCCGTTCATCGTAATAGATATGGTTGTGGCGAGCGTCCTTATGAGTATGGGTATGATGATGCTTCCGCCAGTTCAGATTTCTATGCCGTTCAAACTGATGCTTTTTGTTCTTGTTGATGGCTGGGGGCTTCTGACCCAGCAGCTTTTCAATTCAATTGTAAAATAGGGCTGTTCGGAAAACTTTGGTTTTATGGCGGTTCTGAGAAAAAAGGAGGATTTATATGTCTCTTGGAGCTATTGTTAATCTTGTTCAGGGCGGGGTCATTCAGGTTCTTTCACTTGCTGCCCCGATTCTTGGCGCGGCTCTCGTAATCGGTCTTATAGTCGCTATTTTTCAGGCGACTACATCAATACAGGAACAGACTCTGACATTTCTTCCGAAAATGATTGTCATTCTCGTTGTTATAGGGGTGTTCGGAAGCTGGATGTTTACATCTATGGCGCAGTACACGATTCATATTTTCAATATGATTCCGTCGCTCGCAAGATAAAAAACATATTCGGAAAATGACAGATGCTTGACCAGATTGTAGCGAAAGCCCCCGTATATATGCTTGTCGCCGTCCGATGCCTTGCGCTTGTGATGACGCTGCCTTTTTTCTCAATACGAACCGTTTCGCGCAAGGCAAAACTTGCGTTCGCAGGCTACATGGCGTATCTGATTTTTCCTCATGTGGATTTTTCTGCTTATCTTCCTTATATAAGAACCGATGGCTCGTTTTCTCTTGAATACCTTCTTCTTGTGGGCGGCGAGGGAATTATCGGAATGATAACGGGTTTTTATGTAACGATGATTTTTGCCGCTTTCAGCACAGCAGGTCAGTTCTTTGCGTTCAATATGGGCTTTTCCGCCTCCGAGGTGTACGATGCCCTGAGCCAGGTTGAGAATCCGCTTATGGGTCAGTTCTTCAATCTTATTGCAATGCTCATATTCTTGCAGAACGACTGGGCTCTCAGGCTGTTCTCGCAGGCTTTGGTCTCAAGCTTTGATTCGCTGAACGCGTTTTCAATAATTTCAGGCGGCGAGCATCTTCTTGCTTTCATGCTTAAAGGTCTTACAAAGCTTTTTGCGGACGCGTTCATAATATCGCTTCCGCTGATTGGCGTGCTCGTCCTGATTTCTGTTTCTATGGGCATTCTTTCAAAAGCGGCCCCTCAGATGAATCTTATTTCGGAAGGTTTCCCGATTATGATTCTTACGGCTTTCCTTTTGATTTCTCTTATGATACCAAATCTTTGTGAATTCTTCGTTCATTCTTTTCAGACTGGATTTGCAAATCTTGAACAACTTATTGTATCAGTCTCAGGCTCGGGAGGTTCTTGATGGATTTTGATATGATTGACTTGCAGTGGTTCGCAGCCGAGGATGAGGGAAGAACCGAGGAACCAACGGAGACCAAACTTCGTAAGGCGCGTGAAGAGGGGCGCATTCCGAAAAGCCATGAGCTTTCTTCTGCCATAGTTCTTCTTGTTACGGTTGTTACGCTTATAATCGCGGCTCCGTTCTATCTGCGCTGGTGCGTGGAGATTCTTAAGTTCTATTTTACTCGTGTGGCGGAGAAAAGTTTTGTTCAGCCAGGTTTTTTTCATGTTTTTATTTTTTCGATGATGAAAATGGTTCTGCCGCTTGCGATTACCGGAATCGTGGCGGGGGTTACGGCGAATATAATCCAGAACAAGGGCTTTTTGTACACTACGAAGACGATAGAGCCTCAGTTCTCAAAAATTGTTCCTAAATTCGGGCAGTATCTGAAAAAGACGCTTTTTTCTTTTGAGGGCACATTCAATGTGCTCAAGTCGCTTTTCAAGGTTGCTTCCGTATCGCTGACCGCATATATTATTATCCGGATGAATGTTCCTGTGATTCTCAAGCTCATACAGACGGCGAGCGTGTATGGGGCTGTTGCGCGAATCGCTTCTGCCGCCGCTACAATCCTTGTGTCATGTGCTTTTATTTTTATCGTGATTGCGATTCCTGATTATTTCGTTCAGAAAAAGCAGTTTCTTGAGAGCATGAAAATGTCTAAGGAAGAGCTGAAGCAGGAATTTAAGGAGCAGGAGGGAGACCCTGAGGTAAAAGCTCATCTTGCAAAGGCTCAGAGGGATTTGTTGCAAATGGATATACCGGCGCAAGTTGAGAAATCAGATGTCGTAATCACGAACCCGACTCATTATGCGGTTGCCCTTTATTACGACAGGGGAGTTACGGAGAGTGCGCCTAAGGTTATGGCGAAAGGTGTGGATGTGCTTGCGCTTCGTATAAAAAGCATAGCGAAGGAAAAAAATGTTCCTGTCGTAGAAAATCGTCCTTTGGCTCGTACGCTCTATTCAGAATGTGAAATTGGTGATATAATACCAGAGAATTTGTTTACTGCGGTTAGTACAATCTATTCGCAGCTTAGAAAATTCAATAAAAATAAGTGAGCTTATTCGGGTGGGGATGAATGGCGAACCGTTTTAATGTAAAAAATGTCTTGTCAGGTATACAGAATCATGCTATTGCTGCTGCTGCAATCCTTGTGATTCTTATGCTTCTGCTTCCTATTCCAGGGGTTTTTCTAGACCTCCTGATGATAGGAAACATCGCTTTGGCTGTTATTGTTCTTCTTGTTGTGCTTTATACGCCGAAATCATCGTCTTTTACGTCTTTTCCGAGGGTGCTTCTTTTTGCCACGCTGTATGGACTGTCACTTAATGTGTCTTCAACAAGGCTTATCCTTACGGAAGCTGCAAAAACGGGGTATCACGGGTTTTCGGGAAATATGCTGAAAGCATTTTCTTCCATAGTTACTGGAGATGCAACAGGAAAAGATACGAAAGGTCTTGTTATCGGAATGGTTATTTTTATCATTCTGATTATCATTCAGGTTATAGTCATAACAAAAGGTGCCTCCAGAGTTTCTGAGGTTGCGGCCAGGTTCTCGTTGGATTCTATGAACCAGAAATTCTTTGCGGTTGACTCTGAGCTTCAGCATGGCTACATAACGGATGAGGAGGCTCGTGCAAAACAGCAGGCAATCCAGCATGATATAGATTTCTACTCGGCCATGGACGGTGCTTCCAAGTTCATAAGCGGAAGTGTCAAAGCCGGAGTTTTCATAACGGTAGTTGACCTTCTTGCCGGAATCATCACTGGCACGGCTATCGGGCATCTTGGTTTCTCCGAGGCGGCCGGGCTTTATTCAAGGCTTACGATTGGCGATGGTCTTTTGGGCCAGCTTCCGTCATTGCTTCTTTCTTTTGCGACTGGTTTGATTATAACCGGAACATCTGCCGAGGAAAATTTCGGCGAGCAGATACAGAAGCAGTTTTCAAAATCAGGATATGTTTATGTTATATCGGGCGTTACCCTTGCGCTTATGAGTTTTATCCCGGGCTTTCCGTGGTATCTTCTCATTCCTGTCGGAGCGTTACTTTTGTTTATGGGCTGGCGGATGGTACGCAAGGAGAAAAGCTCCTTTGCCCAGAAACTCAGGGATGCTGAGTCCGCCAAGAAAAGAACGCAGACAGGCGAAAATCCCAGCGACATGGGCGTTCTTGTTTCTCTTGATGAGCTTTCTCTTGAAGTCGGCTCGGCACTTATTCCGCTCGTTGACAGCCAGAAAGGTGCGGAGCTTCTTGAGCGCGTAAAACGCATAAGGCGTGAGATAGCTATCGATTTGGGAATAGTCGTTCCTGCAATACGAATACAGGATAATATGCAGCTCAACCCTGAGGAATACAGTTTTAAAATCCGTGGCATTGAGGCTGGCCGAGGCAGGGTCAAGGTTGGGTACTATATGTGCATGAATGTTGGTCCTGTTCCTGTGGTTGACGAGATAAAAGGCGAGCCTACGAAAGATCCTACTTTCGGAATTCCTGCAATATGGGTTAGTGAGGAGCAGAGAGAGGAGGCCGAGCAGGCCGGATATGCGGTCGTTGACGCACCTACAATTGTTGCCACTCATCTTACAGAAATACTCAGTACTCATGCCTACGAAATCCTTAGCCGCGAGAGCGTATCAAAAATCATTGAGGAAGTCGGCAGAACGAACAAAGTTGTTGTTGATGAAATACGCACTACATACGGATATACATACGGAGAAATTGAGAAAGTCCTGCAGGGCCTTTTGAAAGAGCGCGTTTCAATAAGGAACATAGTTACTATTTTGGAGACGCTCGCAAACTACGGTATGTACAAGCCGCATGATACAAATATGCTTGTACGGCGTGTGCGCGAAGCTCTTGGTCATCAAATATGTCTTCAGTATGTTGGCGATGATAAAAAACTATGCGCTGTCACCCTTTCTCAGACTGCAAGCGAGAAGCTTGCGCAGAATACAATGTATCCGGAGCTTGGCGAAGAGCCGACGATTGCACTTAGCCCTGCTGACCAGCGGGAATGGATAAGCAACATAAGCTCGGTTCTTGCAAAAATGGAGGATAAGAATTATTATCCGATAATTATTTGTTCTGGTGCAATCAGGCATGCTCTTCATTGCTTGATTGACAAAGAAATACCGAAGGTTGCGGTTCTTTCTTTCGAGGAAGTCATGGCCGCAGGTGTAGATATAAAATTGGAAATTGTAGGAACAATCGATGGATAATTATCAGCAGATCGGAAGTCAGAACATATTAGAAAAAACCATTACTGCGAAGACAAAGCCGGAAGTTCGTGAAAAATTATTTAACTTATATGGAATGAATTATAAAATCACTGATATAAAGCCTGTGTTCCATGGCGGTTTTTTAGGATTTTTCCAGCATTGTGAATATGTGGCAAAATATGTCGTGAATAATACTCAGACTGAGCAGGAAGAATCTTTTCAGGAAGCACAGAAAAAAATTCTTGAGAAAACGAATTTTGATTCTTCTAAACTTGTCAAGCAGCTCAACAAAAACATTGAGAGCCAGTTTGAGATGCTCAACAAGAAGATAGCGAATCTGTCGCAGGCTTCCGAAACTGCAAAAAAGCATCCTTCTATTGCAAAAATCGAAAGCATTCTCCGCGACAATGAGTTCACTTATTCGTACATAAATAATATCACTACGCGCCTTCAGGACTTGTCTATAGCGGAACTTGACGATTATGACAATGTAAGGAAGACTGTCATGCAGTGGATTGGAGAGTCAATAAAGATTTTCGCGCACGAGCCTCGGAGAATGCCTCATGTTGTCATACTCGTAGGACCTACGGGCGTTGGAAAAACCACTACCATCGCAAAACTAGCCTGTCTTATGATAAAAGAAGCTAAGGATAAGAATCTTCCTCCGCCTAAGATACGAATGATAACGATTGACAACACCCGTGTAGGGGCGGTCGAACAGCTCAAGCGTTTTGGCGATCTTATGAACATTGATGTTGACCGCGCCGACACGGCCGATGACATTAAGAAAATCTACGATATGTACAAGGATTCTCTTGACGCGCTTTTTATCGACACTCCGGGCTACAGCCCGAACGATTATGAGAATATCGGAAAAATGAGGGGACTTCTGAAAAATGATCTCGGAATGAATCCTGATGTTTTCCTTACCGTTATGGCGTCTGTCAAGGCGAAGGATCTTGTTTCCATAATGAGTCATTATGAGACTTTTGAATTCGGTTCTGTCATTATTACGAAATGGGATGAAACATCAGCAATCGGGAATGTCCTGAGCGTTCTTTCCGAAAAGGGCAAGGAAGTTTCGTATATTGCCGACGGACAGAAAGTCCTGGGCATGATAAGCAAGGCGACGGTTGGTCGTTTTTTAAAGAATCTGAGTGATTTTAATATCGAGCATAAAGATATTGATGAGCTTTTTCCGGGGGATAATTAATTATGGAAGAACAGGCACAGGGACTTCGTGAAATGGTGATGTCAAATCACAAGACAAAAATTATTGCTATTACGAGCGGAAAAGGCGGAGTCGGAAAAACGAATCTTGCTGTGAACATGGCTATCGCATATGCGCAGCAGGGAAAAAAAGTGATATTGATTGACGGTGATTTGGGAATGGCTAATGTTAATGTCCTCCTGAATGTAATACCTCAGTACAATCTTATGCATGTCATAAACCGGCAGAAATCGATGCAGGAGATTATAACCGATACTGAATTTGGGATAAAATTCATCGCCGGGGCTAATGGTTTCTCAAAGATTGCGAACCTGAGCGTTGACGAGCTTGAGGAATTCGCAAAGCAGTTTGCTCTTTTGGCTAATGCTGATATAATCCTTATTGATACTGGGGCGGGAATCGCGAATAATGTTCTTCAGTTCATTTCCGCCGCTGATGAAGTGTGTGTCGTTACGACTCCGGAGCCTACTGCCATTACGGATGCCTACGGAATCATAAAAATTATAACGACGGAGCTTATTGACCGCGAGATACGAATAAAGCTTTTGGTCAACCGCGTTCATTCTTCGGACGAGGGCAAGAGAATCTCCGAGAAGATTATAAATATTGTGGCGCACTTTTTGAATTATAAAGTTGATTACATAGGTTTCGTTTATGATGATCCGGTCGTTCAGGCATCGGTAATACGCCAGAAGCCGTTCATTGTGGTGAATCCTACTTCCAAGCCCGCGCAGTGCATAAAGCATATCGTCGGGCGCATAGAAAAAAACGATGTTGGAAGTTCGGAGGGAGTAAATACGTTCCTGAAAAAATTCCTTCATAAAAGTTAAAACTTGACCATATGTTTTTTTTGCCTTAATCTTTTAAAAATGGAGGACTGAATATGGTGAACCCGAAATATATCGTTGTTTTTTCTTGCGTCGGGTTATTTTTGTCATTCATTATTTGTTTGATTTCGCACATATCTGCTGGTACAATGTTTATTAGGGCATTGATTTTTGCAGTCGTATTCGGAATATTAGGTGTCGCGGTTCAGATTGTGTTCAATAAATTTCTGTCAACTGGCGATGGTTTCGGAGGTGATATTTCAGGTGGCTCTAAAGCTGCTGCTACGACGGGGACTGTAATTAACATTTCTGTCGGAGATGATAAATTGCCTGATGACGATGCTGCTCCGAAATTCGTCGTGAAAAATACAGAGCCTGTAACAGTGTCTGAAGGTGCTGCACCTGCCGATTATTCTGCGCCTCGTTCTGCACAAGGAGAGCCTTCTGCGCAAAATGCGCGGGCTTCTGCGAGCGCGGAAAATTCTGGGTTCAAGCCTGTTGATTTAAGCTCTGTTACCGCAAAGTCTGACTCGTTGGACGAGTTGCCTGATATGGCAGATGTAAGTGTTTCTGGACCTTCTGAGAGTGCTGGTCTGGTTTCTTCTGTTAGTGCAGGTGTTCCTGATACTGTTTTTGAATCTTGTAGTAGCTCCGGCGGAGGTAATTCCTCCTCTTCTTCTGGTGTAGACGGGGCTCTTGCGGCAAAGGCTATTAGCACTATGCTTGCCAATGACAATTAATAAAAAGGTGTGTGAATGGAAACGGCAAAGTCCCAATTTATAAACGATGAAGAAGAAGATAATCTCTGGAATGAATATAAGAAGACAAGGTCCTCGTCTTTAAGGGAGACTTTGATTCGGAAATATATGCCGCTTGTAAAATATGTTGCAGGTAAAGTTTCCGTAGGGCTTCCAAAGAGTATGGAATTCGAGGATTTGGTAAGTTTTGGTAATTTCGGGCTTATCGATGCAATCAATAAATATGACTTGGATAAGAATGTAAAATTCAAGACATATGCGGTTACGAGAATATATGGCTCTATTTATGATGAGATGAGACAGCTGGACTGGGTTCCGCGTTCTGTGCGCACAAAAAACCGTGAGATTGAGAACGCAATCAGCGAGCTGGAGGCAAAACTTTCTCGTCCTGCGACGGATGCTGAGGTTGCGAAGCATCTGAACATGACTGAGGATGAGTATCGAAGAACATTGCAAAGGGTAAGTGCCGCAAATATCGTTTCAATCAATGACCCTTACTATATGGGGGATGACAGCGAGCATGTTACGATTGAGAACAGTCTTGAGTCACCATCCAGCCTTAACCCGGATATTCAGGTTGAGAAAGAGGAAATCAGAAAAGTAATCATTCAGGCAATAAATGAGCTTCCAGAAAGAGAAAAAATGGTTATCGTTCTTTATTACCATGAAGATTTGACTTTTAAAGAAATTGGTCAGGTTCTTGAGGTTTCAGAATCAAGAATATCTCAGTTGCACTCAAATGCAAATCTTCATTTGCGTGCAAAACTTACAAATTTTAGAAAAGGAATTTTTTAAAAAAATGGTAAATCTTGAAGTCCTTAGAAAAGATATGGCCGCGCTTCTCGAAACTGACAAGTTGATTACGGCTGTTGAGATTCGTGCGGATTCTATCGACGAGGCTTTGGCTGATGCTTCCGTTCAGTTTGATACTAAAGTCACGAACCTTGAGTACGAAATTCTGGAAAGAGGTTTTGATGGATTTATGGGCCTTGCGAAAAAACCGTGGCTTCTGAAAGTTTACCAGAATCCAGATACAATCGTTTCCGCCGCAAAGAAGAAGGCCGGAGTCGCAGGCGTTGCGGGCGAAGAGGAAGAAGAGGAGAAGATTGTATCAAAGAACGGAATGTTCTATATTCATCATTTTGGCGAAAAAATCTACCTCAAAGTTGTTCTGCCAGAGGGACTTGGTACTCCTGTGGATGTGGAGGAAGTTCTGAGCGACCTCAAGCGGCCTGATACAAAATCATTTGACGAAGCAAAAGTGAAAGCTGCCGTAAAATCAGGAACGAACGATGAGTATGTTGAGATTGGTGTTTATGACCATGTTCAGTCCAATAATGCTATCTTCGTCGTTGATATTGCTAAAGATGAGATGAACGCTACGGCTACAATCACGGCTCCTGGAATTGGAGGCGCGGATGTCACTGCCGAAGAAATAAAGACTGCATTGCAAAAGCAAGGAGTTGTGGCTGGAATTTCTGACGAGAAAATCCAAAATCTTATAGATTCTCCTGTATACGATATGCCTGTTGTTGTTGCCGAAGCAATTCTTCCTGTTAACGGGCGAGATGCCTATATTGCGTACAATTTCCAGACGGATAAGTCAAAGCTCAAGGCTACCATATCGAACAGCGGTCAGATTGACTTTAAGGAACTGAACCAGATTCAGAATGTTGTTGCCGGTCAGCCTTTGGCTCAGAAAATGCCAGCTGAAAAGGGGCGGAGCGGAAAGACTGTATTCGGGCGGTATCTTGAGGCAACGAACGGAAAGGATATGGAGATTCCTTTGGGTGAGAATGTTAAGGTCGATACTGACGGAAGAACTGTTATTGCCGCAGTGAACGGTCAGGTTCTTCTTGTTAACGGAAAAATTACCGTTGAGCCTGTAATCGAGTACCCGAACGGAATCAATATCAAGACCGGAAATGTTTCTTTCCTTGGAACAGTTATTGTCAAAGGCAATGTGGACGATGGATTCGATGTCACTGCAAGTGGCAATATAGAGGTTTCTGGAACTGTCGGAAGTTGCAAAATACAGGCTGATGGTGATATTATTGTTTCTCAGGGTGTTATCGGGCGCGATGCCGGAGTGATAATTTGTGGTGGTTCTTTGTGGGCAAAATTCATACAGAACACAACGGTTCAGTCCGAGCAGAATGTAATCGTTTCCGATTCTATAATGAACAGTAATATTTCCGCTCAGAAAAAAATTCTGCTTCGCGGAAAACGCGCGCAGATTACAGGTGGTGAGCTGTTCGCAACTGAGGTTATTGCCGCTAAGAACATAGGTTCTGACGGTGGTGGTTCTGAGACTGTATTGAGCGTTGGATATGATCCTAAGGCAAAGAAGAGGCTTGAGGAGCTTCTTGATATGCAGAACGGAAATCTTAAGGAGCTTGATGATGTTGAGCTTAACATTACGGCACTTGAGAATATGAGAAAAACAAGACGCTCGCTTCCTAAAGAGAAAGAGGAGAATCTTCGTGTTCTTTTGGAGAAGAAAACGGCTCTTACCGATGAAAACGATAAATTCAACGAGGAAATTACTCAAATTCAGGCTCATTTGCGCGAGCTTAAGAATGTGGGAAAAATCCATGCTTCCGGCACTGTCTACGCTGGCGTGAAAATCTTTGTCCGTGATGAGAAAGACGAGGTTAAGACAGATGTTAAGAGTGTTACTTTCTATTACGAGGACGGTTTCGTTCGCCGAGGAAAGTATGAAGAACCAAATGTTGAGGATGTAAAAGGTCCAGATGGCTATAGCTCCAATTGATTTGCAGGTAATGTATGCTCAGATGCACAATGTTGCTAAGATTGCTGTCAGCCAACAGCAAGGGACTGTATTGTCCCAGCAGCTTCAAGAGCAGAAAGTTATCCAGCAGAATTTGGAGAAAGCCGAGGCCGTAAAAAAAGCCGCTGACAGTGAAGCAAAAACTATGCTTGTAAATAACGGTAGTCGTGGTGGCGGAGGCGGAGCGGAAGCACAGTCTGGTGGCGAAAAAAATACTCAGTCTGATGTTCCGTTACCGTCTGAAAAAAAGCAGGAGATAAAAGAGTCGTATCTAGGCCAGCATATTGATTTGTTACGATGAAATATTATGGGTACTTTTTTGTTAATCTCTTTCATTTGTATTATAAATATCATTCTTTGGTGCGTATTTCTTGTAAAATTCAAAAAGCTTTTCTCAACTAATGATATTCGCGTCGAGCTGAACAGAATGATTTCTGACATAAACAAAAGTACTTCTCAGGATTTATTTCTGATTGATTCCAAGATGAAAGAACTTCGCGAGCTTTTGGCTGTTGCGGACAGAAAAATTGCTACTGCCAAAAAAGAAAAAGAGCAGAGCGTTGCTGTCGAGAATTTCCAGAAAGAAATAAACTTAGCTTTGAGCAATGAGAAGAAAGAGCCGCTTTTGCCGCAGAATCCTCAGAAAGCCTATATGAAAGTGCCTGTGTATGCTCCGAAAGTGACTGTTCCAGAAAAAACTATTGTGCCACAAAAGCCTTTGGGAACTATGATACATGAACTTTATGCCGAGGGATTGTCTATTGAGGAAATAGCGCGAAAAATCGGAAAGTCAACTACGGAAGTTTCTATGGTCATCGATATGAGCCTTTAGTTCTTGTCTTTATTTTTAAACCATTCGTCCAATATTTTCCAGAACTGGATGATTTGTTCTGTTTTTTCTTTTGCGATTTTCTGGAGAACCGTATTGTCTCCCCATTTGTCCGGGTGAAAATACATCAATTTCTCACGGTATGTTTTTTTTGTTTCCTCATATGTGGAGTCATTGGAAATCTTAAAAAAATTGAAGGCCTGAATGACATTTTCGGGAAGTGCTGAGAATTTAAGAATCGTATGACCGGTATGATGATTTTCTGCTCTGAAAAAAGAAGAATCGATTTTTACTTTTTTCCGCTCTTTTCTAGCCTTGTTATTTGGCGGAATATTACTTTTTTGCTTTTCAGATTTTTCCTGTGGCTGATTCTCAGGCTCTTTCCTTGATTTTTCTTTTGTGCTTTCTTCGGACTTTTTCTCCGTTGCGGCTTTCCGTTCGGTGGAATATTCTGACTCAGGACTATGTTCCGGCTCGGAAAAAATAATGCCGGAATCAAGAGTATCGCTGAGTAAATCGCCCAGTTTGTCATACATTGATTCCGACATTTCTTCTTTCACTATAAAATCCTGTCCTTAGATTACAGTTCCGGACGGAATTACCGCGCCCTTCTTGATTACAATGATTCCATCCGCGCTATAGAAGTTACCGTGGTCTCCGTCAGGATATTTGTTTCCGTCAACATTGATTCGGCAGTTGTCCCCGATAGCAGCGTCTTTGTCAATGATAGCTTTTGCAATCTTGCAGTTTTTTCCGATTCCGACATTCGGCTTTCCGTGCTTCTCGTTCTCAAGCTTCGTCTCTTTTGTTTCATAGAAGTCCGAACCCATGACGATTACGCCGTCCAAATCAGCTCCGACTTCAAGGATTGAGCGCACGCCGATTACAGATTGCTTGAGCTTTGCCTTTGATATGATACATCCTTCGGATGTAAGGCTGTTCTCAATTACAGCGTCATTGATTTTTGAAGGTGGAAGATTTCGCATATGCGTATAAATCGGTTCCTCAACATCGTAGAAATCAAACTGTGGCTCATAGTCGGTAAGTCCTATCATTGACTCGTAGAAACTTCTGATAGTTCCGATGTCCTCCCAGTAGCCGTCGAATATGTATGAGTTTACCTTCTTGTCCTTGATTGAGCGGGGGATAATCTCCTTTCCGAAGTCAGTGAATTCGTTGTTGAGGGCTTCCTCCATTGTTTCTGCATTGAATATGTAGATACCCATTGAGGCAAGGTACTCTTTTTCAGGCGGAAGGTCGCCGCGTGAGTTAGCCGGAATCTTCCAGTCAGAAATATCCTTGTCCGGAGCCGGTTTCTCCTGGAATGCGGTGATTTTCTTGTTCTTATCAATCTGCATGATTCCGAAACCGCTGGCATCTTTTCTGTTTACGGCTGTTGTTGCAATCGTAATGTCAGCGCCGCTTTCGATGTGGCTGTTCATAAAATCTCTCAAGTCCATCCTGTAGAGCTGGTCACCAGAGAGAATGATGTAATGTGTAGGTTTTTGAGAGCGGAAATGGCTCATGTTTTTTCTTACGGCATCTGCAGTGCCTTCAAACCAGCCTGAATGTTCCAAAGTTTGCTCTGCGGCAAGAATCTCTACGAAACCTTTGTCGAAACGACCAAAATTGTATGTGTTCGTTATGTGATGATGCAATGATGCGCTGTTGAACTGAGTGAGAAGATAGATTTTTGTATATCCTGAGTTAATACAGTTTGAGATTGGAATATCGACAATTCTGTATTTTCCGCCGAACGGAACGGCTGGTTTTGAACGCTCTTTTGTGAGAGGATAAAGGCGAGTTCCTTTTCCTCCTCCAAGGATAATTGCCAAAACTCGTGGCTCTTTTGGATTTTTCATAATTTTTGCTCCTTATAAACTCCGCGTTAGCGGTCGTGCAGGAGGCACGAAATCGCAGCGTTGCCAACGGCAAAATCTGCACATGATAAAAATCACACGGATGTAATTTTTATCATGCCTCCTTAATTCTTTTAAAAGTTCTATTTATTATGATAAACCCGAAATCTACATATTGCAAATTTTTTAATCTAAAGCTTTATGAAGAAGATTCTCAAAATCTTTTTCCGGAATTGGCTTTGAGTACAAATATCCTTGCGCAATATCACAGCCCATGTTCTTAAGAAGTTCTGCCTGCTCCTTGTCCTCTATGCCCTCTGCAACTGTTTTTAGGTCAAGGTCTTTTGCCATTGTTATGACGGATTTTATTATTATATGCTCACGCTCGCTTTCAGAGCCAAGAAAACTTTTGTCAAGTTTTATTACATTCGCTGGAATGTCTTTGAGAAGCCCTAGTGAAGAGAATCCTGAGCCGAAATCATCGACTGAAATCTCAAAGCCGACTTTCTTTATCTCGTTCATTGCCTTAAGAAGACGCTCTTTGTTGTCCATCATAAGGCTTTCAGTAAGCTCAATCTCGATTTTGCTGGGGGCAATCTGGTATTTTGATGCGATTTCCGCATATTCTTTTGCCACATCAGGATTGTAAAGCTGCATTCGGGAGAGATTGCACGATATTGTTATTGCTGGCGCGGTTTTATCTTCGGGCGCGGACTTGTTCCATTTGTCAAGAAACTTGCATACCGACTCAAAAACGAGCAGGTCTATTTTCTGGATAAATCCATTTCGCTCAAAAAGCGGGACGAACGCACTGGGAGGAAGAATGCCTTTCGTTTTGTGATTCCAGCGCACAAGAGCCTCCGCGCCTATAATCTGTGCATCCTGAAAGCGGAATTTAGGCTGGTAGTACGCGATGAATTCATTTTCCTCAAAAGCCCTGTTCATGTCGAAAATGATTTCTTTCTCATTCTCCGTGGTGATTTTCATGTTTTCATCGTAGAATGACACACGGCGCGGATTGAAGCTCCTCATTCCGAACTTGCGGGCCGTGTTCGCCTTTTCAATCATTGACTGAACTTTTTCGTTCGTGTTCATTATTACATAAACGCCGATGCTGAAATCGAGCGTGTAGTGGAGCGGAAGGAGGTTGCCCATTTTTTCCACTACGCTCAGGAGCGAAAGAACCTGATCCTCCACAATCGGGCGGAATGTGGCCTTTACGAGGACAATGAAGTTGTCTGTGTAGTTTCTGCAAATGAGCGCGTCCGACGGGGCTTCTTTCTTGAAATGTTTTGCCAGCTCTTTTATTATCGCATCCGCGGTGTCGGTTCCTAGAGCATCGGCAAGGTAACGGAATTTTTCTATGTCGATTGAAATTATGGAGTATTCGTCGCTTTTCGCGGTTTTTAGAATATGCTCCACATTCTCAATGAAATTTTTTGTGGTCATAAGACCAGTAAGTTCGTCAAAATCAATTATTCGTTGGATTCTTCTTTTATGGGCAAGAGATGCATAATAAGTTGCCAACGAAGAAATGAACAGCAATATGAAAAGAATTGTGAAATCTATTTCCTTGATGCGCTTTGGAACGAAAAGATAAATAGAACCAAACAATATGAAGATGCAAAGAGTTGTGAAAAAATTACGAACTAATTGTCTACCTGTTTTCTGATTCATAGCAAAACTACTTTTCAAATTATATCAAAAGTAATTTTCTTTTTCTATGAAAAATCTCTAAAATATCAATTTTTCCTGCATTTTTTCAGATAGCTCCTTGTTTTATCGGGAGGTAATCGTAAGTTCTTTTGATGTAAGCCCGTATGAGTCTGATATTTTCATCTTTATTGAAAAAACATTTTCTGTCGTAATGTCAGTTAGGTCCGTCGTGATATAGTATGGAGTTCCGCTTGTGTGCGTGAAGATTTTTCCTCCTTCGGAAGTAGGGTCAAGGTATTCGCCTGCTGCCTCCCATT
This sequence comes from Treponema sp., assembly GCA_017449265.1. GTDB lineage: Bacteria > Spirochaetota > Spirochaetia > Treponematales > Treponemataceae > Treponema_D. The sequence goes on from JAFSJW010000110.1 coordinate 25,055, forward strand.
CTGTTGAATTGCTTATTGTCCATGCTTCGCCCGTGCGCGCTCTAGGTGTCCTTGACGAAATTGTAAAGTAATGGGTCTTTTTTTTGTTTGTTTCATAGACCGTAAGCATTGTGTCGTCATTTTTCAGCTCCGGCATATCAAAAGCGATTACAAGTTTTTCATCTTGCGCCGTTATCATCTGTGCAATTGCGTTCGTTATGTCGTTGGGAGCGGCGTTGCATTTCAGCGTGAGGAATTTTTCGTCCTCGGTGTGGGCGGTCTGGTAGTCCTTGCTCTGGACGAGAAGCGCGTATTCGCTTGCGCTCAGGTTCTTGCCTTTTGCTTCCGCCACATTTATGACTTTCATCATTGGCGATATGTCATATTCGCTTGTTCCGTCAACTGTAGCCAGGAATGATTTTTTGTATGTGAGCGCGACCATATTCTTTGACGAGTCATAGCTTACTGAATAATTTGACGGGCTTACTTGTGACGGGAATGTTACTACAGGCTCTACGGAATAATCTTTTGGGTTTGAGAGCGCGTAATAGACGGTGAAATTCTCGGATGGTGATACATTCATTACATTGTTTGAGTCCGTTTCATAAGCCCCGACATATTCGACATTCTTTATTTCTGCCGCAAAGCCGTGGTCATCAAAGTACTCGGCTTTGTCATTCTCAAAGTTGCATGATACGATTGACGACAAAATGTATGCGGAAGAGAAAAGCGAAAGCGCGGCTATTATTTTTTTGTTTTTCATATAAGTCTCCTCTAGAATTTCCATCCGACAGAAACACGCGGCGTTATTTCGCAGCCAGGTATTTTCTTGTCTATCGTGAACACAGCGTCTGCTCCAGCTTCTATGTAAAAGTGCTTGACAGGCTTGAACTGAGCTGCGGCTCCAATACCGATAATCGGGTTTATTGAGTCTACTTTCTCGGTCGAGTAGCCCGATGAGTAGTCGTAGATAAAGTTGTGGAACAACGATATTCCGGCCCCGGCGTGAACATCCAGGGTGAATTTTGAGCTAAGGGGCTTGTGCCAGATTCCCTCAATCATTATGTCGAAAATGTTTCCTGTGAGCGTGAACGATTTGACATTGTAGCTCTTTTCAAATTTTACCCGCGAGTATGTGGCGTTCACTCCGAAGCCAAAGTTTCCTATTCCTGTCTTGAACGGAACGGTTGAAACGCGGAGTCCGAAATTCAGGAACCTGAGGTCGCTTCCTACATAGTCCTCCCAGTTGCTTTTCATAAGCTGAATAGGAAGGGTGTAGCCGATTGATGCCTGAATGTTGTCAATCGCTGCGGCTATGCCTTTTCGCTCTGGCTTTGCCTCGGAGGAAGCAATGTCTTTCTCGGCTGGTTTTGCGTCAGCATTCGTTTTGCTGCCCGTCTTGCTCTTTGTTCCGGAAGATTTCGTCGTTGTCTTTGATTTTGACGGCTTTGTCTTTGAGGAAGATTTTGAGCTTGTTGCCTTTGATTTTGACTTACTGTCGGCTTTTGTTTTGCTTCCAGATGATTTGTCATTCTTTTCCTTTGTATTTGAGGCTGTGGTTTGCTTTTTGCCTGACGCTGGCTTTGCCGTTGTGGTCTTATCTGCCTGAGTTGTGCTGTTCGGAGCCTGCGCCACTACGACGGGCTTTTCTTTTATCTCGAATTCGCGCTCGTCTTTAAGTCCGCCCGGGTTTGATACTGAGAATTTATATTTTCCTGCAGGAAGGTCTTTCGTGTTGAATCGGACTGACTGAGTGGTGTTTCCGTTCCCGCTTTTTGAAATTTTTCCTTCGGCCACAACTTTCTTTCCGTTCGCATCTGAATAAGTCATCTCGAATTTTGAGGCTGGAAGAAGGTTTTCTCCTGTGAACACAAGATTGTCCGACTCGTCCCTCGTTACGGAAGAGAGTCGTGGCTGCAACGCTTTCAGTATGTTGAAATAAAGCCAGTCGGACTGGTTCTCAAAGTTACCCAGAACATTGTACAGGGAAACCCTGTATCTGTATGAGCCGGACGGCAGGGAAAGCTCTATGAAGTTCTGCTCGGTGTCCTGCTCAAGAATATTTCCGAAAGTGCCGTCTGACTTTCGTTCCTCAATCTCCACCTTGTAAAATCGTATGTCCTCATATTCTTCCCATTGAAGCCTTTGCACGAATGTTTTTGTGCCGTCGGATTTTTCTACTATAGAATAATTCTTTGGATACGAAACTTCCGGCTTGCTCTGAGAAAAAATCAAATGGCAAAAAAGAGAAAAAATCAAAACTACAGGAACAATTCTTTTTATCATATATTTTTCTGTTTCGCTCCCTAAAATCCGTAAAGCTCGCCGGCATCCTCAAGTTTTATTGTCTCAAGAACAGGAATGTCTATGACGAACTCAAACTCCGATGACGAGCTTGTTCGGATTGTTTCCTTCTTGGAGACCTGCCTTGCCTCAATCTGCCATGTGAACTTTCCGCGTGACAGGGAAGTGAGGCTCTTGAAGGTGTACTCCGTGACATTTCCGACATTCTGCGAAAGGATAGTCCTTCCGCCCGAGTCTTTTATGATTATGACATATACATTCGCGTCTTTTACCGCGCTCCAGCTGAACAGTATTGAATCCGTAGATTTCAGCTCTTTCGCGGAATAGTTCGTTTTGTCCTTTGGGGCAGAAAGCACAGGCTTTCCGAGTGCCTTGAACTTTTCTATAGCGAACTTGACCGGTTTTGCAGGTGATATGTCAAGCCCGTCGCTCTGAGCCTCCGCGCTGAGAGTCCATGTGTAGTTCCCGGCCTCAAGGTTTCTCACATTCACCTTGTTTTTCGGGTTTTTTATCTCACGGACGAGCTTTCCGTCCTTGAAAATCTTCAGAACGACATTTTTCGTTGCTTCCTCGCTGCTCCACCTAAAATCAGTTCCGCTTATGTAATTCTTCGTTCCGTCAACAAAAGATTTCTCCGCAGGTGAAAGAAGTTTTGCCCGTTTTACGGTTCGCGCCGAGAACTCATGCTGAGAAAGCTCTCCTGAGAACCGCGTTGAATCGTCCTTTTCGGCTGCGTTCGCCTGTACTGTCCAGATGTAGTCTCCGTCCCCGAGCTTTGACATATCCACATCAACGCCGCTCTGCGCCACATTATTTTTCTCATAGACAGGCGTTGTTGTGTCATCGGCTTTGTAGAGCCTGAATTTGTACGAATCCGCTTTTTCTACAGGCTCCCATTCAAAGTGAACGGGATTGTCCTTATCGATTCCGATTTTGATATTTCCGCGCGGGTATACGGTATCAGGAGCTTTGAGTTTTTCCATGACCGTAAAGCTCCGCGATTCAGAGATTGACTCCTCGCTTTCTTTGTCCGTCCTGATTCTCCAGTAATATGTTCCCAATTCAAGGCTTTCTATGGTCGCTTCATTTTTTCCCGTTCCGATTGTTTTTATGATTTTGTTGAAGCCGTCTGTTTCGGAAAGCTGCATCTGAGTGAACGGTTTGTCAGCTTCGCTTGTCTTCCATACGAAACAGACATCTTTCAGCCTGTCCGCCTCAACTGAATATCCGTCAGGCGGGAAAATCAGCTTCTGGGCGGAATCTCCGAATCTTACTGAGAATTCTCTTGGGTCTGACGCTCTTTCCTTTCCGTTTTTGTCGCGCACCGTGACTTTCCAGAAATAGTCGCCTTCTTCCGGAATTTCGGCGGAAAAATTGTTTTCAGATGTTTCTGCGTCAACAATACAATCTGTAAAGTCCGGGTCTTTTGAGATTTTTATGTTGTATGTGTCTCCGTCCTCGCCGCTTTTCCATGAGAACACCAAAGGCTCTTTTTCACTTGCGGCTACCGTGCTGTCTTTCAGAGGCGCAATAAGGCGCGGCTTTTCTATGTTCGTTTCCTTTATGATTTCAAAACTTCTTGTCTCGCTCGTAAGTTTTTTGTTTCTGACCGTTCCCGACTTGAATTCAGGTGTTACGCGCCAGTACCAGATTCCTTCTTCAAGCGAGCTGATTATGGCGAAATTCTCAACCGTAATGAATTCAACTTCGCTGGAAGAAAAATTCGGAGAAGACGAAATTTCCAGGAAATATCCTGAAGCCCATTCGTTTTCCTCCCACATGAATCGTACAGAAGGAAGTTCCGAGCGGAATGTTTCCTGATAATCAGCTACAGGAATTATGAGATTTTGTCTTTTTCCCTCTACGAGAGTTACTTTTCCTTTCGTCTGGTATTTTTTTCCGCTTTTGCTTGGGTATATCCGCCAGTAATTTGTGCTTCCCTCAAGCTCTGCCGTCATCTTGCCGTTCGCCGTGTTTTTTAGCTCATATTCTTTGGCATTCTGAAAGTCCCGGTAGTTTGATATTTCAAGGACAATGCTGTTGTCAGATGAAAGATTCTGCGTGCTCCACCGGAATTCGACAGGGACTTTTCCGCCTGTCAGGTTCAGGATTTTTTCGTTCGGGTAGGGCGAATGAACTGTAATAGACGGTATGTTCTTTATTTGTTTTCCTTTGTCGAAGAAGAAATTTCCTTTCTCCAGAACTTCTCCTGAGTCAAGGACGGCTTTTCCGCCCAAAACCTGAAGGTTCGTTATGAGCGAGTCTCCGTCCTTTATTGCGCTCAGGGAGGTTCCGCCCTCTATCGTAGTGGAAACTCCTCCGACTTTGACCTTGAATCCTTTTGAATCTTTCCCTGCTTTTACGATTACGCCGCCATCTATGACATCGATTACAGTTTCACCGTCCTCAAGGAAAATCTGCACTGTGGAATTTTCCAGAACTTCTATTGAATCATCTTCGTTGAAGCTGATAGTCGCTTCTGACGACGGGGCTGTGCGCACGGTGTCCCCGTTGTAAAGAGGCGAGCTTTGGCGGAGTTTGTCCCATGAGTCACTGTTCAGAAATTTTCTTTGCGCAGTCTTATGCTTTGACGCGATTTCGGCTATCGGTTTTTCGTCCAGCTTGCGAAGCGTCCTGAAAAAGTCGCTGGCAAAAAATCCGAGGCAGACACCGCTTCCTGCAAGACAGAGTAAAATCAGGAGAATAGAAGCGATTTTTTCTTTAGCCGATTTTTTGCTTTTTTTCGCCATCGCTGCTCACCTTTGAAAGATTAGGTTTCGGAATTCCTAGAAGTTTCCGAACTTCGTCCAAAGTCTTTGGTCCTTCTGCGCCCGCCCCCGGAATGTTTTTTGCCTTAGGCATATTGATTACTGCGTATATTCTTACAGGCTCGGCTCTTCCGTGAACAGCTATGGAAGGCATTTCCTCCACGGTGACGAGCTTTGAAATCAACTTATAAGTGCTTTCCGTAATCAGAATATCAGTTCCGTACTGCCTGTTCAGTGCTTCTGTCTGAGAGGCAAGGCTTACATCTTCCCCTATTACAGCGTAGCCTGTTCTTCCCTGAGGCCCGAACATTCCTGCGATTACAGAGCCTGAGTTTATTCCGCACCCAATTCTGAGGGACGGCTTTTTGCTGCTCACAAGATTTTTGTTAAGCTCAATGATAGCCGAACGCATTAGAAGAGCCGTAACGACGCTGTTGAGTGCGTCCATCGCGAAGCTTCCCGTGCTGGAAGGAGCACCCCATACAGCCATCAGAGAGTCCCCTGTGAATTTCTCTACTGAGCCTTTTGTCCTTGCCGCACATTCACAGGCTTTTGCCATGTATTCGTTCAAAAGCCCCACAGTTTCTTCCGGGGAAAGAAGCTGCGATATTGCATTGAAATTTCTTATGCCTGAGAAGAACACGGTGACGGATTTTTTTTCACCGACAGCCACAGCTCCGTCGATTTCCCCTGAAGTACCAGAAGAAAAGAGCATACCTCCTGTTCCTTCTGAGATAGCTTTTGTCATATTGTTGAAGCTCGTCGCAAGCGCTCCGATTTCGTCACGGGATTTTGCCCTTACGCTTACATTGAAATTTCCGCTCTCAATCTCTTCGCTTGCTTTTGTAAGCTCTTTGATTGGAACAGAAATTGTCTTTGAGTACAAATAAATTATAAGAAGCGCAAGGAACAGAAGGGCAAGCGCAAGCAATGAGTTCCGTTTCGTAAGGCTTTTCGTCCCTTCGTACAAAGTAGAGGCCTTTATCATCGTTATGGCGCACAGACCACCAGTAGAAAGCCGCTGGTACGAAATCAAATATTCCGCGCTGTCATTGTTCTTGAATACGAACTGTCTTGCGGAATCATTGTATTCGTTCATTTTCTTGAAGAAAGCTGATTTTGCGATTGTTGCATTTTTCTGCATTGCCGAAAAATCAGCATGAACGATTATGTCTCCTTTTGAGTTCACGATGAGCGGAATGTGATTCACGCCGCAAAAGCTGTCTGAAAGGCTTTCTGTAGAGATTACTGCCACGAGTGCTTCTCTTTTTCCGTCTTCGCTCCATGGAATTGCAATCGCTGCCGAAGCGAATCCGAAGTAGCTTGTTGCATTTACGACGAATTCTTCGTTGTTCGACGCTTTTCTGAAATTGGAGCTTTCGTTTTCAAAAAACGAGTTAATCTGATTTTCATCCAGTTCGTGACGCTGTAAAAATTTTCTGTTTATTATTTTCTTACTGAAAGAAATATTGTCTTTGTCAAAAGAAATTAGCGTTACCGCGCCAAAGTCATTGTTCCTTTCAAAGAAATATGACTCGGTCTGTTTTTTTGTGTCGCTTCCAGAGTCAAGTTCGTTTATCAGGTCCATGAAAAGAAGGGCAGAGGAGCGAGCCTGCCTGAAAAAATTTTCAGCAGCTCCGGCCGCGCTTTTGTTCACAGAAGAATTTGTGTCTTCGCCTTTGCGCCTTGTGTTTCCAGAATCAAAATAGGTCGCAAGATATGTTACCGTTCCGAGCGATACAAACACGATGAGACCAAGCACAAGCATCATTTTTAAAGCGATAGGAAATTTTGCTTTGAAGTCCGAATTCTTTTTTTCCATAAATATCTGCCAGAATAAAAAATAAATTTCAACTTTCTATGTTATCGGTATAAAAAGGTTTTATATTAGACTTGTTCGGAAAACTGAGGTTTCCGAACAGCCCTATAAAAGGTACATTTTCTGCAAAAAAAGAGCTGCCCAAAAAGAACGAGATGCGATGCTTAAAATGTGCCGAAAACAACGCATATACCGAACTTTTTGGACAGCCCAAAAAATATGGAAAGGACTGTTTGTATTGAACTTATTGACAGTCCTATTTTACCTGCCTGCAATACTAACGCTTGAGATTTACGGCAGTACTCAACATTGAGTCCGATGTTTGGATTGCCTTTGAGTTGAACTCATAGGCTCTCTGGGCAACAATCATCTGAACCATCTCGTTCACGACGGATACATTGCTCATTTCGACGAATTTGTGCTTTGTAACTCCGAATCCCTCGAAGCCCGGGCGTCCTGCGATTGCAGGTCCAGATGCGTTCGTCACTTTGTAGAGATTGTCGCCGGCTGCCTCAAGTCCCGCATTGTTCGGGAATCTGTACAGCTCAATCTGCGCTACATCGATAGGATCGTCCTGACCAAAAATCTTTACAGTAACGCGGCCAGTGTCGTCAATCGCAAGGGAGTGAATGTCAAATCCTTCCGGCATTATGACTTCTGGCATTACCCGAAGTCCGTTAGAGTTGACGAGCTGTCCGTTCATGTCGATTTTGAAAGTACCGTCGCGCGTGTATGCGTAGCTTCCGTCATACTGCTGGACGCGGAAGAATCCGTCTCCGACTACGGCTATGTCTGTGTCAACGCCAGTGTTCTGCAATGAACCTTGCGTGAAAATCCGCTGTGTGGCTGCGACTTTCGTTCCTGCTCCCTGCTGGATTCCAACCGGAGTTACAGTGTCCTCTGTTGCTGGAGTTCCTGCTTTCTTCACATTCTGGTACATTAAATCCTCGAACTCAACTCTTTGCTGCTTAAAACCAGTTGTGTTGACATTTGAAAGATTGTTCGAGATAGCGTCAAGGTTTGACTGCTGGCCGTTCATTCCTGTGGCTGCTGTCCAAAGACTTCTTACCATTTATTTTCTCCTGTAAATGCTCCGCCTATCGAGCCAGCGCGACTTTGTTCCAGAGAGTACCCATCATGCTGTCCTCGCTCTGGATTGTCTTCTGGCTCGCCTCGTAGGCTCTGTTCACTTCAATCATCTTGACCATTTCGTTGACGACATTGACATTGCTTGTTTCCATAGTTCCCTGAAGGATTCTGGGGCGTTCTTTTCCCTCTGCGATATAAGCGTCGCCAGAAATGTTCGTGGAGTACCACATTGAGTTCCCCATTTTTTTCAGGTAACGCTCGTTGTCGAAGCGCACGACTTTCATGCGGTCAACGACCTCGCCGTCTTTTGTGAGAATGATTCCGTCCTCGTTTATTTGGAATTTGTCGTCGTCAAGGTGGATTATTCCTTTTTCGCCAAGAACAGGATAGCCGTCCTTAGTCTCAAGAATTCCTTCTTTTCCCAGGTGGAAGTTTCCGTTGCGGGTGTAACGCTCGCCGTTCGGTGTCTGAACGGTAAAGAAGCCTTCTCCTCCCAAAGCGCAATCCGTGGACATATCGGTAATTCGGAAAGAGCCCTGCTCGAATTCGGTGAAATTTTCGTTTGTCTCAACGCCAAGCCCCAGCTTTCCGATGACAGGAGCCACATCGTAAGAGCCAAACTGATTTTTCATCACGCCGTCAGCCTCCGTCCGTCTCAGAAGAAGCTCCGGGAACGATTTTGAAACTGATACGTCCCGTTTGAATCCTGCCGTGTCTACATTAGCAAGATTGTTTGAAATTGTGTCAAGACGGTTCTGCTGTGCGTTCATTCCGCTCGAACCGATGTACCATCCGCGAATCATAAATACCTCTCAAAAAAGGATTGATATTTATTTATCGGCAGATGAAAAAAAATAATTATGAAAAAGTAATAGAGCTGTTTGGAAAACTATTGTTTCCGAACAGCTCTAATTTTAATCCTCAATCGGAGGAAGATGTAGCTTCCATTCTCCGTTGATTTTGTTGAAGTAGTAGTAAATAAGCTCGCCGTCCTCTTCCGTGATTTCGACGGCTTTTATGTATGTGTCGGATTCATAGCGAATCTCAGTTATGTTCTTTCCTCTTCGCGCAGGAATGAACACGAACTTGAAGTAATCCTCAAGAGTTCTGATTCTTAGCCCCTTGACAGGAAGCCTGTTCTGAGCTTTTGAGAGATTTTTTGGTATTGACCAGTAGTTGATTGACTCTTTGTCAATGTATTTAAGCCATTTCTTATAAGCGCGCTCTTCCATTATTACTGAAAGCTCATCGATTATTTCGAGAACATCTTTTTTGTCGTTCTTGAAAGTTTCCTCCGAAACTGCGACCGTTCCGACAGAACGCTTGTATTCTTCGTCTGCCGGCTTAGGAGGCTCTTCTTTTTTTGGCTCCTCTTTTTTTACGGGCTCTTTTTTCGGAGGTTCTTCTTTCTTTGGTTCTGGTTTGGGCGCAGGCTTTTTCGGCTCTTCCTTTTTAGGAGGCTCCGGCTTCGTTTCTGCAGTGGGACGCGCAACTTTTTTGATGCCACCAGCACTATTGATGACTGCAAATGTTGATATTGAGGAAAATAAAGCCATTATGACTGCTATTAATTTTTTAGGGAAAATTCTCATTTTAATCTCCTCTTGCGCATACTTCTGTGCAATCATTAGTAGTTCCGCATCGATTTAGTATACACGCTTTTATAGATAAACTCAAATAAAAGGCAAATGTAACTTTTAAAAATCAATCTTTTATTGATTTGTACTCATCGAACTGAGCTAGCATCTGCTCGTTTTTGTTCTTGTCCAAGATTGAAACCGTGACGCAGAACAAAAGACAAACTACAAACCCCGGTAAGATTTCGTAAAGCCCGAAAATTGGGTGGACGCTTGCGGGAATATTGTGCCATAAGATTACGGCAGTAAATCCGCTGATAAGGCCAGCAACCGCACCTTTTGCCGTAGCACCCTTCCAGTAAAGCGCGAGAAGAATAAGCGGACCGAAAGTCGCGCCGAACCCTGCCCATGCGTAGGAAACAAGTCCAAAAATGGAAGATGTGGGGTTGAGCGACAGGAAAAGAGCGATGAGGGCGATTATGAATACGGTGAAACGGCTTACGCTCAGAACTTTCTTTTCGTCCGCGTTCTTGTTGATTAGTCCCTTGTAAATGTCACGGCTTACGGCACTTGAGGCTGCAAGAAGCTGAGAGTCTGCCGTTGACATTGATGCCGCAAGAATTGCGCACAGGAAAACTCCGCCAATGAAAGCAGGGTACATCTTAAGCATTGTTGCGCTGAACACTGTTTCTGCGTCACCGAATGTTGTCACTCCGTCAACGATGACATTCTCCGCGCCTGTTCCCAGAAGAACGCCGTGGTTCAGAAGGTAGGCCGTTCCCAGCGTTCCGATAAGGAATGTTCCGACATATGAGATAATCATCCATGCCGTTCCGATTCTCCGCGCTTTTTTGATTTCATAGTTTGAGCGGATTCCCATGAAGCGGACGATGATATGCGGCATTCCGAAGTAACCAAGCCCCCATGCGAGCGCAGATACAATGGACATTCCCTTGTAAGACTGGTTTCCGGCGAATGTTTTGCGGATAGTCTCTCCGAATTCGCCGGCAAGCGCGCGCATATTGAACGACTGCACCTGAGCCATTGCATCGGACGGTCCGCCCAAGGCAAATATTGCGATTGTGGTGGATACGATGAACGCCACTAAAATCAGCGTTCCCTGAACGAAGTCCGTTGTGCAGACTGCCGTATATCCGCCTGTAATCGTATAGCAAAGAATTACGACCATTCCTATTGCAAGACCGGCATGATAGGGAATAGCGAACACAGAGTTGAACAGTTTTGCGCAGGCTACAAGACCTGATGCCGTGTAAATAGTAAAGAAAAAAACGATGAATACAACAGATATAATTGAAAGAACATGGGTTCTGTCCTTGAAGCGGTTCGTAAGGAACTCAGGAATCGTGATTGAGTCTCCGAACGAAATAGAGCATTTTCGGAGAGGTTTTGCAACAAAAAGCCAGTTCAGGTAAGTTCCTGCGATAAGTCCCAGCGCGGTCCAGAAAGTTTCTCGCATTCCGCCAAGGTAGCAGAGTCCCGGAAGTCCCATCAGAAGCCAGGCTGACGAGTCTGAAGCTTCGGCAGAAAGAGCTGTGACCCACGGACCGACTTTTCGCCCGCCAAGAAAAAAGTCCGATGCGCTGTTGTTTTTTCCAGTGTTCCTGAAACCTATGTAAATCATAAATCCCAGATATAATCCAAACGCAATGATTTTTGCAATTAACATAGATGAATTCATATTTAGCCTCGTTTTTTTAATTATCATAGAAATTGTAGAGAAAATTCCAATATGCTACAAGAACAAATCTAATTATTATTGTCATTTTTTGAAAAAATAGCTATATTGCTTTAGATGACAAAAAAGTTATTTTTGGTGAAAGCCTTTTTTTTATTATTTTTCTTTATTTTCTTGAATCCTCTTTTTCCCGTTGGCGGAAATATATTCCACGGAAAAAAACTTTCTCTAATAAAAACTGAATATTTTGATATCATATTTTCTGACGATTGCATTGTTTCGGCAAAAAAAATAGCGGCTGTTGCGGACGGATACTACGCGGAAATATCGCAGCGGCTGGGAGTTGCTCCGTATATGCGTTTTCCCGTGGTGATAACGCGTGAAGTCGAATCTCCGAACGGATTTTTCTCGCCCGTGCCGTTCGGAACGATAGTTTTGTACGAAACTATTTTTAACAATCCTTTGGATACTTTCCCAAAGACTATTGAGGCTGTTTTCTACCACGAGCTGACACATGCAGTCACCTTGAACGACAAATCCCCGTTCTGGCGCGGAATGAGCTTTTTTGGTGATTTCGCCAATCCCGCGTACTTGAGCGCGTCGTATTTCTGGCTTGAGGGGGCTTCCGTCCTTTTTGAAAGCACTATGAATTCGGAGTACGAAGAAGGGCGGCTCGGAAATCCGTATTTTACCCAGCTTGTTTCTCAGGCAAAGACAGACCATGTGCTTGGAAAGAAAAAATTTCCGTCTTGGCGCGATGTTGCAGGTGCCCGAGATATTTTCCCCGCCGGAACGGTGCGCTATGCGTTCGGAGCGTGTTTCGCCCGCTTTCTGATTGAGAGATACGGCATGGAGTCGTACCAGGCATTCTGGCACAAATGCGGAAAGTATACGACGCTTTCTTTTATCGCAGGAATTTTCAAAAAATCATACGGAGTAAATCTTGATGATGCATGGAAATCTTTTATTGACTGGGTTCCGTGCATTATCGACGATGAGGCTTTTTCCGACAGGACTCTGTTTTCTGAAAGCCGCGCAGTCGTAAAGGCCTTGGACTCTTTTTTTGACAAAAAAAGCGGTGTGCGCAGGATTGTCTGGTTCGATTCGCGGAATTCTCGCGTAATGATTAAAGACGGCGGTGAGTCGAAAAAACTTTTTTCCGCAACTGGCATCGTAAGGCTTTCTTTTTCCGAAGACGGAAGTAAAATTGCCGTCACGCGCTCAACTTCCCGCGAAACTCCGAAGTCGGAGGCGGGAATCTACGACTTGCGAAAGAGGACTTATTCTCCCGCTCAGAAAAAAGGCGCGGCGGAGGCATTCTTCCGTGATGGCGCGCTTGATTTTATCAGCATAAAGAATCAGATTGACGAAGATGTTTTTATTCAGTCGCCGCTTTCGGTTCGGCTTGATTCTGGTGCGGAGCTTTATGCATGCATAGAAAAGCGCGGGCTTGACTGGAAAATCAGGGTGGGGGACAGTTCTTTTTCAATCGGTGACAAGCGCATAATTCAGAATTTGCATTTTGAGCAGGAAAATTCTGAGTCCGTTTCGTTCTGTTTCAGCTGGGCTGACATTATCGGACTTGAGGGCGTTTCAAAAATTGGTAGGATTGTCGTAAATCTCAGTGATTTTTCAGCCCATGTGTATTTGCAGAACAAAAACGGTTTTTCGGGTTTCCTGAATGTAGTTCCTTCAGGAACAGCTGAGAACAATACTGATTTTTTTGTTGTTGCCGCAGAGTATGAGGCAAATCCGCTTTACAAGGTTTCTTTCGCACCTGATGATTTTGATGAGATTGAACTTTCGCCGTTCGTTCCTACAATTGAAGAAAAAGAGCAGACCGAGCTTTTAGCGGAGGCTGGGGACTTTTCATTTTCGATTCAGCCATACTCGCGTTTTTCGTATGCATTGAAAGGTACTAAACTCCCTTTCAGTCTTGTTCCTTCCGTGAGCAACGAATTTGAGATTGAGGGCGTGGCTTTCCTTGGAGCGTCATACCTGATTGCCTCCCCCTGGCTGAACAATTTTTTCCTTGCCTCCGGAGGCTTTGATCCGTTCGAAAAAAACGGGGGCGGTCTTCTCGGCTTGTACGGATTCGATTCTTCCGTAAATTACCTGCTTTTGGGTACGCTTCTTTTTAATTCTGATGGATTCATGCAGACTTACGAAAAGTATTCGTTGTCCGCGTACTTGTTCCGTGGTCTTATTTCTTCTTTTCAGGTTGGCATTGACGGTGATTTCTTTTACGGAAGCCAGAAAGACCGCAACATAACTGTTTACGAATCTTCATTTACCAGGTCAGGAAAATTAGTTTCAAGAAAAACTGAGGTAAAAAAGCATGAAACGGGCGTTTTCCTAAAATCAGAGGCGTATCTTCAGTTTTCAAATGTGCATAAAGCGGGGCCAGGCGTTAATGATTATCTTGGATTCTTTTTCAGACCGTTTTTTGATATTGATTACAAAAATTTTGAATCAACGCTGGTGGAGAAAAACGAAAAATTCTATTCTGCCGAAAGAAAATATCTGAATTTTGGCGGAACTATCGGCGCAAGGCTTCCTGGCATTCCCGCAGGACCGCTCGGAACTCTTTTTCCGATACGCTTGCAGGCGACTCTTTTCCCATCCGATGAGTATGTCCTGAGTGCGTTTGCAAATGTTACGCTTCTTTCCGTGGAAATACAGAAAGGAATCCCCGCATTGTCGCTTTATGCAACAAGGGCGGTAATATCCGCAAGCTATTCGAGTTATTTCTCGCACTATTGCTATGACAATTTTGAAATAAAGCGTACATTCGATATTATCGGAGACCTGACATACAGTCACTATTCGGACATAGCTACGATTGGGGCGTGCCTCATCCTGAACCCGAACACAGGTGCGCTCGCAGATCCAACGCTCCAGTTTTCGCTTGAGGCGTTATTCAACTATTATCCTAATTCTAATGATGAACGATGGAGCATTGATTTGATTTTTGGCATACTGAATTTCTCAAAAAGAAAAACCTTCAAGTGACAAGTTTGATTATTTAGTTTAAGATTCTAAAAAAGACTTACCGATATTAAAATATAAATCTATCTTGAGGGGATATTTTATGGCTCGTGGAAATGGTGGAGTTGGAAAATCGATAGCACTTTTGCTTCTTATCATAATCCTGATTTTTGGCGGAATGTTCTGGTTCAGTTACCTTGGAATCATGAAACCAAGCAAAGTATTTGCGCCTGTGTACAAGGTTCTTCACCTTGATCCGCAGACTTCAAAATCATCAACAAAATCAAAGCCTCTTACAGCAGACCTTGAGGAAGACCGATTCGCAAAAAGGATTGAGGCCCTCAATATCCGTGAGGAAACTCTGAACAAGCGTGAGGAAGATGTGGCAAAATCAGAGGGGCAGAACGAGGCAATTGCCAAAGAGCTTGAGGAAAGAAAAAAATCTCAGGACGAGCGTGAAAAAACATTCAACAATCAGGTGAAAAAGTACGATGATAGAAATGTAAACATCGAACAAATTGTGTCGTACTTGAACAGTCAGCCGCCGAAAACTGTAGTAGACCAGCTTGTGGCAATGGATGATCAGGACATCATCGACATCCTGCGCAAGGCTGACGAGCTTGCAGAGGCAAACAGGACTACATCAATGTCATCTGTATGGCTTATGTATTTCCCTGCCGAGAGAGCCGCTGAAGTTCAGAGGAAGATGGCGAACAAGCCTGTTTCTTTGGACTAAGATAAGAGTATGACTTTCATGATGTTTTGGAGGTCATACGAAATGAACCCTATTCAGTTGCAGCTTCAGTCGGAGGCTGCCCTACCGCAGAATCAGCTGAAAGATGCTGGCAGAACCGAAAAATCTTCGGCTCTTTCGTTCGAGTCGGAGCTTAACAAGGCGAGTGAAGAGGCTTCTAAAAGAAGCGAAAAGCCTGAGCAAGTTTCTGGTGCGAGCGTGTCAGAAAGGCCTGAGGATGTCGATGGCGAAAAAATCGCTAAGAATATGCCAAAGAAAGATTCGGAAGCTGAGGATTCAGAGAATAAGGCAGAGGATATTTCCGGGAAAATCCAGCAGATTCAGATTTCTTCCGAGAACCAGCGCAAGGAAGTTCCTACGGAGCTTCCAAAAGCATACGAGGATTTTGTCGTGGATTTTGATAAGTCCTGCGATTCAAACGCAGAGCTGCTTGTTTCTTCAAAACTTCTGAAAGAAGCCCAAGTCTCAGAGGAAAACTTCGATTTCGATGTTTCTGAGATTGATATGGAAGAAATCCTTTCAAAAGCGAAAATCATTGACGAAAAGTCTGAGAAATCGGCGAATATGGCCGAGAGCGAGGTTAAAAACATCCAGAGCCTTGCAAAATCAGAGCTTGGGTTGGATGAGGTCGCTCTGAGTGAAATTGATTTGAGTGCCGGCGAGCTAAAAATGCCTTTCGCAGAGAACACTTCCGAGGCTTCTGTTTTTTCAGGGGCTTTTGACGGCGTGAAAGTCGCTCAGAAAAATCCAGAGGCCGCGGAAAAAGATAATAAATCCGATAAGCTCTCAAAACTTACCGTCCATGATTTAAGGACGAAAAAGCCTTCAAAAACCGATGTCCCGAGCGACAAGGCCGTTCAGAAAACAGAGTCCGCAAAAACGGACATGAAAATTACTCAGCAGGTTTCGGACAATAATTCAGTTCAGATGTCAATAGAACTTGCGTCAAAAACTTCAGCGGAGCAGAACATTACTTCTTCTTCATCTCAGGCCGCAGGCTCAAACGGCTCCACTTTCCAGGCAATGCTTTCTAACGCTGTTCAGGCGAACGCTCCTGAAATCGTCAAGATGGGTAACATTGTTCTGAAAGACAAGAATTCAGGTTCAATCAATCTTATTCTGAAACCTGAAAATCTTGGCAGCGTGAAGATAAGCCTTAATCTCAGCGACAAACTTATTTCAGGTCAGATTACGGTTTCTTCCAGAGAAGCTATGGATGCTTTCCGCGATAGCATAGAGTCAATAAGGCAGGCGTTTGTAGACGGTGGCTTTGAGACGGGAGCTTTTGATTTGAATTTCAGTCAGGAAGGCGGATTTGCCCAGAATGCAAATGACGGCGGAAACAGGGATTTCGCAAATCAGATTTCTGGCGGAAAGAAATACGGTGAGTTGGTTTCGGATTTGAGCGGAAGTTCGGAAGCTGGTTCTTTCGGAAACTTTTCTGACAGTTCCGTGAATATTGTTGCTTAGGGTCAGTAATTGGGCAGCGGAAAAAAAACTGTTTTTTAGAGCTGCCCTTAAGATTAAAAAACAACATTCCGAAAATTAAGGTATGTGAATACAGCTGCTGGGAAACTGGAATTTCCGGGCAGGTCTAATAAACAGGAGTTGGGCATGAATATAAATACAACGATGAGTGCTTCAGAAAAGTTTCAGTTGGACACGACTGTTGATATGTTCAATAAACAGCTTAATGCAAATGGACGCCAGCCGAGCCACGAGCTTGGAAAAGATGACTTTTTGAAGATTCTGATTGCGCAGATGTCGAACCAGGATCCGACTTCTCCATTGGAGAACACAGAATTCATCGCGCAAATGGCGCAGTTCTCTTCTCTGGAGCAGATGACCAACATGAGCAAGAGCTTTGAGCGACTTACAACGATGATTAATACGACTGAGGCTCAGAGCACTTTGGGACGCATCGTTGATATCGACCTTGGTGATACTGTGACGCAAGGTGTTGTCGAGGCAACGACGAGGGGCGAGAATCCTCAGGTGAAGGTGAACGGAATGTTCTACGACATGAACAAAGTCAAGGCTGTTTACGGCTTCTAATAGATTGCAAAAAAGAGGGTAGCGATATGATGAGATCACTTTATTCTGGCGTTTCTGGTTTGCAGAATCACCAGACACGAATGGATGTCATTGGAAACAATGTTTCCAATGTAAATACTACTGGTTTTAAGCGTGGCCGCGTTAATTTCCAGGATATGATAAGCCAGCAGCTTCAGGGCGCGGCAAAACCAACAGAGGAGAAGGGTGGTGTAAACCCTAAGGAAGTTGGTCTTGGAATGACGGTCGCCGCAATCGACACTGTTTTCACTCAGGGAAACTTGCAGTCAACCGGAATCTCAACTGATATTGCGATTCAGGGAAACGGCTTCTTTATTGAGAAGAACGGCGAGAACAGCCTTTACACTCGTGCCGGCGCGTTCGGCGTCGATAAGGACGGAACTCTCGTAAATCCTGCCAATGGATACAAAGTTCAGGGATGGATGGCGCGAGAGCTTAACGGAGAGATGGTAGTCCAGACGGCTGCGACACCAACTGACCTTACGATTCCTGTAGGCTCTAAGGACCCTGCAAAGGCTACTCAGAATGTAAAATTCGCGTGTAACCTGAACAAGAACACTCCTGAGATTCAGGAAGGAGCGACTGAGGCTGAAATCGCCAAGGGAACTTGGAACACTGAGTTCAAAGTTTATGATTCGTTCGGAAACCAGCATATGCTTTCAGTGAATTTCACGCGCGTAACCGGACAGCCGAACCAGTGGAGGGCTCATGTTCAGGTTGACCCTGAAAACGCAGAGTTCACTCAGACTAGAATCGGACTTGGAACTACGGACGGTGTTGAGGACACATTCATTGTTCAGTTCGACAACACTGGAACACTTCAGTCTGTTACAGACTCTGCGGGAAATGTTTCAAACCCGGAGGGCGAGATTATCCTTCAGGCTTCATTCACAGTTCCTGATTCAAACCCGGATGCTGACGGAAACCCATACCGCCAGACAATGAATATCAGCATGGGAACAATCGGAAGCCAGATTAACACCGTAACACAGAGCGCGTCACAAAGCTCAACAAAAGCTTTCTCTCAGGACGGCTACACGATGGGCTACCTTGAGAATTTCAAGATTGACTCAACAGGTACTATTACGGGCGTTTACTCAAACGGAACGAACCGCACTATCGGTCAGCTTGCTATGGCAACATTCACAAACCAGAGCGGTCTTGAGAAAGCCGGCGACACTAACTTCAAGGAAAGCATCAACTCTGGAATTGCAAATATCGGCGTGAGCGGCGTTGCCGGAAAAGGTACGCTTCTTGCGGGCGCGTTGGAAATGTCAAATGTTGACCTTACCGAGCAGTTTACTGATATGATTGTGACTCAGCGCGGTTTCCAAGCCAACTCTAAGACAATCACAACGGCAGACACTCTCCTTGAGACTGTCTTGAGCCTTAAACGCTAATAAATGATGATAAAGGCTTTCGCTTACAGCCTGCATCATATTTGACCTCCTTATAAAAAACAAAATATTTTTGACCTGCCAGAAACTATTTTCTGACAGGTTTTTTTTATGAATACGGTATTATGGATTTCATCAAGCTTTCTGATTTTTACAAGTCGATTTTCGGATGCAAGGCTTACAAGATTTCGCTTGACGCAGGCTGCACATGCCCGAACCGCGACGGAACCAAAGGCGTTGGCGGCTGCATTTTCTGCTCGGCGAGCGGAAGCGGCGACTTTGCTGCGGGGGGCGAGAAATCTGTAGCGGCGCAGGTGCTTGAGGCTAAAGAGCGTATTGAGCGAAAGCTGCGCGGAAGGAGCGGCGCAAGAAGCGGAAAGTATGTGGCGTATTTTCAAAGTTTTTCATCAACATACGGAAATGAGGACGGGCTTATAGAAAAATATGAGGCTGCCCTGAGTCAGGAAGGTGTTGCGGGAATTGCGATTGCGACGCGCCCCGACTGTATCGGGGAGAAAATCCTTTCCTGGCTTTCCGAGGCGGCAAAAAGGACTTTCGTTCAGGTTGAGCTTGGACTACAGACATCAAGCGAGCGCACGGGCGTTCTGATAAACCGCCTCTATTCGGACGATGATTACCGCGCCGCCGTATTCAGAATAAAATCTATTGCCCCGGATGTCCATCTTGTTACGCACTTGATTTTCGGGCTTCCTGGAGAGGACGAGGCTTGTATGATGGAGAGCGTCCGCTTTGTCCGCGATGTCAATGCTGGCTTTTCGGGCGGAGAATCATTTTCGGGGCGGATGTTCGGAATAAAAATCACTGTTCTTTATGTGGTTCTGGGAACAGTTCTTTCTGAGATGTACGAGCGCGGGGAATTTTCATGCCTTGCTAAGGAAGAATATTTTTCTCTTCTGAAAAAAGCCGTTTCTCTTCTTGGGGACAAGTGCGTAGTTCACAGGCTTACTGGAGACCCGCCAAAAAAAATTCTTGTCGCGCCAAGCTGGGCGACGGACAAAAAGCGCGTTATGAACGAACTTGGGGCGTATATGCGGGGCTAGCATGACAAAAAATCCAAATAAAGATGACAAGCTTTTGATGCCCTTGTAAAATATAATTATGACCGATGTTGAGAATCTTGAGAAAATCATTTTTGACATATTCGCTGTCAAAAAAATCATCAAGAACAAGAAAAATTCAAATGACTGCATTTCTCCTCTGAACAAAACGGGGAAAAACTTGTTCGCATACAATTTTTTGAACAGACTGTACAGGCTGAACAAGAGATTTTCGTCAAATCCCGATGAAATAAACGAAATCTGCGAGAAAATCAAGAATCTTGGCGAAGCTCACAACTCTCAGTGGGCGGGTCCGTACTCGGAGCTTGTCGCGCTTGATTTTTTCTCTCAGTTCAATTTCGGGGTGAATTACATCAATATTCTTGACATAAACAAGCACAAAAATTCGATTCCGTTCAGGATGGGGCAGAAAGAGGTGATTGACATCGACATCTGCCTTAGTACAAAAAAGACGCGAATCTATACTGATGTAAAGTCCTTTAACTGCATACACACTAACATTTTTGATGAGATTTTTCAGAAAGTGGAGTCATTCGCGTTCAGCAGGCTCGGAAAATCTGTGCTGCTTGGCGTTGATAACCTTTCTTCAATCGATTATGTGGATGTTAAGAATCATCTGGGGGTCAAGAAAAAAATCATCGAGCGGAACTTGAAATCCGCCGTTGAGAGAAACTTGCGCACGCTGATATTCGAGTCGGACGGGCTGCGCTTCAAATTCAGAATTGAGTACTCGGACACAATTTCCACCGTAAAGGAATTTTCTCCTTTCGAGCAGGCGCAGGCGTACAAGTTCAAGTTCATTGACTACGGAAACAAGCTGATTGACAATGAGTACTCGCTTATTACTATGGTCAAAAATCCGTGGTTCAACAAAGAAACTGTCGATTTTGGCAATTTCAACAATCTTTTTTACAGAAGCCTTGCCCGCCGCACTTTCATGGAGCTTTTGAAAATCCGCAGGAAAGCAGGGGTATTCTCGCACGGATATTTTTCGTCGGACATAAGCGTGCGGGAAATTTCCAGGAGCATTGCAGGAATCATTTTCATAGACGACAACAGTTTCTCTGCGAAAGCGACGGAAGAGCTTTACAGCGCGTATATTTATCTGAACCCGAACTACAAGAACAAGCCGCCGCTTACAATACGAATCCTTGAGAAATATTTCCGCAACGAGCTTGAGGTTCAGATAAAAG
The DNA here is from genome assembly GCA_017449265.1 of Treponema sp. Taxonomy (GTDB): domain Bacteria; phylum Spirochaetota; class Spirochaetia; order Treponematales; family Treponemataceae; genus Treponema_D. The sequence continues at coordinate 45,771 of JAFSJW010000110.1, forward strand.
ACTTTGATGATTTTAAGTGGGACAACTACTAGCGGACTTGATGCCGGATTTGGAATGTGTCCGACAGCTCTTTTGTGATTTTTGCGCGAAAATCTTCTGTCAGTTTTGTGTACAAGCTGTCTGAAAGAACGGAAAGAAAGTCATTTGCCGTGTAGTTTTTTATATTCTCCGGGCATCCGAGCTTTTGGAACAGCTGGTGCGGCTCAATTTCGAGTTTTTCCGCTATTATGTCTATGGTTTCTGGGCGAGGGAACTTGTTTCGGCTCTCAATCTCTGTTATGTAGGTCGTTCCGTAGCCGATAAGTTCCGAGAGTTTTTCTTGTGAAAGACCTTTTTGTTTTCTGTAGTATTTGAGATTCTCCTTGAAAATTTCCCTAGTACCCATATTATAAGAATACTTTGAAAATCGAATTGAAATTATAGTTTTAAAGTCGTTTTTAGAGCCATAATTTTTGGCTTTACCTGTCTAAAAGACTATAAAAACTGATTTTTATGCCTTTTTTCTAAATAGTCCGAATTTCGATTTTTTATTTTCATTGAAAAAGGTCATTTTACAGAAAAAATTCGGTCATTGAGCCTGTCGAAATGACTATTTTTTGCCTTTTACAAATAAAAATTTTGATTATTAGGGTTTCGACTACGCTCAACCACAGAAAATTTCTGAAACAAATTAAGGCTAAATACTCTTTTCTTTTTTTTGCAACAGGTGTAAAATATGGAATATGATCGATTAACTCAGTGGTAGAGTGCCACCTTCACACGGTGGAAGTCATTGGTTCAAATCCAATATCGATCATTTTTTTATTTTAAACGGCGGAAAATTCGCCAGAACATTTATTATATTTTAGAAAACGATTCCATACAATTTCTATTCTCTTTTAACTTTTGTTTTTATTTTTGCAATTATTTTGCTTAAGTTTGATTATAGTAAAATGCGTGACGCGGAATTGCAAGAAAGAACGCCATGCAAAAATGACTCTCCTTTTTCAGAAGATGTGGCTGAAAAAACAGAGAACGCTCCATGCAACGCAAGCGTCCTTGACCTTGTGATTCCTGTTTGTGTTCTTATCTGACTTCTGTTGATTATTCATCAGATATCCTGCTTGTCCTGATTACTGTTGAAAAAATCTGGTCTTTTTCTGATATTTTTCTTGGAATGGCAATGGCAATAGTACCGATTGTAGATACATTTCGTGGTGAAGGAAACACGAAGGCAATAAGAATGTTTATGCATTCTTCGTTTATGACGCTGTTCCTTTTCGGTTGTGTATTTTGTGTTCTGTTTTGTATTTTCGCCCAGTTCATCGTTCGTGTTTTAGGAGTGAATCTTTCTGACACAGAAAACTTAGTCGTATTCGCCGTAAGAATTACAAGCGTTTCATTTGTGTTCCGCTCTGTGCTTACACTGTTTTTTATTTACTATCTTATCATAGAAAAACGCCTTCTGGCTTTTTTGCTTTGCGCAATGAAAGATTTAATCTGTCCTATTCTTTGATGATAAAAGTCCTAGATTTATAATTCGGGACAACGGAATTATTTTTGATTTAACTGATTCTGACTCGCAGATGCAATTTTTGAGGCAGTACATCAAGAATTCCATTATGACATTCTTTGGAAAACGAGCGTACTTGAAAACAACTGGATATAACAGAAATATAATATATCTGAGCTAGTATGCAAAAATTGATTTTATGCCTTTTCTTCTATTTCAATTGACGCAATGAAGAAATCTTTGTATAGTGATTTAGGTTAATGATTTTGAAATATGTTCAGAATCATATGACAAATGAGGTACATTATGAAAAAATCTGATAACGCAATTGTTGGAACGGCACGCGCACCGCACCGTTCTCTTTTTTATGCTTCCGGCTACACAAACGAAGAGCTAGCCCAGCCTATGGTCGGAATTATCTGCGCAAAAAACGAGCTGATTCCAGGGCACATCGAGCTTGACAGAATCTCTGAGGCTGTAAAGGCAGGCGTTCGCATGGCTGGCGGCACTCCGGTCGAGTTTCCGGCTATCGGCGTTTGTGACGGTATCGCAATGGGCCATGAGGGCATGAAATATTCTCTCGTAACACGCGAACTGATTGCTGACAGCGTTGAATGCGTAGCTAAGGCTCATCAGTTTGACGCTCTCGTTATGATTCCTAACTGTGACAAAATCGTTCCTGGTATGCTCATGGCAGCTGCCCGCCTTGACTTACCGACAGTTTTTGTTTCAGGCGGTCCTATGATGCCGGGTCATCTTCCTGGTCACGATTCTTCAAATCCTTATTCCGGAAAAAATCTTTCTTTGACTGATATGTTCGAGGCTGTAGGCGGACTTGCCGTCGGAAAAGTCACCGAAGAGCAGCTTTGCGAGATGGAAAATTATGCCTGCCCGGGCTGCGGTGCCTGCTCAGGAATGTTCACCGCAAACTCAATGAACTGTCTCACTGAGGTTTTAGGCTTGGGATTGCCTGGAAACGGAACTATCCCTGCCGTAACTGGCAGAAGAATCCAGCTTGCAAAACACGCCGGAATGCAGGTTATGGAAATGTACAAGCGCGGAATCACTGCCCGACAGATGATGACGGCTGAAAACTTCAAGAACGCTCTTGCCGCAGACATGGCTTTGGGCTGCTCTTCAAACACAATGCTCCACGTTCCGGCTATCATGCACGAGGCAGGTCTTGAGCTTGATTTGCACGAAGTAAATGAAATCTCTAACCGCACTCCGAACCTCTGCCACCTGGCTCCTGCAGGCCACACTTTCATGTGCGAGCTTGACGATGCGGGCGGAGTTCAGGCTGTTCTTGCGGAACTTGCAAAGAAAAATCTTATCAACACAAACCTTATTACGGCAACAGGAAAAACAATCGCTGAGAACATAAAGGGTGTCAAAAACCGAAACCCGGAAATCTTGCGCCCGATTGAAAATCCGTTCTCAGACAACGGCGGAATCGCAATTTTGTTCGGAAACCTTGCTCCGAACGGAACTGTCGTAAAACGCTCAGCTTGTGCAAAAGAGCTTATGCTTCACACAGGTCCTGCCCGTGTATTCAACGATGAGAGCGAGGCGATGGAAGCCGTTCAGAAGGCTCAGATTCACCCAGGCGATGTAGTCGTAATCCGTTACGAAGGACCTAAGGGCGGCCCTGGTATGCGCGAGATGCTCGCTGTAACAGCAGCTTTGGCAGGGCAGGGGCTGGACAAGCAGGTTGCACTCATCACAGACGGACGCTTCTCAGGAGCAACCCGCGGGGCTTCGCTCGGGCACTGCTCACCGGAAGCTGCCGTTGGCGGACCAATCGCTCTCGTTCAGGAAGGCGACAAAATCACTCTCGACATCAATAACTACAAGATTCATCTTGATGTAAGCGACGAAGAGCTTTCTAAACGCCGCGCCGCTTGGAAAGCCCCTGAGCCAAAAGTAAAGACAGGCTACCTTGCCCGCTATGCAAAACTCGTTTCGTCTGCCGACAAAGGAGCAATCTTGCAGTAGGCTTGGGGCGGAAACAAGTTTTCCGCTAGGTCTGATGAAAATCAAAATACGCAAAAAAACGGGCGGTCTGGATTGTGCCTCTAAGGTATTCAAAACCACCCGTTTTTTTTGCGCCGTATTTCTAGTACTTGAATCCGTCTATCTTGTTTGCGATGTTATGCACAGCCTGTGCTGTTTCATCCGATGTATTCAGAAGGTCGTTTTTTATGTCGATTACGCCTTTTGTTACTTCCAAAGCTTCCGCAAGACTGTCCTTTGTGCTTGCAGTCTGCTCGTTGAGCGAGCGGATTTCTTCAAGAATCGCTTTGTTTCCGTCCTGCATTTCTATAGACGCGCTCTTAACTTCGAAGGTCGTTTCCGCCATTGAGCGAAGAGCTTCAATAATCTGCTGAGAGCCTGACGATTGCTCTGCCATTGCGTTTTTGATTGTTACGACAAGCTGAGATGTTTCTTCCATCATCCTTCCTGTTTCCGCATACACAGAATCAGCCACGGCCGATGACGAAACAATCGCCATAATAAGATTCCTGATTGTTTCAATCTGTGATTTTATGCTGTTTGACTGCACTGCGGAATCTTCCGCGAGCTTTGAGATTTCGTCCGCAACGACGGCGAATCCCTTTCCGGCTTCTCCTGCGTGGGCAGCTTCGATTGCCGCGTTCATTGCGAGCAAGTTCGTTTGTTCCGCAATGTTTGAGATAATCATGTTAGCTTCGTCAAGATTCTGGGACTGCTGCTCAACTTCCGCAATTTTCCGGGAAACTTCGTTGCTCGTTTCGATTCCTTTCTGAGTGTTGCTCTTGAGGTTTTCAAAAGCATTCGACATATCCTCCGATGATTTTGTTACGGAGCGTATGTTTCCAATCATCTGCTCAACGGCCGAAGAGGCTTGCGCCGAAGCTGAAGACTGGCTTTCAATCAGCACCTCAAGGTTCTTGATTGACGATGATATTCTTTCTATTGCCTGTGAGTTTTCTTCTACGCTTGTCTCCTGATTCTGCATCTGGCTCGTTACCGCGTCGATGTTGCCCGTAAGTTCGGAAATCGCGCTGTCCGTAGCGTCAACGCTGGATCTGAGGCTTGACGATGTTTGTGTCATTTTGTCCTTTGAGCCTGCGATGTCCTTGATGAGAGCCTGTAAGTTCTGGATGAACAAGTTGAAGCTTCTTGTAATCTGCCCGATTTCATCGTTTTTTGTTTCCTTGAGGCGAACTGTCAAATCCGCGTTCCCGGTGGAAATGTGCTTGAATTCTTTGTTCAGTGCCTTGAGCGGCTTGAAGCTCAAAATCAAAAGAAGCACCGTTATTGCCAGAATGAAAATGAGCGATATGATGTTCGATGCAAGCAATGACCCAACGAGGACTGATGCGGAGGAATTCACCGTTGATTGCGGAATAAGAAGCACGATAACCCATGTCGTTCCAGAAATCTGCTTGAAGAATGCCTCAAACTGCTTTCCGTTCATTCTTACAGTGTCGGCTCCCTCTTTTTCCGTGCTGAGTCGGTTTTTGAAATCTTCGGAAATGACGATTCCAGGTGTGTCCTCAAATTTTTTCTGCAGGCTGTATGAATTTTCTGGCGCGCAAATATAAGTCCTGTTTTTTTCGAGCAGGATTCCGAATCCGCTTGGAGAATCTTCCGCTCCGCCTTTGATTGACTTGATTCCTTCATATATGTATTTTATAGGGGTAAATCCTACGAAGCAGCCATAATGGGTCTTTCCGTCCTCTTTTTTGGGTTCGGATGCCTTGCAAACAGGAACTATTCCGTCATCGAACCCAGTTCCGTACGGGTCGGCGTAAATTTGGGACAGATTTTCATCGCGCATTTTTTTGAAGTAATCGTAAGACGCGACGCTCTCAATTCTTCCGTCATCGTAATAACAGAGCGCGGAGTCATAATCAATATATGCTACATTGATGAAATTTTTCTGCCGCTGCTTTTTCCGTTTTATGAGCATTGCTTGAATCTCAAGCGGGTCGGTTGAACTCAAGCCTATGTCGTCAAGCATAGTGTAGCTTCTGAGCTGTTGCATTTGTATATTGTTCCGATATTGGGCGGCAACGGTAATTTGTTTCATAAGCTCGTTTGTGTCTGCTATGAATGTTGCCCGAATGTTTTTCTTTGCGTTGTTCACGCTGAACAGCGAAGAAATTGCTATGAACATGATAATTACAATACCGATTTTCCAGCTTAGGCTGAAAACCAAGCTTTTCTTTTTCATACAACCACCTTAGCATTTGCGTATTTATGATTAGAAACAACCATCTTCGTAATTCTATCACATTGTGCCGAAAATAAACAGATTTTTTTTATTATGAAGATTCTGGGCAAAAAGTAAAATCTAATTCTCCGGAAATGCGGCCGAAAGGCTCTGTTTCAAAAATCCAAGCAAAAAAAAACCTCCCGCAATTTTGCGGAAGGTTGAATCGTTCCTCTAGAACTGTTCAAATCTTATTTGAAATCTTTAGGACGACGCTCTTGTCTCTTGCACTTTGAGCATTCTGCAAGGTTTCTGAGCCTACCGTTCTCATACATAGTCTTCATTACGACTTCACCGCCACAAGGACAAGTGAATTTCTGAGTTGCGACTGTTGTACGAGAGTTCTTACTTGCTCCAGCCATGACTATCCTCCAAAAAATAATCGATTACTCTGTCCATTTTATGGAATATAGCTTTTTATGTCAATCGCACTGAATAGGAATTATCATCAACAGGAAAAAAAGCAGCCGCTGGTAAAACGAACGGCTGCTTTTTGATACTGTCTTATTTCCTACCTGTGGTGACCGCCTCCTCCGTGCGTTCCGCCTCCGCTTCTATGACTTCCTCCGCTTCTATGGCCTCCGCTGCTGGACGATGATACTGCCGTTTTTGATGTATGCTCCCTTAAGAATGTGTCTTCGGACTGGATGAAATGCACATCGTTATCGCTCATGTAAATCCTGGAGTTAGGCGTAGTGACGAAAAAGTACTTCTTTCTTATTCGGGCTGAAAAACTCCATGCCACAATGAATCCGATAAGCTCGCAAAAGAAAAAGAGCTTCATTTTTTGAGCGGGCGGACGCGTCGTCGTAACATAAAGAACGCCTTTGTTGTAATAGACATATTTTCCTGTCACATAGCTTTTGAAAACTTTTTTTGGGCTGTATGCCGTAGTGGCGTAGTAATCGAGCTTTTTCAGAAACTCCATTATTCCTGCCATTATGTTGTCTTTGTACGGAGCAAGTCCGTTTGCCTGAACATCGGATGATGACGGAAGAAAGTTGTCCAGCGCATAGAAAATGCTGTCACGGCAGTCTTCGTATGTGAGAATTGCCTTGCCGCTTGTTGATATGTAGTCGTAGGCGGGGCTTTTGCCTGACAAATCCATGTAGTAGAAAAGGCCGTCCGTATCAGGCCCGAACATCTCGTCGTAGCTGTCGTCGGCAAAGATTTCTGTGTCATAGTCGTCTATAGGGGTGCGGCTTGCATAGACGAATATGTTCATCTCAAGCTTTCCTGCCATTTCCTTTACGGCCTGGTTGATTGCATCGGCTTCTTCTGCTGAGAAAAGATAATCCTGCACTTCGGAGCCGGTAGGAGATAATTCTGCAAAGCCGCTCTTTGATGTGTCCCCGTCAAAGCCTGCCGCATAATTATCGGTTTTTTGGGGTATGAGTGAGAAAAAATATGCAGCAAAAAACGAGATTATAATGAGAAGAAGTTTGAGGAGAAAACTTCCTTTTTCTTTTTTTGTGCTCAAAATATACCTCCTATTAAAGCTGCGAACGCGACGAATGACACCGCCGTGACTGCGGCGAAGATTCCTGCGCTTACGGCATTGAGTTTTGTGTGGCTTATAGGAAGCGAACCTGCGATTTTTCCTGTCTGACCGTTCATAACGAATTCGTATATTTGGTTCTTGTACTTGTAGCTCATAAACCATACAGGAAGCATGATATAAGTCCAGTTTATATTCGTAAAGTCATAGGTCTCGCTTTCCATCCTGAGTGAATTGTAGCCCGTCATAGAATTGCGCATTTTCTCGCGGCAAACTGCCGTTACACGCTCTTTTATCCTTGGGAAAATATCATCCTTGTTCATGTCGAACTTGTCCGCATAGAATCCGCTCATGTATGCGGAAGTGAAGTCCTGCATCTCGCCGTAGTCGAATGGTTCTATGGACTCCATGAGGTCGTCGTCGATTTTCTGGGAGCCGTCCGCCGGGACGCCGCTTGCTGACAAAGTGGCTGCGCGCGTTATTTGGAACTCCTTCGTATTCGTGTAGTTATAGCCCCCTGAGGTCCATCTTTTGACTTGGGTTCCTACTGCCTTGAGAGACGATGATACATTGCAGTCGGCGAGCCAGAACGGAACATACATTCCTGTTATCTTCTCAAGCTGCTGGTTCGTCCTGAAGTCGTTCGGAACGAATTTCTTGAAGCACCACGACTTGAATTGCTTAAGCGCGCTGGCACGGTCCATTTTAAATCCGATGATTTTCTGAGGACGGTACTGACCTGACATTTTTCCCGAGATAATGACGGGATTATGGCAGTAGTAACAGAAAAGGGCAGTCTGCTGAGGCTCTGCCATGATTTCCGCACCGCAGCTTGTGCAGCAGTATATTTTCGCGTTCTCTTCAAACTCTTCGTCGCTGGCTGATGTGTCTTCGGCAGGGCTTTCGTCGGACTGTTCTTTTCCGGCGTAGAGATTTTTTACTTCGTCAACTGTAAACGAACCTGTGCAGTATTCGCAGGTAAGCATCTGCGTAGTAGGGCTGAATTTCAAGTCAGCCCCGCAGTTCGGGCATTTGTATTCCAGAATATCCATTATTATATTATGGATTATGAATCCCTAACAGTCAAACATAAAATCATCTGATTGTGTTTTTTATAGTAGTAATGATTAATGACAAAAGTCAACTTATGTAGTAAAATATCATCATGGACGAAAAATTACTTTCAATGATTGAAGAGAAATTTGACTCGCTCACAGGCGCATACGAACGCTATGCCACAGAAAATTTCGTGCGTGCCCTCATAGCTGAGAATCGTCCTTTTTCAATGCTTCTTGTTGACGGTGATAACTTCAAGAATGTGAATGATGGTTACGGACATAAAGTCGGTGATTTAGTCATCAAGAGAATTGCTGACAAGCTTCGTGACGCATTCGGTGACAAATGTATCTTGGGCAGGTTCGGCGGGGATGAGTTCTATGTAATCATGCCAGATGTCGTTGAGTACAAGGAGGTCTGGCAGTCATGCCACAATGCGTTCGTTGAGTTTCAGAAATTCTCTGTTCCTGGCTACCCGTCAATTTTCATCACGATTACAATCGGGCTTTCGCGGTTCAGTACGGACGGAAATAAATTCGAGGAGCTTTTCGAGAAGGCTGACAAGGCTTTGTACCGTGGAAAACAGAAGGGCAGAAGCTGTTTTATTATTTATCTAGACGAAAAGCACAAAAACATAAAAATCCATTCCAGCGACTCTCCGACGGCGAACACCGTCCAGATGCACAACACGCTTTTTTCTCTTTTTGAGAAATCCGATAAAATATATGAGTCAATTCCTTATGTCCTCCAGTTTTTTACTACCACGCTGATGATTGACCATGTTGGAATCCAGGGAAAGAAAAATCTTGTTTTTTCCGAAATATACTCGCTCTCAAAAGGAAAAAAATTCTGGTACATAGACAATGCACTTATTGCCCTTGACATGAACAAAACATCTTCGATTTTCTACTGCAACGATATAAGCAAGCTGCTTACAGTGCATCAGGACACACTTGCAAAGGCGTTCGAGGAGCAGCTCATAATATCCACATTTTTTGCTGAAATTTCCTACGGTGACACTTTTTATGGCTATCTTAGGGCTGACACAACCGCAAGCTACAGAATCTGGCAGAATTCCGACATGGATTTGATGCTCACTGCCGCTAAGATTCTGGGTATGGCGTTGCATTATCAGGGAAAGACTCTGGAGGATTTTGAGCCTGTCAGCTGATAATATTCTGCTCCGTTACTCCGTGATTCCTTCATGGATTGAAACGAACCGCTTTGTTCTATAGAATAATATCTAGTACGCCTGAACTTTTATCTTTTCAGGCATTTTAAGAAAACTCAGGTGGAAATAGTTAATGAAAATCAACGGATCTCAGGTTGTAATTGAATGTTTGGTGGAGCAGGGTGTTGACACGGTATTCGGTTATCCGGGCGGAAACATACTGAACATTTACGATGCCCTTTACAAGAATTCTGACAGGATAAACCATATTCTGACGGCACACGAGCAGGCTGCGGCACATGCTGCGGACGGATATGCCCGCTCCACGGGGAAAGTTGGCGTCTGCATGGCAACATCAGGACCCGGAGCCACTAACCTTGTTACAGGAATCGCTACGGCGTACATGGACTCAAGCCCGGTGGTTGCTATTACTTGCAATGTTGCGACTTTCCTTTTGGGTAAGGACACATTCCAGGAAATTGATATTACGGGCGTTACGCTTCCTATCACAAAGCACAATTTCATCGTAAAGGACATAAAAGACCTTGCGAATACTTTCCGAGAGGCTTTCATCATCGCAAAATCCGGCCGACCGGGACCTGTCCTTATTGATATTCCGAAAGATGTTACCGCCGCTATGGTTGAATTTGAACCTCTTAAAAAAGGCGATGACGGCTCTGCGTCCCTTGCGCAGGCAAACTCTAATTTCAACCGCGTGTTCTGCGTGTCCGAGCCTAGCGATGATGAAATAAAGGCTGCCGCGGAGATTATAAACAATTCCGAGCGTCCAATCATATATGCTGGCGGCGGCGTTAAGATTTCTGGCGCGGAGCAAGAGCTTTTGGAACTTTCAGAAAAGGCGAACATTCCTGTTTCTGAAAGTCTTATGGCGCGTGATGTTTTTCCTGCATCGCACAGGCTTTGCACATGGATGGTAGGAATGCACGGAACGCGCGCGAGCAATATGGGCGTTACTGAGAGCGACCTTGTCCTTGCGCTTGGCTCTCGCTTCTCGGACAGGGTTATAGGCGACCCGAAGAAATTCGCTTCCGGGGCAAAAGTGTTCCATATAGACATTGACCCTGCTGAAATCAACAAGAACATTTCTACGGATGCAAGTCTGGTGGGAGATATAAAATCAATTCTGCGCAGACTTATTCCGCTCGTGGAGAAAAAGCCACGCTCAGAATGGCTCTCAAAAATAGATGCATGGAAAAAAGAAGTTCCTGAGAGCTACGGCGTTGTCAAGCCAGATTCTGTCAATCCTAAGTTCCTTCTTGAAACTGTTCACAAGTATGCGGGCGACACTGCTTTTATCACGACTGAAGTTGGTCAGCACCAGATGTGGACGGCTCAGTTCTATCCGTTCGCATGCCCGCGCACTTTCGTGACTTCCGGAGGACTTGGCACTATGGGCTTCGGAACTGGGGCTGCTATGGGAATCCAAGTTGGAAATCCGGACAAGCGCGTCGTTCATATTGCAGGAGACGGTTCTTTCCGAATGAACTGCAACGAACTTTGCACTATAGAGCGGTACAAGCTGCCTATTGTCATTGTCCTTGTGAACAACGGAACGCTCGGAAATGTCCGCGTTTGGCAGAAACTTTTCTACGACAAGCGTTACAGCCATACTACGCTCGACTTCGGCCCTGACTGGGAGAAGCTCGCTGCGGCTTATGGGGTTGATTACTGCAAGGCGAACAACAACGACGAGTTCGATAAGGTCTTCAAAAAAGCGTTCGACTCAAAGAAGCCGTACATCGTGGACGCGCGCGTTGATATCGACGAGATGATTCTTCCGATGGCAATCCCAGGAAAACCGATTGACCAGCAGATGATGGCGTGGGACAAATAGCAGAAGAATCAAAATCTGAGAAATGGGGCATTGAATGAAACGGATTTTGTGTTTTGGTGACTCCAACACATGGGGGTACGCCCCAGGCTCTGGCGGAGTGCCGCGGCTTTCCGAGACGGTGCGGTGGACCGGGCGTTTGCAACAGGAGCTTGGAAACAGCTGCAAAATACTGGAATTCGGGTTGTGCGGCTGCGAGGCGGGCGGAAAAGGAAAGCTGATGACCTTCAATTCCGATGCGCGGACGATTTATCCTCCTGTGCTTTTTGCCTCGCTCCCTGTGGATGTGGTGATTATCATGCTAGGCACGAATGACATAAAGACGGTGAACGAATGGAAGCATGGCAACACCGCCGCGGGGCTTCGCTTGCTGATAGGCGCGACGCGAAGCCTATGCTCTGCCAAGATTGTGCTTGCCTCCTCCGTGCTGCTTGACGAGCGTGTTTTGTCTATTGCGGATTTCCCTTCAAGCGCAGTCGCCGACTCGGCTTTGTGCGCGGAGGAAATCGAGGAGCTTTCCCGTTCAGAGGGTGTGCTGTTTTTCGACACGAACGAATTTGTCAAGGAGCGTGCCGAGGATGGCTGCCATTTCACCGCCGCATCCCATGCTGCCTTTGCGGACGGCATGGCGGCATTTTTGCGCTCGCAGGGGCTTGTGTAGGCGCATTGTGCAAAGGTGCGTGGCTCAGACATTCACATCACGATGAGGACGGACATATACGCCTTGTCGAACACTTCGGCTGGAAGGCTCTCAATGTCGCGCCCTGAAAAGAGCCTCTTGTTCTCGTAGCCCGCGCCCTGTACAAGGTACAGCTTGTCTGCGGGCTTTTTTTTCAGCGCAATATCGATTATTTCCTTCAGGTGTCGCGGGGATTTCATGAAGATTTTCGCTCCGGCATCGTCCAAGACCGAATCGATTTTTCCCGCGGAAAAGAACGCGTCGCCTGGCACAATCCTGATTCCCTCATCGGCTTCTGCCAAGTCCAGAGCGAACTCGCCTGCGGCGGCACAAAAACTTGTCACGCCCGAGACGAACGAGACGGGAACGCCTTTTTTCCGGAGCATTTTCCCGATTCGCGCCGCTGTGGAATACACCGAGACATCCCCGATTGCTACCATTGCAACGTCGCCTTTCACAAGGGCTTTTTCAACCTGGGCGCAAAAATCATCGTACTCGCCGCTGGTCTTTTTTTCGTCTGCCGTCATTGAAAACTTTATTCCGACGCAGGTTTTGTCTGATATATCAACGGCTTCGCGCACGCAGTCGAACGCAATGTGTTTTTCCCCGCCGGTGACGGGATAAAAAATCGTCTTGCATCTATTCAACGCTTTTACTGCGCCGAGTGTCAGATAATCGCTTCTTGCAGGGCCGGTGCTTATCGCAAAAAATGTGTTCATAAATTCTAATTAAAGACGATTTTGTAATTTTATTAAATCCTAATCTTTTAACTTTTTGCCTTTAATTCTATAATTTTCGTATGGCTTTATCAAAAGAAAATGTGCTTAATCTTACCGAGCATATCTCATATATTCCGTTCTCTACGAACATCGGCTTCGTTCATATTCACGGCGCGAGTTCAGAGGACATTTACATAATCGATACTGTTAACGACGACCTGAAAATGCAGGAAATCATCGACTTCATAAAGACGAACTTTCCTTGCGCCGTGGTAAAGGCCGTAATCGACACGCATTCCCATGCCGACCATTGCGGCGGGAATGTCATCTTGCAAAAAGAGACCGGATGTGAGGTCTGGACCAGCAAAGGCGAGGCTTCGCTTATGGAGTATCCGTCCGTAGAAACAATGCTCATCTGGGGAAGCGCGCCTTTCCATGACCTTTGCTCAAAGTTCCTGCTCGCAAAGCCGTGCAACGCCAACAGAATCCTTTCTGACGGCGAAATCGTTGACTTGGGCATGGGAATTTCCTTTCAGGTCGTATCACTTCCGGGGCATTACATAGACCAAATCGGAATATTGCTCACCGATTCCGACGGGAAGAAAGTCTTTTTCCTTGGAGATGCTGTTTCAGGGCGGAATGTCATAAAGAGGTACTGGATTCAGTATCTTCTTGACGAAACAAAATCAAAAGCATCCCTTATGAAACTTTCCGAGATAAAGTCCGATTTTTATGTTCCGGGACACGGGGATGTCGTTCGGAATATCGAGGGGCTTTCTGAGCTGAACCTTCTTGCCATGCTTGAGACAGAGGAGATGATTCTTGATGTTCTTAAAACCCCAAAAACTATGGAAGAAATTCTCAAGGAAGTGACTGACAGAAACAAGATACGGCTCGGCGTTTTTCAGTATGTTCTGATTGGAAGTACTCTCCGTGCGTATCTTACGGGGCTTTACGAAGAAAAGCGAATAACATTTGCTATAGAAAAAAATGAAATGAGGTGGCGCGCGTTATGAAAAAAACTTACAAACCAAGGACTGTTTTTCTCGGTGGAAGCGAGAATGTGAACAGAATAGGAATCGGAGGAGATGAGCCTGTTTCAATCCAGACAATGTGGAAAGAGCCGATTTTGGACATAAAAGAAAATTTCGTGCATTTTGAAAAAATCAGGACTCAGATTGCCGAGCTGAAAATGCTTGGCTGTGACATAATCCGCTTTGCAGTTCCTGACATGAAAAGCGCGGAGAATTTCATTGAAATCTGCCGTTCTACTTCCATGCCGCTAGTTGCCGACATTCATTTTGACTACCGCCTTGCGCTCAAATGTCTTGAAGGACCTGTTGCCGCTATAAGGATAAATCCGGGCAATATCGGCTCGCAAGACCGTGTTGAAGCTGTGGTCAATGCCTGCAAGGAAAAGGGCGCGGCAATCAGGATTGGTGTGAACACCGGAAGCCTTCCGAAAGACCTTGAGGAAAAAGTCGAAAAAGGCGAGATGAGCCGCGCCGTTGCCCTGAGCGAAACTGCCGCAAGGGAGTGCGCGGTCTTTGATGCGTTGGATTTCAATCAGTTCGTTGTGAGCATGAAAGCAAGCTCCGTTCAGGAAACTGTTGAGGCAAACGAAGATTTTGCATCAAGGTTCGATATTCCGCTTCATGTCGGTGTGACCGAGGCTGGTCCTTTGATTACGGGCATCGTAAAATCCACGCTTGCATTCAGCACTCTTCTGAATGAGGGCATTGGCTCTACGATTCGGGTTAGTCTTTCTTCTTCGCCTGAGAACGAGGTCATAACGGGGCTTGAGATTCTGCGCGAATGTGGTAAACGCTCTGGCGGGGTCAAGCTGGTATCATGCCCGCGGTGCGGACGGCTTGGTTTTGATGTCCATGGCTTTATGCAACGCTGGCAGAACGAGCTTCTTTCCATGAAAAAGGACATTACCGTTGCCGTCATGGGCTGCGTGGTGAACGGTCCTGGCGAGGGAAAGCACGCCGATATTGGAATTGCGGGGGCAGGGAATAAGGCTATCATTTTCAAGAAAGGTCAGGTTGTTAAGACAATTGACATGAAGGACGCTGACAACGAGTTCAGAAAAGAGCTTATGAGCTTGTAGCGCAGAACGGGGCAGGAAGATATTAGCATTGAATTCCTGCTGGATTCGCAAGATAAGCCCCAGAATCAATGTGCCAGTGATATTTCGGACACCAGTGCGGAAAATCATAAATCGACAGGCTTGTTTACGTACTCTACGGGCTTTCTGAGGACGAGATTTCGGTGGTGGAGAAAAGCAGGTGAAATTTTTTCGTGGTGTGGTATAATGAGGGGGATGGAGGTGCGAGTATGGCCGAAGCATTAATGGACTTGGAAGAACAAATTTCTCTGATTTCTTTGAGTGAGCAAATCACTTTGATGGCGTATTTGGCAAATGCTATCAAAGTAAACAGTGCAAAACTGCAAGAAAGAAAAAAATCGAATCGCTTGGGCGTGGCAAAAGGAAAATTTGTTGTTCCTGATGATATTGATTTTTGCAATGACGAAGTAGCACAAATGTTCGGGGCTGACTGATGTTTGCAACGTCCCGAAAATGTACCAAGGCACAATGATTCGTTTGATAGGATTCTCATTGCCCAGGCGAAATCAGAAAATATGATTTTCTTGACTCATGATTCCATGATTCCTTATTACAATGAAACTTGCGTTTTATCTGTGTAGTGCAATAGAGAAAGGCAGGTGAAATTTTTTCTGGGTGTGGTATAATTAGTGGGAAGGAGGTTCTCGTATGAGTGATGTGGCATTTAATGCGGTTTTAGATGATGTGGATAATTTTTCTTACAATCAGTGCGTTTTGCTTTTGGCACGTCTTACACAAGCATTGCAGAATTGGACTTCAAAAGACAGCTCTGATGATTTATTCTATTCCAAAAGTAATATTGCTCATATTGAACGAGGGATAAAGGCCTTGGACGAGGGAAAAGGTGTCGAACACGAGCTTATTGAGGTTGACCAATGAAAAAAATTTGGTTCGATGAGGCGTGGGAAGATTATCTTTATTGGCAGCAGCAAGATAAAAAGACTATCAGGCGAATAAATGCTCTTATACAAGACATTGAAAGAAATGGTTTTGACAATGGAATAGGAAAACCCGAGCCGTTAAAAGAAAATTTGAGCGGTCTTTGGAGCAGACGCATTGATGAGGTAAACCGCCTTGTCTATCGAGTGGAAAACGGAATGTTGCAAATTGTTTCTTGCAAAGGTCATTATAACTAACAAAACTTGGCAGGAAGCGGACACAACCAGTCTAGAAGCTCAAACAGGTAATCTTGTTTATACGCTCCACGGACTTTCAGAGAATGAAATTGCGGTGGTGAGCGGTGTTTATCTTTTAACCCATTTCTTTCCTTTGAGGCGGATTAAAAATAGGATTCCGCGCACGCAAAGCTCAAAGCTCATTGCAAACCAAGCTCCTTCCAGCCCGAAATGCGGACTTAGCGCGAGCGCGAGCGGAAGTCGTACAAACCACATCGAGAAAAAGTTGAAAAGGCTCGGAACAAGCGTATCTCCTGTTCCGCGTAATGCGCCGTTGACTACCAGCGACGAGCCGTAGAACATTTCCGAGAATGATTCTATGCGTAGTATGCGCGCGCCGATTCTCCTTATATCCGTGTCCGGCGACAAAAAGCCTATTAGTTCCGGGGCAAAGATAAAAAGCAGCGCGCTCATTATGAGCATGAGAAAAATCCCGATTACCGTGGTAAGCCAGCCAAGCCTGTATGTAAGCTCGTGCCGCTTTGCGCCGAAGCTCTGACCGCAAATTGTAGTCGCGGCGGCTCCAAGCCCGAACGCCGGCATATAGCAAATGCTTTCTGCCGTTATTGCGAAAGAATTTGCGGCAATAGCGATTTTTCCGAGCGGTGCTACTATTTTTGTGAATGCAATCTGCCCGCCGGTCATTATGGTCTGCTCAAAAGCGATTGGCGCGCTGATTCGGAGGGCAGTGTAGATGTGCTTTTTGTCAAAATCAAAATGTTCATCATTCCTTTTTGCGAGCTTTAAAATAGGGGAGCTTACCAGAAGGACAAAAAGCAGTGCTAATGTTGTTATGCCGCGTGAAATAAGCGTTGCCAAAGCCGCTCCGAATACGCCAATGCCGAGTATAAAAATAAATAGATAATTCAAGGCTATGTTCAGCACGGTCATAAGAAGCTGCATAAGGCTGGGGACTTTCATTTCCCCTGCGGCTTGCAAAAGCTCGGTGGCAAGATTGTTCAGCTGTATTATGGGAACTGAAAGGCAGAACACTAGGAAATAAACTCTTGCGTTCTCATATATTTCGCTTGACGGGTCTATCTTTCCGAGAAATTGCGGAAGCCAGCCGCTCACAATGATTCCTGCCAGCATTATGATTACTGAGAATGTGGTAGTAGCAAGAAAAGCCGTTTTCTCAAGGTTTCGGGCTTCTTTCTCCTTGTTTCCGCCGATAAGGTGCGCCACCTGCACGGTAAAGCCCATAGCTGCCGCAAAGCAAAGCCCCATTATGAGCCATGTGCTTGATGCCACAAGTCCTATGGAGGCCGAGTCCGCAGGCCCCAGCCTTCCTACCATGGACGCATCGATGAAAGACATTACTATAGATGAAACCTGAGCAAGAATCGTGGGAATGCTCAGTTTTATGATGAGGAAAATTTGCTCTTTCAGCGAGATTTCCCCGCCTGAACGCATTTTTAAAAGAATGTCAGTTTTCATTTATGTTCTTTGCGACTTTCAGAAGCTTTTCCCTGTCGTTCATATCAGGGTCATCGAGCACGCACTGAAAAAGCTCGTTCAGTATGAAACCAATCTTTTTCCCAGCAGGAATGCCGATTTTCATAAGGTCGTTCCCGTTAACCTTCAAATCTTTCAGGCTCAGTGCTGAATTTTTTGATTCAACCTCTTTTATTCGTTCTTGCAAAAAAATTATGTTCCTTTCTGTTGCGCTTCCATGAATGACAGGCATTTTGTGCATTCCGTACATATCAGCTTCCCATAAGTCGATGAGGTCTCGGATATTGTCGCGCCCTATACGCACGATGAAACGCCGCACTGCTGCATCGCTCCATTCGCTGTTGAAAAAGAACATATGGTTCTTTATTAGATGCACGACTTTGTTTATTGTTGCATTTGGAAATTTTAGCCTGAAAAGAATAGGACCTGCTTGCTCAGCCGAATAAATCTCGTGCTTGTGAAAATGCACGATTTCCACGAAATTCCCGGAGTTTTTCGGATTCTCGTACATTTCTACAGTCCGTGCGTCTTTTTTCCCAATATCGTGGAACAATGCCGCAAGTCGGACAATCAGATTGTCCCTGGGCGCGCCGTCACAAGCGTAGAAATTGTGATCAAGGACATCGAACTCATGGAAGCCGCGAATATCGGCCTGCTGGCAGCCACGGCACGCAAGAAGCTCTGGGATGAAAATTCCCAGGATTCCGGTTTCCTCCATGTTGCGGAATGCGGTGGACGGCTCTTTTGAGCGGAGGATTTTTTCAAGTTCGTCACGAAATCGTTCTATTGAGATTGATTTTATTTTTTCCTGGACATCTTGCATTTTTATTGCGGCATAAGTCTCGTCCTCTATCTGAAAGTCAAGTTGCGCGCTGAAACGCAATGCGCGGATTGGACGCAGACCGTCCTCAAGGAACCTGTCTTTTGCATTTCCCACGGTTCGTATCGTTTTGTTTTTGATGTCGCCCTTTCCGTCGAACGGATCGATTATTTTCCCGTCCCTGAGCGATGCTGCGATTGCATTCATCGTAAAGTCGCGCCTGCTCAAATCGTCTTGTATGGAGGCGGCGAAAGTTACGCTGTCGGGATGCCGTCCGTCGGAATATCCGTGGTCGCTTCGGTATGTGGTGACTTCGATTTGCTTTCCGTAAAGATGCACGGTAACAGTTCCGTGTGCTATTCCAGTCGGTATGACTTTGCGGAAAATCCTCTGAACATCATTTGGTTGTGCGTTCGTGGCAATGTCCCAGTCCGAGGCGTTTTTCCCAAGAATCATGTCGCGGACGGCTCCGCCCACAAGAAAAGCCTCGAATCCATTCGACTCAAAAATATCGTTCATTTTTTTCAATTCGTAGGGAATTTTTATTGATTTCATTCTGATTTTCCTTTCAAGAGCTTTCGATAATATCAGAATAAAGGATTTTTTACTATGTTCATCGTGATTTTTACTGGCGGAACTGCCCCTGAACCTGCAATATGCGAAAAATTTTTTTCAGATTTGAATTTTGCCTCAAAAAAAGAGCCTCCGTTCGTAATTGCAGCTGACTCTGGGATTCATACGCTTGAAAAATTCATTGATTTTTTTCCAGACATTGATTTTTCGCCTGACATTATTCTTGGTGACTGGGACAGTCTTGGTGACAAAAAAATACTTGAAAAATACCCGAAAGAAATAATCCAAAATCATATCCCGGACAAAGATTTTACTGATACAGAGCTTGCTCTTGAAGAAGCGATAAAATACTCATCAAAAAATTCTGAATGTGTGCACAAAATCATACTGCTTGGCGCAGGAGGTGGCGAAAGAATTGACCATCTTATTGCTGTTTTTGATTTATTCGCAACGAAATCGCACCCTGATATCTGGATTTCTGGAAATCAGTTCCTTTATTTTCTTGGGGAAAAAACTTGCGCTGAGATTTATGACCTTTCTGCTTGCGATATGGTTTCTGTCTTGCGCACGAGCGAAAGTCGTTCCGGGGGGAAAATATCTTCAAGAGGTCTTTTGTGGGAATATGGTCTTTTCAGGAAAGAAGGCGTTCCGAGTATCTCGAACAGGATTTCGCCTGAGTTTTTTCATGGGAAAAAGCCTGTTTCAGTTAATGTCTATGAGGGCAGCTTTGTTCTTGCCGTGCCATTTTCGGCAAAAGTACTGCTCAGAAACCTTCCGTGAGTACTGAGACCCAGCTGGTGAATAATGCGAACGCAGATGAGAACACTGCTGTGAACGCAAAAAAGAGCAAGTGTATCAGATATGATGCCCGTTTTAGTTTTATCGCATAAAAAATCGTCAGGATTATGGATATTATGCTGGAAAAAAACAGCACTGCGGCGACGAGTTTTGTCAGCGTCAGTATAAGGCTTATGTTTTCCGGGAGAAAATCCTGATAGTTTCCCGTGAAGAACAATGCCGCATACGCGATGAGAAGTAGAAACATGAATATTACTGTGCGCCTGAAAAGCCTGAGCGTTATAGGCAGATTTTTTAGTTTCATAACATTTCGAATAATTAGAGCTGTTCAGAAACTTCAGTTTTCCGAACAGCTCTATTCTAAATAAAGTTATAATTTTTATAAATAGGGCATCTGCAAAAACTCATGCTTTTGACTTTGCCCTGTTGTCGTGATAAAATACCTGATACTGAAAAAATAAGGAAATTGATGAATATGAAAAGATTGTACGCTCTCAGAGGAGCTACTGGCGCAGAAAATACTGCTGATTCAATAAGAAGTAATGTTTCTGAAATGTGTCTTACGTTGTTTCAAAAAAATAATCTTTCGCCTGAGGACATAGTTTCTATTCAGTTCACGATGATGTCGGACTTGACCGCAATGAATCCTGCGGCGGCATTGCGCCGTGGTCAGAACGAATTTGATGTGTCGAACATTGCCCTGTTCACGAGCCAGGAGGCGCAAATTGACAATTCTCCCGAGAAAATGATTCGGGTGCTTGTGACATGCTACCTGCCTGAAAAATCCGAGCTTCATCATGTCTACATAAACGGCGGGGAAAAGCTCCGTCCGGATTTTGCGTCAAAAAAATAAATTTTTCATAAAATCAACTTGAACAGACTTTTGCTTGTGGGGCGGAATGCTTGGTTTCGTTCCTGTGGGCAAAAAAAAGGCGGCAAAAGCCGCCTGAGCATCTCCCACGGGAATTGAACCCATGTTGTCGGGATGAAAACCCGATGTCCTAACCACTAGACGAGGGAGACAAAATCATCAAATGATTAAATCATTGTAATCGATTTTTTGATTCGTGTCAATGGCTTATTTCATAAGTTGCTTATTTCATAAGTGCTTATTTCATAAGTGCTTATTTCATAAGAAATTTTTTGCGGAAATCTTCCTCCACAGAAGGTCGCACTTCGGATGCTATTTTTGGGAACGCTTTTTTCTGAGCTTGGGCTGAGACTGCCTGAAAGCCTTGGGCGCGCTCAATGGGCGAAGTCATGACAAAACGGCCGGATTGTGATAGGCTGTAGGAAATCCCCCTGCGGCGCGGAAACGGCGCGGGGTCAGTTCATCCATTATTTCAAGGAGGAAATGCATATGAAGCATTTCATTCATGGAGCGCTGGCTGCCCTGTCGGCGCTTTGTCTTTTGTCGCTCGCGGCATGCTCGGGCGGAACAAATTATGTTGGAGGCTCAGGCTCTTCCTCATCGTCTGGTGAAAGCGAAGGCTCTTCATCAGAAACTACCTACACGATAACGATTTCAGACTCAATCACTAACGGCACTGTCACAGCAAGCAAGACAAAAGCTGAGGCCGGTGAGGAAATCACGCTCACGGTAACGCCATCGGACGGCTACGCTCCGGACACGCTCACCGTAAAGGATGCGGGCGGAGCAGATGTGACCGTGACGGCCAACAAGTTCACAATGCCAGCAAAAAATGTGACAGTCTCGGCGGTATTCAAGGTTGCCACGGTGACATACTCGGTCACTGTTGACGGCGCGATTACAGGCGGAACGGTGGCTTCGGACAAGACGACAGGCATTTCCGCAGGAACTACCGTGACGCTGACCATAACGCCAGACGGTGGAAAAGTGCTTGACGCGCTCACCGTGAAGGACGCTTCCAACAACGCGGTCACGACGACGGCTGTTGCCGCTGGTACAACATACACATTCGCCATGCCAGAGGGCAATGTCAGCGTTACGGCGACGTTCAAGGCGGCGAAATATTTTATTACGGGTGGAGCAATTACAGGCGGAACTGTGGAGGCGTTACATAAGACAGGCATATCTTCTGGGGAAACCGTGACGCTCACGGTAACGGCGGAAAGTGAAAATGTCCTTGACACGCTCACGGTGATGGACGCTTCCAACAATACT
>JAFSJW010000111.1 GCA_017449265.1 Treponema sp.
AGCAATTCTATGACAGCTATTCAAATGTATATACGGGGGGGGGGTATTTTTAACAGCCTTCCTTCTCGTATCACTTCTTTTTAGTTTAAGCTCATGCTCGGGCGGAACGAGCTATGTGGGAACAAGCGGCGGCACAAGCTACACCGTCACCTTCGAGACGAACGGCGGGAGCGCGGTGGACCCGCAGACGGTGGCGGACGGGGAGACCGCCAAGAAGCCGGAAGCCCCCAAAAAGGGCGACTACAAATTCGGCGGCTGGTATTCAGACAGCGGCCTGACGACTCCTTTCAGTTTTGACACGGCGATTACGGCGGATATCACGCTGTATGCGAAGTGGACGGAGAAAGCGGTAATACAGGCCGGAAGCATCAGCTACGCGACCACGAGCGTAAGCAAGACGACCGCCGAGGCGGCTTTCACCAACACCCTTACCAAGACCGGCGACGGCACGGTTACCTACACTTCAAGTGATGAGGCTGTAGCCACCGTACATGTCTCCTCAGGCCAAGTGACCATCAAGGGAGCGGGTACGGCGACAATCACGGCCAAGGTGGAGGATTCCGACACCTACACCTACGCCACAAAGACCGCAAGCTACACGCTTACGGTGACCTATATCGGCAGCAAAGCCCCAAGCGAGGCAAAGGCCTTGGGCGACATCGTCTTTACAGACGGCTCTGCAACACCTTACAGCGCAGACCTTACTCTTACCGCCGAGCAGAAGGCGGCGGCGGTCGCGGTCATCTTCTACGCTGGAAGTGCAAGCGACAAGCTTGGGGCAAAAACACTCGGCGTGGGGCTTGTGCAGGGGTCGAACCTTGAATGGGCGAAAACTGGTACGACCGGCTGCAACACGTCGATAGCGACCCTGCTGGCTACGAAAACGAGCGGAAGCAATGCCGGCAATGCCGTGTTCAGCGGAACTTTAGCAAATGACGGAAGCGAAAGCCTTACGAAATTGAAGGAGGCAGTCTCGGACTACAGCGAGGCGGACTACCCCGCATGGGCATGGATTGAGGGATACGCAGCGACCGCGAATCTTACTGGAACATCATGCGAGAGCGGATGGTACATACCGAGCATAGGGGAGGTGTGCGTCCTTTGGAATGCAACGGCTACCGTGAACAACAGTATAAATAAGACTAGTGGAACACGAATAGCTACTAATAAGTGGTATCGGTCGTCCAATCAGGCCACAACCGCCAACAACAGCCAGTGGTACGTCGGTTTCGGGACGGGCGATCTCGGCGAATACGACAAGAACAGCACTAATGATTTGTTCTGCGCTGTCCGGGCTTTTTAACTAGCGCAACGAAGTGGAGAGTATTTAACTATTCAACTATTTTTCCGAAAAGCCGCAGCGTGGCTTTTCGGAACGATTTTCGGGCAGCTTCCCAAAAGGGGGAGCTGCTTTTTTTATGGGCAAATAGAAAAAATGTGTTAAAATAAAAACGGAGGTGACGAAATACATAAGGCTGAACTTATGCAAAACTGAGAAGTCAATTAGCTCAGATACAAGTTACATCTTTCATGTCCTTGAAAAAGACTTGATTGAATCAATAACGAATGTCGTTCAGTCAAAATTTGAAAACATATCAATTTAAAATCATCTGCAAGCGGACATCGCTTCCATCATATTTTGCGACCTGATGATTCTGCGAGATTCCAAACTGATTGATTACGCAAGCTCCCCGAAGAACGCCTTTATCTCGCAATTGAATTTTTCCGTAGATTCTTTCAGCTCGTCAAGGAATGAATTCTCGTTGAACGTGCCAACAACGGCCGCCATTTCGCGCGCATTCCTGAATGTAATCATGCGGAAATCATCGTCATAATCTTTCATCCGCGAAATAAGGGTGAGCTTGTACATTTCGGTACTAACCGCCGTCACATCAGAAAGAATGTCATCGAAAATGTCCTTTGAGAAATTCTCTATGCGCGACGAGTACAAATATTCAAGAATATAGACTGAATAAGCAGCCTTGTAGTCGTCGTAAGATTCGCCGCATTCGTCGTAGAAAGCGTGGACTTCGTCCCAGCTCTCAATTTTGTGCGACTTTATGAGCCTGAAAAGCTCATCGATTTTTCCTGCGGGGATTATCTGACCACCCACATTGTACCATTTCGTAAATAGCGGAAGTTTTTTTATCTCCAGAAGCTCTTTTCTGTCAAGGCGATTTTTTCCAGCTTTGGAGCAGTATTCAAGAAGCGTCTTTGCGGCAAAGTACTTGGCTATTTTTCTGTACTCCTTGTATGCTTTCACCGGCTTTTTGATTATAGCCCCGAACTTTCTCTGGCATCTTGGGTCTGAGAGCGTAAAGTCAGCGTCCGGGTTCTGATGAAGGTAGTCCTTCCCTACCTGCCGCAAGGCCGCTTTGTCACAAGCAGCGAGCGCGGGCGCAAACTCAACCGAAACAAGGTGGTTCGATGTAAGCTCGATGAGCCTTTCAAGAGATTCCATCACCTCTTGGATTGAGTCAGGGGCAAGCGGGTCAGTTTCTATTTTCTGGACTTTTACAACGCGCTTGTCCCGCTTAGTGAACTTGGAGCGGTTGCGCGCTATGGCATACATATTGTACATGAACCAGAACGCAGGGATTATGGTCACGGGTTTGTTCACTTCGCATGAGCATACGAGCGAGAACGGATATGTGATGTTCAGCTCGTTCTGGTAGCTTCCCTTTGAAATCAGCGTGAAGCAAGCGAACTTTGAGTTGTGCTTGAAGTCCGAGCAAAGCCCCGGCCAGAAGCCGCGCCCCGCAATCATTTCGCCGTCGGGTGAGCGCGAGTTGTGGTTCGAGCCGATTGTGGCCCCGGACGCGATGTTGGACTGACCGCAGACCGTTGACGCAATCAAAAACGATGAGTTGTGGTGCTGCTCGTGGAACGGGAAAATCAAGTTGTTCAAGATTTCGCAGCATGAAATCGTTGAGTTGTCCCCAAGCACGGAGTTAAGAAGCCTTGCCCCGTACTTTAGCTGGCAGTTCCGCCCTATGACGAAGCGAACCGCAACGGCCTGATAGAACACGCGAGAGCCGTAGCCGAGTATTCCGTTCACAAGCTCCACGCCCTCGCCTATCTGGCTGGCCTCCTCGTCGCTCGAAAGAACGGTTATGTTCTTTAGCTTGAACGCACCCTTTATGTAAGCGGATTTTCCTACTTTCACATCTTTCAGAAGAGTTGTGTTCTTTATTACAGCGTCATCGTCAATAAATCCGTATGTATCAAGCTTTTTTGTATTCCCGAACTCCGTCATCTCCAGAAAACGCTTCTGAAGCTCGGAGTCCTCGCGGAATCGTGACCAAAGGAACGCATCGGCCGTAATCATGTCCTCGAACGGAAGAATCCGTCTCTCATCGTTCTCGTTCCCCACGCCAATCCAAACTCTGTTCGACTCAGGCTCGCCCTCTTTCAGGATTCCGTTTCCGAACTTGGAATGGTTGGTGCAGCTCATCTCCTGGATATTGAAGAGCATGACCCTGCTTCCAGTACGGTAGTTGGAGAAATATTTCACATTGCGGACAACATTGTAGTCACCGATTACAACATTCTCTGTCTTTGAGTCATAAAGCCCCACCTCAAGAACAAGGTCATGGTACTTCAGCGTGGCCCGTGATATGTTTCCTAGCACAAGAAAACCGCGTATATCGTTTCCAACCACAAGGTTCGGGTCAAATTCATCGCTTACCCAGATATTTTTCCAAGTTTCGTCATCATTTCTGTTCGTTTTTCTGAGTATTTGTATCTCTTCGTCCGTAAGCAGTCGTTTTCCGCCCAAAAAAGATTCGTGAAAATCAGGAAGATTTGAATCATTCTTTTTATCATTAATTTTTGCAAGTGAAACCATGAATCTATTTTCGGAATATACGATTTGAGTTTTTAATGCGGGAGCTTTGTTTATAACTCATTGCGCCCGCATTTTTTTTCAAGTTCGGGAAAGAAAAAGCCTTACGCCCTCATAAGCCGTGTATGCGGCAAACGACACGAACAAGACGAACGAAAAAACAGCCAGAAACCGACCCGAAACATTTTTTTTCAGGATAAGCCCTGCCAGCATTCCAATCATGTCCGCCGCAAAAAATCCAACCACGCATGCCGCAAGAACTACGACAATGTTCGCCATTCCGTAAGTCGCACCGAATGTGAGGGCGGCAAGCTGGGTCTTGTCCCCAAGCTCCGCCACGAAAAAAGTGCAGAATACGGCAAGCGGTGCGAACGAGAACCTGCTTTTTTCCGAATCCTCCTCTTCGTCCTCATCTTTTCTGAGAGAAGTCACCGCAAAGTACAAGAAAGCCGCAGCCGCAACAAATTTTACGGCCCAAAGGTAACTGGCAAGAAATTCATTCAGGACGCTTCCAAGAAAGACTGCGGCTGCATTAAGCACAACGATTGCGGCAAGAGTCCCAGCCATTATGTGACGAATCTTGTACTTGGAAGAAAGCCCAATCAGCATGAGCTGAGTCTTGTCTCCCATCTCGGCGAAAAAATCGGCAAGAAGTACAGAAAGAAATATCATACCAGTTTCCATCGTAAAGTCTCCATAAACCTCGGGCAGACCGAACTTAAATCAAGCTCACCGTCTCGTCAATTCCCATCGCAATATTAAGACACTGCACGGCAGCCCCGCTCGCACCTTTGCCCAGATTGTCAAAACGGCTTGTGAGCATAATACGCTCGTCGTTTCCGTAGACGAAAATCTGCATCATGTTCGTGTTCGCAAGCGTGTTTGCAGGAATGAACTGCTCAGGAAGAACTCCCTCGCCCATGAGCGGGGCGACTTTCACAAAATTGCATCCGTCGTAATGAGCCGAAATCATCTCATGCACATCTTTCATTGTGTATTTTTTTGACAAAAGCCTTGTATGAAGCCCCACTGTCACGGTCATTCCCTGAAAATAATCACACACATACGGATTGAAAATCGGCTCATACTCAAGCCCCGTTATGATTTTCATCTCAGGAAGATGCTTGTGGCTTTGCGTAAGGGCGTAAAGCCGTGGCGAATCAAGCTCCGGATTCCGACCTTCGGCCTCATACTGAGCTATAGCTTTTTTTCCCGCGCCTGAATAGCCCGACACGGCATGAATCACGACAGGATAATCCTTTGGCATGACCCCAGACTTAACAAGCGGGTATCCGAGCGCGATGAATCCTGACGCATAGCAGCCAGGAACTGCGATTCTTTTTGACGAGGTGATTTTTTTTCTGAACTCAGGTGAAAGCTCCGGAAATCCGTATGCCCACTCAGGATTCGTCCTGTGCGCCGTGGAAGCGTCGATTATGACAGTCTTTGGGTTCGTGCAAAGATTCGCGCTTTCGACAGCAGCCGCATCAGGAAGGCAGAGGAATGTAAAATCGGAAGCGTCAATCAACCTTCGTCTTTCATCAGCGTCCTTGCGCTTATCCTCGTCAATCTGCAAAATCTCAATATCGTTTCTTTTTGCGAACCGCTCAAAGATTTTCAGCCCCGTCGTTCCTTCTTTTCCGTCGATAAAAACTTTCACCATAAAAAACTCCTTTAAAAATGCGCATGATGAAATCATGTTTCTTTTTTTATTCTAAGATGTTAAACTTACATTATGAAAAATTCAATTATAAAAATCACTTTATTTTTTTCACTTTTACTGACGGTATCATTCGCGCTTACTTCATGCCAGACGCTTGAACCAGTTCCGGAAGGGCTTACCGCAAAACAGCTCATCCAAAAAGGTCAGGACTCTTACAACACGGGGAATTACCCTCAGTCTCTCAGATATTACAATGCCGTTCTTGAAAGGTTCTCAGATGAAGACCTTCCGCTTTACATTGAGGCAAAATACGAGATTGGCCACATATACATGAAGCAGAAGCAGTACTCGTACGCAAAGCCTGTCTTTGAGGAAATCCTTGATATTTACTCCAAGGTCATTCCGGGAGAAATTCCTGCGGCATACAAAAAGCTCTCCGAAATAGAACTTGAAAAAATCCCGTGATGAAAAGGCTTTTCTTTCTGTTCGCGCTGATTTTTCTTGCAATTCCTCTTTTTTCGGAAGATTTCAAGTCAAGGACTGTGACTATTCCGTTCGGGGAGTCCACGCTCCTCACAAAAATCTATGTG
This sequence comes from Treponema sp., assembly GCA_017449265.1. Lineage (GTDB taxonomy): Bacteria > Spirochaetota > Spirochaetia > Treponematales > Treponemataceae > Treponema_D. The sequence continues at coordinate 6,098 of JAFSJW010000111.1, forward strand.
TTCAACACGCTGGAAGAAGGTGAGAAAATAGCAGAATCAGTCTACGGAATCAAAAACCTGAAAAAAATCGCGTCGTCGGGGACTTTCCGCTACTTGCGCCCGCTTATGATAGGCCACGAGATTGAAGGCTACAACTACGGCATTTTCAGGTACGGGTACGAATTCTGGATTCTCAGGAACAAAGACGACTCAAAGCTCTACGGAATGGGAAAATTCATAAGGCAAGGAACGAAAAATGAATAAATACACTCAGTACCACGATGAAACAACGGCTTTCCACAACGAAACGATGATTTACTTCTCTCAGTGCACTCCGAACAAAGTCCTGAGTTTGGGTGAGCTTCTCAGGCTCACATCGGACACCGCCGTGGAAGATTTTGCCGAGCGGAACATGAGCCGCGAGCAGCTGGCAGAGAAAGGCGTCGCAATTCTCGTTTCGCGGGTTTCATTCAGAATCCACCGGATTCCACAGGAAAACGAGAAAATCATAATCCACACACACGAAGAAAAGAGCGAGCCGCTCCAGTTCGTGCGCGCCTACGACATAAACTCGCAGGACGGCGAAAAGCTCGTTTCGGGCATAAGCTCATGGCTTTTGGTCGATGTGAACGCGCACAGGATAATGCCTATCAAGAAATTCGATGAGATGAAAATGCGCGAGCCAACGACGCTCACAAACGAGCACGACTGTCTTCCATACGGAAAAATCAAGCTGCCCGAAGATTTGTCGCTGTTCGATGAGCGCGTAATCAAATACTCGGATTTGGATTCCAACGGTCATACCACTAATTCGCGCTACGGCTCGTTCGTGGCTGACGCGCTTCCACCTGAATTCAGGAACATCAGTTTCAAGGATTTCCGCCTGAATTACGCAAAAGAAGCCATGCTCGGCGAAAAGCTCTCTGTTTTCGGAAAAATTGACAACGAACAGAAAAAAATCTCGCTAGTAGGAAAAACAGAGCAAGGCGTTTCCTTTGAGGCGGAGCTTTTCTGGTAAAAAGGAGCGGCTCAGAGCTGTTCGGGACGGCTCTACTGAAAACTTTTTCTATTTTTGCAAAAGTTTTCAGTAGCAGTGAAAACTTTCATTGATTTATGAAAAAGTTTTCAGTAGAATAAAACCATGATAAATCGGACAGCATACATCCAGAAAATACGCCCTTTTTATGAAAGCGACCTAATCAAAGTAATAACAGGTATTCGCCGTTCAGGAAAATCTGTCGTTCTTGAGCAAGTTAAAAACGAGCTTTTGTCCCAAAATAAAAAAATTATCTATCTGAATTTTGAAATTCGTTCAGTTTCCCTAAAAATAACGAATGACATTGAGCTTATTTCTTATGTCGAAAAAGAAATCTCCGCTTCCCCTAATGAAAAATGGTATATTTTTTTGGACGAAGTTCAGTTCGTAAAAGACTGGAATCTTGGCTGCCGTTCCTTGCGGCTCAAAAATATCTCGCTTTTTATAACAGGCTCAAATTCCAAGCTCCTTTCTCGCGAATTTACAAATGAACTCAGCGGCCGCTATGTTTCTTTTACGATAAGACCTTTTGTTTACAAAGAAATCATCGAATATTCAAAGGAACTTAACCGCGAGATTTCAATAAATGATTATCTGATTTACGGAGGCTTTCCCAAGCGACTGGAATTTTCTGAAAAAGACGATATGCTCCGTTATCTGAATGATTTGGACGAAACGATTGTAATGAATGACATTATAAACCGCTACAAAATACGCAAAACGGAGATTTTCAAGAAGCTTGTAGATTATGTGCTCGTCTCAAACTCCAGGATTTTCAGCTCAAACTCAATTCATAATTATTTTAAGGCGCAGAAAACAGAATGTTCTATTAATACGGTTATGAAATATCTTTTTTATCTAGAAGAAGCGTATGTCATAAGAAAAATTCCGCAGTATTCCACAAAGGCAAAAAAGAAACTTGACTTTTATACAAAACTTTATGATGAAGATGTCGCTTTCAATTCAATCCGTCAGACAACAAACCGCTTTGATTTGACGCACAACCTTGAAAACATCGTTTATAACGAATTGATTTTCATGGGATATGAGCTTGAAGTTTTTAACATAAACGGAAAGGAAATTGATTTTCTTGCAGTAAAAGACGGCAAGGAATATCTTGTTCAAGTTGCCTACAGCGTTGCGGAGGACACAACTTACGACCGGGAATTTTCACCGTTCGCCTTGCTAGACAACTCGCGGAAAAAAATCCTCATAACAAATGATGAAATAGACTACTCCACAAGCACTGTCAGACATATCAAGCTGAAAGATTTTCTTCTTATGAATGACTTTGAGGAATAAACTTTGGCTCAATCACACCTAAAAACTGTCATTCTGAGGAGCTACGCATCGAAGAATACGGATTTTTTGCTAAGCTCAACATGACATGAGAATAATTGTTTTCGGGATTATTTTTCGTTTGACGGAGAGACTAAAAATCAGATATACTTATATATGCGCATAGATACCTATATCAAAGACTTTGGTATCTCCGTGTTTGCGGAATATTCCCGTATAACGCAAACGACCTCCTTGCCCTTGCCGATATTCCCGTATCAACAAGGGCTTTTTTCTTTTGTTTTCGTCTTCATATTTCACTCCTCCTTACATATTTTTCTTTTATTGTGCAACTTCTTATTCTTTAGTGGAGAAGTAATAATTTTCAAAAAAATACAAAATCTGCATATAATTTTACAATTAATATGAAGATAAATGAGGTTTATTTAATTGATTTTCATTTTTCTTTCCCCAACGACTACAATTTTTCCGTAAAATTTGCTAAACTGATTCGATAAATCAATTTTCACGCTCTTCTTGGAGTTTTTATTTATGGCTATTGATAAATACGAAATCGTAATAGGCTGTGAGATTCATACGCAGCTTCTGACAAAAACAAAAGCATTCTGCGCTTGTGAGAACAGGTACGGCGGAATGCCAAACACACGCGTCTGTCCGGTGTGCCTTGGACTTCCTGGCGCAATGCCGCGCATCTCAAAAGGGTATGTGGAGCTTGGCGCGGTGGCAGGACTTGCGCTTAACTGCAATATCGCACGCTTCACAAAATTCGACAGAAAGCATTATTTCTACCCTGACCTTGCCAAAGGCTACCAGATAACGCAGTACGACATTCCGCTCTGCACTGACGGTCATGTTGACCTTCCAATGGCAAAATACCCGAAAGAGCAGCAGTTCGGCTCGGAAAAATGCCGCACGAAGAACTTCAAGGGCGAAGACTGCATTATTGAGGGCGGAAAGTACCGCCGCGTGCGCATTGAGAGAATCCACCTTGAGGAAGATGTAGGAAAATCCCTACACCTGCAGGGCGCCCACTCATACATCGACTACAACCGCTGCGGAACCCCGCTGGTCGAAATCGTCACAAAACCGGACATGACAAGCCCTGAGGAAGCAGCTCTTTTCATGGAGACAGTTCAGGAAATCCTCCGCTATGTCAAGGTTACGAACGGAAACCTTGAGGAAGGAAATATGCGCTGCGACGCGAACATCAACCTGAATGTGTGGGAAGACGGAAAACTCTACCACACACCAATTTCCGAAATCAAGAACTTGAACAGCTTCAAGGCAATCCGCGAGGCATGCGCATACGAGGCAAAAAGGCAGCTCAAAGAATTCCAGGAGGACCGACAGGAATTCAACGCGGGCTTCAAGGTGACAATGGGCTGGGACGAGGCAAAAGGCGAGACTGTCGTCCAGCGAACAAAAAACAGCTTCGTGGACTACCGCTTCGTGGTAGAGCCGGACATCAAGCCGTTCTCCGTAAGCGATGAACTTGTAAGCCGGGCGGCTTCCCGAGTCGGCGAGCTTCCGGAAGCAAAGCGCACAAGGCTCAAGAAAGACTACGGGCTTTCAGACTTTGATGTTGAGACGCTCACATCTTCCCGCGACCTTGCCGTATGGTTCGAGGAGGCGGCAAAGGGTGCAAAAGACGTTAAGAAAGTCGCCAACTGGATTTTGGCGGAACTGCTCGCAGTCCTGAACGAAAAAAGGCAGACAATAAGCGATGTTTCAATCACGCCGGCGCACATAACGGGTCTTGTCAACGCAATCGCCGACAAAAAAATCACATCTGCACAAGGAAAGACCGTGTTCTCAAAGATGCTTGAGAGCGGAAAAATGCCCGATGAAATCATCCGTGAAGAAGGCATGGAAAGCGTTTCCGACTCAGGTGAGATTGAAAAAATCGTTGATCAGGTAATTGAAAGTAACCCAAAGGCCGTGGCAGACTTTAAGGGCGGAAAGACCAATGTTGTGGGCTGGCTCATGGGTCAGGTTATGAAAGCATCGAAAGGCAAAGCAAACCCGGGCGTGGCAACAAAGCTGGTTCAGGAAAAATTGAGCAAACTGTAAGGAACAAAAGGAACACGATATGAGAACAGTAGACGAAACGACTCTTGAAAACCTTCTCTACCTTTCCAGGCTTTCGCCAGAAAGTACGAACATGGAGATTTTGAAGAAGCAGGTTGATGAGATTGTCGGATATTTTGAGATTCTTTCAAAATACGATGATTCTGAAAATCCATATGACGCATATCCGTCAACACAGGCAGAAAAGCTTCGCGAGGATGAGATTGTTCCGGGTCTTGATATGAAAGATGTAAAGAAAATCAACGAACCAAACTTCATGGACGGATATTTTCAGGTTCCGAAAGTTTTGGGCGAGGGAGCGTAATTATGTTCTATACAATAGAAGAAACAATCGAGGCTCTGAAAAAGGGCGAAACAACTTCCGTCAAGCTCGTTCAGGCATCAATCGATACATTCGAGGCCGACAAAAAGTCCGATAAGCCGCTGAACGCTTTCCTTGAAATTTATGACGATGCTCTTGAACTTGCAAAGGCAGCAGACGAAAAAATCAGTGCGGCTCGCTCGGATGGTAGTCTGAATAAGCTCTTTTCAGAATTCCCGCTTCTGGGTCTTCCGTTCGCAAACAAGGACAATATTTCCGTTCAAGGAAAAAAGCTCACCTGCTCGTCAAAAATCCTTGAGGGCTACATAGCCCCCTACAGTGCGACTGTAATCAAAAGGCTCTCAGAAAAAGGAGCGATTCCTCTGGGACGATGCAATCAGGACGAGTTTGCGATGGGCTCTTCAACTGAATATTCAATTTACGGTCCAACAAGAAACCCGATTAACCGCGACTATGTTTCGGGCGGCTCTTCGGGTGGCTCCACTGCCGCAGTCGCCGCAAACCAGGCATTGTTCGCGCTCGGAACTGAAACAGGAGGCTCGGTGCGTCTTCCGGCATCATACTGCGGCGTGTACGGGCTTAAGACAACATACGGAGTTCTTTCGCGCTGGGGCGTGGTAGCTTACGGCTCTTCACTTGACCAAGTCGGAATTATCGGACATACTCCGCGCGACATTGCGCTTCCGCTCTCGGTTATGAGCGGAGTTGATTTCTACGATGATACATCGGCAGATTTACCCGAGAGCGACAAACTTGCGAGTCTTTCTGCCTACAAGGATTTTTCATCGCTCCGCATCGCCGTTCCAAAGCAGTTCGAGGAAGCGAAAGGACTTCACGAAGATGTTCGCGCAGTCTTTGAGGATGTGAAAAAATGGTTCGCAAAAAAAGGAGCAAAAATCGAGACCGTTGACCTTCCCGTTCTTGACGCATCAATCGCATCATATTATGTCATCGCGCTCTCGGAAGCCGCATCAAACCTGTCGCGCTTTGACGGAATCCGCTACGGAAGACGGGAGGACAACGGAAAGGGCTACGACCAGCTCTATGTTGACACAAGAAGCGACGGATTCGGCCCCGAGGTAAAGCGGCGAATCATCATCGGAAACTACGTCCTGTCCGAGCAGTTCTCGGGCGACACATACAAAAAAGGAATGAGCGTGCGCGCAAGAATCCAGCGGGAAGTAGCCGACTTGTTCGGAAAATACGACCTTATCCTCTGCCCTACTTGCCCTACGGCTTCGTTCAAGCTCGGCGAGAAATACGATGACCCGCTGGCAATGTACCTGAGCGACTTGTACACAGTATTCGTAAACCTGGCGCGCATTCCGTCAATCTCGGTTCCGGCAGGATTCACGAGCGAAAAGAACGGGAAAATGCCCGTAGGAATCCAGTTCGCAGGAAAAATGTTCAGCGAGTCTAAGATTCTCCAGATTGCCCAGGCATGGGAAGAAGAACACCCAGGCTCTGGAATTCCCGTAAAGAGCTGACGCATTGCGTCTGGAACGATGGCTGGTAAGAACGAAATGGCCGAAATCATTTTCCATACTTACTAGCCATCTTTAGCCTAATTCAGAAAAATGACAATTCAAGAAATCAGGTTGAAGTCAATCGAATCGCTAAGAAATTCAAACCTGAAAAATTTCCCAGAGCAGCTAAGAACAATTTCACTTGACTCAGATATAATAATCTCTCATATCCTTCAAAAAAATCGCACATGGATTTTGTTCCACAGAAGCGAGGAAGTTCCAAAAGACAAAGAAGAAAAAATCTTCTCGCTTATTGAGCAGCGGAAAACAGGGCTTCCAATAGCGTACATTACAGGTCATAAAGAATTCTTCGGGCTTGATTTTTTAGTAACGCGCGATGTCCTTATTCCGAAGCCTGACACAGAGCTTTTAGTAGAAAAGACGATCGCTGAGACTAACACTAGGGCGGGTGCGCGGATATGCGATATGTGCTCAGGCTCTGGCTGCGCCGGTATTTCTGTTGTGAAAAACGCCCCGTCCGTAAGCTCCGTCACTTTTGCGGACATAAGCGAAAAAGCCCTTGAAATAACCCGAATTAATGCAGAAAGGCTTCTTGGCACGGACGAGCCTTCAAAAAAGATTTTTTTCGTCCTGTCAGATTTGTTTTCGTCCGTAGCAGGGTGTTTTGACATCATTATTACAAATCCGCCCTATGTTCCGCATACCACTGCAACAGAGCTTCTGAAAGACGGACGAAGCGAGCCGATTCTGGCGTTGGACGGGGATGTGGACGAAAAAGGAGAGAACGCCAGGACGGACGACGGGCTTTCGATTATCAGAAGGCTAGTGCCACAGTGTTTTGAGCATATTTCCGAGAAAGGCGTTCTTCTTATGGAAACAGGCGAATACAACGCTCAGGAAACGGCTTTGTTGTTTGAAAAATGCGGGTTCGCTCGTGTCCATATCGAAAAGGATATGAATGACATGATGAGAGTCGTCATAGGCTACAAAAAATAGACCAGTTCGGAAACTCTTTGAGTTTGAGAACTGGTCTAATAAAAAAGCTGCCCTGAGCTTTCAGGACAGCAAGATTCCTTATTTGTTTACGCGCTCTTTGAGAGCTTTTCCAGCCTTAAATCTTGGCAATTTTGAAGCAGGAATAATGATTTCCACTGAAGGATTCTGTGGATTGTGACCCTTTCTTTCAGATCTCTGAGCAACTGTGAAAGTTCCAAAACCAATAAGCTGAACATCCTCTCCTTTTTCCAAAGATTTTGAGACATTCTCGACAAAAGCTTTGATGAAAACATCAATATCCTTTTTTGTGAGTTTTGTGTCCTCAGCGATTGCATCGATAAGTTCTGATTTGTTCATTTTTTTACCCCTAAAAAAATTTTTATATGAAATAAGATTTCATTATATTTAATGCTATTGTATTTTCATACTTTTTCATAGTACTTTATCTTGTTTTTGACGAAGAATTGTTTGAATCTACAACAGTTTTGTAATCTTCTTTCATCGCATTGACAGAATTTTTATAATTCTCAAGTTCGTTCCAAAGCCATTCCGGAAGAATTACGACTTTTGCCCCGTCATTCCACTCAACGCTGACATACGCGCCAGGAGTCTTTGTAATAAGAAGATGTCTGTTCTCCTCGTCCATAGGATACTGAGGAACATTGACAGTCTCAATTTTCTTAAGCAAAGAAGCTGTCTGAGCAGGTGTCAGAGCCGCAGAATTTGCCTGGGTCTGGGCAGCCTTAGTCAAATCTTCAATCTGCTTTTTCTGGTTCGCGATTGTTGCATTAAGGCTTGCAACCTGCTTGTTAAGGTCAGCCGCCTGTTTTGCCGCATTTGCGTTGGCCGCGTTCTGCTTGTTCAAGTCGTCCAGCTGCTTTTTCTGGTTCGCGATTGTTGTGTTGAGGTTTGCAACCTGCTTGTTAAGGTCAGCAGCCTGTTTTGCCGCATTTGCGTTGGCTGCGTTCTGCTTGTTCAAGTCGTCCAGCTGTTTTTTCTGATTTGCGACTGTGTTGTTGAGGTCAGAAATCTGCTTGTTAAGCGCGGCTGTCTGGTTCGGGTCGGCTGATGAAGCCTTTGCGGCGGCAAGCTGCTTATTCAAATCGTCCAGCTGCTTTTTCTGGTTCGCGATTGTTGTGTTGAGGTTTGCAACCTGCTTGTTAAGGTCAGCAGCCTGTTTTGCCGCATTTGCGTTGGC
>JAFSJW010000014.1 GCA_017449265.1 Treponema sp.
GTCCTGTGCGTTCATCGCATCAATCATACCTTTTTCGAGTGGCTGAACGATAACGATGTTGCCGTTGAATCCTGCTTTTTCGTTTGCAATATCAATCTGCCAGTCAACGAAAGCGCGCAAGAATCCGCCTTCACCGAACTGGAGCACCTTCTCTGGGCGCTTTACTGTCTTCATTACTTCTTTAATAGATTTAAGAGCCATGTTAAAACCTCTTGATAAAAATAAATTACTTCTATTATAAACCTGTCTGCAAAGTTTTTCCACAGAAAAAGCACTGATTCTTCTTGAAATTCGCTGACAAAACCCGCTTTTTGAATTAAACTGTCCTTAAATCATATTTAATTGTCACGGCGGTTGCACTTTTGACGAAAGCGGTCATTGAGTAGCGCGAAGCGCGTATCGAAATGACCAAAGAGCAAGCAGTTCTAAAGTTTGTGGTTTCGATACGCTTCGCTACTCAACCACCGATTTGCCACAAAACCACCATGAATATAGGAGAAAATTCTATGAAAAAGTCAAATGTATTGCGAGGGGGGGGTACTTTAGTATAGTTCTTCTCCTGTCATCCATCCTTTTCGCCTGCTCGGGCGGTACGAACTATGTAGGCACAGGCACAACGCAAGCCCCCGAAGCCACAGAAAGCTACACCGTAACATTCGAGACAAACGGCGGTAGCGAGGTTGCCGCGCAGACAGTGGAGAGCGGAAAGACCGCCACCGAGCCAGCAGCCCCATCTAAGAACGATCTTAATTTTGGCGGCTGGTACACGGACAGCGCATTGACTAGCGCGTTCAGCTTCAACACGGCAATAACGAGCAACATCACGCTCTACGCCAGGTGGATTTCTGCGAGCGTTCCGACATTCGAGGTCACTTTTGACAGTGCGATTACTGGAGGCACAGTTTTTGCGGACAAGACTACAGGCATCTCGTCTGGCTCTACGGTCACTTTGACCATAGCACCAGCAACAGGAAAAATGCTTGATGCGCTCACGGTCAAGGACGCTTCTAACAACGCGGTCATGACGACGGCTGTTGTTGCTGGTACGACATACACATTCACGATGCCAGAAAGCAATGTGAGCGTTACGGCGACATTCAGGGTGGCAACGCTCGGAAGCAAGGCAGCTCCTGACGCGGTTGGCGACATAGTGTTCAATGACGGAAGCGCGGAGGCTTACAGCGACAGCCTTACGCTCACGGCGGAGCAGATTGCTGGAGCTGTTGCGGTAATCTTTGACGCGGCTAGCAAGAAGGGCGTTGGATTACGGCAGGGAACGAGCAAGGCATGGGCAAGACGGACTAGCGACTCTGACAAAGCAGATGGCTACAGCAACAGCATAGCAGGGCTTGTATGTACTCCGAGTGCATCAGGTCCAGGAAAGGCAGGGGATACGACAGTCACATTCACAGGAGCGACTGACGGAAGCGGAAGCCTTACGACTCTGAAAACCGATGCTAGTATTACGGACTACAGCGCGACAAACTATCCCGCATGGGACTTTGTTGAGAATTATGCCACGACAGCGGGGCTTACTGGCACTTACGAGAACGGCTGGTACATGCCGAGCATAGCGGAGCTTTGCAAGCTGTATCAGGGGGTAACAAACGGGAATGTGAATAATGCACTAAACAAAATTACAGGTGCTACACAATTGTCTACTAGTAGTGTGTATTGGTCGTCCAGTCAGAGCGAATCCCCCAGCGGCGACGCGTGGGGCGTCTATTTCGGGTCGGGCGATCTCATCAGCGGCTTCAAGTACGTTACGAGTTCGGTCTGCGCAGTGCGGGCTTTCAATGACTAGCAGAATGTCACCTTTGGCTTTGCCAAAGGTGCGGTTTCGATACGCGTTTCACGCTACTCAACCACCGCCAGAACTAACCGCACAAACGGCAACGCCGTTTGTGGCCACCTTGCCGCTAGCGGCAAGGTGCTTATTCTTTTTTCAAATCTTCAAGACGCTCGAAAAATTGTGCAACAGTAATTATTTCCACATCTTCAAATTGTTTCAAATCAAGCAAATCATTATCACCGCTTACGACATAAAGACATTTTGCTTCCGTTGCACATTCCAAAAACTTGTTATCGTCAGGGTCGCGGCAAACGGTAACTTTTCGAGAAGGCTGAATCATTTTGCATTTGCTTATAATTTTTGGAAGTGTTATCTCCGTTTGCTTTAAGTGATATTTTTTAAGCATTCCATTGAATATTTCTTGATACTCAGACACGATTTCTTCTGAGACAAAAGACTCAATCTCGTTCTTTAAAAGCAATTCCAAAAGTTTAAGCGGTTTGCCTCCAAAAAACAAACCTGATTCAACAATATTTGTATCTATGACAAGTTTCATGCAATTGCTCCAGCAGAGCGTTTTTTCTGTCTAGTTTCCTTGATAAAATCATACAAATCCTGTTCTGTAAGCCCCGCTTTTTCTGTTTGTTTCCGCAATGATTCACACCCAGAATTAAAAGAATCCAACTCTCTTTTTTCTGACCGCATTTCTTTTATGGTATTTGTAACTATCTGATTTTGAACAGCAGATTGAGCCGAGTCTTCTTCAAAATAATTCATTCCAAATTTATAGCACACAAAATCCACAAACTGTGCGACTTCTTGTAAGGCCATTTCTGGCAATGAGTTAATTTTTTGTTCAAGAACTGCGTTCATATTTTCCTCCTTGATAAACTCCGCGTTAGCGGTCGTGCAGGAAGCACGAAATTGTAGTTTTGCCAACGGCAAAATCTGCCCAAGATAAAATTACACGGATGTAATTTTATCTTGACTCCTACTTCAAACCTTTAGCTTGCTGTACAATGCAAAATCAACTTTGACTGACTCTGGAAGCAGATTGAATGTTGAGGCGAACATGAGCGCGCAGTTCACTTCGTATTCGGCCCACTGGGAGCTTTCTTTTGTCCTGTTGAATGTGACAAGTCCCTTGATGTCGTCTGCCGTTCCCAGAATGCACTGAATCGTTGACTTTATGCCCCGTGATACGATTGCGTTCAGGAAATCTAGCGCGTCAGGCTTTATGTCCTCCGGAAAATCCATCCGTATGAACCGTTCCGAGCCGAGAGCCTTCCTGAATCCGGGAAGATGAATGTAATCGGCACTCTCCATTTCGTCGCGTTTTTTCCCGGCAGTGTAGATTCTGTGCAAGCTTTCACCGTAATAAATCGTAATGTCATTCAGATTGTAAGTCTCGCACATATGATTAAGTATATTTCTGATTGCCTTGAACGGACTCGAGCTTAAATCCCGCATGAACTCGGTCATAAATTGCAGCTCAAGAACATCGCGCCCCTGATACTTTACTCCGGATGTTGCTTCGACTGATTTCAGATAAAGTGCTTGATGAAGTTCCGGGCGATAGAAAACATACCGGTTGCGTCCTTTGTCTTTTGCCCGGTACAAGCAGAAGTCCGCTTTTTTGAAAAGCTCGTCGAATGTATTGCCGTTATCAGGAAAAACTGCGGCACCAACCGAAGTCGTAACTTTTATTTCCCCGAACAAATTTTCAAATTTTGACTTTGAGTTTATAAGAATACTTTGCAGAATTCCCCTTAGGGTAATTTCATCGTTTACAGAATTGATTATAATCAGGAATTCATCCCCGCCATACCGCCCGACTACGCCTTGATTGCCAACAATATTGCGAAGGAGCGTGCCTGTCTGCTCCAGAACTTTGTCGCCGGCAAGATGACCGTAAGCATCGTTCACGGGCTTAAAGTGGTCGAGGTCAACGATTATGAGCGCGGTTTTGTCGCTGTTTGCAGGGGCTGAGAATTTTTTTACGGCATAATCTGTTATTGTCTTTTTATTGTAGCATTTTGTCAGCGCGTCGATTTTCAGTTCCTCAAGCAGATTGTTCGTGTCCTGTGAGGTTGCGCGGGATGAGTTCTCTACGATGCGCCCGACTATTGAAATCTTTTCATCGCGCTCAAAACGAGTTCCAATAAAATCAAGGTTTTCTGAGATTTTTCCTTGCGTTCTGAACGAGCCTTTTAGATTTACATAAATCTTTGAGTGACATTCTTTGAGGCTTTCTATCATTTTTATGAATCCAGCTATTGAATTTTTTTCAACATAAGAATCGTCAATCATCTGCTTTTTCCACGAATCTATGTCAATGTTAAAGTCAACGATGCACTTTTCCCCGTGGTAGTGAACCATTCGGAAAATATTGGTCTGCTTTTCATAAAAGAAAAAACTGTCGTCAAGAATTCCAAGCGCAGATTTCAGTTTGTCGTTTTCGATGCAGGATTCTTCTATAAGTTCAAATTCATCGTAAATATCGATTAGCTCCAGACATTTGACTTCAACATTGTTGTAAATGCAATTTGAGACTTTTACTGTGTTGTAGCGGTATTCATCTGTGTTTTTCTTGAAACGCAGGATTTTGTTGTTTTTTTCGGAATTACTTTTCAGCAAAGAAAGAAAATATTCTCTTTCGTCTGGATGTACGATTTCTTCTATTCTGGAGAAACGATGCCCGATTCGCTCGAAATAGATGTAATACCCCCTGTTGCCATCGACTATTTCGAGATTCTTGTCAAGGTATATTTTTTTTACTTCTATCAAAAAAATCCTCCTAAAGATTTAATTATAAGTTAGAAAATTTCAGAAATCAAATTTATAATTCCGATAATAGGAAATATGGAAGTCAATTGTAATGTTGCGGTCATTGAAAATTGATTTCCGAAACAAGAGGTTAGTTCTATTACAAAAAAAGATAATTTGTGGTATAATCTCACTGATTCTATTTTTAGAGCAAGATATGCAGCAACAAAAAGTCAAACTTGATCTTTCAAAAATTAAAATGGCAATTAGGGCCGGAATTCCTCTTTCAATTACAACTTATACGTTTCCGCGCGAGATGAATCTGTATATGGAAGATGTCCTTACGGCGTTTCTGAGTGAGCTTGATCAGAATCACATGACGGAGTACCTCAAGTATTGCCTTAATGAGCTTGTTACGAACGGAAAAAAAGCAAATACAAAGCGAATATTTTTTAAAGAAAAAAAACTCGATATTTTCGATGATAATCAGTACAAGAAAGGAATGGAGACATTCAAAGATGAAACGATGAACAACATCAAGTATTACATGACTTTGCAGAAAAATGCAGGGCTTTATGTAAAACTTATTCTCCAGACCCGCAACAATAAGATAAAGATGGAAGTCAGGAACAATTCTGAAATGGCTCTCCGTGAGTATAAGCGAATGCATGACAAATTAAGCCGTGCACAGCAGTATACATCCGTTGATCAGGCGATGAGCCAGATTCTTGACGACTCGGAAGGTGCTGGTCTTGGAATTATCATCATGGTTCTTATGCTGGAAAAAATTGGGCTTACGGAGGAAAATTTCCAGATTCTTTGCGAAAACGGGGAAACAATTACCCGAATTATCCTCCCGCTTAACGAAAAGACGCAGAAAGAACTTTCTGTGGTATCGCATGAATTCGTCAAGATAATTGACAGCTTGCCGCAGTTCCCGGAAAGCATTTCAAAAATCAACCAGCTCTTGAACGACCCGGAGTCAAAAATGAGCGACATTGCCGCGCTTATTTCATCTGATGTGTCGCTTACCACTGACTTGCTCAAGCTCGTGAACTCTGCTACATTCGCTCTGTCATCGCCATGCCACAGTATTGGGGATGCCGTTAAGCTCGTCGGATTCCGTGGAATCAAGAATATGCTTCTTTCTGTAGGCTCAATAAATTCTCTTCCGAAAGTGAACGAAGCTTCCGGAAAAGAACTTTGGATGCACGCATACAAAGTTGCGTTCTATTCATACAATCTTGCGCGGAATTTCTGTGCAAAAGACCGTCATGTTGTTGAGGATTCGTATGTATGCGGTCTTCTTCACGACATGGGGAAGCTGATTTTTGAATTTGCCCATCCTGATGTTCTTAATCACTTGAAGAACTTGTGCGATGAAAAAGGAATCTCAATCTCCGTGTTTGAGAAACTTGTTGCTGGCGTTAATCATGGGGAAGTCGGGGCTTTAATCGCAGAAAAATGGAACTTTCCGGAGTCGATTATTGCAGTAATCCGCTATCACCATGAGCCTGATTTGGTCAATACTGAGGAAAAACGGCTCGTGAACCTCGTGTACCTTGCGGATATGCTCGTGCATTATCAGGCTGAGGAAGTGGAATATAATCAGATTGACCATGAAGCTCTGGCAATGTTCGGAATTACGGAAGAAAATCAGCTTCTTTCTATCTCAGAAAGCCTGAAAACTTCATTTGAACGCGAAAACAAGTAGACAAATGAATTCTTTCATGTTATTATAAATATGTGTCTACATTGTATGTTGTTGGAACACCAATTGGTAATCTTGGCGATATAACTTTCCGTGCGGTTGAAATATTTAAGTCTGTTGATGCAGTCGCAGCGGAAGATACGCGCCATACGCTTCAACTTTTGAATCATCTTGAAATTAAAAAACCGTTGATTTCGTGTCGGTCGCAGAACGAGGAATCTGCTTCTCAGAAGATTATAAAACTTCTTGATGAAGGTCAGAACATCGCGTATGCAAGTGATGCCGGGACTCCGGGAATAAGTGACCCCGGAGCGGTTCTTGCCGGGCTGGTGCGAAAAGCTGGGCACAATGTAGTTCCAATTCCGGGACCAAGTGCATTCGCATCGTTGGTGAGCGTCGCGGGGGCGGGCGGAAAAACCCTTGTTTTTGAAGGTTTTCTGTCGCCAAAACCGGGCAGAAGAAAATCAAGATTGAGGGAACTTCTTTCAACTGGTGACGCTATTGTTCTTTACGAATCTCCGTTCAGGATTGTAAAACTCCTGACGGATATTGCGGATATTGATAAAAGTAGAAGAATTGTGGTGGGGCGTGAGCTTACAAAGCTTCATGAAGAAATTATTGAGGGGGCAGCCGAAGAAGTGCGTGATGAATTTGCTTCAAGAGATAAGGTTCTTGGCGAATTCGCCGTTTTCATATCCGGCGTGAAAAATGTTCAACTTTCAGATGAAAGTGACGATAATTAAAGTGTAAGGCAGGATACTTATGATGATAGGAAAAGTTTATAACATTAATCCAGTGCAGTTGCAGGACAAGACAAAAATGAAAGCGATGGATCGCGTTGAACCTGCATATGATTCAGTTGACATTTCCGATGAGGCTAGACAGGCATCGGAGGCGTATTTCTTGAATCAGGTCGCTAAAGAAACTCCTGATGTTCGGGAAGATTTAGTTGCTTCAATAAAAGAGAAAATTAAGGATCCGAATTATCTCAATCCTGAGAGAATCGCGCTTACAGCAGACAGAGTCATGGCAGCTTACGGACTGTAATCGTGCTGTGATTCTGAAAAAGACGGAAAGTTTATTCCGTCTTTTTTTTTGAATAAAAGTCCGTTTGCTACACGGAAAATCAGTTTTGGGAATGTTCGGTCATTGTTCTTGCAAAAAACTGGTTTCCAAACGGCACTATCGAAAAAAGGAACAGGAAAATGTCAGATTTTACATTCAGAATTTCACCGAATATCGTTTTGGGGTCTTATACAACAACAAGGCTTGGTTCATTTGCGTCCGAATATGGCTCTAAGTACATTCTTGTAGCTGATCCGATTCTTAAAGAATCTGGAAACTTGGAAAAAATAACGCAATCCCTTAAAGATAACAATGTAGAATTCTTTATTTTCGATGACCTTTCAAAATCAGTTGATTCACAGGTTCTTTCAAGGGCATTGGCTTTGTCAAAAGAATCTCATATCCACGGAGTAATTGGAGCGGGCGGCGGAAAGACGCTTAGTCTTGCCCGAATGTTGGCTGCTGTTTTCAATAACGAGAGTCAGGATTTGTATTCTGTTTTTGACAGTTGCGAGTCAAAGTCAGAGCCACTTCCGCTTATTGCTCTTCCTACAACGATGCGCGAGGCGTTCGTGTTTACTGATAAAGTTCCGATTGTTGATGCGCGCACATCAAAGCTCAAAATAATAAAAGTTCCTTCAAGTCTGAGCAAACTTGTGATTTTTGACCCGAATATTGTATCAACTCTTAGTGACAATCAGCTTGAATCAATGACAATAGAAACTCTTTGTCTTGCTACAGAGTCGTATATTTCGCAGAAAGCTAATTTTTTCAGCGATATGATTGCCGAAAAAGCAATTGAACTTCTTTCGCTTGCGAATGCGGAGGAAGATTCTTCTGTGACGACTCCGAAAGAAGAGCTTGTCGTTCAGGGCGGCTGTATGGCTTCGCTTGCGGTGGCTCTTACATCGCTCGGAACTGCATCGCTTTTGTCGCTTTGCGTAAACCCAAAGCAGAAAATTTCGCGCTCGCTCGTTACATCCGTTCTTTTCCCGTATGTAATAGAAGATTGTTCCAAATACAAGGTGGCAAAGCTGGCAAAAATTGCCCGTATTCTTAAAACTTGCGCCGATGATGCTTCTGATGAAGATGCGGCTCAGTCATTCGCAACTTATGTGCGGCAGAGAATCGCAAAAGCAAATCTTCCTGCCCGCCTTAAAGATTTGGGTCTTACGATTGAACAGATGGCACTCGCTTCCGAGGATGCGGCAAAACTTGATTTCATCAATACGCTTCCACGCAGCATGACCAGCGATGATTTGTTCGCGCTGATTAAGACCGCATACTGATTTTTTCCCGATGATTGAACCTGGAAAACTGAACACGCTCGAACCCGGACAGAAGCGGCGCAAACTTGCCCTTACATTCGGAGCGTTGGAGCGTGACATCATCGGAATACCTGAGAAAGGAAACGAATACAATTTCAAGAATGTTCCGCGAGATGAATATATAAAACGGCTCGTGCGAATCGTGATTAGTGACCCTGAGATTTCGCCCGAAGCAAAGCGTCAGCTGGAAGTTGTTTTGGAGCAAGAGCCTCTTGACGAGAAGCGGGCTTGCAACTTGGCGCGGAATAATCTTCTTTCAATACTTGGGACTTTTCCTGCAGAGTGGGATTTTATTATTGCGCCCCACCCGAACCTTTCTGAGCAGGACGGCGTCGTTCAGAAACGCAACTTTTTCCCCGGAGTGTTCGTTTATGCGGAGGATATCCGTTCTCCGTTCAATCTAGGCTCTGTTTTCAGAACTGCCGAGGCAATGGGGGCGGAAAAAGTGCTGATTTCGCCGTTATGCGTAAATCCGGGGCATCCAAAGGCAATCAGAAGCGGAATGGGTTGCATCGAAACGCTTGGCTTTGAGAAAAAATCTCTTGATGAGCTTGAGTTGTTCGCAAAAGAAAACTCACTTCCGATTTTTGTCCTTGAAACTGGTGGTACTCCAATCGAAGAATTTGATTTTCCGAAAAAAGGCATTTGCATTATCGGCTCGGAAGAGCTTGGAGTAAGTCCTTCTGCGCTGGAAAAAGCCACCTACGGAAGAGTTTCTATTCCTATGACTGGACTGAAAGCGTCCCTGAATGTGGGCGTGGCTTACGGAATATTGATGCAGAAATGGGTTGAGAGCTTAACGGAAAAAACCGTATAATCATTTTATGAATCTTCTTTCTATTTCAAATGTCTCAAAAATGGGACGAGAAAAAAGCCTTTTTTCTAGCGTAACTTTCGGGCTTGACAGCGGAAACAAAGCTGCGATAATCGGAAAAAACGGAAGCGGAAAATCGACGCTTCTTAACATAATTGCGGGCGTTTTGCAGCCGGACGAAGGAACAGTCGTCATCAATAAGTCCAGCGGTGTTTCGTATCTCAGCCAGAATCCGGAGTTCAATCCGGCGGACACAATAAGAGAACATATTTTCAAAAGCGACAGTCCCAAACTCAGATTGATTTTTGAGTACGAATCGTTGTGCGAGAAAATGGCGCAAGGATTATCCCAGTCCGACCAGAAGCGGTTCGATGAGCTTACGCTGAAAATGAATCAGGGCGATTTATGGAATTATGAGAGCCAGATTCGCTCTATTCTGAGTACGCTTGGAATCAATGATATGAGCCGAAAGATGAGTTCTCTGAGCGGAGGAATGATAAAGAAAATCGCTCTTGCCCAGGTGCTTGTTGAAGATACTCAGCTTCTTCTTTTGGATGAGCCTACGAATCATCTTGATATTCAGACAATTTACTGGCTGGAAAAATTCTTGCGCGACACTAAGCGCAGCGTTCTTATGGTAACACACGACCGTTATTTTCTTGACGCTGTTTGCAATAATATTTATGAACTTGCGCGCGGAAAGATAAAGCTCTATGAGGGAAATTACTCCAAGTATCTGGAGAAAAAGGAACTTGAGGCTGAAATTGAGGAAAATACTGAGCGCAGAATTGAGAGCGTCCTTCGGTTTGAGCGCGACTGGCTTATGCGCGGTCCTTGTGCGCGTGGAACGAAAGCAAAGGCCCGTATTCAGCACGATATGCAGCTTATAAACAGGGAAAAATTCGCAAAGGACAAAGGTTTTCAGTTTGAGGTGGCAGGTCGGCGGCTTGGCGGAAAAATCCTTGAGCTGCACGGAATATCCAAGAATTTTCCCAAAGGTTTTGTAGATAGCACTCTGCCAGCTCATTCTGCAAGCCCGAACAATGGCCGGGGCGTTTCTCCTGTCTTGCGCGATTTTTCCTACACATTCTCAAAAGGCGAAAAAATCGGTATTTTTGGCGGGAACGGAAGCGGAAAATCAACTCTCCTGAACATAATAACAGGTAATCTGGAGCCTGACTCAGGAAATGTGATAAAGGGCGAAAACACATTTTTCGGCTATTATCAGCAGAATCCTGTGTTCAAGGATTTGAGCCTGACCGTGCTTGAGTACATTCAGGAGGCGGCTGAAAATATCACTATGAATGACGGAAAAACTTTGTCAGCGTCCTTGTTCCTGAACAGGTTCGGCTTTGAGGGAAAAATCCAACATTCAATGCTTTCTACATTGAGCGGCGGTGAGCGCAAGAGGGTGTTCCTTGTGCGCCTCCTTATCTCCAATCCGAATTTTCTCATTCTTGATGAGCCTACGAATGATTTTGATATTTTCACGATGAATATCCTTGAGGATTTTCTTTTGGGCTACAAAGGCTGCCTTCTTGTGGTTAGCCATGATCGCTATTTTATGGATAAAATCGCCGACACGATGTTTATTCTGGAGGACGACGGCAGCGTTTCTGGCTTTGTCGGAAAATGTTCCGAGTATTTGCAGCTGAAAGAAGAGCTTGGCGCGGCTGAGGAAAAAAACCGTCCTGTAGTCAAGAAAGAGCCTGAGCGAACTGAAAAACACGCTAAAAAGAAGAGGTCATTCAACGAGCAGCGTGAATTTGAGAGCCTTGAAAGCGAAATAATGGAGCTTGAAGAAAAAAAATCGCTGCTTGAAGCTCAGATGTCAGACAGCGATTTTGCGGTGGTCCAGAAAGCGAGCGTTGAGTACCAGAGCGTTTCCGAAACGCTTGATGCAAAATACGCTCGCTGGGAAGAACTTGCCGAGCTTGGCTAAACCTTGTATGTTTCGACGAGTTTGCACACATTCTCGGAAAGAGATTTGTTCTCTTCCGATGTTACCGAAGACTCGTCGGCGAACATTTTGATTTGCCTGAGGCGCGTTGAAGTATGACTTGTGCTTGCAAGAATGTCAGACGATGATGTTGAGATTTCTCCCATGCTCTCTGAGATTGCGTCCGTGTTCCTGCTCATTTTCTCAGTTGCATTTGCCATATCTGATGAAGCCGAATTCAGAACTCTCATCATATCAAGGATTTCTTTTGCTTCGGAAGCCTGCTCGTTCATTCCGTCCTGAATTTCCTGCACATACGACTGCAATGAGCTGACTTTGTTTCCAAGAATCTCGAATGCTCTTTCGCTGTTTTCAGAAGATGAAACCATCTCACCGACGGCTTTTTCAATATCGGCGACGATGACTTTTATGGAAACGGTCTGATTGGCCGATGTTTCCGCAAGATTTCTGATTTCTTCGGCGACTACGCTGAATCCGGCTCCGGCTTCTCCCGCATGGGCAGCCTCAATAGCCGCGTTCATGGCAAGAAGGTTTGTCTGGCTTGCAATGTTCGTTATGATTTTGTTCGCCTCAAAAAGATTCTTTGCCATTTCCTGAATTTTTCCGATTTGCTCTGACATTATTTTCTGATTTGAAAGATTTGACTTTGTTTCAGAAACAATCTCGCTGTACTCGGAACTTATGTGCCTGATTGTAGAGCCGGCTGTGCTGATGTTTGATGTAATTTGCTGGACAGAAGCTGACGAGTGATTTACGGCATCAACCTGGTCGTTTACCTTGCCGCTGAATGTTGACAGCGAATTCCTGAAATTCTGTACTTCAGAACCGAGCCTTTTTACAAGCTCCGACTGATTTGATGCTTTATGCTCGATAGTGCCTATATCGCCCTCAGCATCGCCCACCATGGTTGTCATCTTGTGGCTCTGGTCAAGTATTTGCGAGCTGTTGGAGGAAAGTTCGTTTACGGAAGTTGATACTGTCTTTACGATTTCCTGCATGGTATCCATTACAAGATTGCACGCCCCCGCAAGCTCGGTGATTTCATTTTTTCCGTTCGTTGGGATTCGTGCCGTAAGGTCGCTTCCTCCGCCTGCAATTTCTTTCATTTTTGCGACGACATTGTTTATCTGCTTGAAGAAAATCAGTATTATGAGCGTGAACAAAGTAACGGCGATTACAGTCCCAATCAAGGCAAAAATGAGCATATCCATTGATTTTGATTCTATTTTCTGGATTAGCTCCATAACCTCAAAGTCCGCGCCAATAAAACCAATCGCTTTTCCGTTGTTGTCCGAGAGCGGGAAATACACGGTGGTCATATACCCCCATTCTTCCTGCTTTTCGATTTTGGAATGTACGATTTTTCTGTTCTTCATACAATCAAAAGGATATGAACCGTAACTTTCGATGTCCTCGACGGTGCCAATGGGGGAAAACTCATCGTTGCGCATACTTATAGGCATACTTCCGTCAACAACATAGATAAATTGGGTTCCTTCTTTTTGAACCATCGTGTAAAGAAATTTGCAGCCGAACAAATCTTTTATCTCATACAAGGCTTCGTTCAGAGTCTTGTAATATGGATCATTCTCGTCCAGAGATTTTGCGAGCCGCAAAAAATCATTCATTGAAATTTTGTCAAATGCTTTTGTTACGGCCGTTTTTCCAACTGCAGAGAATGAAGAAATTGCTGCATCTCGTATTCCCATTATTCCTGTTATGGCAACGATTCCACTTACAAAAATAACGAATACGATATTAAAGAATATGAATCTTATCTTGTAACTTGAAAAGATTTTCACAAAAAAACCCCTATATACGATTTTAGATTATAAAAAGCAAAAAAACAACAAATATCGAAATTACCGCATTTCTTTTTTTGAAATGTTCAGCTATTATATTTTGACAAAGGAAAATTTTATGAAATCTGTTATTAAAGTTATTTTTTTAGTTTTGCTTGCTTTTTCAGCAGTCTTTCAGTGCTTTTCTTATGGCGGGAAAGCTCCGCAGGTTATAACCGGGCACATAAAATATTACGGCAATTCGCCGTTTGAATTCGCAGGATTTGAAACCGAAGATGGCTATTTGTACACTATTGAAATTGATAAAAATTCTGATTTTTTATTGGCGGACATAGAAAAAGAAACTGGGTACAGGCTTGAGCTTACGGGCAAAATAGACAAATCGCACAGAAATGGTCCGAATGTCTTGAAAGACGGTGTTTTTATCGTAAGCGACTGGAAAAAACTGTAACAGTTTCTCTGCAAGAATTGAGATTGCGGAATATCGCTGCCCGAAACTCCGCAATCTCTAACTGCGCTTTTTAGACCTTGAACTGATCAATCTGCATACTGATATGCTCAATTGAGGATTGAACCTGAGGCGCAATTTCGTTCAGTTCAGTTCCTGACTTGTTGATTTTATCTGCTCCAGAGATTATTTTCTCCATGTTTTCTTTCATGGATTCTGTTGCATTCTGCAAATTTTTGATTTCGTCCAGAATCGATTTGTTTCCGATAGCCATCTCATGGCTTGCCGCGCGAACTTCGCTCGTCGCATCATTCATAACATGGAGAGCGTCTCCAATCTGTTTGGAGCCTGAATTCTGCTCGTCCATTGCGCTGCGAATCTGTCGCACGATGTCGTTTGTGGTATCAATTAGGTCTGAGACCTGACTTAATGCAGAAGAAGCCTCGTTTGAAGCCGCGACGACATCGGACACTGATTTTACAATCTGAGAAAGCTGCTCGCTGATTTTGTTCGATTCGTGCTGGGAGCTTTCTGAGAGCTTACGGATTTCATCGGCAACGACGCTGAATCCCTTGCCTGAGTCGCCTGCGTGGGCGGCTTCGATTGCTGCGTTCATAGCAAGGAGGTTCGTCTGAGAGGCGATTTTTGAGATTATGCGGTTTGCGCCTTGCAGAGCCGCCGATTGTGTTTCAATCTCCCGGATTTTGTTGCTTACGATATTTTGCTTTGCAACGCCGCCCTGAGTTTTGTTCAGAAGGTCGTCAAAAGATTTTACCATTTGTTCCACAGAATTGTTTACGGAAGAAATGTTTCCTATCATCTGCTCTACCGCGCTTGAAGCCTGCTCCACGCCGTCCGCCTGAGTTTCAATCATCTGCTCAAGAGAATCTATGCTTGAAGAAACTTCTGTTACGGAGCGGGCCGTAAGATTTACGCTGCTTCTTTGGCTGGAAATCTGCTGGCGCATTTCCTCAATGTTTGAGTAGACGGTGGAAATAGAATTCGCCGTTTCAACTGCATTCTCGCTCATGTTCATTCCTACGGATGAGAGGGCATTTTTTGAATTCTTGATATCTGAGATGATGCCTTGCAGTTTTTCGCCGAATTTATTGAAACCTTTTACGACTTCTCCGATTTCATCGTTACTGTTGATGGGAATGCGCTTCGTTAAATCTGCGTTTCCAGTGGCAATATCGTTTATTGCCGATTTGACTTTATCAAGCGGCTTTATTGAGCGCGCGATTGCGAGTCCGACGATGAATACGGCAAAAATTGTAAGGAGCAGAACATAAATTATGATTCGGTTCTGCAAGACGTTTATATCAGCCTGAAAGTCACTGTACGGAATTTCGTTCATTGCAATCCAGTTTGTTTCTGGAACTCTTTCAAAGGCCAGGATATATTTTTTCTTGTCTCTGGAATATTTCACGCATCCGCTCTCTCGGGTCTTTACTTGCTCCAAAGCTTCGATATAACTTTGGCTTTTTGATGATGCCGCATTGGTAAAAATGTTTTCCGTTCCGAATTCCTCTAGTTTTGCGTCTTGTGCGATAAGATTTTCTGCGGCAATGATGATACCCTGCGAGTGGATTTCTGAGTAAGCCTCATTCGCTCCGCCAGTTCCATTGTTCATTGTGATAAGGAAAGAAGGTCTGTCGTTTCCTGACTTGTGGTTCGTCGTCAGCTGGCATATTTTTCTGGCTTCAACGACGCAGAAAATTACATTGACAACATTGTTGTTGTTGTCAAAAACAGGAACTGAGTAAAAGACGGAAGGCTCGTTCGTGACTTTGTTGATGTACGGGTCCGTGAGGTATTTTTTTGCATTGAGGTAAGGACTTTTGAAATAATTTCTTTCGCTGAACGAAACCATTTTTGCTCCGTTGTGAATCCATGCGGAGCCGTTCTTGTCAAGGATGCAGACATCGATGTAGTTCTTGTCAAGACTAGTTGAGCCGAAGATTATGTGCGTCTTTTCAAGGAGGTCTACATTTGAGTCCCTGATTTCGGGCAATGCCGCGAAAGTCTCAAGCATTTTGAATTCCCTGTCGTTGAAGTCTTTTATTGAGTCGGCAGTTGCATGAACGGATTCAACGAGGGCTTTTGTCATTTCTTTCTCAAGGCTTGCCTTGGAGCTTCTTATAGAAATAAATGCTATAGAAGCGAACGAAAGAACCATAATTATAAGCATGATCAAACTGATTCGGAATTTTAAACTTCTCATATTTTTCAATTATAGAATGTTTTAAGTATAAGTAAAGCAGAATTTATCTTTACGGAATACTAGGTAGTCGCATTCTTGCAGTCATGCAAATATTCTTCAGAGAGCGAACGCGCTTTCTCGAACAGGTGTTTTGTATTCGATGATTGCGACTTCTTGCCCAGACGAAAAGCATTTTTCCGCGCGTTCATAGACATCTTGTGCAGTAGGTTCGTCAAGGTAGTATTCACCGCAATCGTCACAGACTTTTGCTGGTACAGAGCGAAAAATCACCGTCGCGCTTCCGCGCGTCAAAACAACCTGTGTGAATCCTTCTTTCATTTCTCCAAATTTGCAAATCGGGCATTTCATGTTATATCCTCCTCTCTGTAAAATCAGAAGTCCATCGCAGGGCATCCGGCTCATAGACTGTAATCACATATTCCGTGTCGTCAGTGGAATTATATGCCGACACGACATGAACTGGTCTGTTCCCGCTGTATCCGAGAATGAGTCTGCTTGGGTATGGCGTGTCATCGGGATATTCTTTTATCACCAAGCCGTTTTCTATGACGGATTTTATCTCATCTGGAGAAAATCTTCGTTCCGCCATTCGTCTGAAAACATGCCCAGAAAAAAAATAGTTCACCAAAAACACCTCTGCTACAAGATTTTCATACAGTATAACACAATTTCTAGAAAAATTTCAGATTTCCGCAGTCATGCAAATATTCTTCTTCAAGCGACCACGCTTTCTCGAACAGGTGTGTGTTCCAGTAGTGGCTCACGGGAAAATCAGAGCCGAAAAGGATTTTGGACTTGTCGCGCACTTTTTCCATGAGAAGCGACAGGTTTTTTTCCTCAATGCAGGCCGTGTCACAGAAAACATTCGGAAGTTCGTTCACAAGACGCGCGGTCTCTGCGACAGGATTTGAGTGCGCTAAGATTATGCGCGCGCCCGGGTACTCGCGGAAAAACGGCTCGAATCTGGAAGGCAGGTCGCATTTTTGCGGACCGCAGTGAATCAGGACGGATTTCTTGTTGTCGTCTGCCCAGCGGAAAATCTGGTGCAGTGCTTTTTTGTGCGCGGGCTTTTCCTCGTCCCAGACTTGCCCTGCAGGATGCAGCTTTACACCGCAATAGTCGAATGCACCAGCCGCGCTTTCGGCGGAGATTCCCTGCTCGGCATAGCGCGGAATGAACCAAAGATACGGGCGCGCGGTCAGGATTTTTGACTCAAATTTCTGGGCGTAGGAAATCTCCTCCTCCACGCCCGAAAGCTCCGCATCGTCGCGGCAGCTGGAGGTTGACGAGTAATGCACTTCCGTAATCCCAGTTCTGGGCGACAAGGATTCTATGACTTGGAACAGCTCAAGCGCGTCATAGTAGACCTCGTTGAACTGCCCGATGTGAAGATGGTGGTCGGTCATGGATTTTCTTCTTGTTTTTCTATGTATGATTTTAGTTCCGTAATCTGACTAGAAAGTTCAGAAATCTGCCTGGAAAGTTCTAAAATAGTAATGCTATTACTCTGTTTTTCCTTTTCACGCTCTTTTGCCATTGAATTAACAAAGATTCCAACAATAACATTCATTATTATTGATGCTGCGATGAATGCATACGAAATGAAATAAATCCATGCCCACGGATGTAAGCGTATGACATCGCGCGCAATTCCAGAGAACCATGCGTTGAGTGGTATAATCGGACAAAGGGACAGAAGAGATTTTCTCAGCGTTCCAAAAGACTGTGGAAAATTTTCCGAAAACACATGAGTCCCGATGACCGCATAGGAATATGTAAACAGGGCAAGAAAAAAGAATGTCCATTTAAGCTCTGGTATTGCTTTTACGATGCCGTTGAAGGTGGTACGAAGATTCTTAGTTTCGTTCACAAGCTTTAAAGACTTTATAATTCTAAGGGAGCGAAGCAGTTTTAGGTCTTTTATCGTACTAAAAACTCTGAACACACGAAATACACCGAAAAAAGACAGGGAGGAAAAAATCGATACCGTTACTATAAGTAAGTCTGATATATTCCATACATTAATATGAAAATATTTTTCCCCATAATCATCAAGCAACTTTTCTCCGAAAAAATCACGGTTATACGCGATAATTTTTAGAAGAAGCTCCAGTACAAAGACAAGCAGACAACCCTGATCCAGCCAAAACAAAACATTTCTAAGCACTGGAGAAATCAACTTTGATGTCTCTATCCCGAGAGAAACAATATTCACGATGATAACAAAAAGCATGAAAAGCTCATATCTGGTGTCCGCCTTTCCGTCCGCGAACTTTCTGAGTTTGGCAAGCTTCTCTTTTGTAGCAGTTTTCATGAGTCGTTACCGATATGCTGGACTGAGGATATTTCTATTTCTTGCATATTAATAATTCAATATTTCCTTATACTTACATATATCTTTTTTTATGAAAACTAAAGTTTCCTGCAGATTTTATGCAAGTAAAATCCTAAATTATATCTCTACCATCTATAAACTTATCTCTACCATACTTTTTTCCAAAGATTCCTGGTTTTTTCCAACCATCGCGTTCGTGGAAAATATTATATTTTGCAAGCTCATCTTCGCATTCCCTATTACATTTCCAACATATTTCACGCATACTAATCCACCCCCCGTCAAGCCAATCGCAAGACTTATTATAATTAGTGTGAGCAATAAAATAACACCCTGTATTAAAAATAGCACTAAATAAAATAAACAGATCTCTGCATGTAGTAGTAGCAGGTAATTTCTGTAAATTTTTATATTTGAGGTTAGGATTTAGTATGCAATTAGCAAGAACTGTTCTTCCAGCAAATCTTTCTATATCACCTTTTTCTGCTAAAACCAGAATCATCACAGCCACCTCATATACAGAATCATACGGATAAGAATATCCCCAATCACTCAGTATTTCACAAGCTTTATCAACAGCGGATTCTAGAGTATTTGCCATAAATAGTTTTCTCCTCCCCTATCGCGTTCCAGTAACAATCCTGCGAAGCCTATCCAGTTTATCAACGAAATGCAGCCCACAATGAACTACCACGGCAAGAAGTCCTCCGACACAACCAATTCCAGTAAAAACGAATCCCAGAAAAGCAACTGCAATGCAAAGAGCGATATCCAAGACAATCAAGAATGTAAGAAGCCCGTTAGGTCCGCCAGCCGAAAAGAAGTAAAGCACAATGTTTCCCAGCGACAACAAGATTACGACAATATTCAATATGATAACTAGCGCAGTCTTATCAGCTGGAACAACAAAATTTGCCACAGCCAAAACAACCGTAAACAACATGAAAATCGTAAAGAAAACTCTTTTTACCCATACCCACATAATAATTTCTCCTCGTATAATTTATATATTTTCCCAGTTTCCGCTCGAGCCGCTCGTGCGACTCAAACGGAGAAAAGGGATTATTTCCTATTTTTATAAATAATCAATAATTGGACAGGACTGAAATTTCGTTTAATCCATAACCACATAAGTTTTTCTCCTCGAAAAATTTAAGCGATTTCCCCCAATTCCTTAAAAATTTCTACAAGCCTTTTTTTTACTGTTTTATTTGCAATATGTCCTTTTTTAATTTTTTGAATCCCTACAAGTTTGCCACTTTGTCCATTTCCCCTAAAACTTATATAATCACATAAAGAGGTGACCGATTTTAAAACTTGGACAGTTCCTACAACTTCAACATCTAATTCATATCCGTTATTGCGTCGAACTGGTGTTTTATCAATAATTTTTACTAAGTGAGTGAATGTAGCGTTACTGTCGTTTTGCAACCGTTGATATAGAAGGATGATATCTCCTGCTGAATATTTGTCTTTGCAAGGTTTGTCAGCAAACCACAATGTAAATTGGTCATGTACTTTATGTTGTGAATATGAGATAATATCTTTATCTGAATTCTTGACATTCTTTACAAATTTGATTTCTCTATAATCAATGCTCAAAGTAAGTACTCCTTTTTTTACCTCAAAAAACAAAATCGCATACTTCCAACCGCACAGAATCTTTTCTGTACAGCGGGGAATTCCCCGCTGTGGGCAAACCAACTCACGCTCCGTGCAGGACAGCCCGATAAGCCGCCTCTGCACAGGAGCAAACGTTACATTTGGAAAAATGCGTGTTTTCCCGAATTTGACTCAGGACAAGGGCCGCCTACGCTTGAATTTGGCTGCGCGTTGTAGCTCTTGGCAATGTAACCGCAATACTTGCACTGCCAGTCCGCCCCAACAAACACGCCTTTACCCAATCTCACCGCATAAGCCGGCTTGATGTTCTTCATCTCTTTAGTTGATTCCATAATAAGAATCCTCCGTTATGTAAGAATTTTTGCGCTCCAAACGAAGCTCTCGAAAACAGAGTGGTTTTTGCCATCAATTCTCGATATATCCGAGTATAACACAGATTTTCTCGAAGTCAAGCATTTTTTTCTACTTTATATTTATTGGTATGAAAAACTATCTGGAAGATTTTAGGCAGAACATGATATACTACCGCGAGAAAGCTGGAATCTCACAGGTGCAGCTTTCCCAGCTGTGCGGATGCGGAACGGGGACAATCGGCGGAATTGAGTCGGGCAAGGCAAAGCCTTCTTTTGACATGATGATACGGATTGCAGACGCGCTCAGGATAAGCCCCGCCGACTTCTTCATTCGGAACTCATCAATTTCAAAAACAGACCTTTGCAACACCCTCAGATTATCATTCGATACAATCCTTGCAAAAATATAAATCCTTTTCTTCTATAATAATATAATAAATTCATAAGATAAAAAATCAATTTGCTTCGCTCCATGAAACATTAGTTTGCTTTTGCCATAAAATAATCGCTATTAGTATGCTATTTAATTCTAATCGTTTATTGCAAATAAGTCAAACTAAAAGTAGATTTTTTCCAACTAATGGCGGTAAAATATGAAAGAAGAAGAAATACGAGCCGTGCTTTCAAGAAATCTCAAAAATTTGCGAGAAAAGAACGGATTGTCACAGATGGCACTCGCAGAGAAATCTTCTCTTGCGACAAATTTCATAAATGACATTGAAAATGGCAAAAAATGGCTTTCTCCTGCAACATTGTCAAAACTAAGCGAGGCTCTGGGAGTTCAACCATACAAATTATTCTTGGAGATTGAATTTGACCATGAAAATCAGAACGGATTTATGAACCAGTTCTGCACGGAACTTTCCAACGACATTCTTGGAACAATAAAAGCCGTTTACGCCAGATACGAAAAGCGCGCCTGAGCTGGGCAAAGTCGGCTTGACGGCGGCATGTTTTTTATCAGAGGCTCATCCCTGACCCGCGCCGAGCTTCGCAACAATCTGAAACTCTCCTTCGACTCAATCCTCGCAAAAATCTGATTTTGCTTTTCCTCAATTGACTCTTTCAGAAGCTTTTTCTAGCCTAACATTGAGAACCAAAAAATAGAACTGAATTCTTGAAGAATTTTTACAAAACAATTGTCAAATATTATTGTACTTTAATATTTTTTATTCGTCAAGAAATTTTTATATCCTAGTAAAATATTAACTGACAGGAGGATTTTATGTTCGGCGACCAGATAAAAGTTCTTAGAATGTGCAGAGGACTGAATCAAGTTGAAATGGCGAAGATTCTTGGTGTTACAAAGCAAAGTGTCTCTAACTGGGAAAACGAGAACATAATGCCTTCAGTCGATATGCTCATAAAAATCGCAAACTTTTTCTCGGTTTCAACGGATTATCTTCTTGGCTTGTCAGAAAAGCACGCACTGAACACGGACGGTCTTTCAGAACCGCAAATCGCGCATATACAGGCCTTGATTAACGACATTCTGCAGAAAAAGAGCCATGCAGCTTTTCAGAACCTTGAAAAATCCCACTAGCAAAGTTCTCTTCTGGCACAGTCACAAAATTCAGCTCAAAATCTTCTATATATAAGCAATTTATTCTAGCAGGAAAAATCAGAATGGATTTATGAGCCAGTTCTGCACGGAACTTTTATTTTTCAAATAATATTATTTCTTTTTTCGTAGTCAAATATTTATCAAAGTTCTTTTTTTTGCAAGGCAAATTTCATATTCAAAATGCAGAAGATTTTTAAAGGCATGGCACGCATTTTGAATATCTGTCACAATAGCTCCTACAAAAAATCCTGCCCGAATGAGCAGGATAAAAACAGACATTTTCTTTTGGTTTCCCTATCCGACTTGTGGTAAATGTCAAACCCTTGTAAAGCTCCTAAGGCACTGCTCGTCGGCACAACACCTTATTCATCGCTCGCGCAAGCAATCATTGTTGCCTACGACTCCAATATACAGGTAAATTTATGAAAAGTCAAATGAAAAACAGAAATAAGAGCGCGCCTGAGCTGGGGAAAAATCGGCTTGACGGCGGCATGTTTTTTATCAGAGGCTCATCTATGACCCGCTCATGCTCCACGAGCTTCGCAACGACCTGAAAATCTCCTTTGACTCAATTCTTGCAAAAATCTGATTTTGCTTTCCTTAAATCTACTCCGTTCGGAAGCGTTTTTTTTTCTGGGTAATGTCTTCTATATAATATGATAATATGCTCATAAAAATCGCAAGCTTTTTCTCGGTTTCAACGGATTTCCTTCTTGGCTTGAGGATAAATCGTGGTATAATGATTTTTGGAGGGATGAATATGCCGGAAGTGTCCTTGTTTTTTGGAATCCGCATAACAATGTACTATGATGACCACAATCCGCCCCATTTTCACGCCGAGTACGCGGGGAAAACTGCCATTGTCGATATTCAGGAGGGGTGCATCCTGCAGGGCGGGCTTCCGGCAAAGCAGGTAAAATTGATTCTTGCATGGTGCGAAATACACAAAGACGAGCTGATGCAGAACTGGGAGCTTTCAAAAGACGGAAAGCCGCTGAACAAAATAAATCCGCTCATGTAGGAGGTGCATCATGGATTATTTTCCGGAAGTCGTGCAGGTCATTCCCTATTCGGATTATTCGGTTGACGTTTATTTCCATGACGGGAAAATTGTGCGCTACGATATGCGCGGAATCATCAAAGAAGGCGAGGAAAAACAAAATGTGTTCGCGCGTCTGAAAGACATTGGCGTATTTGAAAAGACCTGCAATGTCATGAACGGAACGCTTGCGTGGGACATTGCAGGGAACCGAGACGAATCGCGTTGCATCGACATTGACCCGCTCATGCTCCACGAGCTTCCTATGGCAAAGGAGCGGATTGCCGTGGACGTTTCCTGATTGTTAGGCTTTATGGAAATCTATGCTTTTTCGCATTTAGGGCACTTTTGATTACATTCTGCCGATAATCAGAATATGAGCGAAACGGTTTTCACATCAGCTATAATCGGAACGGGGAGAATAAGTTTTTCCCTAGGATTCGATAAAAAACGGGAGCAGCCTGCAAGCCACACGATGGCTTTGATTGGAAACAGGCGCATAAAGCTGATTGCCGGCTGCGACAGAGATGAGAAAAAACTTGAGAGCTGGAGAGTATTCAACGAAAAGATAAATTCTCATTTTCTTCGTTTCCTTGATTTTGAAACTCCTCTTGGCAGCGAGCCTTTCGCCCCGCTTGTGTTCGGTTCAAGCGAGGAACTCTACCGGGCGGTTCATCCTGATATTGTCACAGTTGCCGTGAACGAAGATTCTCACATGGCGGAATGTCTTGCGGCAATAAAGGCCAAGCCGCGCCTTGTGATTCTGGAAAAACCTGTCGCGCTCAATTCTTTTGAGGCCGGAAAAATCATGTACGCCTCAAAGGAAAATAATGTTCCTGTGATGGTGAACCATGAGAGGCGTTTTTCTGCTGATTATATTGCCGCTAAGAATTTTATTCCGAAAATTGGCGACATTCAGAGTGTGCGCGGCGAACTTTTTTCCGGGCTTCGCGTATACGGCAAGGAGTTTGAGGCGGACGGTTCGTATTCGCTTTTGCACGATGGTACTCATCTTGTGGATTTGATTCAGTTCTTGCTCGGAATAAAGCTGAAAAGCCCGCGCGTATCTGGCGTGTACAAGGACGAGAAAGGTGTTGTCCGGAACTTTACCGCAAGGTACAAGACAGAAAATATTCCTGAGATTCAGATTCAGATGAGCGGGCGGAGCAAATTCTTCTCGTTTGGAATTGATATTCTTGGAACGCTCGGACGGATTTGCGTGGGGAACGGCTATGCAAAGTTTTATCTGCGCGAGGAATCAAAACTTTACACTGGCTTTTATTCTCTTACGCGGCAGAAAGTGCGCCTTCCCAAAAAGACTGGCTATTTCTCCAACATGATTCAGAATGCAGTTGATTTTCTTGACGGAACTGCCCCGCTCATTTCCCCGCTGGAAGATGCAGTTCATGATTTGAAAGTCCTTGAGGACATAAAAACATTTTTGTTCTGAAAAAAATCAAAAATCTTCTTGAAAATTAGTGCAAAAACTTGATGATTAGTGTATAATCGCATGATTCAGTATCTAGGTCGCTTTGTTGTGAAAAAATCAAATGTTGCTAGTTCCGTTTTATATTTTCTCATGATTTTTTCTCCGCTTGTCTGGGGCGTTTCATGCTCGGAAGCAAAAGACGAGGAGTCCAAGTCCTCCGTGTGGACAATTGAGGGCGACATAGACAATGCCGTAAGCCCTGGAAATGATTTCTATCAATATGCCGTAGGTTCGTGGCTCAATGCAAACCCGCTTTCTGACAAAGCCGACATAAATGGTACTATTGCCGACAGCGAGAAAAAGTCTGAGACTTTTCTTTCAAACATCATCACAAAAGGCTCCGGCGATGTTGCGCTTGATAAAATCGCTTCTGAGATAAAGACATCGGAGATTGACTGGAAAAAACAGGTGTATCTCCCCGCGGAAAAACTGATTTCTGAAATAAGCGCGGCTTCCACCAAAGAGGAGCTTGTTCCTGTTTTTGCCCGTATGCTCCGAGAAGGGTTTTCGCCAGTAATGTCCGTAACATTCACCCCGGTTGCGCGCGAAGTGGAGATTCTTTTACAGCTCGGACGAATCGAAACGAAGTATCAGGAGAAACTTTCTGAGGATTATTACATCCTTGCTGCCCTTGACACGAACACGGGCGTTGATTCAAAAATCCTTTCGCTTATTGATTCGTCGAATGTCGTTCCGCAGGCGAAGAATTTCGTTACAAAGCTGGAAACTGGAATAAACAGCTCCGATTCAAAGGCAAACCAGAAAATAAGCTCGACGCTTTCTGCTGATAATTATGTGTACAAGGTTCTTCTTGAGGCTGGCTTTTCAGTTTCCCAAATCGGGCGGATAAAGTATGTGGCTATGCTTGACAAGTACTTTAAGAATCTTGATTCTTCTTCGCTTGAGGAGCTGAAAGCGTACTTGACGCTCCTTGTGTACGATGAAATGTACCGTTTTTCAAAGAATATTTCCATTGTTGGCGATGATGCAGTGTACGGTAATTTTGAATACGCGTTCAAGAAGAGGTTGTTCGCAAAGTACAATTTACTGAAAAGCGCGGCGGAGATGAATGTTTCCCCAGAAACGAAGACAAAAATACAGAATCTTCTTGAAGAAATCAGGACTACATTCATCGACAAAACTGTTGATATTGACTGGATGAGCGAGACAACGAAAGCAAAAGCCCGTGAGAAGGCAAAAAACATGATGTTCTTTGTCGCTTGCCCAGAGAGCTACAATGAGGATTTTCTTCTTGGTGATTTTGACCAGACAAATTGCTTTGACGATGTACATTCGCTTGAAGCCAAAACATTCTCGGCTTATCTCAAGAACACGGATAATGTTTCCGAGGGGACGATGTGGGCTTTGTTCCCGACTGTTGGCGACACACTCCAGTTCAATGCGTTCCATCACAGCGTGAACAATTGCATAATCATAAATCCGTTCGCAAGCTGCCCGCCTATGTGCGAGCTTTCTAAGGGCGATGCCTACACTTACGGAACTCTTGGTTTTGTTCTTGGCCATGAGTTTACGCACGGATTCGATGCTGTTGGCTCTAATTATGACAAAATCGGTGCTGAAACAAGCTGGTGGACTTCGGCTGACAGAGAAAATTTCCGCAAAAAGCAGCAGCAGTTCATAAAGTTGTTTTCCAGCTACGATATTTTCTCGGGTCTTATAAGCAAAACTGGCGAGATGAACGATGGTGAGAATACTCTTACGGAGAATATGGCTGATTTCGGAGGGCTTACCCTTGCGCATGACGCTTATATGACTAAGAAAACAAAAGAAATCTCAGACGCAAAAAAACTTTTTGAGGCGGAGAAAGATTTTTATCTTGCTGTTGCCCAGTGCTACAAAGGGAATCAGTCTGACACATACAAAATTCATGCGAAAATGAAAGACGCTCATTCAAATTTCAAAATCAGGGTGAACGGAAATGTTGTGAATATGCCTTCTTGGTATACGATTTTTGATATTCAGCCTGGCGATATTCTTTACAAGTCGCCGTCAGAAAGAATCGTACTGTGGTAAGCCGAATGCAGGTTCTTGTCATACAGCCGCCAATCGTGCAGCTGAATACGGCTTATCCAAGCGGGGCTTATCTTTCTTCTTTTTTCAAAAATCGCAGTATAGAAACAAAATGGCTTGATTTGAACATCGAGCTGTATTATGAGATTTTTTCAAAAAAAGGACTTTCGCGTCTTTTTTCTGCTTGTTCACAAAAAGCCCTTGCGCTTGCCGAAAAAGCCGAAAACTCTGGCGATGAGGCGACTGCTTTCAATTTAAGACGGTATGTGAGCCAGAAAAATTTCTGGATTCAATGGATTGATACGATTACATCAATTCTTCGGGCTGACCCTAAGAACAGCGGCTACGAAAATGCTCACAGATTCGTGTTCGGGGCGCATGTTCCGCGCGGAAACCGCATGGAGAGCTACCTTTCGTCGCTTGACCGGGACCTTACTACTGACGATGCGCGCGCCCTTGCCAGCTTTGCGCTCGCAGACCTTGCTGATTTCATAACTGCCGCTTTTGATGAGAACTTTAGCCTTGTTCGCTATGCAGAGAGCCTTACCGTGAGCGAAAACTCTTTTTCCCAAGTTGAGAAAGGCGCGGACTCTCCTGTGCTGAAAGAATTTTTTCTTCCTTTGCTTGACAGATTGTTCTCTTCTATAGAAGAAAAGACGCTCGTTTTGATTTCGGTTCCGTTCGCAGGAACTTTTGCTCCATCGCTTTGTGCGGGTCGGTTCTTCAAGGAAAAATTTGGTTCTGATGTTTTCGTTGTCTTTGGCGGCGGCTTTGTTAACACGGAACTTCGCCAGACTACTGAACGCTCGTTGAAAAAATACTGTGATGCACTTTGCTTTGACCGAGGCTACGCAAGTTATGAGCAGCTTTTGCGTACAGATTTTTTTAATTCGGACGATATGACGGCCGTTTACAAAATGCGCCGCTTCGGGAATGATTCTGTTGTTGAGCCGAAAGAAGCCGATTCTGCCACGCTTGATTTTGAAAAAAATCAGACTGTGACCATAATCCCGAATTTTTCTGACATTGATTTTAGCCGCTATCCCAGGTTGATTGATGACAAAAATCCAATGCACAGACTTTGGTCTGACGGGGCGTGGATAAAAGTCTACATGGCGCACGGCTGTTACTGGCACAAATGCGCTTTTTGCGATGTAACGCTGGATTATGTTTCTGGTTATTGCCCCACCGATATAAAAAAGCTCTATGGCGGAATTTTGGCACAATGCAAAGAGAAAGGTGTGTTCGGGGTGCATTTTGTTGATGAGGCAATGCCGCCCAGAATGATGATTGATTTTGCCAGGGAGAATCTTTCCCACGGCTCTCCAATAACCTGGTGGGGCAATGTCCGTTTTGAAAAGGCTTTTACGCGCGATGTGGCAGATTTTCTTGCGGCTGGCGGACTGATTGGAGTTTCGGCCGGGCTTGAGTCTGCAACGGGCAACGGTCTTACTGCAATCCACAAGGGAACTGATTTGAATTCGATTGTGGGTGCTTGCTGCGCTTTCAAGGAGGCGGGAATTCTTGTCCATGCCTACATGATTTACGGTTACTGGTGGGAAAAACCCCGTGACCTCATAAACTCTATGGAAACTCTCCGCCAATTCTACTTGAACGGACTTTTGGATTCCTGTTTCTGGCACAAATTCGTCCTGACCCGTCATTCGAGAGTTTACAAAGAATGGAAAGAAGGTCTTGTTCAAGATTTAAAGCCTGTTCTGAATGAAAATGCTCCTGTTTTCGCTATGAACACGCTTCATTTTGAAGGCGAGGAAAAAAGCGCAAAGTACGGGCCGTTTCTTGATTATTCATTGAACCAATGGATGCATGGCCAAGATTTGGAGCTTCCTGTTCAGAAATGGTTTGATTTTTCAGTTCCGTCGCCAACAGTTCCGAAAAATTTCATCGAAAAGCTGATTTCTGAGTATGAGCGAAAACGGGACGAAGAATTTGCAAGACCGCTGCCCAAAGACGACAACCGTAAATTTTGGCTTGGCGGGGAAAAAATCAAGCTTTCAGGCGGAAAAATCGGGTGGTTTTATATGGGCGAATTCTACGAAGCCGAAGAGAATGCACCTCAGAAATTTTTTCGCGGAAAAGGGCTTTGCGTGATTTAGCCCTTTTTCTTGCTGGTGATTTTTGTTTATAAGGTCAGCTATGAAAAAAACAGCTGATTCAAGTTTATTTTTTTGATAAAATCGTGATAATGTCTAAGTTGAAAATTTTGTACGCTGGAAGCCCTATTGCTTCCGCAATTGTACTGAGAAATCTCATAGAAGAATCGAAAAAAGCTGATTTTGAAATAGTAGGAGTCCTTACGAATCCGCCAGCAAGCCGAGGCCGGCATAAGGAGCTTATTCCCACGGAAGTCGCACAATGTGCGGAAAAAAACGGAATTCAGGTCTTTTTTTTCGACCACTTGAAAGAGGAAGCTAGGAATGCCCTTGCACCTTTGGGGGCTGATTTGATGATTTGCTTTGATTATGGAAAAATCTTCGGGCCGAAATTTCTGGCTTTGTTTCCTTTGGGCGGAATAAATCTGCATCCTTCAATGCTGCCGAAATACAGGGGATGCACGCCTGTTCCGGCTGCAATTCTGAACGGAGACGAATCTCTCGGAATCTCCGTTCAGAAACTTGCCCTCAAAACAGATGAAGGCGATATTCTTGCCCGGGCGCAAGTTCCGCTTTCTGGGGACGAAACTACGCAGAGTCTTATGGACGGTGACGGAAAAACGAGTGTGGTTACAAGCGAAGGAACAAAGCTCTTGATTCACCTTTTGCGTGCGGTCAAGAATGATGGCGGTTCATTCGCGCTGCCAGAAGCCGAGCCGCAGTCGGGAGAAAGCTCTTATACGCCGTTTATCAAAAAAGATGACGGAGTTATTGACTGGAATAAGGATGCGGCGGAAATAGACAGACAGATTCGTGCATATACACCGTGGCCGCTTTCATCAACGGAATGCAACGGTACTAAGCTTTTGATTCTGAAAGGTTTTGTTTCGGACAAAAAGTCGGACAAAGCTCCGGGTACGGTTCTTCCGTATCAAAAATCGACTGGCATTGAAATTGCTTGCGGGAACGGAACGGTTTATGTTGCGACGGAGCTTCAATGGCAGGCAAAAAAGGCTATGGATTACAAAAGCTTTATGAACGGAGCAAGAAATTTTATCGATTCTGTGTTAGGATAACAAATTATGGAAGATTTTTTTGAAGATGAATCAAATGATACAAAAAAAACGCCAGTGACAAAACGGCTTCTTTTTCTTACCGTGCTTGGAACTGTTGTACTCATGTTCATAGTATGTCTCATCGTGTTCTTTGCTACTGTCAGAGGCGCGGAGCAAGTGCTTGTTCCGAATGTTGTCGGAAAGCATTGGTCTGAGGCTTTGGTCGAGATGCAGCAGAAAGAATTGTACGCTAAAGTTCAGCTGCGATACACGGAGAGCGATGACGAAGGAATGATTTTGAACCAAAGTCCAATCGGAGGCTCAATCACAAAGGCAGGCTCTCGCGTCACGCTCACAATCAGCCGTGGGGCAGTCGTAAGTCATGTTGAAAACTATATCGGGCAGAACATAGATGATGTAAAGATGAACTTGCAGACAATGTTCTCGGGCGTAAAACCGCTGATTATCCTTGACACTCCAAGCTACAAGACTGATTCAAGCCCGGCTGGGACAATTCTTGCGCAGACTCCGCCGGAAGGAACGGCAATATCAAGCCCGGTCACAGTAAAATTAATTGTGAGCCGTGGGGCTGAGGCCGAGATGACGAAAGTGCCGAATTATGTTGGCACAAGCGTTAGCACATTTTTAAAGCGGATTGGCAGCGTAAAAATCGTGTTTGATTTTTCTTCCCATACGGCCGGAAAAAACGAAAAGCCGGCTACGATTACGCGACAGGAAACCCCAGCCGAACAGTCTGTCAAGAATTATTCGCGCGTAACGCTTGATGTGGCTCTTCCTGAGAATGAATTAGACGGCAAAGTTTACGGAATTTATTACACAAGCCTTCCGAATTACCCGACTCCAGTTCCTGTGACGGTTGAAATATCGAAGAACGAGAAAAAGACGGATGTTATGAGTTTTAATCATACTGGCGGAAATTTCTCAATTCCGTATGCCGCCGCGCACGGCTCTGAAATTCGGGTCTTTGCAGCAGGAAAAGAAGTTGCAAAATCAATCATCGATTAAAGTGTTGATTAAGTCATGTTGCACGCAGAAAAACTTCTGAGTTCAGCATGACTTTTTAATCAGTGATTTCTTAGTCTGCTGAATTTTTCTTTTCTTCAAGAAGTGTTGTGTCTTCAATCTCTTCGGCTTCGATATAATTATCTTTTATATCGGTGATTTTGATTTTGACCGGTTTGTTCGGAACTTTGAAAGAAATTGTGTCGTTTTTCTGCACAACATAGTTAACAGTCCCGTTCGTCTTTGAAATATCTCCATAATTCACGATGAACGAAACGATAAATGCGTTCTCGCGGTATTTGTACGAGCCGGCAAAGCGGATTCTGTAGCCAAGACCGTCACCTACATCGTAAGGAAGCGGCTCGGCAAAAAGACCTGCACAAACGAAAAAAACTGTGGCAAAAGAAAAAAGCTTCAAAAATGATTTCATCATAAGACAAAATGTAATCAATAGCTGAATAAAATTCAATAATTTGTTAGTGTAAAGGGAGCTGTTCAAAAATTGTTTTTGAGCAGACGCTATAAATCCACAAAAAGCGGGGGAGCGAAAATGACAGATTTGGAAATCGCACAAAAAAACGAGATGATTCCGATTCAGAAAGTTGCTGAAAAAATTGGAATAGATGAGGATTCGCTTGATTTTTATGGAAAATACAAAGCAAAAATAACGATGAAGACGCTCCGTTCGTTTCTTGAAAAGGCAGAAAATCCTAAGTCGCGAGGAAAGCTGATTTTGACCACCGCCGTGACTCCGACTCCTGCTGGCGAGGGAAAATCGACTGTTTCAATCGGGCTTGGTGACGGACTTAACAAAATCGGAAAGAAAGCTGTAATTGCGCTCCGAGAGCCGTCTTTGGGACCGTGCTTTGGTGTGAAGGGCGGGGCTTGCGGCGGCGGATATGCCCAGATTGTCCCGATGGAGGACATTAATCTTCATTTTACTGGCGATATTCATGCTATTTCCGCCGCAAATAATTTGATGTCGGCTATAATCGACAACCACATTCATCAGACGAATGCGCTCAGAATCGATCCGCGGACAATCACATGGAAGAGAGCCGTGGATTTGAACGACCGCGCGTTGAGGAACATTACGATTGGGCTTGGCGGGAGAGGGGATGGAATTCCGAGGGAAGACCACTTCGTGATTTCAGTTGCATCTGAGCTTATGGCTATCGTTTGCTTGTCAAAATCAATAACTGATTTGAAAAACAGAATATCAAATATAATAATCGGAAACACTTTCGATAAGCGTCCTGTC
Source organism: Treponema sp. (assembly GCA_017449265.1). GTDB lineage: Bacteria > Spirochaetota > Spirochaetia > Treponematales > Treponemataceae > Treponema_D. The sequence goes on from JAFSJW010000014.1 coordinate 31,798, forward strand.
AAATTCGGAGAGCTAAAATGCACTGGTGCGATTGCGACGCTCCTGAAAGACGCAATCAGACCGAATATCGTGCAGACTTTGGAAAAAAATCCTGTGTTCGTGCATGGCGGACCGTTCGCAAACATAGCGCAAGGCACAAACTCAATTAATGCCACGATGAGCGCGCTTGCTACAGGCGATTATGTTGTGACTGAGGCTGGTTTTGCCGCAGATTTGGGCGCGGAGAAATTCATGGACATAAAATGCCGCATTGCGGGGATTTCGCCTGATATTGTTGTAATCGTTGCAACAGTGCGCGCGCTCAAAATGCATGGAGGCATGGCAAAGGCGGATCTTTCCACTCCGAGCATTGGGGCGTTGCAGTCTGGATTTGAGAATTTGCTCGTTCATATAGAAAATATTTCAAAATTCGGCGTGCCGAGCGTTGTTGCAATCAACAGGTTTGTTACCGACACGGACGAGGAAATAGAGCTTTTGAAATCACTCTGCGAGAAAAAAGGCTCTAAGGCTGTTGTCTGCGAAGGCTGGGAAAAAGGTGGCGCGGGTATGACGGAGCTTGCGGAAACTGTCTGCGGTATTCTGGATAAAAACGAGGCAAAATTCCACTATCTGTATGAGTCTAATCTTTCGCTTGCGGACAAGGTTCGCATCCTTGCGAAAGAAATTTACCGCGCTAAATCGGTGGAATTTCCTGAGAGCGTGCTGAAAAAACTGCGCGAGTACGAGGAGCTTGGCTACAAGGAGCTTCCTGTGTGCGTGGCAAAAACTCAGAACTCAATCAGCCATGATCCAAAGCGTATGGGCGCGCCGAAGGATTATGTTTTCCCGGTGCGGGATGTGCAGCTTTATTCTGGCGCGGGATTCGTCGTAATCTATGCGGGGGATATAATGACGCTTCCTGGACTTCCGAAAATGCCGGCTGCATTAAAAATCGATGTGGACGATGACGGTAATGTGAGCGGATTGTTCTAGTATGTGTGATGATTGAAGTGAAATGCAAAGAGCGATAGTAATGCCGATGAAGCTGGTATTTTTTTCCGCCTCATTGGCTACTTTCAATTGCCGAGCCGTTTTTTAAGTTTGCGATTGTTGGCAAAATGCTTAGTAACTTCAACGCAATGCTTCAGGAAGACCAGCAACTACTCCTCTGACAGTTTCTAGAAGATCCCGCATTAAGCTTCCCCCTGCGATATTATCAAGTTCCTCTGATGAAAGAGATTTGGTCCCTTCTGCCTTTTCAGTCAAAAATGCTTTTAGTTCGGCTTCTGTTGCATTGCAGTTATTCTTTTTGAGAAAGTCTGCGACCTTCCCTCATTGCATGATGCGAAAAAAATTGTCGAATCTTAAAAAAATTGATGTTTATTTCATCCATATTCAATATAATGGAATAGTATTTTTCTGCTATAAAAAAGGAGGCTTTCAAAAATGAAGAAAGTTTTGGTCTGTAAGGAAAAGGACGAGCGCGAAACACGCGTTGCTCTTATTCCTGATGACGCAAAGAAACTTACATCGATGGGCTTTGAAATCAAGGTCGTTTCGGGTGCAGGTTTGAAGAGTGGTTTTAGCGATGAGACATACAAAAATGCCGGAGCTACAATTGTTTCAAAAGAAGAAGATGCTTACTCGGATTCAGAAATTATCGTCCGAATTATGAAGCCACAATCCATTGAGGGTATCAAAGAGGGCACGCTGCATTTGAGCTATCTTGATCCTTTCAATGAAAAAGAGCTTCTTAATAAATTTGCTTCCCAGGGATTGCAGGCTGTCTCGCTTGAGATGATTCCTCGAAGCACTCTCGCACAGAAGATGGATGTTCAGTCATCACAGACTTCCCTTGCTGGTTATGTCGCAGTTTTGAACGCTGCGGCAAAACTTCCCAAAATCCTTCCGATGATGGTTACTCCGGCTGGTACAATCAACCCGGCCCGCGTTTTCATTATTGGTGTGGGCGTTGCAGGTCTTCAGGCAATCGCTACGGCAAAACGCCTGGGAGCCCGCGTTGACGCTTTTGATACCCGCCCGGTTGTAGAGGACCAGGTTAAGTCTCTGGGCGCAAACTTTGTTAAAATCGACCTTGGCGAAATGGGTCAGACTTCTCAGGGCTACGCAAAAGAGCTTACTCCTGAGCAGATTGCAAAACAGAAGGAAGCACAGGCTAAGGTCTGTGAAAAGGCAAATATCGTAATCACCACGGCAAAAGTCTTCGGTCGCAAGGCTCCCCGCCTTATCGAAAAGAATGTCCTTGACCGCATGATGCCGGGCTCAATCGTTGTGGATATGGCCTGCTCTACAGGCGGAAACGTTGAGGGGTCTAAGCTCTTCGAAAACGTTGTTACAGAGAACGGCGTTACAATCATGAGCGGCGACCTGCTTGAAAGGCAGGTTCCCTATGACGCTTCAAAAATGTTCTCCGGCAACATCACGGCTTTCCTTACCCACGCAGGTTTCTACGACAAGGAAGCAAAAGAGTTCAAAGTCAACATGGAAGATGACATCATGAAGGGCTGCTTGCTCACACAGGGCGGACAGATTATTCACGAGCGGTTTAAGGCGTAAGGGGGCAATATGCCTGAAGCACTGATTCAAATGTATGAGACACTTGATGAACAGGAACAAAAGGAAGTTTATGACTTTACTATGTACCTTTTATCAAAAAAAGATGCAAAAAAAAATGCTTCTAGGGAACATCTCAAAAAATTTTTCGGAACTATAAGTGAAGAAGAGGCAAATGAGATGCTTGAGGCTGTGAAAGAGTGTCGAAGGATAGAGCCAAATGAATGGTAATATGCTTGATACGAATGTGATAATTCGTTACATAAAAGGTGATTCTGATGTAGCAAAAGTTTTGGAAAATCTTGAGGATATCTCAATTTCAACAATTGTTATTGGAGAATTACTTTTTGGTTCTGAAAAATCACAGAAGCGGGAGCAAAATAGAAAAATATATTTGAGTTTCTGTGCTCCATATCCTGTGTTAGATGTAACTCAAAAAGTTGCTGATAAATACGGGATAATAAAAGCTAATTTGCAAAAACATGGTCACATTCTTCCAGAAAATGATATGTGGATTGCCGCTACAGCTTTAGCTAATGATATGACTGTGGTCACGCAAGACAAACATTTTTCAGTAATTGAAGGATTGACAGTAATCAGTGCGTAAACTAAAAATGCGTTATTTAGGAGTTTTTATGGATTCCTTCGCCCTCAAGGAGGAGGTGATATGAGCTTCGTGATAGAAAAGATATGCTTTCATTGTTGTTTAAACCTGCGGATAAACGAAAGGTGGTATAAGTATGCCAATCGCCAACAAAGATTTTGACAACGGAAAGCCCTTCGACTTCGGAAGAATATCTGCCGACTACGCGAAGTTTAGGGATATTTACCCTGCGGAGTTTTATGAAAAGCTTGCCGAACTTAAAATCGGTACGGCAGGGCAGAAAATCCTTGATTTAGGGACGGGAACGGGCGTGCTTCCACGGAATATGCAAAGGTTCGGTGGCAAATGGACTGGAGCGGACATTTCGGAAAATCAAATTCACTTTGCGCGTTCTCTCAGCGAGACTGCGGGAATGAAAATTGATTACATCGTTTCGTCTGCGGAAAGTCTTGATTTTGACCCGGAATCCTTTGACATAGTGACTGCTTGCCAATGCTTCATGTATTTTGACAAGAGCGTGGTTCTGCCGAAAATCCACAGTTGGCTTAAAACTGGCGGGCATTTTGCGGTGCTGTTCATGGCGTGGATTCCAGCCGACAGCGAGATTGCCACAAAAAGCGAGGAGCTTGTTTTGAAGTACAATCCCGACTGGAGCGGTGGAGGCTGGAAGCGGAACGCGGTAACGATGCCAGACTGGGCAAAGCCTTATTTTGGGCTTGAAGACGCAGTTGGCTTTGACATTCCCGTTTCCTTCACGCGTGAAACATGGCACGGACGAATAAAGTCCTGTCGCGGAATCGGAGCGTCGTCATTAAGTGCGGAAGAAATCGCCAAGTGGGAAAAAGAGCATCTTGCCTATCTTGCGACCGTGCCGGAGACATTCGACATTCCGCACTGGGTAACGATTTTGAATTTAAGAAAGAAATAAAAGCGTTAGGGATTGTAGCACCGCGCGAAGCGCGTTCCGAAGTGAACGAAGGGATTGGCTTTCCATGTTCGAACCTTCGAAAAAACAGTAGTTGGGAGAAACAGTTGTGGCAGATTGGAGTGCAGAGCAGTACAGCAAGTTTGAGCGGGAACGCACGATTCCGGCTTTAGATTTGGTGAACGCGATTGAGGCGATCGGAGTTCAGTCGATTCTCGATGTGGGCTGTGGACCGGGGAACAGCACGGCGGTGCTGAAAAAACGGTTTCCCGACGTGCACATCATCGGGGTGGACAACTCTGACGTTATGCTCGCTTCGGCTCGGAAAAAGCATCCCGACCTTGCGTTCCGAAAAGTCGATGTGCCTAATGAACTTGACGAAATCGGGCAGAAGTTTGACATCGTGTTTTCAAACGCGTGTTTGCAGTGGATTCCAAATCACACGGAACTTTTGCGGAAACTGATGAGTCTGGTGAATGACGGCGGCGTGCTTGCGGTGCAAATGCCCTCGCAAGAAAAATTGCCCCTGCGAAAACTCGTGCAAGATGTTGCGGCGAGCGGAACATGGACGGATAAGATTTCGGTTGCGCGGAAAAGCAATTTGCTTGCGGAAAGCGAGTATTTTGATGTGCTTTCCGAAATCGCATCGGATTTTCGCTTGTGGGAAACGGCGTACTTTCATGCCATGCCAAACCACGAGGCTATCGTGGAGTGGTACAAGAGTACGGGATTGCGCCCCTACTTGGAGCAACTTTCCGACGGCGACAAGGCGGCGTTTGAACGCGATGTGCTTTGCGCGGTAGAAAAGGCATATTCCAAGCAGAAGAACGGTGAAATCATTTTTCGGTTTCCACGGCTGTTTTTTATTGCAAAGAAATGAAATTATAGGAGAAAAGTATGGATATAATGCTTATTTTTGTGTTTGTAATCGCTGCTTTCTTGGGATTGGAGTTGATTGCAAAGGTTCCGTCGCAGCTGCACACGCCGTTGATGAGCGGAACGAACGCTATTTCTGGTATCACGGTGGTTGGCGCGATTTCAATTACGGCTCTGGCTGTTAAAATCGGCGGAAAAGTTGGGGCAATTCTCGGCTTCCTCGCTATTGTTTTTGCGACTATCAATGTTATCGGCGGCTACATGGTTACTGACCGAATGCTTGGTATGTTCAAGACAAAGGACTCAAAGAAAAAGTAAGGAGCTGCGGAATGAACGACACATTGATTAAAGTTTTGTACATGATTTCCTGCATCTTCTTTATCCGGGGAATCAAGCTTTTGGGAAAGACAGCTACTGCCCGCAAGGGAAATTTCTATTCTGCAATCGGTATGCTGGTTGCTGTGGTGACAGTTCTTATTCAGAAAGATGTTATGTCAGCTTTCTCTACAGACGCGGCGGCTTGGGGCGGAAACCCGCTTCTTTCAAACGGCTACTGCTGGATTGTTGCCGCTGTTTTGATTGGTACAGTAATCGGTGCTATCTGGTCAAAGAAAGTTCAGATGACGGGAATGCCAGAGCTCGTTGCTTTGTTCAACGGTTTCGGTGGTCTTTCTTCACTGCTCGTTGCTTTGACTCAGTACATTGCAGCTCCTAAAGGTGACTACTTCACAGCTGTTTCACTTGGTTTGACTATCGCAATCGGTGCTGTTGCTTTCACCGGTTCTCTGGTTGCATGGGGCAAATTGAGCGGAAAAATGACTTTCAAAGGCTGGGTAATTCCTGCTAAGAACGCTTTGAACGGCGTCTTGTGCGTGCTCGGACTTATTTCAATCATCGCTTACTCATTCTTCACTGCTGAAAATCCGTTTGGATTCGCAGAAATCGAAAAATGCGGCGTAATCGCTTCAACAGTAATCTTCCTCCTTTTGGGCTTCACAATGGTTATCCCGATTGGTGGCGGTGATATGCCGGTTATCATTTCGTTCTTGAACGCACTTTCTGGTCTGGCTGCTGCTTTCGCCGGTTTCGCAATCAACAACACAGTATTGGTCGTTTCCGGTTGTCTCGTAGGCGCTTCTGGTTTGATTTTGACCTTGATTATGTGTAAGGCTATGAACCGCACATTCGGCGCTCTCCTTTTCAAGAGTTTCGGCGGTCAGAAGAAGAAGGGAAATGGCGGACCGGCAAAGGAGCCAAAGGCTATGTCTGTGGAAGACGCTTACATGATTCTGGAAGCGGCAAAGAATGTCGTCTTTGTTCCGGGATACGGTATGGCTGTAGCTCAGGCTCAGCACGCGGTAAAGGAACTCTGCGACAAGCTTGAGGAAAACGGCGCGGAAGTAAACTTTGCAATCCACCCGGTTGCAGGCCGAATGCCTGGCCACATGAACGTACTGCTGGCTGAGGCAAATGTTCCTTACGAGCAGCTTAAAACTGCCGACGAGATGAACCCGCAGATGAGCAATGTTGACGTTGCAATCGTCATCGGTGCAAACGATGTCGTAAACCCGGATGCTATCCACGACGAAAGCTCACCACTCTACGGTATGCCAATCGTAAACGCCCACGAGGCTCGCACAGTCTTCGTATTGAAGCGCGGTAAGGGTACAGGTTTCTCTGGTGTAGAGAACCCACTCTTCACAAACGACAATACTGTAATGATTTACGGCGACGCTAAGGCTACGGTCTCAGCGCTGGTGAGTGAATTTAATGATCAGTAATTAGACGCAGATGCACACAGATACACGCGGATGTTTTTATACGGAAGTGTGGCTGTGTGTTGCTTGTGTTTTACGCCAGTCTTCTGGATGGGGGGCTGGCGATTTGTTTTTGTAGTAAATGTAATTTGCGACTTAGATGTTATAATCTTTCTTCAAAGTACCCAATCATATTTTCATTCAGTCGTTCAAACAGTCCATTTGAAATCTCTTTTACAAATGCTTCTTTGTCAAAAGTAATCGTATTTTTCGGGCACCCTTGTTCTTCAAAAAGTTGTGCGGGCGTTATATTCAATGCTTTTGATATCGCATCGATTGTTTCAGGTTTCGGAAACATATTGCGACTTTCGATTTCTGAAATGTAGCCTGTGCCGTAGCCAATTTTTTCAGAAAGTTGCTCCTGTGTAAGTCCTGCTTTGTTTCGCCAGTATCTTAAGTTTTCTTTGAATATATCTCTGACACCCATTCCGAAATGAACTTACATAATGTAAAACTAATTCTAAATGGTAAATATCAGTATAACCTTGGAACATTTTATAAAGATGATACAGAAACAATTTCTTATTCTCGGTTTTCATCTGCCCCATCTTATATGAATTTCAGCAGTCTTTCTTTGTTTTGTGCAGAAGGTTCTTGTACGGTTACAAACTAAAATAAAAAATGGATTCAGGAGATTAAAATGGGTATTGTAGTTTTCATCTTATGGTTGGTTCTTGCATTTAATGGAGCAGCGAATAGAGGTCGGTCTTTTGGTGGTTTTCTTGCGTTGTCAATTTTGTTTTCTCCGTTGATAGGAGCGTTTATTCTTTTTGTTCTTGGTGAAAAAAAATGATGTTTAGTCTGTTACTTTTTTTTCTGCTATGGCATGTATTGAGAATTACTTCTGATTAAATAAATGGGAGATTAATATGAACCGAAAATTAACATTTATGCTTTCGATCTTTTCAGTAATACTGATTGGATGTAATAAAAGCAGTAATAATGTTAATACACAAAACAAAGCAATTACATACAAACCGAATCAAAAGACAGAAGTTGTCGTAGACAAATCTACATATCGTATATCTGAAAGTGATGTATATGTATACAATCGACCAAACGGCGAAAAAATAAAGAACCAAAAACTGAGTTCTGTGTTAGGAGAAACGCATTACATTCAGGTTGATACGGATTGTACTGTTGAAGTTGTAGAAAAAAAAAGATGAATGGGTAAAAATTCATACTGTTTATCCAGATTGGCTACAAGATACGCATAATGGTTGGATTCTTGCAAAATATTTATATAATTTCTCAGAGATAAAAATATCCGATACAGAATATAAGATACTCAAAGAAGTATCAACAACCGTTAATAATATTTATGTCCTTTATCTTGGAGATAATTTTTCAAAGAAAAAGGCTATAGCACTGAACGAATATTTACGAAATTCAAAAAAATTGTTAGGAAACATCTATATTTTTGATGATGAAAAAGCATCAGAATTTATTGATGATGATTCATTGGAAAAAGACAATTATGTATTCCTCGCTGACCATTTTATTGCCATGTTAACATTCGATATTCCAAAAAGTGTTATCTATTATCCATATCAAGATAACCAATATAAAGCACTTGGTGGGAAAAATTTTAAGAATTAAACACAATGTGCATTTTTAAGAAATTATTTGGCGATTTTCTTGTTTTGATTGTGATTGGTAAAAGATCGGATTCCTTTAAATTGCAAGCTAAAAAAATACATTAATTTAAGGTAATTGAGACATAACTTATGCTCAAGTAGATAAAGAGAAACAAACAGGATATTTCACTGCTAAAACCAAGTAGAAATAAAATGGCAATTATATCCAGTAAACTTTGAAAAAAGTTTAGAATGTGCGGTTTTATTATACGCCATACCATTGTAAGATTATAATTGGAATTTATTTAAATATCTTTAATGCATGGCTTTTGGAAAATAACAATTTAATTTATCAAAAGTATTTGAATTAGAAAATTGTTTTAGGAAAAAAATAAGCATTAAAATAATTATTTTAACTTCAGAAAGAAAAATTCAATTTACAGAATCTAAGGTAAAATACCTTATTTCCTTGCAGTTTAGTGCAATGTAGGAAACAAGGTAAATTACAAATTAAGTTCTGTCTATTGGTGGGCAAGGATCATTACCTGGTGCAACAGTTATTTTTCTTCTAATTTGGTTTTCTCGATTCATAATTGTTAAGTCAGCACCACCTGCATGCTTAATTTGCTCTTTTGCCACTTCTATAGCTTCTGCTTGTGTTGCATAGATTTTTTCAGGGCGGCTTGCTCCGTTTTTTTTGTTTGCCCAGCCATTTTCAGTTGGGTAGACGGTTCGGTTGTTTGGATTTGGCATATTTGCTCTCCATAAAATTGTGATTTAAAATACTGCAGTCCAATAAAAACCACAGCATACCAACAAACTAAAATTTACAGATTATTTTTCCTTGCGGACACCTTTAAATGGTGTTCCATCTTGTTTGACATCCATAAATCGACCAGTTTCAGCATCGCGTTTTACATATTGTCCCGTTCTAGGATTCAATACCTGAGAACGCTTGCGAACTGCGCCGATTCTGCGGTTGTCACCTATCGGTGGGTTAGTCGCCATAGATTTCCTCCTTCAAGTATAAAGTGGAAAACATCTGTTTAGGCTTGTATTTTCAGGGAATAACTGATAAAGTCATTATAACATCTTGAAAATGTCTGCTTTGCAGATGTTTCTTTTTATAACCTCAGGCGGTAACCTGAGGTTTTTTTATTGGCACAACGACCTCAGTGATTGACTCACAGTTTAAATATATAGAAATTTCACATGCATCGTCAATATAAAAATTAAGAATTTTGCACAAAATTTGCAAAATAAATTTATTTTTATTGATTTTATACCGATAATAACATATATTATGCATTAGGAAGTCAATATGTTGTTAGAATTTGAAACAGAGAACTACAAATCTTTTAAAGACCGCGTAAAATTCTCAATGATTCCTGCTCCAAAGCAGAAAGGACTTGATTATAGTATTCTGACTGAAACAATTAATAACAAAATTTTTAAATCTTTAAGTACATCTGTTATTTATGGAGCTAATGCAGCTGGAAAAACAAATATCATTGGGGCACTTGATGTTTTTAGGGCTATAGTAATGCGGGGCAACATCTTTAATGCCACAGGTGTTTTTGATGGAAATGTTTCGCATTATATGCTTGAACTTATTCCGAACAATAGTCTGGTTGTACAAAAAGATGTAAGCTTCTCTATTAAATTTATTCAAAATGAATTATTATTCAGCTATTCACTTTCAATAGATTTAGGTACTTTTTGCATTCAGAATTACAAAAGGCGTATCACTGCTGAAAATTTAACTGTTAATGATAGAATAGTTTTTAATCGCAGTGGAAACAAAATTGAATTTGGAACTTTAAAAGATTTAGAAACTTATTTATTACCAAATTATACAAAAAATAAAAATGTTCTTAAATTTACGGCAGAGCAGGGGTTGGTTGCTGAAGAATTATTTCTGACAAATGGTTTTAAAACCACAATAAGCCAACAGTTATCTGCAAAAGTATATAAATATTTTTCAGATTCATTGAAGCCGATATGTAATTCTCAATATTTTTCATCACAGTTTAACTCACGACAAAAAGATAAAGCTAATACCTTGATGAATCTTGCTGTTTCACGACTTGGAATAAACTCTAATTCATTAGCTTTTGTAAAACAACAAAATGATACCTTTGACAAATTGGTGTCTGTTTTTGAAGACAAACATTTGTTAATCCCTGCCGAATTTATTGAATCTTTTGGAACATTGCGTTTTGTGGATTTATTTCCTGTTTTGGCTGGTATTTTTTCACATGGAGGTGTTTTATTAATCGATGAATTTGATACTTCATTGCATCCGATGGTTGTTATGAATATCATTAATATTTTTCACGATGATACGATAAATAAAAATCATGCACAATTGATTTTTAATACCCAAAATCCTATATTTTTAAATAATAATCTTTTTCGTCGTGATGAAATTAAATTTGTTGAACGGTCTGATGAAAATAATTTTAGCGAACTGTATTCACTCTCTGATTTTGGAACGAAAGGTACAAATGCCCGAAAAGGAAAAGATTATATGAATAATTATTTTATGAGCAAATACGGTGCTATACGAGATATTGATTTGTCTGATGTTTTTGAAAAAATCGTGGAGACTTCAAATGATTCAGAGACTCCAAATCAATAAATACTTCTTCTCCGTGGAGGGGGAAACAGAAATACTATATTTTCAATATCTCCAAAAATTGATTCGAATGGAAGAAAAAAGAATTGCAAATCCTGTCTTTCAAGTAGAAAAATGTTCGCCATCAAAATATGTGAAAAAGATTTCTGTTATTCAACCGTGTGTGATTACTGCAGTTTTTGATGTTGAAGATGCAGACATTGAGCATCGAAAGCGATTTGAGAATACCCTAAAAGAAATGAAAGATGCGGAAAAAATTGGTAAGTCTATAAAATTTGATTTAGGTTATTCCAATATTGATTTTGAACTTTGGATAATCTTGCATAAAAAAGATTTATTTTCTTCTGTAGGAAACAAATCAGATTATCTGCGAAATATAAATCAGATTTTCGGAACGAAATTTGAAGGTCTGAAAGAATATAAAGAAGAACGGAATTTTTTGCAGATTCTCGCTAAAATTACTTTGGAAGATATAAAATCTGCCGTGAAAAGAGCGGAAAAAATAGAAAAACAGAGATATTCTGAAAGCACACCTAATAAAAATTACGGATATGAGTGGTTTGATAAAAATCCATCTTTGTCTGTTCATAATATTGTGAAAAAGATTTTAACTGAATGTGGCGTATAACTATATAAATTAATTCCTTTTTATAATAACTTTTGCGTTAAGGATTGTAGCCGCGAGCCGTCAGGCTCGTTCCGAAGCGGAGCGAAGCAATGAAGTGCGGAAGCACGGAACCCGCGAGAATGGCAATGCCATTCTCGTAACGAGTTTACCGATGGTAAACTCGCAAAAGCCTGACCCGAAGGAAGCAAAGCGACCGTAGGGGGAACGCCCAATTGTCTTTGTTCCGAGCTACGGTCAGCGCTCTCGTAAGTGAATTTGCAGATAAATAAAAACCTCCTGTTTTTATTTATCTTGCACAGAAATCAAAGATTTCTGTCATTGCTTTTGCGGGCATCCGTGCCCGCAGGATTTAAACGAACGCCAGTCTTTTTTTTGGTCTCCGCAAGGCCGCTCCCTAGGACTGGCGTTTTTTTGTTTTTACGAAAATTTACAATTTTATATATATTTTTTTACAAGGGAAATTATTTCATTTTTAGCCTTTTCTCGTTCTTCATTTGGTGTTGAAAAAAGAATTTCAGGTCTGATTTTTAAAGCATTGCAAATTTTGATAAGAGTATATAGATTCGGAATATTTCGACCTGATTCAATACAGTTTACTTGGTTTTGGGAAAGCCCTGCAGCAAAAGAAAGCTCGATTTGAGATAGACTTGCTTTTTGTCGTTCTTCTTTTAGTCTTGCGAGTACGAAATTGACTTGTTTTTTATATTCCTGTTCATCCATTCGATACAATATGAACGGAATAACATTGACAAACAACACGAAATTGCATTGTATTATTGAATGGTTTTTCATTGATTCTTATAACTGAAAAACATTGGTTCCAATAATGAAACTTATCAAGGAGAGTTATATGGATTTGTCGGAATTAAAACTTTCTGAAAAGGAGCAGTTTGAAGCAATTAAAAAAGCTGCGGAAAACGGAAATGTGTTTGCTATGCTAAAACTATCGGAATATTATGAAAAGGGAATTGGTACTGCCAAGAATCCTGAGCTGGCAGATTATTGGCGTAAAGAAGGACAGATTTAACAGAAAAAAAAGAGTGAAACAAAATGGGATTTTTTAAGTCAAAACTTACACAGGAAGAATATGACGAATGGATGAGGAAGGCATCTTGTTCTTTCGATTCGATATCAGGAGCCACAGCTGAGATATCGTTTGGACCTACGCAGATTAGTTTAGCTGATTGTGACGGTAATCATAAGGACTTTGAAGCAGAAGAAGTTCCTGGAAGAAAAAATCATGGTTCAATTTTTATTTACGGAAAGGCTAAGCAGGCTGTATTAAAGTATATGAAAGAAAATGGATATGATTTTGAAAATTCAGAAGATAAGGAGACATTTACGGGAGTGAGTTTAACGGAGGGGATTCCCATGTCACGGGAATGGGGGGAGGCTCGGCAAGACTGGGGACTAAAGCTTGAACGAACTGCTTCAAGAATCGTTAGCAGATTTACTTCTTGTATTGTCCATACATCTGTAGAACAATATCCTTTACTTTATCCCATAAATATACTTTATCATCAATTTGTTCAAAAATTTTGCCATGATTTTTTATGCCAAAATTTTTCATCTGGTCAAAATTCCCCTTAAAATTAGAGGCAAGCGCGGATTCTTTTTCCAAATCATTATAAAAAACAAATTTTGTGTCAGTATTATAGAGGTTAAGATAGGCATAGAGAATCCTGCTGTTGTACTGTTTTTTATTCTTAAACCAATTTGGCAAACGATTTTTTACTTTGAGAATTTCATTAGATTCTGTATCTTCATTGAATATTTTTTTATTTTCGATACTTTTAGAAATTCCGAAACTTGACCTTTCAATCTTCTTTTCTTTGCTATTTAAATCAAGCAGAGCAAAAATTTCCAGCATTTTTGCAGTTCGCAAAAACAATTCCGATGTGTCAGAGTCAGAAAGCGAGGAGTTTAATGTAGGAAGAAGAATTTTATCTTTAAAATCTTCATTTGCCAGATAGCGGAATGATATATTCTCTCCGTCTCCAAAATCTTTTTCCAAAATAGAGAAATACTCTTTTATGATTTTATCGGTCGCAGGATTTACTTTTGGAGAAGCAAAGATTATCTCGTAAGTGAAATTCGGGAAGAAAGCCAATCCTATCAAATAAGCACGAAGAAGCTTTTTGCAGACTCTGTCTTTTGTCTCCTGTTTATCACCGTACTGAAGTCCATTTTCATGGAAAGCAACTTCAACCATATACAATTTATCATTATTGATACCGACTACATCTAATTCGGCTTGTTTTAATGCCTGTTCTAAAGAACTGTTTTTGAAAACATCAGAAAAATCAGCGTGCTTGTGAATTGTATCAAACACAATCCTTATGGTTTGATAATCTTCTTCTGCGACCTGCCATTTGCTGGAAGTTTTCCAGTTCGTCTGAGTGACAAGGCATCCCTTTTCATATTTCAAATAAGATTGTAACAGAGATTCGCCCATTTCTATTTTCATATTTTAGTCCTTATATGTTTTTATTTGAATTTTCTGCAAACAAAGAAGTCATGATTTTTCATTTTAGAGATTTTTTGAAAAAATCCTGAGCATCTTTTGATAAATTTGAAAACACAGGATTTTCCACAAGTTCTTTTGCAAATTTGTGAAGTTTTATTTCTGCTTTCCTTTGAGGAGTTATACCAAGCAATAAGTCATTCACATATTGTATATATTTATCTTGTTCATCCATAGACATATTTGTTTTTTGCCGGATTGAATATTTTAATTCGACAGATGCGTTTAATCGTTCCAACTCTTCTTCAGATGTAATATCAGCTCGCTCACATAATGAATCAAGATAATAAAAATCCTCGCCATCAATAGTTTGCTTTTCTACAAAAGTTCCCTCTAACCCCCAAATTTCTATCATTTCATCAAATTCTTTTATATCAATTCCTTTTTGCTCTAATTCAGTTTTGCTGATTCGGTCTCCGGCTTTTGGATTATCCCCAAATGCTTTGTAAAATATGGGTTCGTCAGGGTAGCCCAGCGTGTTAGCACATAAATTCTTAACGAAAATTTTTAATTCCAGTGGAAGAATCTTATTTATACATTCCATTGCAAGATAATGCAATTTTTCTCGTTCGACTATATGTTTTTCGTAGAAGACAGTTGTTCCCCATTCTTCCATTATGCTCATATAATTTGAAGTTTTCTTTTGCAGTTCATCTTTGTAGTTTTTCATGTTTTCGTCTTTATTCATTTTCATTTTGCTCCCTATTATTCTGACAGATTAAGCATACTTATAAGCATTTGCTTTTGTGTTTGTTCATTTCCCTTATAATGCTCTTTACAACCGATAATGATTGTATTTGAGTCTCCAGTTTTATCATTTGTCTGATATTGATATATCAAGCGATTCTTATCGTCAATCCGCCTTGAATAATTTCCCTTATAGTTACCTTTCAAAACTTCTGGTTTCCCGATTCCATTTAGGGGACCATCACGCTGGATAGACATAATCAAACTGTTTATTTTTTCATATTTTGATTTATCTTTACTAAGCCAACTTTTGTAATCATCAAAACCTGTAGTATCAAATACCGTGTATTTCATAAATCCCTCATCGATTTTTCTTCCAGTAAATTTGCATTACTAAAAAGAAAAATCATTATTTTGCCTTATCTTTTCCTCTAATTTCAATATTTTCTCCATTCTTTTTGTGGAGAATTGCTTTTGGGACACTCGTACTGCTTGGGGAATCGCAATTATCACCTTGCGTCATACCAACCGCTACTTTTGGGACACTCGTATCGCTTGGGAAATCGCAATTATCAATATTCCTTTGCTGAAAAAATCGTAAATAAGCCTTTAAACTGGCTCGAACAGCACCTGAATATTTTTTGCCAATTTCTGAATATTCACCATCGATGTATTTGTTGAATATATTTTGAAGAGTTCTAATATCATCTATGTCATAAAAGCTTGTTGGTGTCTGTGTATATTCACAGTAGTGTCTTTGAGCTAATTTAAATCCACATATATAATTGTTTGCGCTTGCCTCAGTTTTGCCATCATTTTTTAGCAACCAATCGTGAAAATCTTTTTTTACTGTTAAGTTTTCATTTTGTTTTACAATGAGAACTTTCCTGTGCAGATTCAATTGAGTTTTGCATTCTTGGTTCTCGGTGTTGTCAATTGTTTTCCAAAATAAATCATCATCATCAGCTCTTTCAATAGCTTTTTCAAAGTCTCCGTCTTCTATTTCGAAAGCTTGTCCGCATTTTGTGCATTCATAACAAAATAATCCATTACTTAGCATTTCAGTTTTTAAGACTGTGCTACCACAGTTAGGACATCGCTTATTGAGTCTGTTAATCATATATAAATTTTTCTCCATGATAATTTCTTTAATGTAACAAAGAATTTTTTATACGATGTTGCTGTTTTTCATTGTCGAACAATCTCTCTATATTTTGATTATATCATAAGATCAAATAAAATTTAATTCTTTTGCTTAACAACTATCCGTATTAAAGAAAACCTCTGTCTTTTTTCCATTCATTCGGGAACTCGCTGCCGTTCATCACAGTAGCAAGCCCCCTCCACACCCACCCCCTCACATCACATAGCCAACATAAGCCCCAGAATCCCGAAAATCAAAATGAAAAATCCGATGAACGCAAGCATGAAGCGCGTGAAATGACGCACATATTCTTTGTGGTTCATCCAAGCCATGGGATTTTTGCTGAACTCGGCGTAGTATTCGGCGGTGTAGGAGTCCAGTCGCAGGCGGTCATAATCGCTCATTGCTTGGCGGCAGCTTTCCAGATTTTTATGCTGGGGGCAAACAGCGCATTTTTCTTTGCTACATCTTTTGAACTGAACTTTGCAGAAGCAGGCGGCACGGGTTTTCCCTAGTTCGCGGACGGCTAGGTCGGTGAAGGTCTCTTGTCTTGTGACAATTTTCATTTCTTGTTCCATAGTTTCCTCCGTTATTTTGTTTCGATATTCCGTGTGTTTGAAAATTCCTCTTCCTCTTCTTTCATCATTTCATCGATGAATTTGGAGTTCCTGTATCCCTGCCAAAACGGCTCGTTCAAGAAGACCATCAGAAAGATGGTCACAACAAGCAGCAGCAAAAATCCTACAAAAGCTATTTCCATACAAATCCTCCTTCGCCGAGTTTCATTTACTCAGCATAGCAAGCATAAATCAGTCTCATTCCCAAGTCACGGGAATGCTTTCGTCACAGAGCAAAAATAATTTCCACAAAAACAGAAGGGCTTCTTCATCTTCTTTTAGAAAATAAGGGACGAAGGCTTTTTTTATCACGAAAGTCACATTCAGTTTTTTGTTATAGACTTCAACGGGCACCGGCAAGTCTGCGTTTATCTTTCCGCCACAGAGGGATAAAAGAGAAATCATCTCCCTGTCCGGGTTTTGCTGTATAAGAGCCTCAAGCAAGTTGCTTTTGCCGTCAGTTATTGAATTCACCTCTGCACCATGCTCAATCAGAAATGAAGCCATTTTGACATTATTATTTAAAACAGCTATGCGAAGGGCTGTCCCATCAGAAATTGTCTTTGCATTTATGTCCGCTCCGTACTTAATCAGAAGTTCCGCCGCCTGAATATTATTGTTAAAGACCGCCCACATGAGAGGGGTAAAGAGATTGTTTTTCAAGCCCTTGTTGGCATCTGAGCCGCATTGCAGGAGAAATTCAAGTTCTTCCATATATAAGCGATTACAGTCTTCAGAGGAGAATGTGCCTGCCTCGATAAGAGCAAACAAATCATATCTTGCCCCGTATTTCACAAGAACTTTCCCTGCTTCCAGTGCTTTTTCCGATTTGGCAAGATTTAATGAAGAAAAATCTGGCCCGTAACCGTTTGTGTAATTCACATCCAGCCCTTGTCTAATCAAAAATTCGCATATTTGAGGATTGTTGTTAACGATGGCAATATCAAGTAAAGATGCAAGCGAGTTTTTATTATGGAAATTTAAATTCGCCCCCCTTTTGGCATAAAGTTTAATTTTCTCCAAGTCTCCGTTGTTTACAGCCTCGCAAAGCCTGGCTTCTGTCTTGTATCTGTCACTTTCCCAAAATTCTTCAGTAAAAATTGGATTGATATCCAAATGAAAGCAATAAAGCCCTGTCTTTGACGGAGAATAAAAGGCTGCTGTGTAGGTCGTTTCGTCAATGCCTGTGGGAATGGTAAATTCTTCGTCTCGAGCGAATTTTTCAAGAATATCCAGATTTATCTTTGCGGAAAGCTTATATTTGTAATTCTGCTCATTGAATCTTGTGTCAGTCTCCTCGTAGAATTTTTCAAGCCTGTCAAAATCCTTTTGAGTTATAGGAGATTCATCTGGCGTAAACCAGATGTCCATCAGGCTGATATAGGCCATGGAGTCAGAGTGATAGACATAGAAAATAGCACAGTTTGAATCAGGAGCAGATTTTTGTTTGTTTCCGATATGCAACATGCCGCTCCAATTGAGGATTTCTTGAAATCTGTAATGAAGCATGTTAAGCCTCTGTCCGCCAATAAAAAATCCCTTTTCAGAAAGGTTGATGTCAATCCTGTGATTGTTTCCCATATTCATCTCCCGAATACACTGTATGAGAAAATCGTTAGCTTGCGGTCAACTCGCAGTTGACTTTCCTCGTTCTTGCCGTAAAATATAATTTAAAGCCATTCCCAAGTCACGGGAATGATTTTGTTGCAAAAATAGCGCAGTTTAATTTCTGAGCAGTAAATTTTTGGAGATGGGGAGGGGAGATTTATGTCCATCATGGCAGGAGAGATGTTTAGGGGGAGGAAAAATGGGATTTTTTTTCAATCAAAAAGTAATGGAGGAAATAATATGTCAGCTATAGCAACATTTAAAACAAAATATGAGAATCACACAATTATCTACAATGTAGAACCATGTTTTCCAGGCTATAAATTAGAATTGAGTATAGATGACCGCTTTTGGGATTCCGCAAAGAGTACAGATAGATCTGATCCAAGAAATATTGATTTACAGGGATCATTTGTAGAAAAAGGCGAAGATTTTATAGTTTTGGTTCGACTCAAAAAAACTTTTTCAGACTTAGTGGATATAGCTCCTACTTTGTATATCAATAATAAAGAAGTTCCTCTTATTAGAACAAATTAACTTTGGTTAAAAACAATCTTTTTCAAAAAGAATAGCGATAGATGGCTTAGTTTTCCTGCACAGAAATCAAAGATTTCTGTCTTTGCTTTTTGCGGGCATCCGTGCTAGCAGATTTTTCATAAAACGAACGCCAGTTCTCTTTAATGGGGGCTGGCGATTTTTATACATATTTCTTTAATAAGAAATTACGGTGGTTGACCTTAGTCTGAACCACCGTTTTTGCGTTTACTGAGTCCGCCGAATATCAAGGATGAAACTTTACGCCCAAATAACACGGTCGGGCTTTCGTTCAGCCGGGCTTGGAAGTTCACAGTCAGCGTAACCGACAGCGCAATGCCCGATTCCTTCCCATTCTCCTTCAATACCAAGCTCTTTCAGAATTTTCTTTCCTTCATCGCTCTCAAATTCTTCCTTTGCGCGGTGAATCCAGATTGAGCCAAGCCCCAGGAAATGAGCGGCTGCCATAAGATTTCCCATCACAAGGCTTCCGTCATACACCCGATTTCCCCAGTCTTTCTGCGCAAGAACAATAAGGATTACAGGCGCACCATAGAACGGGTCAAATCCCGCATCCCAGCCGCCTATTTTTCTGTTCATCTCGGAAATACGAGCGCGAAGCTCTGGATTGGTCACGACAAGAATCTTTGTGTTCTGAGTGCCTTTTGCACTTGCTGCGTAAAGACCTGCGTTTACAATTTGTTCCAAATCGTCTTTTTTAGGCATCTGTGCCTTGTACTTACGGATGCTCCTCCGCCCAATCAATGTTTTTATGGTCTCGTTCATAAAACATTCCTCCATTATTTTAATGATAACATGGATTTTTACTAAAGATGAAGAATTTGCTCCATTTCAAAATCTAGCTTGTATGAATTTTTGTTATCCATTTGGTTGTTCTTTTGCTTGGTTCAACATGATTTCTAAATAAGCCTGCAGAAAAATTCTTTCTAGAATTTATTCTGCAGGCTTATTGCATTTTTCCTGCCAGCTCTTAAATATGCAGAACTCTGTCCTGGATTTCTTGAGTGCGCCCTTGATTCCAGTACTGAGTCCCGATGTAGCCGCATGTGCGCCGCGCAACGTTCATCGTGGACTGGTCTTTGTTGCCGCACTGCGGACATTGCCAGACGAGCTTATTGTCGCCATCCGTCACGATGCGGATTTCACCCGTGTAGCCGCACTTTTGGCAGCAGTCGGATTTTGTGTTCAGCTCCGCGTACATGATGTTTTCGTAAATGTGCTTCAAAATTGCCATGACAGCGGGAATGTTGTTCTCCATGTTCGGAACTTCCACATAGCTCACGGCTCCGCCCGGGGAAAGTTCCTGAAACTGGCTCTCGAATGAGAGCTTTGAGAACGCATCGATTTTTTCCGACACATGAACATGGTACGAGTTTGTGATGTAGTTCTTGTCCGTCACGCCCTCAATTTCGCCGAACCGCTTTTTGAGGCACTTTGCAAACTTGTATGTTGTGGACTCAAGAGGCGTTCCGTAGAGTGAAAAATCGATATTGTGCATTTTCTTCCACTCAGCGCACTTCTCGTTCATCTTTTTCATCACATCAATTGCGAACGGCGTTGCGTCCGGGTTTGTATGCGATTTTCCTGTCATGTAACGCACGCACTCGCAAAGCCCCGCGTAGCCGAGAGAAATAGTGGAGTAGCCGTTGAACAAGAGCTTGTCGATTGTCTCGCCTTTTTTGAGCCGTGCCAAAGCCCCGTTCTGCCACAAGATAGGCGCAACATCGCTCGGAGTGCCCAAAAGCCGCTCGTGTCTTCTGAGAAGTGCCTTGTGACAAAGTTCCAGACGCTCGTCAAAAATCTTCCAGAATGAATCGTAATCGCCACCTGAAGAACATGCCACATCCACAAGGTTTATAGTGACTACGCCCTGATTGAACCTTCCGTAGTACTTGTGCTTGCCAGGCTCGTAATTTCCTGCGTTTGCGATGTTTCCAACGCCTGCGCCGGTGAAACGGTCTGGAGTGAGGAATGAGCGACAGCCCATGCAAGTATACACATCGCCTTTAAGCTCAAGCATTTTCTTTTCAGAAATGTAGTCAGGAACAAGCCGGCGCGCGGTGCATTTTGCCGCAAGCTCGGTCAGGTAGTAGTACGGAGAGCCTTCGTCCACATTATCGTTCTCAAGAACATAGATGAGCTTGGGGAATGCCGGCATAACCCAGAATCCAGATTCATTCTTTACGCCCTGATAACGCTGCTTGAGGACTTCTTCGATTATCATGGCCAGGTCTTTTTTCTCCTGCGCGTTCCGGGCTTCGTTCAAGTACATGAACACGGTTACAAAAGGAGCCTGTCCGTTCGTAGTCATAAGGGTAACAACCTGATATTGAATCGTCTGAACGCCGCGCTTTATTTCATCGCGGAGACGCATATCCACAATGGCTTTTTTCTGTTCTTCCGTGTACTCGCCCGCGCGTGACTCAACTTCTCGGATTTCTTTGAGAAACTTCTGGCGGCTAACCTCAACGAAAGGAGCCAGGTGCGTGAGCGAAACGCTCTGACCACCGTACTGGCTTGATGCAACCTGTGCGATTATCTGCGTGGCAATATTGCACGCCGTTGAGAATGAGTGCGGCTTGTCGATTTTTGTGCCTGAAATGACCGTTCCGTTCTGGAGCATATCTTCCAAGTTCACAAGGTCGCAATTGTGCATATGCTGGGCAAAATAATCCGAGTCATGGAAATGGATGATTCCATCATTGTGGGCCTGCACAATGTCCTCGTCAAGCAAAAACCTCTTGGTGATGTCCTTGGACACCTCGCCCGCCATATAGTCGCGCTGAACGGATACGACTGTTGGGTTTTTGTTTGAATTCTCCTGCTTGACTTCCTCATTGTTACATTCAAGCAGGGACATAATCTGGCTGTCAGTTGAATTCGCCTTTCTGAGCAACTCGTGCTGGTATCTGTATGTAATGTATTTTTTTGCTATTGCAAAAGCTGATTCTTCCATGATTGCGTCTTCAACCAAATCCTGAATGGCTTCGACATTCATCTCGTGATTTTCGTCTTCGCACTGTTTCTGGATTTTTTCGGCAATCATTTGAATCTGCTCATTTTTAAGCTGTTCGGAAAGAGGAACTTCATTGCTTGCTTTTGTTACGGCAGTAATGATTTTGTTGATGTCGAAATCTACTTCTTCACCGTTTCGCTTAATAATTTTCATCACAACCCCTCGATAATTTTGATGTCCGCCCCTCAACCCACAAGTCGCGCATAATAGCCGACTATGCAGACATTTATTATTTTCGGCACTAAAAACACCATATTTAGTGTTTTTTCGCGCAACATGAAAAATGATATATTGACTGATTTGAGCTGTCAAGGGGAAAAGTTGTGGAAAAACTGTGGAAAAAAGGTGAAAACAAAAAGTGGTCGTTTTTGTCTAATCAAGTGATTTTTGCCCGAAAATGTCTTTCGGAAATCGCAAAATTCAGAATTATTGTGATATAATTACCGAATGGTTCAATTTAAAATGTGTCTTGTATGTCACTTTCTTGCGGACCAAATTAATTTATATAGTGCAAAATAACTCGGAGTCTACTTAATTCTTTGCGAAACTATGTTCCGATTTTTTTAGCAGTGCTGGAGGGATGCATTATGAATTTATCAACGAAAAAAGGGATTGGTCTTTTTCAAAAAATTTTCAGCGGATATTTGCTTGCAGTTGCAGTTATCGTTGTTATGTCGGTAATTATCGTTACGAACGCTCAGAAATTCAGCTTGAACGCAAACAAATCGAACGAGGAGATTTTGCCGAATACTTTAAAGGCAAAAGACTTGCAGCTTCATGTCATTCAGGTTCAGCAATGGCTCACGGATATTTCAGCCACGCGTGGAGCTGAAGGCTATGACGACGGCTACGATGAAGCCGCCGAACATGCAAAAGCATTCAAATCTATCGTGGAAGATTTCAAGAATTTTTACCGTTCTCATGGCGAAAGTGCAAAAATCAATGAACTTGATGATATGTCAAGGGCTTTCGACGGCTACTATGAAATGGGAAAGAACATGGCGGCGGCGTATATTGAGTACGGACCTGACGAAGGCAACAAATTCATGGAAAAATTCGATCCGTATGCGGAGCAGATTTCAGAGATGGTTGATTCGTTTGTGGGCAATTTGAGCGATATGCTTGTAGACAGTGTTTCTGTAATCAGTGTGCAGTCAGACAATCTCAAAAAACTGTCCGTCGCAATCAGCGTTAGTGCGGCAATCCTTTTGATTTTTCTTGGATTTATCATTTCACGCAAGACAGTCAAGCCAATCAGCCAGTTTACCTCTATTCTGAAAGATATTTCTGAGGGTGAGGGCGATTTGACTCACAGGATTGAGATTTCGTCGAAAGATGAGATTGGTTCTATGGCGGACTATTTCAACAAAACTTTTGATAAAATCCGTGTGCTTGTTTCTACGGTTCAGGCGCAATCATCGAAACTTTCGGAAGTCGGAGAAACGCTTTCTTCAAATATGACGGAAACTTCTGCGGCTATCAACCAGATTTCCGCGAACATAAAAAGCATAAAAGGTCAGACAATAAATCAGACTGCCAGCGTTACGGAAACAACCAGCACGATGGAGCAGATTTCGTTCGGCATAAATCGTCTCAACGAGCTTATAACAGAGCAGTCATCGAATATAAATCAATCTACTTCCGTAATCAATTCTCTTATCCACAATATGGAGGCGACTACAAAAACTCTTGTTCATAACACTGAGAACATAAATCGCCTTGCAGAGAATTCTGCATCGGGAAAAACTGTGCTTGACAAAATCACAAAGGCAATTCAGGAAGTTTATGAAGAGTCGCGCGGACTTATGGAAATCAGCAATGTGATTCAGAATATTGCTGGGGAAACGAACCTTCTTGCTATGAATGCGGCAATTGAGGCAGCTCATGCCGGAGACACTGGGAAAGGTTTTGCAGTCGTTGCCGATGAGGTCAGAAAACTTGCGGAATCTTCAGCAAAACAGACCAAAACTATTGGTGGCGCATTAAAAAAGATTACGGATTCAATTGTTGTCGTAACGAAATTCTCTGCAGAGGTTGTAGAAAAATTCACTTTGATTGAAGACGAAGTGAATACTGTTTCTAAACAGGAGCAGTCAATCCGAGATACGATGGAACAGCAGTCTCAGGACAGTAAATATGTTCTTAGCGCAATCAATCTTCTGAATGATATAACTCAAAAAGTTCAGAAAAGCTCGGTGGAAATGCTTGAGGGCAGCACGCAGATTACGAAAGAAGCTAAAAATATGAACATAATCACTCAGGAAATTGACGGCGGTATGTCTGAAATGGCAACTGGTGCGGATCAAATTACTGAGGCTGTGAACGCTGTGAATCAACTTACTGTAGATACACGAAACAGTATTGATGCACTTAACGATGAAGTTGGTAAATTCAAAGTGTAAAATGTGTTGTCGGCAAAAAACAGAATGATACATGCTCAAATTGATTTTCATTTGAGTTGTTGCTTTCTGATTGCTCAAATCCCAAAGCCTCATTAAAATATAGGGAACTGTCTGATAAAATTCTGCTGTGCAGCAAGTTCAACTGGCGCGGCTTATATTTTTTGGCAGTTCCCTAGACATTTATTTGCTTTTTAAGCAGCGGCATTTATGTCGCCATTGAGGTAAGGATAATGGAATCAAATAAAAGAACAGTCACTTGCGGTGAGCTTCGCAAGGGTGATGTTGGTAAGAATGTTGTATTGAACGGATGGGTGTCACGCTCACGAGATTTGGGCGGCCTTGTTTTTATCCAGCTCCGTGACCGCTACGGAATCACTCAGGTTATGGTGGGCGACGGGGCAAGCGAAGAAGTCAAAAAAATCGCCTCGTCATTGAAAAGCGAATATTGTATCGCGGTGGCGGGAGTTGTCGCTGCCCGAAGCGAAAAGGATGTGAATCCTGACATGGCAACTGGTGAAATCGAAGTCGAAGCAAAGGAAATCGAAATCTTCACGACCAGCCAGGAGTTGCCTTTCTCTATTGAAGAAGTCCGCCAGAAGGACGGAACCCTTGTTCTTCCAAACGAAGATTTGCGCTTGAAGTACCGCTACCTTGACTTGCGCCGTGAGCCGATGCAGAAAAACATCATCCTCCGCTCACAGGTCACTTTTGCAACCCGCGAGTATCTTACAGGCAAGGGCTTTCTGGAGATTGAGACTCCGACTTTCATCAAGTCAACTCCAGAGGGAGCACGCGATTACCTTGTTCCGAGCCGTGTTCATCCTGGAAAATTCTATTCTTTGCCGCAGTCACCACAGCTTTACAAACAGCTTCTCATGGTCTCAGGCTTTGACAAATATTTCCAGATTGCACGCTGCTACCGTGATGAAGATGCCCGAGGCGACCGGCAGCCGGAATTCACTCAGATTGATATGGAGATGAGCTTCACAAACCGTGAGGAAGTTCTTGAGACAACCGAAGGACTCATGGGCTACATCTTCAAAAAGACCTTGAACTATGATTTGCCTGCAAAATTCGACCGAATCAGCTGGGATGACGCTTTTGATTTGTACGGAAGCGACAAGCCTGATTTGCGATTCGACCTCAAAATGCAGGACGCAGCTTTCATGGCAGATTTGAGCGATTTCAACGCTTTCAAAGCGGGAGCCGCCAATGCTTCAAAAGAAATCGAGCGTCACAAGCGAAGCGGCCTCAAAGCCCTTGTCGTTAAGAATGTGGCCGACAAATACAGCCGAAAGATGATTGAGGCTCTTGAATCCGTGGCAAAAATCAACCACGCAAAGGGACTGGCATGGATGAAAGTTGACGCAGAGGGCAAATTCGAAGGCGGAATCTCAAAATTCTTCGCCGGAAAAGAAGCTGAAATCTGCTCAAAACTTGGTGCCGAAAAGAACGACTTGCTCCTGTTCGTAAGCGATGAAAAATGGCAGGTTGCCTGCGTCGCTTTGGGTGCCGTTCGAAAACAGCTTGGAAAGGACTTGAACCTTTACAATCCGGCCGATGAATTCCACTTCGCATGGATTATCGACTTCCCTTACTTTGCATGGAATGAGGACGAAAATCACTGGGAGACTGAGCACCACATGTTCACTCTTCCGCAGAAAAAATACTGGGACACTCTGGAAAGTGACCCGGGCAGCGTAAAAGGCGACCTCTACGACCTGGTTTTGAACGGCTACGAGCTTGCTTCTGGATCAATGCGTATCAACGATCCGGCCTTGCAGGAGCGAATCTTTGAAATCGTCGGTTACAGCCGCGAGCGTGCCGAAAAAGCATTCGGATTTTTGGTTCAGGCATTCAAATTCGGCGCTCCCCCACACGGAGGAATCGCACCGGGACTTGACCGCCTTGTAATGCTCATGCGCCACGAGGAATCAATCCACGAAGTAATCGCCTTCCCGAAGAACAATCTTGCGGCATCTCCTATGGACGAATGTCCTAGCGAAGTTGAGCAGAAACAGCTCGATGAGCTTCATATCGCTGTTACGGAACGCGAAAAAGACTAAAAAAAAGCCACACAGTCTTGAAACTGTGTGGCATATAAAAATTTTATTTGCTCAGTTTGTCGAATCCTTGAAGCAGTTCTTCCGCTGTTTTGAGGATTTTTTCGCAGTCGCCTTTGCGTTCGCCCTCAATGTTGAGAGGCATCACCGGGTCGTGCAATGATTTTCTTAGCAAAAGCCAGCCTTTTTTGTCTTCATCTTGAAAACTGATTCGTACTCCTTCATACGACTTGGGCAAAATCATTCCTGATTTTTCAGCACGGGCTTTGAATTCAGAAAGAACTTTGTCGCCGTAAGAAGCGAAATCGTCGCAATTGATTTTGTAGCGGATTTCCTGAGCTTCAACGAGCGGGTCAAGGTTTTCAATCAGGTGGGAAAGTGCTTTGCCCTGTGCCTTTGCGTTTGCCAGTGCGATTACGATTTTTACCGCAAGGAATGCGCCATCGTCAAGGTAGAAATTGTCTTTGAGCGCGCCATGACCGCTTGTTTCCATTGCGAGAGGAGAAACCGTTCCTTCGGCGTTTAGTCGTTTACATTCGTTGATTACATTTTTGTAGCCGCGTTTGAAGCAGTGGTGTTTTAAGCCCAAGTCTTTTTCGAGAAAGCGCGTTAGCCTGTCAGAAGTGACCGAATCTGTGATGATTGTGCTTCCGGGGTATTCGGGGGCAAGAATTGCCGCAACGAGCGCGATGATTGCGTCCCTGTTCACTTCGGTTCCGTCTGGCAGCACGGCTGACATTCGGTCAACATCTGTATCAAAAATTAAGCCTAAATCAGCTTTGTTTTTTAGAACGGCACTCTGAATTGCTTCCATTGCTTTTGCGTTCTCGGGGTTCGGAATATGATTCGGAAACATTCCGTCTGGCTCTAGGAACTGACTTCCGTTTGTGTCTGCCCCAAGCTCATTAAGAATCTTTGAGACGAAAAATCCGCCGGCTCCGTTCCCTGCATCCACCACGATTTTAAGCCCGGAAAGCGGTTTTTCATTTTGGCTTTGCCCAACATTCGGTTTGATTCCACTCCGAATCGTTTTTACGAGATGATTTGCATAAAGTGAGATTAAATCGAAAGTTTTGGCTTCTTCTGAGCCTGATTTTTCAGAAAGACCGACTGCACCTTCAAGAATAGCAGTTATGTCATCATGCTCCAGACCTCCGTCTTTATCGAAAAATTTCAGACCGTTTCTGTTGAACGGAAGATGGCTTGCCGTAATCATAATTGAGCCGTCGAATTCAGTTTCTTTAAACACAATGCTCATAAACATCGCCGGAGTCGTTGCCATCCCGCAGTCTACTATTTTTACGCCGCAGGACGAAAGCCCGCCCATGACAGATTTTGCCAGAGATTCCCCTGTGATTCGCGAGTCGCGGCCAACTCCTACGACAAGCGAATCAACGGCTTTCCCAGTCTTTTTTGAAAGCCATGATGCAAAACTTTGTGCGATTATATTTGATGCGAGCGGCGTAAGTGTCACGCTCTCTCCTTCAATTCCTTCACAGGCAACACCGCGAATGTCGCTGCCGTTTTGTAATTTCATCAATTCTTTTCTTTCCATAATAATAATTATCACACAATTTTTTATTTTTGCACGATTAAATTTGACATACAAAAAATTCTAAAAGTCCAGTTCTTAGAAATTACAATTTTTTCTGATGTTATTTTGTTAGAATAATGGTATGATTATCACGGCAAAAATATGAAAAAATTTACACAAAAAGAACTTGTTTCTATTTATTCAGCACGAAAAGAAAAACTGTTTGATTACATGATTCAAAATGCAATCACCGCTGTTGTGTTCGAGGATTGTGAGGAACGGCGCAATCCAGCTGTCCGATATTTTACGGGGCATCCTAGCGATGCTCTTTTTATAGCGAGCGTCTCAGGCTCAGAAGACAATGTGACCAAAAACGCAGTTCTTGTTCCGTGGGACGAAAATCTTGCAAAAGAGATGGCGATTGATGTTCCTGTCATTCCGTACAATAAATATGACAGAAAAAATACTAAGACAGTTTCAGAAGTTTTGAAATCTTTCAAAATCAAGGAATCAAAGAAAAAAGTTGAAGTTCCTCCTTCCACTCCGTACCCCCTTTTCCTCAAATATGTGGATGAGCTTTCAAAAGACGAGTGGGATGTATTGTGCCGCGAAAAATCTACGCATGATTTTGTCGTTGATTTGCGGGCTAAGAAAGATAATTATGAGATTGAATGTACAAAAGAAGCGGCTCGTGTTGGTGACATAATAATTTCTGAGATTGAGCGTGGATTGCGGGAAAACTGGCTTCACAAAGAGTGCGATGTTGCGCTTTTGATTGAATCTGAGCTTAGGAAGCATGGTTGCGAGCGTACTGGTTTTGATACGCTTGCGGCTGGGCCTGCCCGCTCGTGGGCAATACACGCTTTCCCAGGCTACACCGACGCTCCGTGGCCGGGGGATG
The DNA here is from genome assembly GCA_017449265.1 of Treponema sp. GTDB lineage: Bacteria > Spirochaetota > Spirochaetia > Treponematales > Treponemataceae > Treponema_D. The sequence goes on from JAFSJW010000014.1 coordinate 60,467, forward strand.
GGCTTTCAATCCTTGATTTTGGCGTTGTGTACAATGGTTACACTAGCGACACAACTTTGACCGTGGCAAAGAACCTGAACGAAGAGCAGGAAAAGCTTGTTGCCTTAGTTGAGAAGGCTGCTGCGGAGGCTTTGCCGCTGTACAAGGACGGGGCGCAGATAAAAAAAGCTGCCGAAGCGGCTGATTTGGTTTTCAAGAAGGCAAAGCGCGTCATGCCGCATACGCTTGGTCACGGGATTGGACTTGAAATCCACGAGTTCCCTAGGGTGAGCGCAAAGCAGGGAGATGACATTTTGTTCAAGGCTGGCATGATAATCACTCTTGAGCCTGGTTTGTACGATGCGAAGCTCGGCGGAGTGCGCCTTGAGAACGATGTGCTTATTACAGAAAATGGAAACGAGGTAATCACTCATTCTAAAATCATTCGTCTGTAACAATTGTTTCCAATTTGTTATAGTGATGTTTATAAAACAAAAGATTTTTCCACGGAGGATTAAAATGAAAAAGATTTTGGCTACAGTTGCTGCTCTTGTTGCAGCCTTTGCATTGGTAAGCTGCGGTACTACAAACAGTAAAGTTAATTCAGGCGATTCAGCGGCTAAACAGGCAAAAGAGGACGGATACCCAGAGTGGGTTTATGTCGGAAAGAAAGATGATACTGGAATATATGCGGTTGGGGCCGGAAAACTTGCCAACATCGTAAATTCCCACAAAATGGCTGTATCAGAAGCAAGAACGGAGCTTGCCCGCACTCTCAAAGTTCAGGTTCAGGATATTCTCCAGACATACACGAGCGACCTTGGTTCTGACCAGAACAGGGACGCGCTTTCAGGACTTATCGACAATACTTTGCAGAAGACGGAAGCCGTTTTGCAGGGGTCTCAGCAGGTAAACCGCTTCAATGCAAGCGACGGAACTGTATATGTCCTTATGTACCTTCCTTATGAGTCTGCGCTCTCAAAACTCAATACATCCGTAGCTGAGTATACGGGAAAAGCAGAAGCTGTAATCACTGACGCTCGTATGCGTGAAGCTTATGAAAAATATTTTGCTGGTGCGGACAAAAAGGCGAGCGTTCCAGCAACAACAAACTAAAGGTCAGCACTAAAAAATTGTTGTTGTCCTAAAACTAAATCAGGGCTGTTCTGAAAAAAATCGTTGTGCAGCCCTGTTTTTTTTGTTCCTAGTTAGAGAGGTTCATAATGAAATTCCTTGTCATTTCGGACATACACGGAAATCTTGAAAATATCGACAGGCTTGACCCGAAATTTAATGAAGCCGATGCGGTTCTTTTTGGTGGCGATTTTGCTCTTTTTGAGCATGAGGAAACGGCCCTGCCTGTGCTTGAAAAACTTCTGACAAAGCACGAGGTTATTTATTCTGTTCTTGGAAACTGTGACAACCCTGAGTTCTTGGAAAAAATCGAGGATGCGGATATTTCCGTTGAGAAAACCCTTGTGTTCAACGAAGGGTATGCCGTGGCAGGCTCAGGCGGTGGCTCAAAGTTCACTGGAACCACGCCGTTCGAGCGCACTGACGAAGAGCTTTCTGGCGATTTTTCCATCGTGGACTCTTCAAGCGAAGAATGTGCGGACGAAAACGGCCATTGGTCAAACTTGATTCTCATAATGCACAATCCGCCAAAGGACACAAAATGCGATATGATTCCGAACGGAGTTCATGTTGGAAGCGAGGGGCTTCGGTCGTTTATCGAAAAGAGGACGCCTTTCCTTGTCGTTACCGGGCATATTCATGAGAGCGCGGGAATAGACAAAATTGGCGAAACGACCGTGATGAACCCAGGAAGCCTTGCCGAAGGAAAGTATGGCTGGGTTGTTGCCGAAAAAGACTGCGATGGAAAATGGGGCGTAAAAAGCGCGGAGCTTTGTGAGCTTTAGAAGCCGGCACTTACGGAGAAAACCCATCTCTCCGTATGCTCCGTGTCTCCAGAATGATTTGTAAGCCAGTCTAACTGTCTGTAAAATCCAGTCTGGATTCTTACATAGTTCTTGTGTGCAAGTATGAACGCACCGCCAATCCGTAATCTTCTCATCGTGTAATTGTATTTCTCTGATTTTACATTATCCGAATTGTCATAAAAGAAATAATTCATCGGGATTTTTTCCATTTGATATTGGACAACAACAGCAATAAACTTGAAAAAATCAAGGTGAACTTTTGTATCAAAAAAAATACTTTCAAATGTATCGTTTTCAAATGTCTCTTTTTGAAAATCCTTTATGTTCGTGTCCGTTGCAGAAATATCAGAACTTGCATGAAGATAGCAAGCTGAAATAGAGCTTTCAGAGTTGACTCTGAGCCAGTCGAAAATCGGGAAACTGTAGAAAAATTCAGCGCACGGTCCTATGTCGTAAAGAGTTTGCGTTGTTTTTATGCGCTTGTTCTTGAAAAAAAATGTGTCGGGCGTTGAAGAATCCTGATAATTCAAAAAACTGTTCGTGTCCGTAAAAGAATATTCAAACCGCATTCCAAACGCAAAAGAAAAATGATGGCGCGGCAGTTTGTCCATAAGGACAGCCTTTTTGAATGGAAAAAATTTAAAGAACATTCGGTTTCGTGTGGAGTCTTCAATTTCCATTGATGTATCAAAAAAAGTTTTTGACACTTTCTGCTCTTTTGAGAATTCAAAAAAGAGTAATGTTGAAATATCCTTCCGCCAATGGTAACCAACCGAGCCAAAAACAGTAGAGCCGTAATCATCTGTAGGCTCACAGCCCAAATCGAAGGAAAACGGAAGTGATTCAAGCCAGTCAAAGGCCCTTATAAAAAAATTATTCTTTTTTTCAATTTCGCTGCCGCTTTCATCCTCTGCAATCTGAGATTCTGTTTGTTCAGATTCATCGCTCACGGACTCATCGCTTGAGTTTTCCTGAGAGAAAATAGGAAGAGAAAAAATCAAGAATAATGAAAAAAACATGATTTTTTTCATACGATAGATAATACCAAATTTATATTTTCTGCTAAACTTATAATTATAGATTTTTTGATTTTTTTTATAGGAGATGATAAAAATGAAAATTGCTTTAATCAACGAAAATTCCCAGGCGGCAAAAAATGCCGTAATTCTTGCCGCACTCAAAAAAGTCGTTGAGCCAAAAGGTTTTGAGGTGGTGAATTATGGAATGTATTCTGCTGACGATAAAGCCCAGCTTACATATGTTCAGAACGGAATTCTTGCCGCAACGCTTCTGAATGCCAAGGCGTGCGATTATGTTATTACAGGATGCGGTACTGGAGAAGGTGCAATGCTTGCGCTCAACAGCTTCCCTGGAGTTATCTGCGGTCATGTTGCGACTCCGCTTGACGCATACACTTTTGCCCAGATTAATGACGGAAACGCAATCTCAATTCCGTTTGCGCTGGGCTTCGGCTGGGGCGGCGATTTGAACCTTGAGTACATCTTCGAGAAACTTTTCTGTGAGCCGAGCGGACAAGGCTATCCGCGCGAACGAGCCGTTCCTGAGCAGCGCAACAAGAAGATTCTTGACGGCGTTCGCGAGGTTGCGTTCAAGCCGTTCGTTGAAATCCTGAAATCTTTGGACAGGGATTTGGTAAAAGGTGCTTTTGCGGGCGAAAAATTTCAGGAATTGTTCTTCAAGGATGCAAAAGATGAAAAAATCATTGCGGCGGTAAAAGAAATAATCGCATAATTCCTAGAAGGATAAAGTAAATCTCTAAAAAATCGGCTGTTATTTTGATTTTAGCCGATTTTTTTATTGAATTTGATGATTTTTTATTTTGCAAATATTGAAAATATGGTAGACTTTCACGATTATATTTAAGGACGGCTATAAACCCATGTTTTGATGCTGCCCGATTGCTGCTACACGATGCGGCAAAACTTTTATTGGAGACAATTTCTAGAAACTGAAGTTTTTAGAAATTTCCTTAAAAAGGAGCAAATTAAAAAATGAAGAAAATTATCGCTTTCGCTGCTGTTCTTTTCGCTTCTGTTTCTATTTTTGCTATTGAGCATTTTAATGTGGGCGCAAGAATGTCAGTTGACATAAATCTTTTTGATGTAAGAGCCGGTGATTATGATGCTGATATGAAGCCAGATGCTGGTATTGGAGTGAATGTGCTTGCAAATATCGATCTTAAGAATGGATTCTGTATTCAGCCTGAGATTGGTTTTCATCATCACAAAATCATGGGTAAATTTAAGAATGGTGAGCGAGAAGGTCATTATAAGACTCTGGATGTTATTGCTCTTGCGGCTTACCGCTATGATTTGTGCAAATATGTGTTCTTGCAGCCTGCTGTAGGACCGAGGGTTTCTGCTACTCTCAATGAGATGAACGGAGACAAGGAATTCGACTACGGGCTTTTGTATTATTTTAACTTTGGTATTGATGTTGGTCTTACGCTCGGAATAAACATCGGACCTGGTGCGGCTTTGGTTGATTTCAGGTTTGAGAACGATTTCACCAAGTTCATTGCAGACACTGATGACAAGCTGGAGCTTGGTATTGGGCGAGAAGTCTATATTTCACTTGGGTATCAGTTCAAAATCAAGTAATAGTCTATTTTTGAACAAAAACCTTAAAACTTCTGTTTAACCTTGTGTCTTTTCTGGGGTTTATTCGCATATGAAAAAGATTTTTGTACTGATATTACCCTTTGTTTTTGTTTGCATGCTTTGGCTCGGCTCATGTGCATCCTCATCTACAACTGTAAAGCGCATTGACGCTGAGACAAAAGTTGATTTAAGTGGCTATTGGAACGATACTGATGTGCGCGTTGTTGCGGAGACTCTCATAAATGAGTGCATGAATGCGAGTGCAATATCTTCGTTCCGGGCTGAGAACGGAAAACCTCCTGTTGTTATTCTCGGAACTTTCTCAAATAAAAGTGATGAGCATATTGATACATCTATAATTGCGAAAAAATTTGAGATTGCCCTCATAAATAGCGGAAAAGTTGATTTTGTTGCCTCTGCTACTGAGCGTGGTGAAATCCGCGAGGAAAGAGCAGACCAGCAGATAAATGCGAGCGAGGAAACTGCAAAGCATGTCGGTAATGAGCTTGGAGCTGATTTTATGCTCGTCGGTTCAGTAAAAACAATCGTTGACATGGTTGCGAAAAAAATGACCAGAACATACTATGTTACGGCAGAAATGATTAATATTGAGAACAACAAAAAACTTTGGGCCGGCGAGGATCATTCAATCAAAAAGTATATAACGAAATCTTCTGTAAGATAGGTAAGTGCAGGTTTCAATGAAAAAAAATATAATTTCATCGGTCTTTTTTTACTTTTTGGCTGCTGCTATCTTAGTATCATGTGCTTCAACAGGCGGTCATTCATGGATTTCATCTCCCGAAAAAAAATATTCTTCTGACAAATACATTGTTGCCGTAGGAAGCGGAAGCTCTAAGGCAACGGCGGAAAGCAACGCGAAACTTGCTATTTGCCAGCAGCTTGGCGAAAAACTTTCTGGCTCCCAGCGTACTGTATCTTCTGTTGATTCAAAAGGAAAAAATTACGGTGCAATTGACATAGATATTTCTGAGCAAGCTATTTTCAGCCATATCCACGGAATTTCCATAAAAGAAACTGCCAGTGACTTACGAAAGCACACATTCTATGCGCTTGCAGTTCTTAACAAAAATGATGAGATAACCTACTACTCGTCAAGAATCGCAAGTTCCGACATGGAAATTTCAAGTCTTATCTCAAGCGCACAAAAGCTTCGTGGTGACATAGCATCTCTTCCTACAATAAAGCAAGCTGTCAAACTGGCTCAGGATAATGAATACTGTATTCAGATTTTGTCCGCGATTCGTTCTTCGGGAAGACCGCTTGTTTCTTACGGAGGTCTGAACGATGTTGTCCAGAAGGCGTATGATTTGGCGCAGGCTGTGACCGTAAGCGTTGATTTTTCGGGCGATGAGGCTTACAACATAGAGCAGAGCTTTGTCGCAGTTCTCAAGGAACGCGGAATGAATGTAGTTTCTTCCAAGGAGGCAAAATACATTTTGCAGGGAACTTCTACAATCGAGCCTACGGAAGTCGTTGGTCAGACATTGTATGTTTTCGTCAGATACAATGTGAACGCAGTCCTAAAATCAGTTTCAGGTGCGGTCGTAAAGAATTTTGAGATTACTGGCAGGGAAGGGCATCTTTCCATTTCTCAGGCAAAGAACCGTGCCCTGACAGTAATAAAAGATTCTATTGAATTTTAATTCAGACTTGCCGCTATTGTATCAGCAACAGGGTTGAGGAAATCGCTTTCAATTTCTTCAACTTTACCAGCGTCGATTTTTTCCGAAATTTCAGGAGAAATCGGAATGCGGGCAAGTAACGGAATTCCGTACTCAAGGGCGATTTTCTCAACATGGCTTTTTCCAAAAACTGGAATTTCTTTTCCGCAATCGGGACATTTGATGTAGCTCATGTTCTCAACAATTCCCAGAATCGGAACATTCATAAGCCGCGCGAATTTTACGGATTTTTCCACGATGACGCGGACTAAATCCTGTGGCGTTGATACGATGATTATTCCGTCTACTGGAATAGATTGCAATGTTGTCAGCGGAATATCGCCTGTTCCTGGCGGCATATCGATGAACATAAAATCAACATCTTCCCAAACAGCATCTTTCCAGAAATTGATAAGATAACCTGTTACCATTGCCGCCCGCAGTGCCACTGGATCGGTCTCATTCTCAAGCATGAAGTTCAGACTCAGAATCTGTATGCCGGATTTCGTCCGCACCGGAATCATAATTCCCTTGTCGTCCCCCATGATGCTTTCGCCTTGAACGCCGAAACATGTAGGAACGGATGCTCCGATAAGGTCGGCATCTATAATTGCGGAGTTGAAGCCTCTTTTTTGCATTTTTGCAGTCAGAAGCGAGCTTACGAGTGATTTTCCGACGCCGCCTTTTCCGCTCATAACGGCTATTACTTTTTTTACCTTGCTTCCATCTCGGAGAGGAACTTTTTCTATTTTCCGTTGGGCGCAAGAGCTTTTACAAGTTGAACAATCGTGTGTACAATTCTCTGCCATAAAATACCTCTTTAGGATATTATACATAAAATATGAATATATGTTTATTCACCGAAGAAGAACTTGGAAAACCTCTTTTGAGGAAAGATGAGCGGAACGAGCATATAATAAAGGTTCTGCACAAAAAAGAAGGCGATTCGTTTGATGCCGGAATTATCGGAAAGATGAGCGGCAGGGCGACAATTACAAAAATCGATGAGAGCGGGGGAATTTTCTTTGATTTTGAAAGTTTGTCCGACGGAAAAGAGCTTTATCCGCTTACGCTAATTATAGGCTTTCCCCGTCCAATCCAGCTGAAACGACTTTTGCGCGATGTTGCTGGGCTTGGCGCAAAAAAAATCATTCTGACTGGGACGGAGCTTACGGAAAAATCTTATCTTAGCTCAAATGTCGTTTCTGACGGGAGTGCGGAACGGATGCTTTTGGACGGAACCGTTCAGGCGGCAAGTACTCATGTTCCGGCTCTTTCTGTGCGCCGCTCGCTCAGGGAAACTCTGGAAAACGAGCTTTCTCAGAATGAGCTTAGGGTTGCGCTTGACAACCGTCGTGCAACGATGTCGCTTCATTCTTGGCTGGAAAAGAATGTTCCTTTTGGAGCGGGAGAAAAATCAATCGTTGCGGCGATTGGTTCTGAGCGCGGGTGGACGGAAAACGAGCGCGATTTGCTTGAAAAATCTGGCTTTACGCTTTGTTCTATGGGAAAACGGGTTTTGCGTACGGAAACTGCCGCAACAGTCGCAAGCTCTGTAATTCTTGACAGGCTCGGATTTTTGGACTGAAAAATTAGACCTGTTCGGAAAACTGATGTTTCCGAATCTTGCTATGGTTGCAACTCACAAAAACTAAAAATATAATAGAAATCAGGAAATAAAAATGACGAATGATGAGATAAAAGAGTTGTTGCTGAAAATAGAAGAAACCGAACTTGATTTTTCAGTTACAATGACGGGAAAAGAAAGCACGAGGGTAAACGGGCTTTATAAACCCGACACCCATGAAATACTTCTTCACAACAAGAATTTTGAAGATGATATGCAGCTTGTGTACACGGCAATTCACGAATACACACACCACCTTGAAACTGAAAAATATCTTGCTGAAACTGGCGGAAAACTCCCGATGAAAGGTTCAAAAGTTCATACGACTTCTTTTTGGACAAGATTTCACCAGCTTTTGCAAAAAGCCGAGGAGCTTGGAATCTACAAGATTTCGATTGATGAATCTCCTGAGCTAAAAGAGCTTACCGAAAAAATCAAGCGCGACTATATCGAAGCGAACGGAAAGCTAATGGTTGAGTTCGGAAAACTTCTGATTCAGGCACATGAGCTTTGCAAAAAAGCGAACATACGATACGAAGATTATTTGGATCGTGTTCTGTGCCTTCCGCGCAACACTGCCAAGGACATTCAGAAAGTTGCTTCCGTTCAGGTAAATCCTGCAATTGGATTTGATAACATGAAAAAGGTTGCGCTTATAAAAGACCCTGATGACAGGGATTCTGCTTCAACTCAGATTCTTTCCGGAAAAGCTCCGGATACTGTTTCTGAACTTATGCGGAAAAAATCAAGTGAGGGCGGCGATGTAAAAACGAAGCTTGAAAAAGAGAAAAACAGACTTGAAAAAACGATTGAGGCATTGCAGCAGCGTCTTCAATATGTAGAAGAAAGCCTTGAGAATATGTAAAAGACAAAAACGGTGGAAGGAAATATGAAAATCGCATTAATTTATGGCGGAAAATCTGGGGAACATGAGATTTCCCTTGTGTCGGCGGCAGCAGTAGCACGCAACATAAAATCTGAGCATGAGATTGTTCTTATTGCAATAACAAAATCGGGAAGATGGTTTTTGCAGGGGGAGGACGAACTGAAAAAAGTCATTTCAGATGAAAAAGCCTGTTTTAAAATCACGGAAGAGGCCTCAAAAGAAGTGTTTTTAGTTCCGGCTGGTGGAACGGAGAGAACGTTCATGGTTGACAACAACTTTTTGGGCGTAGATGTTGTTTTTCCCGTGCTTCATGGTACATTCGGGGAGGATGGAACGATTCAAGGGCTTTTTGAGATGGTTGATGTTCCGTATGTTGGCTGCGGAGTATGCGCGAGCGCAATAACGATGGACAAGGAAAAAACAAAATCTCTTCTTGCCAATGCAGGTATTCCTGTTGTGCCTGGCGTTTGCGTCCGCCGTTCCGATTTGGCAGACTGGAAGCATTATGACGAAATCCTTGCGCGCGTCCAGAATGAATTTGGATTTCCGCTGTTCGTAAAGCCGTGCTCGGCTGGTTCTAGCGATGGGGCTTCTTTGGCAAAGGATTTACAGCACTTAAATGGCGCAATTATGGAAGCCTTTTTGTGGGATGACAAAATATTGATTGAGAAAGCTATTGATGCGCGGGAAATTGAGTGCGGCGTGACTGGAAATCCGACGGTATGCGACGGTTCAGTTGATTTTGAAAAGACAGTTGCTTATGGCCCCGGGGAAATTGCGCCGAAGCATGATTTTTATGATTACGATGCCAAGTACAATGACCCTGACGGTGCAGACCTTTTGATTCCCGCTAATCTTGTTGATGAAAAACTTGAGGAAATCAGGACAATTGCAAAAAAAGCTTATGAAGCCCTAGATTTGAGCGGTCTGAGCCGTATTGATTTCTTTATCGATAGAAAAGACGGGGCATTGTATCTTAATGAAATCAATACTATGCCAGGATTCACGCAAATCAGCATGTTCCCGAAAATGTGCGAGAAATTCAATCTTGGGTTCACGAGTCTGACAGAGCTTCTTATAAATGAAGCTTTGAAACGATTCAAGAAAACAAGAGAGCTTCGCACATCAAGATAGCTTTTTGCCGTAAGTCCGCTCTATTTCAAGAATTTGGTCTCGGAGTGCGGCAGCTTCTTCGTATTCAAGACGCTCCGCACATTCGGACATTTCTTTCTTTAGCATTTCGACAAGTTTTTTGCGCTGCTTTGCATCAAATAAATTCGCGCCGCTTTTCAGAATGTTCACATCGCTTTGTGCGTTGGATTCGCTGTCTTTTTGCTGGCGGACAAGTATATCCTGCACGGCTTTTGATACTGTGTGCGGTGTGATTCCGTGTTCTTCGTTGTATTTTTCCTGAATTTCACGCCGGCGTTTTGTTTCTTCAACGGCTTCTTTGATTGCGGGAGTGATTATGTCCGCATACATTACGACAGTTCCGTTCTCGTTTCGTGCTGCGCGGCCGATTATCTGAATGAGGCTTGTTACTGACCGCAAGAATCCGATTTTGTCGGCATCAAGAATAGCGATGAAACTGACTTCTGGAAGGTCTATTCCTTCACGGAGCAGGTTAATTCCAATTAGAACATCTATTTCTCCCGTTCTGAGTGATTTTAAGATTTCTACTCGCTCAAAAGTGTCAATTTCAGAATGAATGTATTTAACTTTCATCCTAAGCCCCAGAAGATAATCGGTCAAATCTTCCGCCATTTTTTTTGTGAGAGTAAGAATAAGGCTTCTCTCGCCTTTTTTGACGCGCTCTTGAACTTCCTTGTAGATGTCTTCCATTTGTCCTTCGCTTGGGCGAATGAAAATAAGGGGGTCAAGAAGTCCCGTCGGTCGGATTATTTGTTCGACGACTTGAGTAGACTGAGCGATTTCTTCTTTGCGCGGGGTGGCAGTCACATAAATAACTTGATTCAGTTTCTTTTCAAATTCTGCGAATTTAAGCGGACGGTTATCAAGAGCCGATGGCAGGCGGAAGCCGAAGTCAACAAGATTCTGCTTGCGGCTTCTGTCCCCTTCGTACATTGCTCCTATTTGAGGAACTGTGACATGTGCTTCATCAATCATGCACAGAAAATCGTCCGGGAAATAATGGAGAAGAGTTGCGGGCGGGGCTCCCGGCTTTCTTCCGGCAATCGGAGCGGAGTAATTTTCTATGCCAGAGCAATAGCCCATTTCTTTCATCATTTCGATGTCATAGGTTGTCCGCGTTTTTAGTCTCTCTGCCTCAAGAATTTTTCCTTGAGCGTGCAATGTTTCAAGGCGTTCTTCAAGTTCTTTCTCAATGCGCTCCGTTGCAAGCACAAGCTCGCTGTGCGGTACTACGAAGTGCTTTGACGGATAGATAAAAAGCTCGTCCAAATCCTCTTCAATGTCTCTGTTAAGCACATTGAAACGCCTTATTCTTGCAATTTCGTCAAAATCAAGCTCTATTCTGTACGCGCTGTCTGTTTCCATGTAGGGCGGAAAGATTTCGATTGTGTCCCCGCGAACGCGAAAGTTACCGCGCTCCAGAATCATGTCGTTTCGCTGATATTGGATAGAATTAAGCCCAAGCTCAAATTTCCGTATGTCGAAAACTTCACCTTTTGAAACATGGACGCGCATTTCTTTGTACAAGTCCGGCATACCAAGACCGTAGATGCAGCTGACCGTAGCCACCACAATGACATCTCTCCGCTCCATGAGGGAATATGTGGCCTTTATCCTGAGATTATCGATTTCTTTGTTTACATCGGCATCTTTTTCAATATACAAGTCCCGTGCAGGAACATACGCTTCCGGCTGATAATAGTCGTAATACGAAACGAAATACTCAACGGCGTTTTTCGGAAAAAAAGACTTGAATTCTCGATATAACTGTGCGGAAAGAGTTTTGTTATGGGAAATAATCAGCGTCGGTCTTTGGACTTTTTCGATTATTTTTGCCATAGTAAATGTTTTTCCAGAGCCAGTCACGCCTTTTAGCGTTTGGTAGCGGTCTCCACGCAAGAATCCTTCGGAAAGGCGTTCTATTGCCTGCCCCTGATCGCCAGAAGGCTCATATTTTGAAACAACTTCAAATTTTCTCATAGAAATACGCCCTCATCAATTCTTTTGAAATCGGCGGCCCATTTTTCAATCAGTCAGTTTCATATTGAGAAATGGTCGCCCCTTTTTTTATTACAAGTTCATATATCAAAAGAAAAAGTTTTGTATCTTGAAACATCGTTCCGCCAGAGCGTATGTCCATATCTGTCTGGGAGATTAACGCAAGGATTGCGGCGCACTGACCGTAAGTCCAGATTCTGGAGGCATTCGCATACTGCGTTCTGGCTGTTTTTCCCGCAAATCCGCTTGCTTTCAGCTCTGTTTCGCTCGGATAATTTCCGTTCGCATGAATCATATGCCATGCTGATAGTTTGCGGAAACACGAAACAAGTCCTGCCAGAAGGAGAACAGCTCCGCCCGAGTTCTTTGAAAGCAAGATTTTCTGCAATATCAAAAGCGAATTCTCCAGCCGCTTTCTTGCGTCAACACCGTATTCGGCCATTGCATCAAAAAGCGTGAATGCATTTTCTTCCCTGTTGTGAGCAAGAATCTGCTCCACATCATTTGAAGAAATAATATGCTCCTTTGGGAAGCAAAAGAAAAAACGGCTGCATTCAGACCTGAGAGCCTCTGTGTTATTCTCGACCATATCAAGAATAAGCCCTGGAACATCGCTTTCAATACGATAACCATTTTTCTGGAAGAAATTCCTAATCCAATCTTCCTTTCTATTCTCAAACATTTCCCAAAAGATTTTTTTGTTATCTTTCGGAATGATTTTATCAAGTTTTGTGTCAACGGATATTTCATCCGAAACAAGAATAAGGACATTTGAATCTATGGCACAGTTTTTTATCCATGTGCCAATCATCTCAATTTCATCTTTCTTTTTTATAACTTCCGCATTTTTATAAACTATACATGTTCCTGCGGAAAAAAAAGATTCGGAACTCAGCTGGTTTATCACATCACTGACCTTGACATCTGTTGCGTAAAAAAGAAACTCATCAATTTCTCCGAATTTTTTCTTTAACTCGGACTTTATTGAATCAATCTTGTCGTTTCGCTCGCCGAATTCCGGACCTGTAAAAAGATAAACTTGAGCAGACATAAAATTAGTATGTTCTTACGATGTTAGAAAGAATGCCAACAATCTGTACATCTGCGCTGTAAATTGGTGAAAAATCAGGATTTTCGGGCTGAAGACGGATTTTGTCAGCTTCTTTGTAGAATCTTTTGAGCGTAATTGCATTGTCAAGGACGGCAACGACAATCTGCCCGTCAACGGCGTTTTGAGCCTGCTCAACAACGGCAAGGTCTCCTTCAAGAATTCCTGCGTTTACCATGCTTGTTCCTCGGACACGGAGCGCGAAATATGTTTTACCAGGGCGGATGAAAGGTTCTGTCAGGTTAACATAGCCGTCAAGATTCTCCTCGCTCAAAAGGGGCTTGCCTGCGGCAACATTGCCAAGAAGAGGAACTTTTGCCATATACGGACCGTCATCTTGCTTTGAGTCAACAAGCACACGAATTGAGCGTGCGCGTTTCTGGCACTGCGACAAATATCCTTTTTTTTGCAATGCCGCAATGTGGTCCTGCACGGCACGGAGAGAAATTCCGAAATGTTCACCGATTTCACGGACTGTTGCAGGGTATCCCTGCTCTTTCTGGAATTCGGAAATGAAATTCAAGACTTCTTGCTGTCTTTCTGTAATCTGCTTCATTTACTCCTCCTCAAATTTGTTTTCAAATAATTGGAAAATTGCGGCAGCTGCCTGTTTTTCATCTGAGCCATCAGCTTTTAATGTAATAACGGTGTTGTAACCAGCCGCCATTGTTATAACGCCCATTATGGACTTTGCATTTACAGTTATAGAATCTTTTTCAAGCAAAATCTCAGATGTAAATTTGTTTGCAGTCTGGGCAATCAGTGCGGCAGGTCTGGCATGAATTCCAGCCCTATTTCTAACAGTCAGCATTTTTTCGGTCATTTGAAAACTCCTATAAAAATAAGCGTCATTAGTTTGACGCATTTTCATTCAATATGAATCGTCGCTTCCGTAATAAGCGGCCTGAGCTTCTCCGGTTTCAATCCATTTAAGGACATTCTGGTTAAAGTCACGGGCTGGATTGTAGCCCATGTACTTGAGCCTCTCGTTCATGGCGGCGGCCTCGATAATTATCGGGAGGTTTCTTCCTGGACGAACCGGAATTTCAATTGAAGGAATCTTCACTCCGAAGAAATCCTCCAGCTTTTGTTCAATGCCAACGCGGTCATAGACTTTGTCCTTGCTCCAATCTTCAAGGTGTATTACGAGCTGAATTTCTTTTTGTTCCATTACAGCTCCGACCCCGTACAGCTGGGAGACATTTATAATTCCAAGACCGCGTATTTCCATGTGATGGCTTATAAGCGAATTCGCTCCTCGTCCGATTATTGAATTCTCATTGACACAGCGGATTTCTACTATGTCATCGGCAACTAGGCGGTGTCCGCGTTCTACAAGTTCCAAGGCACATTCAGACTTTCCTACGCCAGAAGTTCCTATAAGAAGGATTCCAATTCCATAGACTTCTACAAGAACTCCGTGCATGGTCTTTTTCTGGGCAAAAACCCTGGAAAAAACGCGAAGCAATCTGGTTGAAAAATCAGATGTCTCAAGCTCCGTTCCAAGGACGGCGCATCCGGACTCTTCTGCAAGCCGAAGAAAATCTTCGGTTGGAGAAAGCCCATGCGTAAAAACAACACATGGAATCTGATATGAAAAGAACTGCTCCAAAGTATCGGTTCTTTTCTCCCTGAACAATTTTTCCAGATAAGCGGCGGCATTTGAGCCTATAATCTGAACGCGCTTGTAGTCAAAAAGCTCAAAAAAACCTGTCAAAGCAAGCCCCAGATATGTGACATTCGGAGTAAGTATAGGCCTGGAAAGACCTTTGCGCCCGCAGATGCACTTTAGCAAGAGATTGTCAAGACCGCTTAACTCCATATCCAACAAGTCAAGAACTGTAAATGCTTTTTCAGCCATATATTTACTATACACAAAAAAATATAATTAGACAAGTAGTATTTTAACTGATTTTATAGTTTATTTTGTTATTATTTTATAAATTTGAATAGTAAGTTTACTAAAAAACTACTATGCTTTATATGTGATTTTTTAATATATATATATAGAAAACAATTGAATTTCACACCACAAGTTGAAGACAAGCAAAATTTCAAGTATTCTAAATAATATGAAAGAACTTGAATTAAAATACGGATGCAATCCGAATCAAAAACCTGCGAAGGTTTTCGTAGACGAGGGCGATTTGCCCATCACAGTTTTGAATGGTCGCCCTGGGTACATCAATTTGCTCGATGCCCTGAATGGCTGGCAGCTCGTAAAAGAACTCAAAGAAGCAACTGGTATTCCTGCTGCCACAAGTTTCAAGCATGTTTCTCCTGCTGGAGCTGCCGTTGGAACGCCACTTTCCGACACTCTGAAAAAGATTTATTTTACGGACGGCGTTGAGCTTACGCCACTCGCGTGCGCTTATGCTCGTGCACGCGGAGCCGACAGAATGTCGTCTTTCGGGGATTTTATCTCATTGAGTGATGAGTGTGACGAGGCCACGGCACTTCTTATAAAGAAGGAAGTTTCGGACGGAATCATCGCGCCGTCATATTCCGCAAAAGCCCTTGAGATTCTTAAAGCAAAGAAAAACGGAAACTACTGTGTCATTCAGATTGACCCAAGCTATGTTCCGCCAGCTACCGAAGTAAAACAGGTTTTCGGAATCAAATTCGAGCAAGGGCATAATTTCCTCAAAATCGATGATAGTTGCCTTTCAAATATTGTGACGAAAAACAAGAATCTTTCTGCTGATGACAAACGCAATCTTGTCATTGCTCTTATCACGCTGAAATACACGCAGTCAAACTCAGTCTGCTATGTCAAAGACGGTCAGGCAATCGGAATCGGGGCGGGGCAGCAGAGCCGCGTTCACTGTACGCGCCTTGCCGGGCAGAAAGCCGACAACTGGTGGCTCAGGCAAAGCCCAAAAGTGCTCGGGCTTGAATTTGTTGACGGAATCAAACGCGCAGACCGCGACAATGCGATTGATGTATACATTGGCGAAGAATACGAAGATGTTCTTGCCGAAGGAAAGTGGCAGACTTTGTTCAAGACAAAGCCAGGCGTGTTCACCAGAGAGGAAAAGAAAGAATGGCTCTCCAAGAACACGGGCGTTGCGGTAGGCTCAGACGCATTCTTCCCGTTCGGCGACAACATCGAGCGCGCAAGAAAGAGCGGCGTTACGGTAGTGGCGCAGCCAGGTGGCTCAGTTCGTGACGATCAGGTGATTGAAACGGCTGACAAATACAATATGGTCATGTGCTTCAACGGAATCAGGTTGTTCCACCACTAAGCCGAGAAAAAACGGAAGCAAGTGGGCTGGAAGTTTCCTTGCTTTTTTGTCAGTAATAAGCTCGTTCGGAATGCTAATATTTCCGAACGAGCCTTTTTTTCACACTAATATCGAGCGCCTGCGTTTGAGAAGTATTTTTCCACAGGGAGAAATGGAAACTTATATTTCAGCTTTTAATGCTGAAAACAATCTGCGGATGAAAACTTCGATAATATAAAAATTTATAGTTGTCTTAAAAAATAAAAGAAGTGCTTTTTCGAGATAATCAAAACTGATATACTTTCACCATGAAAATAGAAAACAAATCGTATTATACAGATAAAATCAGGGCTTTTGATGCAAAAATCGAGGCTATAAAGATAGCTTTTTCGCCAATGACTTTTCAGGCAGTCCGCGCGCTTATTGAGCTTGGGCTGCTTCAGAAAATATCCGATGCGGGCGATGAGGGAATCACCGTGCAGGAACTTTCAAAATCATCTGGCATTTCAGAATATGGCGTTGGCGTGCTTGCAGAAATGGCTCTCGGCATGGGCGTGCTGAAAATAAATGCTGCAGGTTGTAAAACTTTGGGTGAGCCGGAACTGCCTTCCGAATCCACAGAAAACGGTCATTTCGATAAGCTCAATGACTACGACTTGGGCCGCCTTGTTCTGGGCAAAATAGGGTGGTTCTTGCTTGAGGACAACTGTACGCGCGTCAATTTCAATTTTACAAACGATATTTGCTACAAGGGTGCGTTCAATCTTATTGATTCAATCAAAAACGAAAGACCGGAAGGGCTGAAAGTATTCGGGGACAAATGGGCCACCGTGTATGAGGCACTTTCAACTCTTCCTGAGCGCGAGAAAAAATCATGGTTTGATTTTGACCATTTCTATTCTGATGTTGCTTTTCCGGAAGCTCTCCCGATTGTCTACGCAAAAAAGCCCCGGCAACTGTTCGATATAGGCGGAAACACGGCAAAATGGGCGATTGCATCATGCAAGTACGATAGCGATGTTCATGTGACTATAGTGGATTTGCCGGGACAGACGGCTGTTGCTGAAAAAAACGCGAAGGAGGCTGGTTTTTCCGACAGAATCAGCTTTGTGAGCGGAAATGTTCTTGACGAAACGACAAAACTTCCTTCTGGCGCGAACGCTGTCTGGATGAGCCAGTTTTTGGATTGCTTTTCGCTCCATCAAATCACAAAAATCCTCACTAAGATTTACAATTCTGTTGATGACAATTGTGATGTTTTCGTTATGGAGCCGCTTTGGGATATGCAGAAATTTGAGGGCGAAAGCTACGCATTGCAGGCAACGAGCTTGTATTTTACCTGTATTGCAAACGGAAACAGCAAAATGTACAGATATGGCGAACTTGTGGAAGCAATTGAGGCGGCAGGATTCCACCTTGTAACGGCACACCACAATCTTGGTTCAAATTTCTATTCGATTTTGAATTTCAGGAAAAACTAATGGACATATCACATTCCAACGCATCACGCTGTACAAAAAATCCAATCGTGTTTTTTCTGCGCACAATCGCAAAACTCTCCTGCTACTTTGTGTTCGGGCTTGCAACAATTGCGTTCTCAATCACTCTTCTTCCGTTGCTGCTCATTTTTGTGCATCCTTACGGGCGGTTTCAGCGAGTGTGCAGAAGGATTTTGCACATATGTTTGATTTGTTATCGGTGGTATCTCAGGATTGTGGGAGTGGCAAAAGTCAAAGTGAGCGACAAGGCAGCACTCAAAAACGCAAAATCTGTCATCATCGCGGCAAATCACCCGTCGCTTCTTGACTCGGTGATTCTTGTATCATTTCTTCCATGTACCGATTTTATCGTCAAAATGTCATTGTCAAAAAGAAATGTTCTAAGTTTCATCGTGAATTTGCTGCTTACGCCCAATTCAATCGATTACAAGGAAATAATCGAGCGCACGAAAAAAAATTTTGCGGCCGGAGGAACGATTGCCGTTTTCCCGGAAGGAACGCGAAGCCTTCCAACTGGTCAGAACAGATTCAAAAAAGGTGCGGCGCGTCTTTCGCTTGCCACAGGCTGTCCGATTCTGCCCGTGTACATTGGCGGAAACGACAAATTTGGTCTAAGGAAAGGCGAAAAAATCTGGCAGATAAATCCCAACGGCGCATACGAGTATGTGTTCACCGTGAAAGACTTGCTGTACCCGGACGAATTTGCGGGACTTCCAGAGCCAATTGCGGCAAAAAGGTACACGGCAAAACTCCGCGCCATCCTTGCCGATGAAAACAATGTTCCAGGACAGCCGCCAGCCCAAAATCAGGTGTAACAAAAGGCTTGTCCCGGCGCAAGTTTCTGTCAATTATTATGCGGTCACTTCTCCGAGTGAAAGCACAGCGTTCCGAACGCAATCCGGGCACTCACAAAGCACTTTGCCTGTTTCTGCGCCTTTTAAATCTTTGCAAGTGACAGCTCCGCATTTTTCCCGAAATTTTGAAAGCAGCTCGCGGCTTTGTCGCACCGTACCGTTTCCGTCTGTGCGCAAGCCTAAAATCATGTTTGCGCCAATCAGCGCGCCGCAAGTTGATTCCATGCAGCCCATTCCTGCCGCAAAACCCGCGGACATTTTTTGCAAAGTCGCTTCGTCAACATTCACTGTGTCGGCAAGAACTTTCGTTACCGCCTGGCAGCAATTACATTGACCTGTAGCTTTAAGATTTGCGGCAATATCCGCTCTTTCCTGAATCATCATTTTTGTACCTCCGAAATATTTTAGCCGTTGTGAGACCGCTGGGCAATTTTATTTATCATTGTTTTTCAATTTACAGATGCCTTGCGTCATTGTTCCCATAGGACAGAATGTACACCAAGAACGCGGTTTGTACAAAGCCATCACGATAAGCCCGATTAGCGTTGATGTGAGCATAAGACTGTAGAATCCGTAACTGAATTGTACAACCCAATTAAGGCTTTCGTGAAGTAATCCCGGAGTGTATGCCCATTTCCACGGAACTTTAAAAGTCCAGAAAAGTTTTACTACCTGCCGGATATTTTTCGCTCCGCTCGCTACAAGCCATGTCTGAAAAAGCATAGTTCCGAACATGGTCAGAAAGAAAGCCAAAAATCCCCAGCGGAAATATTTGGAAGAAATTGCTCGGGGAGTAGTTTTTTTTCGGGAAAGGCGGAGCTTTGTTCCAAGCACAGTGAAAAGTTGCCCGCGTCCGCACAAGTTGTTGCAGAACCACTTGTTCCCGCCAAAAATCGCGAATCCCAGGGGAAGCAAAAAATCAATCATGCCCAGCCATGCAAAAAGAATGTTGAAAAATCCAAGCGAAAAATACAGGATTGACCAAATCCACAGATAATTATACCAGTGCTTTTGCTTTAATGAGTTCATGCGCTCACCTCCCGTTCGACAGGAGCAATGCAACCTGCCGGGCAAGTTTTTCCGCACAAGCCGCAGCCCACGCAAACATCAATGTCAACTTTTGCATAACAGCCGCGGAAAACAGAAATAGCACCACGCGGACACACATTCGCACAAGCACCGCATGCCACACAACGAGTCGTATCAACACTCGCATATTTTTTTGATTTCATTTTAGTACCTCTCATTAAAAAAGATACCAAATAAAAAATGATTTGTATGTGATAAAGTCACATTAATCTATCAATGCAAAAAAAGACGGCTCAAATCGAACCTCTTTCGTATAAATATTTGTAAAACTTCATAATTTATACGAAAGACTTTTTGAAATGGATAAAAATCGTACAAAAAAAATTATCTTTTAGGTCGAGGTTCTGAATTTTGCCTTTTATTATCCAAGAATCTCTATCTTCCCGCGCCCCAAAGAAACTTTGCCTTCTTCCGCAAGATATTTCAGTGTTTTTGTGACAACTTCCCGCACGCTTCCGATTTCTTTTGCAATTTCTTCATGTGTAATAGAAAGAATCTTGCTTTTTTGTCTCAGAGATTTATCATGCAGAAAATTTTCAATCCTTTGGTCAATTTTCAGAAAAAGAACTTGCTGAATTGTCCAAAGAACTTCGGAAAATTTTTCTGTGGCATTTTTATAGATGTAAAGGCTTACGAGGGGATTTTCTTCCTCAACTTTGTGAATGGCGGCTGACGGAAGCACGCAGACTTTTGATTCCTCTGCGGCTTCAATCAAAACATCAAAAACCAGCGAGTCCATAAGGCATGAAGCCGAAAGAATGCACACATCTCCGGCTTCAACCCGATAAAGCGTAACTTCCCGACCTTCCTCCGAAACACAGTGAACGCGAAGGCTTCCGGAAAGAACGGACAGCAAGCCCTTGCAGTCGCCCGATGAACGGTGAATCAGCGTGTCTGGAGAAAAAGTTTCGATGCGGGCAGATTTTTCAAGAAAAGCTGCCTGAGAATGAGTCAAATCTTTCCAGAATCCAAAAAGCTCGGGAAAATTCATCGGCTCTGATTGTTTTTCAGGAATTCTACGAGCGTTGGCAGATACAGTCTGTCTTCGTAGGCGATATGATTATGAATCCAATTGTACAAGAAGAGCGCAAATTTTATTGCCTCAGAAACAGGCAAGCGTTCAAAATTGGCGTAAGTCGTTTTGCATTTTTCTGTGAATGATTCGTGGCTTGCCTTGTGCATTTTGTATCCGTCGAATTTTGAAGCAATCATAAGACGCTCTTCTTCCTTAAAATGGGTTGCCGCATAGTTCAGGCATGTTTCAAGCGTTTTTTTGACCAGCGACTGATAATTTTCCGCATCGTTATTTCTGAGAAGGCTCTGGTAAAAATCGTTGCACAGATTGACCAAATGCTCGTGCTGGGCATCAATCACCGGAATACCGATTTTGTATTTGGGATTCCATTTGATGAAATCGTCATCTGGCTTGTTTGTTGCGACTACATTCTTGATATTCATTTTGACCTCTGGAAAAGGTAGCTTTTTTTGAAACTGTTTTTAGTAGAATTGCTCGGAAAATTCAGTTCGCGGGCACCTGCCGTCAGTATAACACATCTTATTACATAATTGTAAGCAAAGGGGAACTCACAAAAAAATCGCGTTAGCTTTGCCGATTAAAAAAAACGGGTGTATTCTTAATATTTATTATATTTCTGAAATTTGATAATATTCTGAATAACGGAGATATTATGACTGAAAATGAACCGACTCGTGTAATTCCTGCAAAACTGTATTTTCTGAGTACGGCTATTTATTTTTGCGGAATTATCTATTCTGTCTTATATTCTGGTTTTACAGGTATGACTGGTTTGGACAGTGAAGAAACTGGAGCTGCGTTTGCACGGCTTCTTTCACTGACATTTTCTTGGCCTATGCTTATTTATTGGGCTGCTTTGATTTTCTGGGCTGTGTGGTCATCTAAAAATGTATACGCAAAGATGGTTTCATACGATGGTTCTGAAAAGTCCTGTGATGAATGTAACAAAAAACAGGGAAATTTCGGCTCGCTCGTCATAGTAGTCACTCTTTCTGGAGGAATATTAATTCCCGTAATCATGGGAAATGTGGCAAAAAGCCGCGGAATAGATTTTCCGTTCATTCCGTTTCTCATGGTCAATATAAGCAGTACTTTTTTGCTCGCAGTTTTTGTCTATATCCACTGGATAGAAAATTTTGAGCGGTGGATTTCATTCTTGCCGTTCCGAAAAAAAGATTTTTCTTTCGGGCTTGTAACGCGCGACTCGCTCGTTGCGGCTTTGACGAGCATTGCCGCCGTTGCTGGCATTGCGGGACCGCTCATGTACTTTGGTGATAATAACCACGGAACTTTTTCCGATGTGCTTTTGCAAAGACTTTGGCCGCAGGTTGTGCTTGTAATCGTGATGAGTGTCGTTGACTTTGTTTTCCTGTTCCGAGGATTCCTGAAACGGCTTAGCAAAATTGCGGAATTTGGAGAAAACCTGGCTAAGAAAAATTATACTGCCTCACCGATTCCTGTTGAAAGCCGTGATGAGTTCGGGCTTTTGGTGAACAACTTAAATGAATCTTATGTGATAACGAGAAATCTTCTGAAAGCAGTCCGTACAACTGTCGATGAAACATCAGATGTTGCGGCGGAGCTTAATCAGAATATGTCCGAAACATCGGCTGGCGTAAGACATATCGTTGAGAACATCAGCACGGTGAAGAATGAGATGAGCAATCAGGCGGCGGGAGTTGAGGAGGCAAATTCCGCAACAAGGGAAATCCTTTCAAATATCCGCCGTCTTAACGACAATATTGAGAACCAGTCCGCAGGCGTAGCTGAAAGTTCTGCCGCTGTCCGTCAGATGGTTGCAAACATTCAGAGCGTAACCGGCGTTCTGGAGAAAAACAGCGTTTCCGTTTCCGAGCTGGAAAAATCTTCTGAGGAGGGACAGAAGCGCGTCGAAGAATCTGTTACGCTTTCAGAAAGAATCCTTGCCGAATCAAGCGGCTTACAGGAGGCATCTTCTGTCATTCAGAACATAGCGGAACAGACCAACCTTCTTGCTATGAATGCGGCAATCGAGGCTGCTCATGCCGGGGACACGGGAAAAGGATTCGCCGTCGTAGCGGATGAAATCAGAAAACTTGCTGAACAAAGTAATGTTCAGGGAAAAAATATCGCTTCGAGCCTTGAAGGGCTGGACGAAATAATCAAAGGCGTTTCTGAAAGCACAAAGCAAGTTCAGTCTCAGTTCATAAAGATTCTTGATATGACTCATGTGGTCAAAACCCAGGAAGAAGTTGTTATGAGCGCGATGAAAGAACAAGCTGCAGGAAGTACGCAAGTTCTTGAAGCAATGCGGAACATCGATGAATCAACGAATGTGGTAAAGCAAAGCTCTCAGCAAATGCTTGCGAGCGGAACGCAAATCGTTGACGAAATGGATATGCTCGGACAGACAACGGCGCGTATCTCATCATCGGTTTCTGATATGGCAAGCGGTACGGACATTATTTTGACATCTGTTGAAAGCGTGAATGCTGATTCTCAGCAGAACAAAAATAATATGGCTTCAATCCTCAACGAAATCAGCGGATTCAAGCTGTAAAATGAACGCGGTGTGGTTTTGACTTTGCAGCTGGTGCGCTGCCTGTTGATATGCTGAACCACATCCGCCGCTTTCAGTATTCGGAAGATTAGTCCATGCAAGTTCTTCCGCCCCATTCTGCGGAATGTGCTTTTTCACGCGCGATTGTAGCATCAAAGTCCGCCAGCGGCTCGCATTTTGACTCAATCTGAATTTGGGTTTGGTGAAGCCGCCGTATGCACTCCGACTTGTCATTGTAGCCAAGCTTGGACTTTTCGATTGAGTCTCCGAGCACTCGGATTGACTCATCGTAGATTCTGCATGGAACTGGGAACGGATGCCCGTCCTTTCCGCCGTGTGCAAAGCTGAATCTTGCCGGGTCGTTGAATCGGGAGGGTGTTCCGTAGATTACTTCGCTTACGAGCGTAAGACTCTGGAGCGTGCGCGGACCAAGCCCCGGCGTAAGAAGAAGCGACTCAAAGTCCGAGTTGTTTCTTTCGTATGCAGTAGCAAGAACAGAACCGAGCCTGTTCAGATTAACATCCTGAGCGCGGACATCGTGGTGATGCGGCATTATGCAGTTTCTGTCGTTCCGTATCTGGATTTCTTCAAAAGAATTTGCTTCGGCTTGAGAAACTTCTTTGCTTTCGCCAATATCGGAATCGAAATCAAATTCAAGTTGCTTGTGGTAATCTTGCCCGGAGATTTTTGCAATCTCTCGTATCATTTGGTCAGGATTTTCGTGACTGAGCGTAAGGATAGAGCTTCGTGTTGTGGCTGCATCTGAATCAGTAAGGTTCAGGATTTTTCCCTGATTTTCGCCAGTGACGGCTGTATGCGGAGCTTCAACGAACGAGCGCAAGTTTTCGCTTGACCAGTGGTATCGTCTGGCGGTTCGTTCGCTCGTATTCATGCCTTGCTGAACGATTACCCAGTCGCCTTCGCTGGAAAGAACAAAATTGTGCATATAAAGCTGAAATCCGTCCTGAACTGCGCTTCCGTCAACTTTGGCGCAAAGTTTGCTCGCGTTTACGAGCCGGTTTCCGTCAAGTCCGCTTGCGTCCGAAAGGGCAAGAAGCTCGTCCGGGGTTTTTCTGGAATATTTTCCGCGCCCGCCGCAAACATACAGCCCCAGTTCTTTTGCCCGCGGGTTAAGACCGCGTTTTAGGGCGTACATAACGCTCGTCGTGATTCCGCTGGAATGCCAGTCCATGCCCAGAACTGCCCCGAAGCTCTGAAACCACAGCGGGTCAGACAGGCGGGCAAGTACTTCTTTTTTCCCGTAGTTCAGTAGTATCGATTCAACTATTTCTGTTCCCAAAAGCATCATTCGGTCTGCGAGCCAGCGAGGAACAATTCCTGTGTGAAGGGGGAGGTCGGCGTAGCCTGAGCGTTTAATCATACGGCAAAGTCGTTGTGGATAAGAATAGTCAGCTCGTGCTTGTTGTAGTTCAAATGCACGATTTTTGAATTTTCAATCAGGCTGAATTTTTCAATAAGATTCCAGTCAGTTTCGCCTTGCATTTTTATTGTGCATATTATGTTCCGGGCTTTTTTTGATTCGAGCCACATCATTATCCATTCGTAAAGCCTTTCAGGATAGCAGATTACATCCGAGAAAAGCCAGTCGATTTTGCCGAATTCGCTTTCGACATACTCGGGTTTTAGCGTGAACGCATCGTGGGCAAGGAATTTTACATGCTCGTCGGACATAAGTTTGGGAGCAAGTTCGGCTCTGTCTACGGCGAAAACATCCGCTCCAAGAAGCCGAAGCACATAAGTCCAGCCGCCAGGACATGCTCCGGCCTCAAAACATTTGTCGCCTGGCTTGGGAAGTTCCAGAGCGAAAAATGTTTTGAACATCGTAAGGCTTTCCTGAATTTTTAGGTAGGCCCTGCTCGGAGGATTCTCGTGGTCTTCGATGAACTCGATTTTTCCTGCCGCAAACGGTGAGTTCGTTTTTTCGCTTGCAATCATTGTTTTTTCGCCCGTAAGAGTGTAAAGACCCATAGGTGTATTTGGAATATTGCACGGAAAAACGCGCGGTTTTAGCTGTATGTGCGGTAGCTTGTCCTGAATGAGGCTTGCTCGCCGGAAAAGCTGGTATTGGTACGGTGCCCAGTTTCGTTGTATTGCGCTTAAAAGTTTTGCTGCCTCAGATATTGAATCGAAAGAAAAGAGTTTTGGAGCCAGCATACAAGTTCTGGCCCAGTATGGCAGGATTGGATTTCCGTTTTTATCAGTTTTTGGGACAAAATCGGGGCAGTAAAGAAGGTCTCCGTACCACGATGGCTTGGCAGAACTTACGAATGATGTTCCTTCAATAGTGGCGGCGCGTTTTATTGAGCCGTAGGAGAAGCGTTCAGAAAGCTCCGAAACGAGAATGTTTTTCATTTCTGGAAAAGCAAGAAAAGCTGTTCCCGGAAGATTTTCTTGATTCATTCTTCTATGCGAATATCTCCGTATCCTCAAGCTCGGATTCTTTTTCATGCTGGAGATTTCTTAGATAATCTGCCAGATACACTGCTCCTGAGGAATGGAGTATTGAAAAGCCAATCTGATATTTTCCGCCGCGTTCAAAAAGCCAGACCGGAGTTACGACAAGCTCTAGTGCACGGTACTGGCATTTTGGAAGCCGCACGGTAATTCTGTATTCATCGTTCATTTCAATTGAAACAAAAGAATGGAAAGTGACTTTCATTCCACTCTGGCTTATATCATTTAAAGTTCCGGGGAAAGGGCATATTCCAAAACACTCAACCCTTCCAAAGTCCTCAAATCGTTCGTATTTCCTGTTGTTTTCCATAAGAAGGAATCCTGAAAATAAGATGCGAGCAAATTGCCCTAAAAATATTTCGACAGATTATCACAGAAAAAAAGATTTGTCACTATGGCAAGCACGGCTGGCATTAGAGCGTGGCGGCTAATAGAGCTGTTCGGAAACAATATGTTTCTGAACAGCTCTAATGAATTTGATGAGCCTGAAAGTGAGTGCGCCCTAAGATGTATACCCGCAAAACGCAGCCTGTACAGTCATTTTGCGGTTTCTGGCTTCGTTGTCCAAATTGCCTGAAAGGAACGCCGCCTCCCGCCTGAACGAGCCGAAAGCGTTTTTTCCGTTCTGGAGCTTTGTGCAGCAAGTACAGTCCGTTGCGATTGTGATATTTTCTTCTTTTATACCAGCATTTTTCAAGACGAAGAGATTTGCTTCCGTAAGAGAAAGTGCATTTTTTTCATTGTTGATAACAACGCTTTTTTTTCCGAATGTTGCCGCAAAGTATTCGGCGCGCTCTTTGTCAACGAAGTAGCAGCAGTCGCCTATGTGCGGACCGATTGCCGCCGCGATGTCCTGTGGGTTTGAGCCGAATTCTTTTTGCATAAGGCTTATGCCTTCCGCTACGATTCCAGTTCCTTTCCAGCCAGAGTGAAAAACTCCGATAGCCTGGGAAACAGTGTCAAAAAGAAAAATCGGCATACAATCTGCTACAGTCACTGTCGGTAGCAGATTCTTGTTGCGCGTGACGATTCCGTCCGCCTGAATTCCTTCAGTGTCAGATGCCTTTTCTGCAAGGACAACGGACTTTGAGTGAATCAGCTCTATTGGAACTTGTTCTTTTTGCGGAAAAAATTCAGAAATCTTGGAACGATTCTTATTTTGCTCGTTCCAGCGGAATCGCATTGAACCAGCTTTTAGAATCGTCATTCCCCATTTTGGAGCTTGCGCATCGGAAAGAGGCTTTGATTCAAAGAAAAAAGGAAGCAGAACATACTCCGCATCTTCGGGCCGACCACGAACGAAACTCAGAACGGAAATCTCATTTGCCATAAAATTTTCCTTCCAGATTATGCTTCGTTTTCAAGGGAAAGCTTCATAGAATCGTTTGTGTCTACAACCTCAAGCTCCGCGATTAATTTTAGAGCTTCGGCAATAGAACTGTTTGTCTCCGAGATTTGTGCCATAAATTTCGCATTGTCGCGTCCCTGAATAGAGCTGAAATTTGATATTGTGTCATAATTCTTGTTGCGCTCTATTCCCAGAACACCGTTAAGGACAAGATTCATCAGCCTGCACGATTCTCCGAACATACGAATGGCTGTGGAAATATCCGATTCGATTTTTAGCATGAGCGATTCGATTTTTTCCTGCCCTTGCAAAGATTTCATCTGACCGTCTTGGAATTTCATAAATACGCTTCCGTATTCGCCCGAATTCTGCAATTTTCTGTTCAAATCGGCAAGATTAACTGAAATCTGGATAAATTCGTTGTAGGCTTCCGTGAACGAAACAAGGTTTTCTTTTTTGTGGAACTTTCCTTCAACCATGAGCGTCTTCAAGTTCAGCTCGTATGTTGAGAATTTTTCCTTAAAGTACCAGCTCAAAAATCCCGCCGTGTATTCGTACTTGAATGTAATGCCCAAAATGCCTGACCACGGACGGAACGGAAGGATAGGAAAAAGCTCCAGCGAAAAATGTGTTTTCAGAATCTCCCTGAGCGATTCTTTCTTACACTCTTGAATCCATGTTTTCCACTTCTGCTCAAAGATTTTTTTCCAGCTCGTTTTGAATTTTACGAACCAATCTTCACCGCCCGAAAAATCTTCCGGCTTCCAGCAGATGTCCGTGTATACGATGTTACCGATTGAATAAATCGGAACGCTGGACATGAAGAGCTTGGGAGCCAGCAGATTCTCTTTGGCTTTGTTCATAAACTCAACGGCTTTTGCGGCTTCTGCTTCTGAATTTTTGTTGCTCCGAATTCCTTTCATGGAGAAAAGATAAATTGCTTCAAGAACGGTGTCCGTTATGAAAATCTGGCGCGAGAGCGTTTTTGCGAAAAGCCCGATTTCATTCTCAAGCTGGCTGAACGGACATGTGTAGACTTTTTCAATTGAATTTGAGAAAAGCGAGATGAATCTGTTAAGAGGCAGCTTTACGAATTGTTTCAGCCATTCGATAGATTTTACCGCCTCGTACATTTTGTTCTTGTCTTCGCGCGAAATGCTCTGGAATATGTCCTCCATGTTTCGCACAAGCTCTACTTTCAGCTCGTTTCTGATTTGGCCTGAAACTGGATTTATGTATGGGTCCGCCTCAGTATCCATTCTTGAAGTTACTTCCGGAATTATGAGTCCTCCCAGAAATATAAGGAAGTTTCCCTCATCGTGCTCCATTGAAACGATGTATGGGCGGATAAAATCCGCGGCAGTTTTCAGCTCGTTCAGCCTGTCATAGAATGTGTTCAGGAGAAGCCCCCTCTTTGAATCTATAAGTCCGGGGAAATTTCTCTCAACATTCCTTGATATTGCGGCAAGTTTTATTTCATTGTAAAGCACATCCGCAGTGGAATTCGTAAAGACAGATTTTAACCAGAGCATAATCTTGAAGAACATTGATTCGCTTCTGATTTTCTCTGGTATTGAAATATCGTTTTCAGTTATGGTTTCCGCCGGCGAAAGCATATTGATTTCTTCATTCGTGGAAGCGGCTCTCATCCGCTCCAGAATATTTTCACGCTCTTCGGCACTGAGATTTGAAACAAGTTTGTCAAATGAATTTGTAGGCATATAGCTTATTGAAAAAATCCTCATGTTATTATCGGCACTTTTTTCTTGCCGATTCGATGAATTTTTCGTTATGTTAATTGATATAGGAGTCAAAGCAATGGCACAATATCAGTTTCAGACGGAAGTGAACCAGCTTCTAAAACTTATTATTCATTCAATGTATTCAAACAAGGATATTTTCCTCCGCGAGATTGTTTCAAACGCATCTGACGCGCTGGACAAATTGAATTATCTTACTGTTTCCGACGAAAACTACAAATCGGTAAAAGTAGATCCAAGAATTGACATAACTTTTGATGACCCGAACAAAACGCTCACGGTTCAGGACTCTGGAATCGGTATGAACGAGGAGGACTTGAACGCGAACCTCGGAACAATCGCTCGCTCAGGAACAAAGGCTTTCATTGAGAAAATCGCCCAGGACAAGAGTGCGGGTGAATCGAATCTTATCGGTCAGTTCGGTGTCGGATTCTATTCGGCGTTCATGGCGGCAAAGAAAATCAATGTATTCACGCGCAAGGCTGGCGAGAGCAAAATCTACAAGTGGTCAAGCGATGGTACGAATTCATATACAATAGAAGAAATCGCTTCTGATTCTGCCGATGCAAAAAAATACGGGTTTGACAACGCCGAAACGCACGGTTCTGCAATCGAGATGATTCTGAACGATGATTCCAAAGAATATGCATCAAGGTGGAAGATTGAGGAGCTTATCAAGCGTTACTCAGACCATATCGCATTCCCGATTTTCCTCCATTACACTCAGAACCAGTACGATGACAAAGGAAACATTACTGGAAGCGAGAACAAAGTTGACCAGGTAAACTCTGCTTCTGCTCTCTGGAAGCGCGCAAAGTCGGAACTTAAGAAAGAGGATTACGATAATTTCTACAAGACTATTTCCCACGACTCCACCGAGCCGCTTCACTATGTTCACACGCATGCGGAAGGTACGCAGGAGTACACGACTCTTTTCTATGTTCCGCAGCAGGCTCCGTTCGATATGTATCAGGCTGACTACCAGAGCGGCGTAAAACTCTATGTAAAGCGCGTTTTTATTACTGACGATGACCGCGAGCTTCTCCCGGCGTACCTCAGGTTCGTGCGCGGTATAATTGATTCCGAGGATTTGCCGCTCAATGTGAGCCGTGAGATTCTGCAGCAGAACAGAATCCTTGAGAACATCAAGAAGTCAAGCGTTAAGAAGCTCCTTTCTGAGTTCAAGTCAATGGGCGAGAAAGCTGACAAAGCGCGCAAAAGCGAGAAACCGAGCGATGAGGAAAAGGCTTCAATCGAAAAGTGGAATAAGTTCGTCAAGAACTTCAACCGCCCGATGAAAGAAGGTCTTTACTCAGATTATGCGAACAGGGAAGAAATCGCGGAAATCGTTCGCTTCAAATCAACGGACGACAGCGGAAACGGTGACGGAAAGTGGACGAGCTTTGCGGATTATGTTCAGCGTATGAAGCCTGAGCAGAAAGCAATCTACTATATTACAGGAACTGACGAAAAGAATCTCCGCGCTTCACCACTCCTCGAAGCATACAAAAAGAAGGGATTTGAAGTCCTGATTATGGCAGACGAAATTGACGACATCGTTATTCCGAGCCTGATGAAATACAAGGACTTCGACCTTAAGGCCGTAAACCGCGCCGGAAGCGATGAGGAGCTTGGCGTTGACAAAGATGAGGCAAAAAAGAAGGAGGAGGCTTTCAAGCCGGTTCAGGAAAAAATCAAGAAGGCTCTTGGGGAACGAGTAAAAGATGTCGTTCTTTCAAAGCGTCTTTCTGACAGCCCGAGCTGTGTGGTCGTTGACGAGAATGATCCTGGAATCCAGATGGAGCGCATGATGCGCGCAATGGGACAGGCTGGTCTTGGCGAAGTAAAGCCGATTCTTGAAATCAACGGCGACCACGCGATTGTCAAAACGCTGGAATCTTGCACAGACGAAAGCTATATCGCGGATGTTTCCGAAGTTCTGTTCGACCAGGCATTGCTTGTGAGCGGAGCCGAGCTTAAGGACCCGATGGCTTTTGTAAAGGCGATGAATAAACTTTTGAGCAAATAAAATGTAAATTGAAGCACTGTCGTTTAGGGCAGTGCTTTTTTTATGAAAAATTTGGCTAAACTCAAAACTAGTGCTATAATTATCTGGATGACTGTTATAAACGGCAATTTTGAATGGGATTCAGAAAAAGATGAAACCAATAAAATTAAACATGGTTTTTCATTTTCTGAAATACTAGATGTGTTCGATGATCCTTTTTTCATAGAACGATATGATATAGAACATTCCTAGTTGGAAGAAGAAAGATACATCGGACTTGGAGAATCAAACGGGGCAGTCATTGTGATGACCGCATACACAGAACGAAAACGAACACGAATAATCTCTGCTCGTTTTGCCACAGAATCAGAAAGGAAATTATATTATGAGTCCAGAAAGAATAGCTGAATTACAGAGCCGGCCGATTGATTTATCGGACATTCCTGAAGTAACAAATGAGCAGTCAAAAGAGTTTTATCCGCGAAATCTGAGAAAAGCCTTCCAAATGATTTATAATCTTTTTGACAAAGAAAATTTACTTTGGCTCGAAGAGAATGGTCTATCATATCGTGTTACTATAAATGAAACTCTTGAAAAGTTAAGGAAAGGTTCACTTGAGTTAGCGTAAAGCCCGGCAAATCGACGATAATGATTGTAAAAGCCGTTTCTTCCTTTGTGGGGAGAGGCGGCTTTTTTTATTTAATTGATTTGACCTCACATTCACTAAAACTTTCTTTTACAACTTGTACTAGAGAAGAAATTAACTTTTCCTGCAAGTTATCAATATCTACAAGCGAAAAACAGTTTTTATCAAACAAATCCAACGGATCAACATTCAATGCACCTGCGATTTTTCCAACATTTGCAGTGACGGGAAGTTTTTACCAACTTCAATTAAAGCAATGTAATTTGGCGCAGTTCCTGCTCTCTCTGCAAGGGCGGCTTGCGAAAGACCTTCTTTCTTTCTGTGTATTTTCATGTTTTGAGACAAACACATTTGCAGATTGTTCAATTTATCTCACCTAATTACAAGATATAGTTTTACTTAATTTTATATATCTCTTAGTTATTGACAATTAAATATAAAATATGTAAATTCAAGAAAATACATAATTATAAGTTATGTAATAGATGGAGAAGAAAGTGGGAATAGGATTTGACGCATTCAAGGCAAATATTGGCTGGAGCCTTGCTAACAGTGCAATGAATGCCGTTTCAAATGCAGTCGAGAAGAACGCTGCAGAAACTGCGGCAATGGAACAAGCAGAAAAAGAAGCCCGAAACAGAAACGATTTGCTAAAGGCAATCGTCTTTTTGGTTGGTTTCAACTGTACTTTAGACAGACAGTGGAAAAAAGCAATCGCTACAGTTCTTTCCGCATTTTATAGCGAAAATATTTCACTTTTTTCTATAGAGGAACAAATTGATACTGCTTATGACGAAATGAAGTTAAAAAGTCTAAAACGATTTTTTTCCGACATTGACTCAATCGATTCTGATAGAACGCAAACATGTATAATTTATTCCGTTGTTATGCTTCTATATACGAATTTATTCAACGAAAACATGGCACTTCCTGTTCATGCATACAATCTTTCTTTGAATTAAAAAGTTTTTTATGTTATCCCGTACAGAACTTGCAAACTGTTATGGATTATTAGGAAGTAATCTTAACCAAGATACCGATGATATTGCAGACCTTTTTGAAGAATTAACATCAGAACAATCTATAAAAGAATTTGAAGAGGCAAATCCAACTTTAATATATGAAGAACCAGCAGAACCAGTCAGAATTTCAGTCCATTCTGAAAACCCAAAAGGAGAAATTGAGAAACTTTATAATGAAACAATTCAAAAAGTCTCAGATGACGGTTTTTTAAAAAAATTTGCACTGGCCGATAGCAATCAAAAGAAAACATTGGTTGCAGTAAATACATATGCAAAAAATTGCATCGGTGAAGAAATCCTTGTAGTGTATGACGATACACTATTCGGAAATGGGAAAGCCGGATTTCTTCTGACAAATAAAAAACTTTATATACACAACAGCTTTGAAGATCCTGTTGAAATAGATTTATCGTCTATAGTTTCCATAATTCCCAATCCAAAGGAAGCAAATTCTTTTATCACAATTAACGATATTAAAGTCAGCACTTCAATGCTTACAGAGTTCGGAACAGAATTAGTTTGCGATTTCCTCGAAAAAGCAATTCCACTTGCAAAACAAATTGAATTACCAACAAATCAATAAAACTGGAGGAAAAAATGGTTATTTCAAATGAAGAAAAGTCTCTGAAATCTTCGAAGAAGAAATCGACAGCAATTTTTCTTTGCATTCTAGCATTCGGTGCATTTGGGCTACACAGATTTTATGTCGGCAAAACAAAAAGCGGCGGCCTGATGCTTTTGCTGTCGTTTTTATCCGCTGGGTTTCTTGGTGTAATTTGGGGATTATGTGATTTATTTACCCTCATTTTCACGAATAATTTCACAGATGCAGACGGGCTTCCCTTGCGCTAAGGAAATAATTATGCAAATAACAGAAAAAGATATTCAAATATCTGCAAAAAATAAACAAAAAAAGAAACGAAGTTGGTTAAAAGTTCTACTTATCATTATTGCAATTTGGTTAAGCTTGGCTATAGTGGTTGCTCTTAGTGATAATGATGAAAGTTCTACATTCATTTCAGAATCACTTCCTGTAACAGGTTTTTCTGAAATTTATTATGGAATGGATAGACACAAAAGCATTGACTCTATAAAAACTTTGGGTTGGGAATATAAGCAATTGGAACAAAAATCTGATGGAGGTGAAAAGCTTGAAATTGCTTATTTTACTGTGTCCGATGGAAATGATATAATTAATGGCATTAAGACTGATTTTCTAGGTTTGGGCTTTAATCAAGAGAATATATTAGTGATGCTTGTTTTGGCATATAGAAGTGATAATTCAGAAAAAACAAGAAATATTTTTGGGAAAATGATTGATAATAATGGATTTAAACTACTCGCTGGTCCTATAAGAAGTCCAAGTATGAATCAGTATTGGTCACAAAATTCAGACGGGAACCTTTGTATTGCCAGTGATTCTGGAAAATTCCTAGAATTAAGATATGCAAGCAAATATTATTCAGACAAACTTATTAAATCTATTGGCGGGAAAAAAGAATTTAGAAACTACTTGAAACAATTATAAGATTTTAAAATGTAAATCAAAAAATTATTCTTCTCAAAATTAACCCGCTTCTTCCTTTGTGGAGAGGTGGCGTTCGTAAAGGCGATGAGCAAATAGGACGCAAATTAAGGCACTGTCTTTTACGACAGTGCTTTTTTTGCCTAAATCTGTATTTCTAAATTATTCCTAATGCCCGGGCTTTAAATATTGCCTGAGTTACGGAATTTGCCCCGAGTTTTGCATAAATATCTTTTGCGTACCATTTTATAGTATTTATGCTCAGGAAAAAGTACTTTGCAATTTCTTCTTTTGGCAGACCTTGCTCCAGAAGTTTCAGAATATCAATTTCCGTCTGTGAGAATTTATCTTTGTTCACATATATATTTTCCAGATAAAGCGGATAATTGATTTTCATGCTTCGCGTTCTTTTGATAATTTTTTCCAAAAAAGGCGTTTTACCGTATTTTTGAATATAATCGAACAGCAAATCGATAATGATTTTTCCTTCATCGATAATCATGCGGTAATATTTCCGGCGTTTTACTGTTTTTAACACTCGTTCCAGAGTTTCAAAAGCAAGGTCCATTTTTTTTGCCTTGTAAAAAGTGACCGCAAGAAGAATATCAAGCTCGCACAAGTCCATGTACCTTCTTCCGGCTTCAAGCAGAGGGCGGAGCCTTTCTGCAAGTGCTATGACTGCGCTGTAAGTTCCCATGAAAATATAGCAGCGCATTTTTACCATGTAGCGGTAAAGGTCAAGCATATTAAAATCGGCGAATTCATCAGGGGCGTTTGTTTTGAGCCAGCGTGACACATCGCTATGTCTGCCCTCATAGAGCGCGAACATGACTTCGGCAGCATCAATGTTGCAGGAGAATTCTAGCTCGCCTTCTTTTTTGATAAATTTCCGTATGTTTTTTATATAACTTTGCGAATTTGCCACATTTCCGTTTGCCATAAGAATCTTTGACTGCAAATAAAGGGCAGCGAATAAAAGCCGCTGCTGGCGGGGCTTGTCGAATTCTTTTATGGTTGTGTTCAAGAGAAGCTCTGCATCAAAAAGTTTATCTTGCTGATAGTAATATTCGGCGAGAC
>JAFSJW010000015.1 GCA_017449265.1 Treponema sp.
GCAGTTATCCGAAAGTAGACGCGAACGATTTACTGCAGAAAAATGAGGCGACCCTAACTAGAACCCTATTGGAAGCGATTGAACGCCTTGACGGGGCTCTGAGGGCGCAGGAAGCGGCAATTCAAGCGAGGCGACAGAAATTGGCAGAAACTAGGCGGGAGGAAAATAAAAGCGGGATAGAAATCTTTTCGTTTACGGACTACTTTAGCGGAGAATTTTTTCGAGACATAGAGCTTACGGCAAAATACTCGGAACGCAAGACTGGGTTTGATAACATAGATGCGGCGCAGGTGTTTATGCCTGGCGTGTACGCGCTGGGAGCGTTACCGGCAAGCGGGAAGACAACGTTCGCATGGCAGCTGTTGAATCAGCTGGCAGAAAAAGGGGAGCCGTGCATATATTGTTCGTTTGAGATGAGTAAGGCAGAATTGTTCACGAAGTCGGTAGTACGGGAGCTTTACAAGAAAAGTCCTCAAATGAGCGAGCGGTTAAATTTGACGAGTGCGAATATCAGACGAGGAGCACTGCGCGGCAGTTCGGAACTGCAAGAACAAGCGGCTCAATTTGCTCAGTCAGCAACGAATTTGAAAGTAGCGGAGCTGTCGAACACAAGCGTGACGGAGCTAATCGAAGGCTTAAAGCCGTTGGTAGCAGATGTGGACAGATCCCCCGTCATTTGTTTGGACTATTTGCAGATAATTCCAAGCAAGGGAAGTAAAGCGTCATCGCCGAAGGAAAAAATAGATGAAGTAATGTTGAGGCTGAAAGATTTTCAGAGAGCGACGAATACGACGCTGTTGGTAATCAGTGCGTTCAATCGGGAAAATTATTACCAGAAGGTTAGCTTTTCGTCGTTCAAGGAGAGCGGAGCGATAGAATATTCGGCGGACGTAATCTGGGGCTTGGAAAATTACGGTGTGGACTCGGAAGGTAAGCTCGATAAAGACGAAGTAATCAAGATGAGCCGCGAAAAATTACGACGGATAAAATTTTCGTGCCTGAAGAATAGGAATGGCGGAGCGTATGAGTGTTTCTTTAGGTATCATGCGGCGTATGATTATTTTGAACCGTTGAGAGAAGAAAAAGAAAGTCCGAGATATGAGCATTAAAAAGTGTAACGGATTTCGGCGGCAAAACGAAAAAAGCCCCCGACGTGTCGGAGGCAATTTTTTGCGGAGATTATCTGATGACGTGTTGTTCAATTTCGCCGATAAGAGCGTAGTGCGATTCGCCGAAGATTATATCTTTTGGGTCGGAATATTTTGCTACAACGTCTGCAGGCTCAAAATTCTTATCCATCTGCTTGAAGTAAATCTTTTTGCAGAGGAAAAATTCATTAGCCTCTTTGAAAGTGATAGCGTTGTCGAGGAATTCGGGAGTTATACCGGTCGCGGCGATTTTATCCATATCTCTGCCGGACTTAAAGCCGAATATTTTGTGTATCTTGTTGAATTCTTTGGGGAAATAAGAAACAGTGAAGAAATCGTTAGCTTGAATGAAGTCGAAAGTGTAGCGTTCGGGCTTAATGAAAGAGAAATAGGCATTTTTACTCCAAATCATACCGACTGCGCCATACATGATAGTCATGGCGTTAAAATTTTGTGGAGAGCCGGCACTGATGAGAGCTAAATCTTTACCGACGTTAGCCATAAGAAATCAACCTTTCTCGCGAAGGAAAATTTTACCGAAGTCAGCCATAGCGGAGATAATGGGGAAGAGGGATTTGCCGAACTCGGTAATGGAATACTCGGTTTTTGGAGGAACGACGGGAAAAACTTCGCGGTGAATGATGCCGTCGCGCTCCAATTCCCTAAGTTGCTGTGTCAGAACTTTTTGGGTAGCCTTGGGAATCAATTTTGAGAGCTGATTGAATCGCAGAGTATTGTGGAAGAGATGCCAGATAATAATGGGTTTGTATTTGCCGCCGATGAATTTGAGAGCGACCTCAACGGGGCAAATGAAA
>JAFSJW010000016.1 GCA_017449265.1 Treponema sp.
AGGAAATAAGGCTTTCCTATGCTCAAAAGAGGACGGACATACTGGGTCTTATCGACATAGACACAACCTTTGCGTCTGATTTCCTCAAATGACTGTATTCCAATCGGAAGGTTTCGTTTTTCGCTCATAGAAAAAGTATACCATAAAATTGAATATGAGTATTAGAACTGTGATGTTTTTATACTTTTGGTAGAAGATGAAAATGTTCAGGCTGGAATTTCTTACCTAAGCTGGTCTATGTCTTCCCATGAAAGTCCTGTTCCAGGAGAAAGTTCTGAACAAGACGGAATTTGCTCCTGAACGGCAGCTTCAGCATGGCATGATGAGGCTTTTTCCTGTTTTTGCAAAAGAAACATCATAAAATCAAGAGCTTCCTTCTGTGCTTCCGGAGTAAGTGAATTGTAAACTTTGGCTACTGATTCTGGCATATTTTCTCCGAATTTTGATTCTAAACATCAGAGCTACAGTTGTCAACTTTTTCGCCACGAACATACTGAGTTTATTTAAAACAATCTCCAAATTCGTTAGAATAAAAAATGAGGTATGAACATGAACGAAAAAGAAGAAATTCTTGATTTGCTGCGCGAAAACGCACGCCTTTCTGTGGAAGACATCTCCGCTATGACAAAAAAAACACCGGACGAAGTAAAATCAATCATAAAATCCCTTGAGGACGAAGGCGTTATCCTGAAATACGCCGCAATCATCAACCCAGAGAAAGATGACTCTGTTAAAGACAAAGTTCTGGCAGAAATTGAGATTCAGTGCCAGCCTGAGCGCGAGCACGGTTTTGACGCGCTTGCGGAGCGAATTTATCGATTCCCGCAGGTAAAATCCCTTTACTTGATGAGCGGCGGATATGACCTGAAAGTTGTGATTGAGGGCGACAGCCTCAAAGAAGTCGCTGGGTTTGTTTCAAGCAAACTTTCTACGCTCAATGGCGTTCGTTCCACAAAGACTCATTTTCTGCTCAAAAAATACAAGGAGAACGATGTTCTTTATGTTGAGGACGAATCAGACCGCCGTGAAGGTGTAATGGCGTAAGAACCTGCTGATGGTTTTGCAAATTGGTGCGTAAAACTCACTTTCTTTTTATTTTATCGATGATTAAAATACTTCTAAAATAAAGTTTTAGGAGTTTTTTATGAAAAAGTTTATGGCTTTGCTTGCGGCGGGATTTTTGGCGTTGTCCTTTGTTGGGTGCAGCGGTGGCTCTGATAGCAGTTCAAGCTCATCCAGCAACAGCGGACAGACAACAACCACAGGAACCGCAACCTTTACTGGAGCTGGATTTGGCGGAACTATAAAACTTGATTACAATGCAGACGGCACTTACCTGATGACATGGACAACAGGTTCTTACTCCACAAACAAAGGAAAAGGAACTTACACACTCACCGGTACTTTTGATAACGGCACAATCCACCAGCATCAGACGCATTCGTCGAATACGCTTAATACAGGTTGGGTTGAAGAAGTAGAAGATAATGAGCTCGTGGTTACAAACGGCACATTCCAGGCAGTTGGCAGCACTTTCACAAAAACTAAATAATCTGCAACTTATCAGATTTTGAGCTAAAGTCCGTCTGATTTTTCAGGCGGACTTTTTTACAATAGAATATTCAAAAATCCTATGGTATAGTATGCAAAGACCGACAGAAAAAATCACATCACGCATCCTAACAATTCTCGTTTTCAGCATCCTTGATTTTTGTACCGCCACATTTTTTCAGGACATTCTGACAGCACCGCTTTTCTTTGACACGATTTTTATGATTGCCGCTCTTTTCACTTTCGGTTCGGTGGCTGCATTTTTTGAATATGTGATTTTTATCAGCCTGATTTGCGCAAAACTTTTCGTTCTGTACGGACAGACCGACTATGTGTATCTTTACACGATTTCTGCCCTTACAATAATCGTCGTGACATGGCTTTTTGTCCGCAAGAAGGAAAATCTGAAAAAAGGCGTGAACCTTACTTTCCTCTATATTTTGACTGCTTCTATCATTGCAGGACTTGCCTGTTCCGTTGTTTCGGGCTTCATCAGTTACTTTACATACAACCTGAATCAAAAAGACTGGACTTTCGACCAGATTATCTATGCTTTCAACGGAGAGCAGTTTGACTTTCTTGCATCTTCCATTCTTGGAAGAATCCCAGTAATTATCTTGGACAGGATAATCACCACTTTCGCAGGTTTCGGAATCTTCAAACTTCATACTCGTATAATGTCGCATGGGGGGGGTACAGGCGTTGAGTGAAATTCTCGCACAAAATTCCATGAAAAGATTCCTTCGATTGCTCGTAATTTCTGCTCTTCTCTCATTTTCCTGCTGTTACGCAGACAGCGCGCAGGAAGATTTGAGCCGCCCAAATCAAATTTATGAAAATGCAAACTCTCAAAAATCCGCCCTTTCAAATGAAGAAATAATCTTGCAGCTAAAAGAGAAAAACCGCGAGCTTGAAGAGACGCACCAGAAATTATTCAGTTATTTCATGTGGCTCATCGCGACGATTTTGGGCGGGGCTGTTATCCTTGTCCTCCTGAATGTTCGGGAAAACAAGCACAAGAATAAAATCATCTATAATTCGGAACAATTTCTGCAACATTCGATTCAGGTGCAGGAATCGGAGCGGCGGCGAATCAGTCAGGAGTTGCATGATTCTGTGGCTCAGAGCCTTCGATATGTCTCCCTTCTTGCCGAAGGTCTTTCCGACAAGGTAACGGCGCAAAAAATCATCGCAATTCAGAACGAGAACATCAAGAATATCCGTAATCTCTGCTACAACCTTACGCCGCCCGTAATCACAGGAAGCAACATGATTCCGCTGATTGCGCTCTTGGGGCAGAAGATTTTTGATACCGAGAATTCGGACTTTCAGTTCCGCGTTGTGTGCGAGCCGTCAGTTGATTTTGCGAATCTGAACGGCGATGAGCTGATGAATATTTACAGAATCGTGCAGGAAGCATTGCAGAATATCCAGAAACATGCACAGGCTTCTGAAGCAACGGTGTTCTTCAAGAAGAATGAGCCAAAATCGCTTAAAATAATAATTACTGATGACGGCTGTGGCATGAGCGAGAGCCTTATTTCTCAGATAAACGACGATGGGGGCAATATTGAGCCAATGCACTTTGGGCTGAGGAACATTTTTGAGCGTGCAAAACTTATCGGTGGTTCAGTGACATATTTTTCCGAGGAAGGATTTGGTACTTGGATTACAGTGGAGATTTAGAAAATGGAAAAGACTTTTTACATAATTGATGACCACGAGCTTTTGAGGCTTGGAACTTCTTCATATATCGAAAAAAATTCCAGCTGGAAAAGTCTTGGAAGCTCTGCCGATTCCAAGAAAGCTCTCTGTGACTTGGAGCAGTTTGCCAGCGACGGCAATCTTCCTGCCGTTGTTATTTCCGACCTGAACTTTTACGGCGCGGACACAGGCTTTGACCTTGTGAGTCAAATGCACGAGCTGTACCCTGAGCTTAGAATAATCGTGTATTCGATGTTTTTTGCTCCTGAAATCGTGCAGAATACGATTGAGAGCGGTGCGTGCGGCTATGTCTCAAAAAATGCGTCGTCGGACGAGCTTCTTTTGTGCATGGAAAAAGTTCTGGGTGGCGAACTTTTTGTTCAGAGTGAGCTGCAGAAAAAGGTTGAGCAGTTCAATTCATTTACGGACGCGCTTACCCGCCGCGAAAAAGAAGTGATGGGTTTGCTTCTCCGCCAATTTTCCAATGACAAGATTGCGGACACGCTTTGCATCAAAAAGCGTGCCGTAGAGAATTATATTTCAAGAATTTACGAAAAGACTGGAATCAATGACAAAAGCGAGCTGATTAAGCGATTCGGCTAGCAGATTTCCCTCGCAAAAGAAAAAATACTTCCAAAATCTTCTATAATATTCTAAAATAGCTGCTGTGGAGGTGTACAATGATTTATGGGTACATTACGCTCGCAGATGAAACGGAAATTGTGCATACAGAATTGCTAGAGCGCAATGGCGAAAAATATGTTGAAGTGCATTTTGAGCGTCCGGTTTTTGGTGGTTTTAAATCAGCCCGTTGCGAGTTACCTTCATACAAATGGCTTTTTAATGATGGATTTTCTGATGAAGAAATAGCTTTCTTTACAGAATTGTTGCATCACAATGCTCACACGATTTTTGAATTTGCTGCAAATGGGGGAAGCCAAGTTGCCTAGCATTTTCAAAATAGGAAGTGAAAATGAATGATAGACCAGATAAATTTTCAAAATCAATGATGAACATTCCGCCAAGCGGAATCCGTAAATTTTTCGAAATGCTAATCGGGCATGACGATGTGATTTCACTTTCGGTGGGAGAGCCTGACTTTCCTACCCCGTGGGTCATCCGCGAGGAAGCATACTACCATCTTGAAAAGGGACACACATCCTACACGTCGAACTGGGGTCTGATAGAGCTTCGGGAAGAAATTGCCAGATACATGGAACGCTACGGAATGTTCTACAATCCCAAGAACGAGATTCTTATCACCGTGGGCGCAAGTGAGGGCGTAGACGCTGTTCTTCGCGCCATTCTGAATCCGGGCGACGAGATAATCGTTGCGCAGCCCTGCTATGTGAACTACACGCCGCTTGCGGAGCTGACACAGGCAAATGTCGTGCCGATTGATTCAAGCGTGAACGGTTACTACCCGACTGCGGAGCAAATCAAGGCCGCAATCACGCCAAAGACAAAAGCACTTATGATGTGCAGCCCGAACAATCCTACAGGAACAATGATTCCAAAATCGGAGCTGGAGAAAATAGCAAAAATCATTTCTGAGAACAAAATCTGGTGCATCTCGGACGAAATCTACTGCGAGCTGGTATACGACGGGGCAGAACATGTTTCCATCGGAAGTTTTCCTGGCATGAAGGATTACGCCATAATTCTGAACGGATTCTCAAAATCTTTCGCAATGACAGGCTGGCGAATCGGTTGGATTTCTGCGCCGTCAGACCTTTTGGGTCAAATCGTTAAGCTCCACGGCTACAACACAATCTGCGCCCCTATTTTCAGCCAGTACGCCGCTATTGAGGGACTCAGGCACGGCTGGAAAGATGTTGAGAAAATGCGCGTCTCATACCAGCAGCGGCGGAACTTGATGTACAAGGCATTCTGCGACATGAACCTTCCCGTCCCGGAACCGACGGGCGCGTTCTATATGTTCCCCGATATTTCGTCAACCGGGCTTACGTCTGAGGAATTCGCAATGCAGCTGTTCCAAAAACACAATGTCGCCGTCGTTCCCGGAAGCGTGTTCGGGCTGGGCGGAGAAGGTCATATCCGCTGCTGCTACGCCACTAGCATAGAAAAAATCAAAATCGCTTTGGACAAAATAAAAGAATTCGTTAATGAATTGTGATTTTTGGCGGTGGTTTTAATGCGATTGCGCTACTAAACCACCGCCAGGCTCAGAATATTTTCTCGCCAAGAAGACGCGCCACCAAATCCACGGCAAATGAGGCAGTTCTGTTACGCACATCAAGAACAGGATTCACCTCAACGATTTCCGCTGACCTGACCATTCCCGAATCGCACATTTCTTCCATTAAAAGAAGAGCTTCCCTGTTCGTCATTCCAGCCGGGAGCTGATAGCCAGTTCCGGGCGCGTACATGGGGTCAAGAGAGTCCATGTCGAACGAAACATGAACAGCCTGAACATTCCTGCGGAAAAATGACAGAACCTGGCGCACAACCTCGTTGAATCCCTGACGGTCAATATCCGTCATTGTGAACGCAGTCACGCCAGCTTCGCGCATAAGCTTTTTCTCGCCAGCATCCAAATCGCGCAGCCCCACATAGCAGATATTGTGCGGGTCAAGTTTGCGCCCCGCAAAGTACAAGTTCGTAAGTTCGGGAAGGCCATAGCCGCATGAAGCAGAAAGGCACTCACCGTGAATGTTTCCGCTCGGGGAAGTCTCCGCCGTGTTGAAATCTCCGTGCGCATCAACATACAAAACGCCAAACTTAGTATCCGTCTTTCTGTAAGCCGCCGCAAGCCCCGCAATAGAGCCAAGCGCAATAGAATGGTCTCCGCCTATGATAAGCGGAAAATCTCCGGAAGAAACAGCCCGCTCCACTTCCTCCGCAAGCTGCTCATTCGCGCTAACAATCGGGCTAAGATATTTTGCCCGCGGATTTTCAATCGGCTCATATTCCTGCGGATTTATGTGAATAGGAGAGAAATATTTTTTGATTTTATGCCCAAGCCCTTCAAGCCGTCCTTTCAACCCCGCAAGCCGCACGGCGGAAGGTCCCATGTCAGAACCATGTCTGCTCGCGCCAAAATCAAGCGGCATCTCAAGAATATGTATGTTCATTCTAACCTCCGCGAATTTGTCATTCTGACACGAATGTGTCACTTAGCTCAGCATAACAAAAATTCACAAAATAGCATTCAAAAACTGATTCAGCCTCTCGGACTTCGGATGCGAAAAGATTTCATCTGGAGTTCCCTGCTCAGAAATCACTCCGTAGTCCATGAAAAGAATCCTTGTGGCAACTTCCCGCGCAAACGCCATCTCGTGCGTAACGCAAATCATCGTAATTCCATCGTCGGCAAGCTCTTTCATCAGACTCAGAACTTC
The DNA here is from genome assembly GCA_017449265.1 of Treponema sp. Taxonomy (GTDB): domain Bacteria; phylum Spirochaetota; class Spirochaetia; order Treponematales; family Treponemataceae; genus Treponema_D. The sequence continues at coordinate 6,618 of JAFSJW010000016.1, forward strand.
GCCCACCATCTCAGGATCAAGCGCGCTCGTCGGCTCATCGAACAGAATCACGCTAGGATTCATCGCAAGACTTCGGACAATCGCAATACGCTGTTTCTGACCGCCCGAAAGACTGCTCGGGTACGAGTCCGCCTTGTCAGAAAGGTTTATTCGCTCCAAAAGCTCCATCGCCTTGTCCTTCGCCTCCGTTTTCGTCAGTTTTTTTAGCTGGACGGGGGCAAGCATTATGTTCTGGAGAACAGTCAGGTGCGGGAAAAGATTAAAATGCTGGAACACCATGCCCATATTTTGGCGGATTTTGTTTATATCGCAATTTTTGTCAAGAATATTCTTGCCTTCAAAAAAGATTTCGCCAGAAGTCGGTTTTTCCAGAAGATTCAAGCAACGGAGAAAAGTTGATTTTCCTCCACCGCTCGGCCCGATTATAACGATTTTTTCACCGCGCTCAAATTTCTCTGAGATTCCTTTCAGTATAGTAATACCGTCATTGAATCGTTTTACAAGATTTCTCACTTCTATCATTTTTACCGCCTTTTTGATTTTGAAAGCCGCTTTTCCACGAGCAAGAAAAGGTTTGTAAGACCGAGCGTAAGGATAAGATAAATCGCGGCACAAGAAAGAAGCGGAATCCATGCGTTGTATGTTGCATTCCTTATATTGTCGCACGATTTTTGTAAATCAACCACGGCAATAAAACTCGCAACGGAAGTTTCTTTTATAAGAGTGATGAATTCTGATGCATAAGTAGGAAGAACGATTCTAACCGCCTGAGGAAGAATTATATGCCGCATTGTCTGCGCCCAGGAAAGTCCCAGCGAACGCCCTGCTTCCATCTGACCAGCCTCCACGCTTTGTATTCCAGAACGGAAAATCTCAGTGCAGTATGCCCCTGAATTTATTCCGAAAGCAATTATTGCCACAAGAATTGCATTTCCCACACCAAGCGGCGCGAAAATGACAAAATAAAAAATCATAAGCTGGGTGGCCATCGGAACGCCACGGATTATAGTCGTGTAGATTTCAGAAAATGCACGCAAAAAATATGATTTTGAGATTTTGCATAAGGCAAGAATGCAGCCAACTACCGTTCCGATTGCGATGGCACAGATTGCAATCAGAAGCGTGGTTCCGAGTCCTTGCGGAATAAGAACCCACCGCCCGTTTGCAATCATTGTGTTGTAAAATTTTTCTATCATTTTTATTTTCTAACGATTATGACTTGGTTCGATGTATAGTAAGGCTCAGAAAAATCCACATTCATGCGCCGCTCTTCCGTAGCCGTCATTCCTGCGGCAATGAAATCAATTACGTCAGACTGCAAGGCCGCAATAAGCCCGTCAAAAGCCATATCCACAATCTGGAGTTTTTTTCCGCAATCATTCGCAATATATTTTGCCATTGCAACATCAAATCCGACGATTTCAGAACCTTCCATATATTCAAACGGAGGAAATGCCGCACTCGTTCCCATCTTGATAACGGAATCACCGCCTTTCTCAGTAATTGTCGGAATTGAAATGTTTCCATCAAGCGGCATGAACGCATTCATAAGATTAACATAAGTTCCGTTGGCTTTGATTTTTTCAATAGTTGAATTTACAGAATCCAAAAGAGCCTTGTTTCCTTTTTTGATTGCGATTGCATACTGCTCCTCGGCGAACTTATCGTTCACAATCATAAGTTTTTCATTTCGCTTGACTATTTCCTGAGCAGGAAGCTCGTCAAGGACAATCGCATCGATAACGCCGTTTGAGAGCGCGAGCGAAGCATCTATACCATTTTTGAACGATTTGATTTTCGCATCCTTGACTTCATCTTTAACAAAAATCTCTCCAGTAGTTCCAGCCTGAACGCCAATAGTCAGCCCCGCAAGGTCAGTCACCGAATTCACTACAACTTTCTTCTTACCGCAGCTAAAAAACGAAATCATCGAAATGAAAATCGCAAGAATCAAAAAACTCTTTTTCATAAAAACCTCTATAAAATCAATCAATTAGTAAAATAAATTGAACCATTATATCATATTTTCCATAATTAGAATACAGTAGAGCTGTTCGGAAACCTATTGTTTCCGAACAGCTCTAGTAAATAAAAGCCCCGGCACACCGGGGTTAGAAAAAAGTGTGCCGGGGCATATATTAAATTCCGAAAAAGTCCCGGAATTAATACCAGATTAACAAAATTCCAGCGGAACGAACTTAGCTTACTTTTCGTCCTGAAGCGCGTCGTAGCCAGCTTCTCCAGTTCTTACGCGCACCACATTCTCCATGTCCGACACAAAGATTTTTCCGTCGCCGATATGCCCGGTGTAAAGAGCTTTCCTTGCGGCATCGATTACGGTTTCTACTGGTACTTTTGAAACAACGATGTCCACGCGGATTTTCGGAAGCAGGTTGATGTCAACGGGAACGCCCCTGTAATATTCATCCGCACCTTTCTGTAGTCCGCACCCCATCACATTGGAAACTGTCATTCCGGTAATTCCGATTTTGTTCATAGCCTTTTTGAGCGCATCGAACTTAGTCTGACGGGTAATTATTTCAATCTTCGTCATTTTCTTTCCAGAATGTTCCGCATTCACGACAGGAACGCTCTCGCTTACAGGAAGTTTTATGTGGTTCTCACGGGCCTCTTCTATTTCTTCGTCAGAATAGTTGATTGCAAATCCAGCGTAGCTTGAATCAAGACCATGCTCCAGCTTATCAAGACCGATGATTTCCTCCTCAGCTGAAACTCTAAGACCGATTGTTTTTTTCAGAATCAAGAACACAATCGTAATCGTGATTACAGTCCACAAAATCGTGACGCTCATGCCGCCAAGCTGCTTTCCGAGCTGGGTAAATCCTCCGCCGTAGAAAACGCCCTCGCCAATGCCGGCAACCGCAAATCCCGGAGCTGATTCCGTTGCAAAAAGTCCTACCGCAATCGTTCCCCAGATTCCGTTCATCATGTGAACGCCGACCGCACCTACAGGGTCATCAATATGAAGCTTGTTGTCCATAAGCCATATTCCGAATATTACAAGAAGTCCCGCCACAAGTCCGATAACAGCCGCGCCGGCACAGTCCGTAACATCACAAGGAGCTGTAATTGCTACAAGTCCGGCAAGAGCCGCGTTCAAGCACATGGAAACATCAGGCTTTCCCCACTTTGCCCAAGTGAAAATCATACATGTCACAGTGGCAACAGCCGGCGCAACAGTCGTCGTAAGGAACACTGAGCCTAAAGTCGGAACATCGGTGGCAGCCGCGCCGTTGAATCCGTACCAACCGAACCAAAGAATGAAACATCCCAGCGCGCCCATAGCGATATTGCTTCCAGGAAACGCATGAACGCGCGTAACTTTTCCATTCTTGTCGCGGGAAAATTTTCCAAGTCGCGGACCAAGCAGCGCGGCTCCAATCAGGGCGCAGATTCCGCCAACCATGTGAATGCAGGCAGAACCCGCGTAATCGTGGAATCCCCACTGCGCAAGGAATCCGCCGCCCCAAGTCCAGTGCGCCTCAATCGGGTAGATAATGCCAGAGATTATAGCCGAATAAATGCAGTAAGTAGAGAACTTAGTGCGCTCTGCCATTGCCCCGGAAACGATTGTTGCAGTCGTGGCGCAAAAAACAAGGTTGAACACGAATCCAGAATAGTCGAACGAAGCGAAATCCGAAAACACGCTGAATCCAGGCTTTCCGAGCAAAGCCCAGATTCCAGTTGAAACCTCGCCCGTGGCTGGGTCTGTGTAAGAGAGCATGAACGATGCACCAATCAGAAACCACATTACAGTTCCGATGCAAAAGTCCATCAAGTTCTTCATTATGATGTTTCCCGTGTTCTTTGCGCGGGTGAATCCAGCTTCCACCATCGCAAAGCCGGCCTGCATCCAGAACACCAGAGCCGCCCCTGCCAAAAACCAAACACCGAAAACGCTTTCCGAAATCGCTCCAGTAATCGCTCCTAAATCCATAAAAACCTCCATATGTTTTAAACAAAAAAAGCGTGCATATTTATAGAAGAATTTTCTTCCATGAATATGCACGCCATTGTGCTAAATCTTTTTACAAAAAGCCGATTTGACTCAATCCGACAATTCTACCGTCCTGCGCAGCAAAAGCCACGGCAGGCATTTTTACAAAGTTACACCCTGAACAACAAATCCTCGTAGCTCGGGTAAGGCTTGTAATCCTCGCCAAGAAGCGGCTCAATCTCGTCCGCAACAGCGCGAACTTCCGCCATAGCAGGAATAACCGAATCAACATACGCACGGGCAATTTTCATCACATCGCCAGCACCTTTTGCCGCAAGATGCTTTGCAGAAAGCTCGTCCGCCTTTGAAGCGAGACTGTCCGCAAGCACATCGAGCTTTGAGAGCAGCGAGACTTCGGACGAAGCCTTTGCGCCAGGAACGACTGACTTCAAGTCAATCACCGTCTTTGAAACAGCCGCCATATATTTGTATGCGGAAGGCAAGATGTCCTTTGAAATCATCTCAAGCATCGTCTGAACCTCAATGTTCAGAACTTGGGCATATTTCTCAAGTTTAGTCTCGTAATGAGCCTCCATCTCTTCTTTGGTGTAAACGCCAAGCTCCGTGAAAAGCTTGATGTTCTTTTCGTCAAGATAATGCGCAACGGCATCAGGAGTTGTCTTCAAGTTCATAAGACCGCGCTTCGAAGCCTCAGTGAGCCAGCTCTCATCGTAGCCGTTTCCGTTGAACACGATTCTCCAGTGAGCTTTGACCTCGCGCACAATAAGGGCGTTCAAGGCTGAATCAAAGTCCGTCGCCTTCTCAAGCTCATCGGCGAATGTTTTGAGCGTGTACGCCACGATTGCGTCCAAAGTTGTGTTCGGACCTGCGACCGAAAGCGAAGAGCCGCATGAGCGGAACTCGAATTTGTTTCCTGTGAACGCGAACGGAGATGTTCTGTTTCTGTCCGTAGAATCTTTCGGAATCGGAGGAAGAACGCTTACGCCCACAGTCATTTTGTCCGTCTTGTCCGGCGAATAAGGCTTTCCTTCCTTGATTGCCTCAAGGACTTTGTAAAGCTCGTCACCCAAATATACGGAAATAATTGCCGGCGGAGCTTCATTCGCTCCAAGCCTGTGGTCATTTCCTGCCGAAGCGACGGAGATTCTGAGCAAATCCTGATTCTCGTCAACTGATTTCAAAATCGCGGTCAGAAATAGAAGGAACTGGGCATTTGACTCAGGTGTGTTTCCTGGCTCAAGAAGGTTCTCGCCATCGTCCGTACTCATTGACCAGTTGTTGTGCTTGCCGCTTCCGTTCAAACCTGCAAACGGTTTCTCGTGAAGAAGGCACTCAAGCCCGTGTCTCTTTGCGACTTTCTTCATAACCTCCATCGTAAGCTGGTTCTGGTCAACGGAAAGGTTCGTCGTAGAGAAAATCGGAGCCATTTCGTGCTGCGCCGGAGCAACTTCATTATGCTCAGTCTTTGAGAGGATTCCGTACTTCCAGAGAGTTTCGTTCAAATCTTCCATATATTTGACGATTCTTGGATTCAACGCCGCAAAATACTGGTCGTCCATCTCCTGGCCTTTGCTTGGTTTTGAACCGAACAAAGTCCGTCCTGTCATCCTTATGTCTTTGCGCTGGCTCCACAAGTCATGGTCAACGATGAAATATTCCTGCTCAGGACCAACTGTCGTAACGACGCGTTTAACATCTTTTCCGAACAACTTGAGGATTCTTTTTGCCTCTTTGTCCAAAGCCTCCATCGAACGAAGAAGCGGAGTCTTTTTGTCCAGAGCCTCTCCTGTGTACGAGCAGAAAGCCGTCGGAATACAAAGCGTATGTTCCTTTACGAATGGATATGAAGTCGGATCCCAGACCGTGTAGCCCCTTGCCTCGAATGTGGCGCGATGTCCGCCAGAAGGAAAGCTGGATGCATCCGGCTCACCTTTTACAAGCTCTTTTCCAGAGAAAGACATGATTACAGTTCCGTCGTCCTGTGGATTTATGAATGAGTCATGCTTTTCGGCAGTAACTCCAGTAAGCGGCTGAAACCAGTGTGTGTAGTGAGTAGCACCCTTTTCGATTGCCCACTCTTTCATTGCGTGAGCAACGACATTCGCCACATCAAGCTGAAGCGGCGCGCCATTATCAAGCGTTTTCTTAAGAGCCTTGAAAGTTTCTTTCGGCAACCTGTCCTTCATAACTTTCTGGTTAAAAACCAAACTTCCAAAAAGTTCTGGTACATTAGTCATATATTCCTCCAAAAAAAGTTTCCAAATAAAAAAGGCGATGTACAAGTTCAAAAAAGAATCTGTACATCGCCCTTGATGTGATTATTAGTTTAGTTTTTTATGATTTTTTCGTCAAGTAGATTAGCGCAGTTCTAACGGAAATCGTTATTATGCGTAAATCGGACGAACTTTTATAACTGCGTCACACTTTTCGATTGCAGCCAATGTAGCCTCATCAACTTTTCCGTCAACATCGAAAATTGCATAAGCCAAATCGCCTTTGCTCTGATCAACCATGCCTGCGATGTTGAGTTTTGCGCTACCCAAGATTGATGTGAACTGAGCAATCATGTTCGGAACGTTTTTGTGTGCGATACAGAGTCGTGTTCCGTTTGCAGGGATTGGCTCATTTCGGAATGTTTTCGGATAGTTCACGGAGTTGCGGATTTCACCAAGCTCCAAAAAGTCGCGCAATTCCTGCACTGCCATTACAGCACAGTTGTCCTCTGCCTCTGGTGTTGAAGCCCCCAAGTGCGGCAAGCAGATTACCTTGTCACATTTGAGCAGCTCTTCGTCAGCAAAGTCAGTGATAAGGGCAGCGACTTTTCCTGATTCCAAAGCGGCAAGAATGTCGGCGTTGTTCACAAGTCCACCGCGAGCAAAGTTCACGATGCGAACGCCATCTTTCATCGTTTTGATTGATGATGCGTTAATCATGCCCTTTGTGTCGTTTGTCTGCGGAACATGAACCGTGATATAGTCAGATTTTGTGTAAACGCCTTCGAGCGTGTCAGAGATTTTTACATTGCGGTCAAGGGCGAGAGCTGCTTTTACAGAAAGGAACGGGTCATAGCCGATTACATTCATTCCCAAAGCGATTGCTGTGTTTGCGACCATTGCACCGATTGCGCCCAAACCGATTACGCCCAAAGTTTTTCCTTTAAGCTCTGGTCCTACGAACTGAGATTTGCCTTTTTCTGCCAAAGCCGGAATCTCGTCGCCTTTTCCAGCAAGACCAGCGACCCACTTGTTTGCGGAAACCGCCGGGCGGCTAGAAAGCAAAAGGCCCAGGATAACAAGCTCTTTTACGGCGTTTGCGTTTGCGCCGGGCGTATTGAACACTACAACGCCTTTTGCAGCCAGCTCGTCACACGGAATATTGTTAACGCCTGCCCCTGCACGAGCAACAGCCTTTACGCTAGCTGGCAAATCCATTCCGTGCATCTCAGCAGAGCGAACCAAAATAGCATCCGCATTGTTGATTTCTGAAGCGACCTCATAATTATCACGAGGAAAATTCTCCAAACCGATTGTGCTGATTTTATTCAAAGTCTGAATTTTGTACATAGTTTTCTCCTTAACAGGTCATTTCGACAAGCTCAATGACCACGGCGTTCTTCAGCGGTGGTTGAGTTTGTCGAAACCACTTTTTTAGTTGTTGGCGGCGAATTTCTTCATAAAGTCAACCAGTGCTTTTACTCCGTCCAGAGTCATTGCGTTGTAGATTGATGCACGCATACCACCAACGAGGCGGTGTCCCTTGAGGTTTACAAGACCAGCCGCGGCAGCTTCCTTAACGAACTTGTCGTTGATTTCCTTTTCTTTTGCCAGAGCTGCTTTTTCTGCGTCAGAGCGGGCAGTCTCGTCTTTCTTTCCAGCGGCTGCTGTCTCGGCAGTAGAGTATTTTGTGAGGAAAGGAACGTTCATCAGAGAGCGGCTTCCCTTCTCAGTTGTGGCATGGTAGAAATCACTTGAATCAAGGAAGTTGTAGAGGTAATCAGCCTTTTCCTTGTTTCGTTTGAGCATACCTTCAGCACCGCCGTTTTTTTCAATCCAGTGAAGGACTTTTCCAAGAACATAGATTGTGTAGCACGGAGGAGTGTTGTACATGCTTCCGTTGTCAGCGTGTGTTTTGTAAGCGAGCATTGTCGGTGTTCCTGGCAAGCAGTTTTCTGGCTCAGGAATCAAATCTTCGCGGACGATTACGAGAGTAACGCCAGCTGGTGCCAGGTTTTTCTGAGCGCCTGCGAAAAGCAAGCCGAATTTTGAGACATCAAGAGGTTCGCTCAAAACGCAAGACGAAATATCTGCGACAAGCGGAATGTCGCCAGTCTCAGGAATGTACTCGTAGTGAGTTCCCATGATTGTATTGTTGAAACAGATATAAGCGTAGTCATAGTCGCCTGTGATTTTCTCAACTTTCGGAATATAAGAATAGTTCTTATCTTTTGAAGAAGCGATTACATCAACTGCAATTCCCAGCTTTTTAGCCTCAGCGGCTGCTTTTTTTGCCCAAACACCAGTTTCGATGTAAGCGGCCTTTTTGTTTTTGATACCAAGGTTCTGAGCGACCATTGCAAACTGTGTGCTTCCTCCGCCCTGAACGAAAAGAACTTTGTAATTCTCAGGAACATTCATCAATTTGCGAACCATTTTCTCGGCATCTTCGATGATTGGCTCATAAGCCTTCGAGCGGTGACTCATCTCCATTACGGACTGACCTGTTCCGTTATAATCAAGCATTTCTGCCGCACATTCTTTCAAAACTTCTTCCGGTAGACAAGAAGGTCCCGCACTGAAATTGTAGACTCTAGCCATTTTATTTCTCCTAAAACCTTTGCGGTAGCAACGGTGCACGGATGCACCGAATCGCAAGTTTTCGGCAACGCTGAAAACTTGGCCACAAAAAAATTACATGGATGTAATTTTTTTTGTGCTACCTCTTTACACTTCATTTATCGTGAAATCTTTCACAGAATTGATAATATAAGTTTAAAGATTTACAAAAGTAAGGTCAATTGAAAGAGAAAAATTCGTTTGTTTTACTGTGAAATAATTCACAGTAAAACAAGAAAACAGACTTACATCGTTGCGTTCACGCAATCGTAATGTACGAGCTGTGGATTTTCCAGCTATTTTTTGATTCCGCCGGCTGCAGCTCTGTTCGGTGTGTAAATTTGCTCTATGTCCGAGTCCGAAAGGTCAAGCTTGTAGAACTTTTTGTAGAAATTCTTGATTTCCTGATTCATGTCAATATCGCTGAACAAATCAGGATGGTGCTCTTTTGCAAGCCAAAGCAGCGTAAGCGGGGAATCCGTGTTTGTAACATACCAGCGGTAAATTCCTAGAGGCATTTTGTAAACATGCTTTTCTTTTACCGCACGGATATTTGACCAGTCATAGTTCTGGAAGCTGTTGTTGTATAAATCTTCCGGAATCGCATCACTGAAATTCGTAATATAAATTCTGTCGGGATTCCAATTGTAGACTTCTTCTACCGTAACTTGCGGAGTTCCCTTGTTCACTGCGGCTACATTTTTTGCGCCAGAAGCCGTAATCCAATAATCACCCCATGTTTTTGTTCCTGGAATCTGAAGTGTTGTGCTGCTGTATTTGTGAATAATCATGGCAGAAGGCTTTTTTTCTTCCGGGATATTTCCGACTCGCTCCGCCACAAGTTTCTGAATCTTGTCCGCATATTCTTTGTACGCGCTTGTGTCATATTTTGTTCCCATAACTTCGGCAAGTAAATCAATCCATGTAAAAATCGTTTCGACTGCATTAAAATCTTTTACATTAAGAGCAAATCCGACGGCAGGAATTCCCGCCTGCGTCGCAACATCATAGTCTTCCATAACGCCTGTTGCATAGAGAACAACATCTGGCTTGAGTTTCAGAAGCTCCTCGGCGTTCAGCTGACCGTTCTTGCTGAATCCGCTCTCGATTTTTGAGATTTCAGGAACGACTTTTATGAGCATGGAATTTTCTGCCGCACTGATAATTGCAGGATCCAGCCCGACAAGCTTATCCGTTCCGAACATGAGGCAGTAAGCGGAGGCAAGCGGCCAGACCGATGCGATTACAACTCGCTCCACCTTTTCCGGAAGAACTACCGTATGCCCTACTTGGTCTACGATTGTCCTAGTTTTTGCAGAATCAGACTGAGAAGAAGTTTTCTTCTGGCATGATGTAAAAAAGAATGAAGCGCATAACAAAATTCCTGCGATAGTTAAAAATGTTTTTTTCATAATAAGATACCTTTAATATATGTTAGATTCTGCTAACTTATAAGATTTGTTTCTTTTCGTCAATACAAACTTGACGAAAATATCTTTAAATGTTAGAAAATGCTAATTAAAGTTATAATACAGTATTAAAAGTTAGAGGTATTAAAAAGGAAAATGATTAAAATCGCTATTTACGGGAAAGGCGGAATAGGAAAATCAACAACTACGGCCAATCTTTCTGCAGCATTGAGCAAAATGGGGCTGAAAGTTATGCAGATTGGTTGCGATCCAAAATCTGATTCAGTAAAAAATCTTTGTGGCGGACAAAAAATCACTTCTGTATTGGATGTTCTTAGAAGTAAAAAGCCTGAGGAAGTTAAGTTAGACGATTTAGTTCACATCGGCTATAACGGCGTTCTTTGCGTTGAGGCGGGCGGTCCTACTCCAGGAATCGGTTGCGCGGGGCGCGGAATTATCACGGCATTTGAAAAACTTGAGGAGCTTGATGCTTATGAAATTCATAAGCCCGATGTAGTTCTTTATGATGTTCTGGGAGATGTTGTTTGCGGCGGCTTTGCAATGCCAATCCGCAATGGATACGCAGACCATGTGTTTATCGTTACAAGCGGCGAGATGATGGCTTTGTATGCGGCAAATAATATCGTCAGCGCAATCAAAAATTTCGGAAACCGCGGATATGCGACTTATGCGGGCGTTATTTTGAATTCGCGCAATGTTGAGAATGAAATCGATGTCGTACAAAAAGCCCTTGATGAAATCGGCGGAGAAATAGTTCAGGTCGTGCCCCGGGACGGCGTTGTTCAGCTTTCTGAAAATCAGGGAAAAACAGTTATTGAGGCTTATCCTGATTCTCAGATGGCAAAAGTCTACGAAGAACTTGCAAAAAAAGTCGTGGAGAAATGCAATGTGTAGTTGCCCGGAATTTGAAAAGACTTTGCAATATGTAAGCCCTGCTCACGGCGGCTGGGGCGTTATACGGGTGGCTGCCCTTGTTCCAGAAAGTCATCTTCTGTTCGTCTGCCCGTTCGCCTGCGGCCGTCACGGAGCTTTAGGCGGAATCATAAACAAAATAAAAGACCGCGTTCACTATCTTTATATCGATGAGAGCGACATCGTTTCGGGAAACTATGAGAATCTGATTCCTGACGGCGTAAAAGAGCTGTTTGATTTTCTTGAGACTCGACCGAAAGTTCTTTATATCTTCGTGTCTTGCCTTGACGATTTGCTCGGAACTGACCACGAATCTTTGAACGAAGAGCTTTCTGAATTGTTCCCTGATGTTCATTTCGTTACGGCTCACATGAATCCGTTCAAGCAGGACACAAAAATTCCTCCTGCCGTGGGCTTGCAGATTTCGATTTACAGCATGTTTACGGAAAATCTTCCGAAGAAAAACCAAATCAACATGATTGGAAACAATGCATTCGTCTCTGAGGATTGTGAGCTTTATTCTTTGATGGAAAATGCAGGGTATAAAATCTGTCATCTGGGACTTTGCAAGAGTTTTGATGATTTTATGGCGATGCAGAAAAGCAATCTGAACCTGATTCTTCATCCATGTGCAAAGATAGCGGCGGAAAAAATGGAAAAAAACTGCGGCATTCCTTCGATGCTTGCGTTTAATACTTATGATATAGAAGAAATTGAGTCTTACTATCATGCGATTGAAAAAAAACTCGGAATTAAATTTGCGGATTTTTCTGAAAATAAAAAACATGCCGCCGCATCGATTGAGCGCGTAAAAAATCTTGTGGGCGATTATCCGCTCGTAATTGATTATCAGGCAGTTTTAAAGCCTTTTTCACTTGCGAAAGTTTTGGTTCAGGCCGGATTCAATGTGAAAATGATTTTCTGTGATGGAAGTGTGAGCGCATTTGAGAAAGAAAAATGCGCATGGCTTTTGGAAAAAGTTCCTGATTTGCAGATTATTTCTGCCCTTCACCCTGACAGCATAAAACTTGAGAATAAAATGCCTGAATCCCTTTGCATTGGATTTTCCGGTGGCTATCTCACAAAATCAGTTCATGTCGTTGATTTAATGGAGGATGAAGGTCTTTACGGATTTTGGGGAGTCGAAAAACTTATGGAAAAAATGGAAGAATCTTTCACTCATAAAACCGATGTAAACAAAATTATTGCAGGAGCTAAGTTGATTGTATGAGTAAACTTTGTGTTATGCTGCCGCCGTTCGCCCCTGATTATTCTGGAGCGGCTTCTGCTCTTTTTGAGCTTGGCGGAATGATTGTAATTCACGACGCTTCTGGTTGTACTGGAAATTACACGAGTTATGATGAACCGCGCTGGCTTGGAAGCCATGTGGCAGTTTATTGCTCAGGCTTGCGTCACATGGATGCTATTTTGGGCAACGATTATCTTCTCGTTGACAGAATAAAAGACGCGGCAAAAAGCATTAAGCCGAATTTCATAGCTGTTTTGGGAAGCCCTGTTCCAATGGTAATCGGAACGGATTTTGAAGGTCTTGCGAAAGAAATCGAGCATGAAACAGGAATTCCTTCAATCGGGCTTTCAACAAGAGGGCTTTCGTATTACGGAAAAGGCGTGAACGCTGCAATTATCTCGCTTATGAAAAAAGTCTGCCCGAAAAATCTTGATGAATCGAAAAAAAATGACGGCATAAATCTTTTGGGCATGACACCTCTTGATTTTGGAAAAGAGCCGAACCAGAAAGATTTTGTCGAACTTTTTGAAAAGAACGGAATCAAAGTGAACTGCTGTCTTTCGATGGATTGCACTTTTGACCAATTTAAAAATTCCGTGTATTCAAAACTGAATGTGGTTGTCTCTCAGTCAGGCTACGACACAGCAGTTTTTATGAAACAAAAATACGGCATTCCGTTTGTCGTAGGAAGCCCGATGCTTATGGGAATGCAGATTCTTTCAAAAGTTCTGCCAGAGAAATTCACTTTCTGTCCGAAGCCTTTGGAAAATCCGAGCGAATCAAAAATATTGATTGCAGGCGAACAGGTGATTGCGAACACAATCCGCGATTATTTTGAAGCTCTAGGCGTGAAAAAAGGAAATGTCACTGTGGGAGTTTTGTTCGATTCAACAAAAGAGCTTCTGCGAAAAAATGACATCGTTGTAAAAGACGAAAAGGCTCTTCGGGATTTGCTGAATTCGGGAAACTATGAAAAAGTCGTTGCTGACCCGCTTGTGGAGCCGCTGATTACGAAAAAAACACATGAGAGCGGAATCAAATTTTATCCGCTTCCGCATGTGGCAATCTCAAGCAAAATCTACTGGGATAAACCAGTCCGATTTGTTTGTGAGGAATTCTCGAATTTCATTCGGGATATTATAAAAAAATAGGAAACAGTCATAGGAGTTTTTATGAAAAAAATCATAGCTATTTTTTCAGCACTTTTTGTGCTTTTTGCTTTTTCTTCTTGCAACAAGAAGACGAGTTCACGGGACAAAGCTAAGGCTCAGACTCGAATCATAAAAGACCACAATGGTCGTGAGGTTGAGATTCCTGCAGAAATCAACCGGATTGTAATTGGTTCGATTTTGCCGCTCGCTTCGGTTTACTGTATGTACATGGGAAGCACCGAAAAACTGGTCGGGATGCATCCGTCTTCGATGGCAGCGGCAAAAAATTCTTATCTTGCCACAGTTTTCCCTGAAGTCACAAAAATAGACTCGTCTTTTGTTCAGAACGGCGTGATTAATATAGAAGAATTGCTCAAACTTAAGCCGGATGTAGTTTTCTATTCTGCCACAAATGATGAGGAGCGACAGATTTACGAGAATGCGGGAATTCCGGCCGTAGGATTCTCAACAGTTCTTTCGGGCTACAATTCGGTTGAAACTTATGCCGACTGGATTTCTCTTTTGGGTGATATTTTTGGCGACACCGGGCGCGCAAGCAAAATCATTGAGGAAGGACGCAATGTTCAGAACAAGATTCTTGAGCGCGTGAACAAACTTGATGATTCTCAAAAACCTCGTGTCCTCATCCTTTTCAACTACGATGATTCAAACATGACTGCCGCCGGAAGCAACTTTTTCTCAGAATATTGGATTGGAACAGCCGGAGGAATCAATGTGGCAAAAGATTTCAAAGGTCAGGGAAAAATCAACATGGAGCAAGTTTATGAATGGAATCCGGATATGATTTTCATTACGAATTTCAGCCCGCGCCTTGCGGAAGATTTGCTTGAAAATAAAATCGAAGGAACGGACTGGAGTCTGGTAAAAGCCGTAAAAGAAGGAAAAGTCTATAAATTTCCTCTCGGAATGTACCGCTGGTTCCCGCCAGCAAGCGACACACCTCTTGTTTTGCAGTGGCTCGCAACAAAAATGCAGCCGGAACTTTTCAAAGACATCGACATGGACAAGGAAATCAAAGATTACTACAAGAAGTATTATAGCGTTGATTTGACGGATTCTGATATTCAGAAAATTTACAGCCCGGCTCGTGCGGCGAGCGGAAAGTAAATACCAGGAACTAAAATGTTAATCGAAAACAAGAAACTAAAATCCTTATTCATCTTGATTTCATTCTTGCTGATTCCTCTTGTGGCGATTATTTGTCTTGGAATCGGCAGGTACTCGCTTTCGCCATTGCAGATTTTGCAAAGTTTCGCAGATTCAATTCTAGGAAACAGCGGAGACACAGTGGCGAAAACCGTTATCTTCAAAGTACGACTCCCACGAATCTTACTTGCACTTGCAGCCGGGGCAGGGCTTGCCTGCTCAGGAACGGCATTTCAGGGACTTTTCTCAAATCCGCTTGCAACCCCTGACACTCTTGGAGTTGCAAGCGGCTCATCTTTCGGAGCCGTCCTTGCGATGATGTTTCACTGGAACTTGCTTGGAATACAGGCCCTTGCACTGTGCTTCGGCCTTATCTCATGTTTTTTGACATATCAAATCAGCAGAATCAAAGGAAAATCTTCTATTATAATGATTATTCTTTCAGGAATGGTCATTTCATCGCTATTTCAGGCTTTGGTTTCAATCGTAAAATACATGGCAGACCCAGAAGACGAGCTTCCTTCAATCACATACTGGCTCATGGGGAGCATGTCAACCGTCACATATAAAAGTCTTCTCTTCGGCGTTCCCTTCATTTTTATCGGGCTTTGTATAATCTGGGCGTTGAAATGGCGGCTCAACATTCTTTCGCTCAATGAAGACGAAGCAAAATCAATGGGAATGAACATAAAAATTCTTCGGCTTTTCATAATCATAGCCTCCTCTCTGATTACCGCTTCTGTAATCTCAATGTGCGGACAAGTCGGATGGGTAGGGCTTTTGATTCCTCATATAGCCCGAATGCTTTTGGGAAGCAACAATAAGTCAGTCGTTCCGCTGAGCATTTCTTTCGGAGCAATTTTTATGGTTATAATCGACACTTTTGCACGGAGCGCGTCTAGTGCTGAAATTCCAATTTCAATTCTTACGGCGATAATCGGTGCACCAGTATTCATCAGTCTTCTCAGAAAAACAGGAGGTGTTTGGGCATGACATTTCAGGTAAAAAACGGCTCTTTCTCTTATGAATCGCGGCCGGTTTTGCGAAACATAAATTTTGAGCTTTCGGACGGAGAAATTCTTTGCGTCCTTGGCTCTAACGGAGTCGGAAAAACCACGCTCTTAAAATGTATGATGGGATTGCAAAAATGGAAGAGCGGAGAAACTTTAATCGACGGAAAAGATATTTCGCAGCTTCCAATCAAAGAATTATGGAAGAAAATAGCCTATGTTCCGCAAGCAAAAAATTCCGCGTTCTCATTTTCAGCCCTCGACATGGTGACGATGGGACGAAGCGCGCATCTGGGAACTTTTTCACAGCCTACAAAAGAGGACGAAAAAATTGCCCTTGAAGCCATGGAATCATGCGGAATAACATGGCTCAAAGACAAACTTTGTACGCAGATGAGCGGCGGCGAGCTTCAGATGGTTTTGATTGCCCGCGCGCTTACCGCAAATCCTCAGATGCTTGTTTTGGACGAACCTGAGTCGAATCTTGATTTTAAGAACCAGCTTATAATTCTGAATGTAATTGAAAAACTCGCGCGAGAGAAAAATATTTGTGCAATCGTGAACACGCACTTTCCTGCACATGCAATGAAAATCGGGACAAAAGCACTTATTCTGAACAAAAATTCTGCTCCTATTTTTGGAAAAACAAGCGAAATCATAAATGAGGACAATATGCGCAGGACTTTCAATGTGCAAGTTCATATCAACGAATTTGATTACGAGAACAGACATTACCGAAGCGTAGAGCCTCTTTATGTGGTTGGGGCATGAAACTTGGCTGTAGTTCTTACGGTTGCAAGACTACTTTTGTAGAGAACTTACCGCAAGCATCCCCGTAAGCACAACAACCGTATTCACATGCTCCACGCGCACATCCTTTGGCACAGAAAGAACCGTGTTCGTGTAGTTCACTATGCCTTTTATTCCGCACGCAACGAGTCTGTCCGACATGAACTGAGCCTTTTCGTCAGGAACGGCAAGCACGGCGTATTCAATTTTCAGCGAGCGGATTTTTTTCTCCAAATCAAGCGTGGCAAAAAGAGGAATCTCGCTTTTCATAATTTCGATTTTGTTGAAGTTGGTATCAAAACCAGCCACAAGCTCAAACGCGCTGCCTGCAAAAACAGATGATTCAAGAAGAGCCTCGCCCAGCTTTCCAAGCCCCACTATGCAGCAACGATGCTTATCGCTGCTGACGGAAGAAACTTGCAGAATCTCACAAATCGCATCGCGCAAAACATGTACATCGTAGCCGTTGCTCACTCCGTTGTGAAGTTCCAGGAGAGAGATGTCACGCCTTATTGTGGCCTCTCCCCAGCCTGTGAGCGCACTAAGCTCAATCGATGTGATTTTTGCCTTTTCTTGCTGAGAAAGAAGCCGTGCAAGCGTAAGAAGTCGTTTTTTTGATGGTGCAGGAATATTTTTCATAGAAAAAATTGAAGCTTTTCAAAAACTAATAGAGCTGTTCGGAAATTTCAGGTTTCCGAACAGCTCTAATATATCACAGCTTCGATGAGAATTCTATCTGAATTCGGCTTCCGCCAGAATTACACAAATTGACAATAATTCTCAAATTGTGTTTTATATTATTATGTCATTATTATTATGTGAGAATCTTAATGTCGGGTACAATGGAAAAACCGTTGCAGCCGGAATAAATTTCAGCGTCGAAGAAGGCGATTATTTCTGCATTTTCGGAGAGAACGGAAGCGGAAAATCAACGCTGATGAAAACAATTCTGGGGCTTATTCCGCCAGTCTCAGGAAAAATAGAATTCTCAAAAGAGCTGAAAGGAAACCAGATTGGCTACCTTCCCCAGCTGAAAGATTTCCAGAAGAATTTTCCCGCGTCCGTTCAGGAAGTCGTGCTTTCGGGACGGCTCGGCTCGCTCGGAATATTTCCGTTCTACAGAAAGTCAGACTATCTTCTGATGATGGAAAACTTGTACAAGCTGGGAATCGCGGACTTGCGCAAAAAAAGCTACCAGAAGCTCTCCGGCGGGCAGCAGCAGCGTGTTCTTCTTGCGCGGGCCTTGTGCGCCGCAAAGAAAATGATTGTCCTTGACGAGCCGGTTACAGGGCTTGACCCCGACTCTCAAGCCGAAATGTACGCCACAATTGAAAAACTCAATAAAAACGACAAAATGACAGTCATAATGATTTCGCATGATGTCGGGGCCGCTTCCAAGTACGCAAACAAATTCCTCACGGTCGGAGAAAAAAAATGATTGAAAATCTTCTATATTATTTTCAGTTTTCCTTTGTGATTTACGCGCTCATTGCAGGCGTAATGATTGCGCTCTGCTCATCTCTTCTGGGGGTAACGCTCGTTCTGAAACGGCTCTCGTTCATTGGCGACGGTCTTTCCCACGCCGCATTCGGGGCTTTGTCCGTAGCAACAATTCTGAAAATCAGCGTACCAACATATTTCGTGCTTCCAGTCACAATTCTTGCGGCAGTCCTTATTTTATGCGCCGGAAAGAATTCCAAAATCAAAGGCGATGCCTCAATCGCGATGATTTCAGTCAGCTCCCTTGCGTTCGGCTACCTTCTGATGAACATTTTCTCAGCTTCGGCTAATCTCTCGGGTGATGTATGCACTACGCTCTTTGGCTCAACATCAATCCTAACGCTCTCAAAAGGCGATGTAATCCTTTCTGCCGCATTGTCCGTGGGCGTTGTCATTTTCTTCGTGCTTTTCTACAACAGGATTTTCTCAATCACATTCGACGAAGACTTCGCCCGCTCCAACGGAATGAACACACGGTTCTACAACATCGCGCTGTCCGTCATAATCGCGGTAATCATCGTTCTTTCAATGAACCTTGTAGGCTCGCTTTTGATTTCCGCACTGATTATTTTCCCAGCAATCTCCGCGATGCGAATTTTCTCAAACTTCAAATCCGTCACCGTCTTTTCGGCTATTTCATCAATCGTCTGCGCAATGACAGGAATTTTCATCTCAATCCTTGCAGGAACGCCGGTCGGCTCAACAATCGTTGCAGTTGACTTTATCATGTTCGTCGTTTGTTATATCATCGGGAAATCATTATGAAAAAACTTATCAAAATTATAATCTACCTTTTGATTCTGCTCATCCTTTCGGCTTGCGAAAAAAAAAGCAAAACCGAAAAAATTACAGAAAACGAGAAGATTGTTTCTTCCGGGCAGGAAAACGCCGACTTCATCTCACCTCTCCTTGATGCACCTGATTTTGTTCCTGACGCGCCAAAGCCAGAGCCAGTCGCAAAAAAGCCGAAAAGTTCCGCTTCATCTGAAAAAGTCGATTACGACCTTTCCAAGATGAACTACAACATGATTTCCGCGCTTACTTTTGATATGGCAATGAATTCGGACAAATATCTGGGAAAAAAAATCAAAATCCAAGGGCTTTTTTTCTCTCTTCTGAACGAAGATGTGAATCAACGCTTCTATGCGTGTCTTGTTTACGATGCCACGGCATGCTGTCAGGTTGGTCTTGATTTTGTTCTGAACGGAGAAAAAAAATACCCTGAAGATTTCCCTGCGGAAAGAACGGAGATTGAGATTACTGGCATTTACGAAACACGAAAAGCCGGCAACATCGAGTACAATTGCCTTGTCTGTGACCAAATCAAGATACTTTAGACTTTTGATTTTTTTCTAAATCCGCCTTGTTTTTCTTGAATAATTCTGCTATTGTTTAAACATTATGATCCTGTAGCTCAGTTGGATAGAGCGGCTGCCTCCTAAGCAGCAGGTCGCACGTTCGATTCGTGTTAGGATCATTAATTTAGCTCAGGCTTCCGCCTGATATTCGGGGGCGTAGCTCACCTGGCTAGAGCGCTACAATGGCATTGTAGAGGTAGTCGGTTCAAGTCCGATCGTCTCCATAATTTTTATGACCGAGCATAATCTTTCTTTGATTTTCACTTTGCTTGCAGGCGTTGTTTTTGCCTTGCAGATTATATCCGTACCACTCAGAAAAAAGAATCTTGCAAAAAAGGGCGGCAAGCTCGTTATGTCCCTTGAGAACGGAAGCATAGTTCGTATCCTGACGATTTTCATAATATCCGCTTTGATTATAGCCCTTGTTCCGCTGCGCAACTTTCCCGCATGGATTTCCGCCGTACTGCTTCTTTGCGCGCTCTTTGGAGAGAACTTCGCCGTAAAGGACTTGTGCGCATTCGGGAAAGCCGGCATTTACGAGAACATGATTGTAACGGGACCAAACGCAATCTTGTTCGATGATATTTTTTCGCTCCCCACGCTTGCCTATGAGAATGACCCCGATACGGTCATGGTTGACAAGCAGAACATTCAGGTTATCACGAAAAACAATTCCACTATCACGCTGATTTTTGAATCGGAAGAAATTCGAGAAACCGTCCTGAAAAAGCTCCTTGAGCTTCGCCCTAACTTAAACCCGAAGTAAAATGAATTATGCTGAAATAAAGGCGATGGATATTGCCGATGGTCTTGGGATAAGGGTCTCGCTTTTCGTATCTGGCTGCCGAAATCACTGCAAGGGCTGTTTTAACGAATGTACTTGGGATTTTTCGTACGGGAAACCCTTTGATTCCGCCACTGAGGAAAAAATCATAGAGCTTTTGCGTCCGTCATACATCGCAGGTTTTTCTCTGCTTGGCGGAGACCCGTTCGAGGAGGAGAATCAACAAGCCCTAGCTCCGTTTCTTGAGAAGATAAAATCCGTTTACCCAAAAAAAGACATTTGGTGCTGGACAGGATATTTGTACGAAGCGGACTTAAAATCCGACGGCGGAAAAAAACGCACGCCGTTCACGGACAGAATGCTTTCTTGCATAGATGTGCTTGTTGACGGGCCGTTCATTGAGTCAGAAAAAGACCTTACTCTAGATTTTCGCGGCTCCAGAAACCAGCGCATAATCAAATTACATTAAAATCGCTTGAAAATCGCAATAATTCTCACCATGATAACAATATGCAAATTACGCTTGAACATTTGAAAAAAACTTATGAATCAAAAAAATCAGGGGAAGAAAACAAAACTTCTTTCATAACAGCAGTTAATGATATTTCCCTGAAAATTCCCGAAAACAAGATTTTCGGCATAATCGGAAAAAGCGGCGCGGGAAAAAGCTCGCTCGTGCGCCTGATAAGCCTCTTGGAAACACCAGATGAGGGAGCTGTCTACTACGGCCAGAGGCGTGTTGACAATCTGAAAAAAGACGAATTGATTTTGCAAAGGCGCAAAATCGGGATGATATTCCAGAATTTCAATCTGTTCTCGTCAAGGACGGCTGGAAAAAATATCGCATACCCGCTTGAAATCTGCGGAACGCCAAAAGCCCAGATTGCCGAAAAAGTCAAGAAAATGCTTGCGCTGGTAGGGCTTTCTGACAGAGAAAATGCCCCCATAAGCACTTTGAGCGGCGGTCAGAAGCAGCGTGTGGCAATTGCCCGCGCGCTTGCCACTGAACCTGACATTCTTTTCTGCGATGAAGCCACGAGCGCGCTTGACCCACAGACCACACGCTCAATCCTTGACCTTATCAGGCAGATTCAAAAGCAAATGAACCTCACGGTCGTTATGATTACGCATCAGATGGAAGTCGTGCGCGATGCGTGCGAGCTTGTGGCAGTCATTGAGAACGGAAAAATCGTGGAGCAAGGGACGGTCAAAGAAATCTTCTCGAACCCAAAAACTCCTACGACGAAAGAATTTTTGAAGAACCTAAAACCGAGCGACGAAAAAAATGTAGTCCGCTGGTCAGATGACGGAGGAACTTACAACCTTCATTTCATCGGTGACACCACCGGAAAGCCGATTATGAGCCAGATTGCAAAGAACTTTGACATCAACTTCAATATCCGGGCAGCAGGAGTTGAAAAAATCGTTGAAGGCGAAGTGGGTACTATGGTCGTTGATTTTTCAGGCAATGATGACGAAATCAAAAAGGCAATCGCATACCTTGAAGAGAACGGGGTACGAGTCTCTTCAATTACAACGGAGGAAAACTAAATGGATAACGAAGCTGTTGATACGGTGAACTTGCTTTTCGCGGAAGAAGAAGATATGTTTCTTGACCGCATAGTTGATTTTCTTGACGAGCTGAACCCGAACATTATTCCGCTGGCCTCGTCCACATTCCAGACGCTGGAGATGGTGTTTCTGTCTACGCTCATTGCGTTCGCAATCGGATTCCCGCTGGGAATTCTCCTGAACAGCACGAACAAGTACGGAATCACTCCAAAGCCCGTCCTGAATCAGGTTATGAGCCGCATTATCGATGTTTTGCGCTCATTCCCGTTCGTAATCCTGATGATTATCCTGCTTCCGTTCACACGCCTTGTGCTTGGCACGGCAATCGGAACGGGCGCAACAATCATTCCGCTTTCCATAGCCGCAGCTCCGTTCGTGGCGCGAATCACGGAGACAGCCCTTGCCGAAGTTGATCCAGGCATGATTCAGGCAGCGCGGGCAATGGGCTCAACGAACGCCCAGATAATCCGCAAGGTTCTTGTCCCGGAGGCAATGCCTTCCGTAATCTCAGGAATCACGCTCACAATCATAAACCTTGTCGGCTACTCGGCTATGGCAGGAACGCTCGGAGGCGGCGGACTCGGAGACCTTGCAATACGGTACGGCTACCAGCGGTTCCAGACGGATGTTATGATTGCGGCTGTAATCGTCATCATAGTAATCGTCGCGCTTATTCAGTTTATTGGAACGCGCCTTTGCAACAAAATGATGAGCAAGCGATAATCAGTCAGCTTGTTTAAAAAAAAGCTTGACAATAATTCGTAAAATGATTATAACTAAATCATACTAAACCAATAGGAAATAGGAGATTATAATTATGAAAAAACTTTTGTCTTTTGCGGCAATTTTGCTCGCAGCTTTCGCCTCTTTTGCAGACGGAAAAGTTCTTAAAGTCGGAGCTACTCCGGAGCCTCATGCAAAAATCCTGAATTTGGTCAAAGCAGACCTCAAAGAGCAGGGAATTGACCTTCAGGTTATCGAGTTCACTGATTATGTCGTTCTGAACAATGTCCTTGAGTCAGGAGAAATCGACGCGAACTACGACCAGCACATTCCTTACATGGAATCAACAAACAAAGAGAAAGGCTATCACCTGGTCAACGCAGGAGGAATCCATGTTGAGCCGTTTGCACTTTACTCAAACAAAGTAAAATCTCTCAAAGATTTCAAGAAAAAGGCAACAATCGCAATTCCAAACGACCCTACAAACGAAGGACGCGCACTTCTTCTCTTGCAGGAAGCAGGTCTTATTGCCCTCAAGAAAGGAACAGGAATTACGGCTACAAAGAAAGACATCGCAAAGAACCCGCTCAAGCTCAACTTGAAGGAACTCGATGCGGCAACGCTCCCAAGAACGCTCCCGGATGTTGACGGAGCCGTTATCAACGGAAACTACGCTATTCCTGCTGGTCTTAGCGCATCAAAGGACGGATTGTTCGTAGAAGGCTCTTCATCTCCGTATGTGAACATTATCGCAGTAAAAGCCGGCAATGAGAAAAAGCCTGAGATTCAGGCTCTCGTAAAAGCATTGCAGAGCGACAAGATTAAAGAATTCATCAAGAGCACATACCCGAACGGAGAGGTTGTGGCTGTATTCTAAAAACAACAAAATCTGACAGTTCTGGAAGATAAAACGGGGTTGCCCAAAAAGTTTCTGCGTGCGGCTGGGACTTTTTAGGCAACCCCAATTTTTTAAATTTCGATAAAATCAGAACTCCACATCGCCAATGAAGAATGTCTGCTTTATGTCGTCAAGCTGGAGCGTAAGAACCTGCTTTGACTGGTTCGCACGACCAAAGTTCGTGTACACTTCCGCCTGAACGATGACTGGCTGCAAGATTTTCTGCTGCCTGTTCCCGAAGTAGTTTGCCTCAATCTTGTAAACGCCGCGCTTTGCATTCTTTATGCAGAACTCCTCCGGACCGTAGCCCTGAGTAAAGTCGCGCGACATTCTTCCGCCAAGAAGCGTCTGCTTATGGCCGTAGAAACACTTCTCGCCGTTCGGATCCGTTACCCACAAGTCCACATCACAATCGTCCGTGTTCCATGTCAGAACGATGCGCAAATCCATGTCAAAGTTTTCCATCAGCTTTGAATCGATTTTTGCCAAATCAAGCCGTTCGGTCTTTGCGCTCGCAATGATTGCGTTCATGTCGTTCAGCGCAATCTGCTGAATCTCGGCGTAGCGGGAATCCCAGTTGCGGCTTGCCACATACCAGAGTGCATCTACGGCTTTCTGCCTGTCCCCGGCGCGTTCTGCGGCAAGAGCCAAATCCCTGTAGAACTGCGGAACTTCACTGCGCATCTTTGTCAGTTTTTCAAAAATGTAAGCAGCAGCCCCGAACTCGCCGCGCTCAACCAGCTTGTTTCCGAGAGCGCGCAAAATATCAGTGTTGTCAAGCTTAAGCTCCGCAAGATTAGAAAGAATCCTGACCGACTCTGCGGAAAGCCCTTCCTCGGCGAAATAATCCGAAACTTCCATATAAAATGCGGGCGAATTCTCGTACTGAGTTCTTAGCTCCAGATATTTTGCGTACATTTTTTCCGTAGCCGTTTTCTTAAGGACAGAAATATAGTCCGCATTTGAACTCCATGCCTGAAGCTTGACTCCGGCCTGCTTTCCGTTCTCCGCGCTGTTCAGGTTCTCAGCCGCGCTCTTTTGAACTGGCGCGCCCGCCGCCATTTTCGCAGACGCCATCGGTGCGGGAGCGTCATCCATGCGCATCATCTGCACAGACTCCACCTGCATTTCCAAATTTGCAGCCCTATCTCCAGCCAGAACAGGAGCATTCCGAGCCATAAGGCGGCGTGCTGCCGACTTTGCAACAGGTTTTTCCTTTGCATCTTCCTCAAAATCTTTCGCAGTCTTTTTCCACCACTTCTTGAATTCCTCAAATTTCGTGAACACAATGTCAGGAATTTTCGTAGAAACAGACGGCTTGGACTGGTTCTGGCGCGAAACAATCTTGTCGTACTCAGCCTTAAGCTCTGGCGGCGGCACAATTCCGTAGCGCACATAATCGCTCACATTCTCAAGAACGATAAGCGATGTTTCGTCAGTAACAATTGAAAATTCTTTGGCAAGCCTGAGGATTTCGGATTTGTTCGTCTCAGAGTCAAGCTCCAGCTCCGCCATTTTCTTCATCGCCCAAATACGGGTAATTTTTCCGGATTCTTTTGAGTCAACTGCGCTAACAGTCTGCTCGATTGTTTTCTCAACTACTCCGTTTCGACCAATCATAATTCGGAGAAGTCCGCTTTTTTTTGCAAGTATACCAGAAACGGAAATTCCCTCAGAAACGACAGTTCCTTTCTGAGGGAAAACATCGTGTATTTCTTTTGAATTGAACTCAACGCCCAAGACGCGCATAAGGTTAGCCGCAACAAGTTCCACAGCTTTCTTTGTGTCGGTGTCGTTCAAATTGACGAAAATTCCGTTCGTATCGTCAGCAATTTTTCTGAGTCGGGCAAAATTCGCGGATTTTGATGAGTTGATTGTATGCACTTTGAGCGAAGTCTTTTTTCCGAACTGAATGTCATCGTCCTCGCCAGAATTTTTCCAGTTGTCAATTCCGTCCGAGAAAAGCAGTATCTCATCGGAAGAAACCTTACTCAGATTAAGACGCAAATCAGTGGCTCCGTCAAAAATCTGTCCTTTCAAGAATTTATCAAGTTCTCCAATTGAACTTGCGTTCATTCCGAACGTTCTGACTTCGTTCACACTGGAGCTGAAAGTCACGACTGTCACTTCTTTCGTTGAGTTCGCTTCGATATATTTTTTGAGAAAATCAATTTCCTTCGATATATCACGATTTTTTCCAGAAGCCGATACATCGAAAAGAACGGTAACAGACCGAACGCTTGCTTTGGCTGCTGCTGAATCGTACTGCACAGGCTCGTAAAAGCTGAAATATGTGTCTTTCCCCACAGTCTGCGTGAACACTGTACTTTTCGCGCTCTCAGGAATTTTTGCGAACGGAAGCTCTTTCTCAACGGTAACGCGAAGATGGCGCACGCCGTTTGCAGGAAGCGGATAAACCCTTGTCTTAAAGTTGTTTCCTTCGGTTTTTTCCACCAGCCCCGGGTCAACGCCACGGCGCACAATCTCCTCAAAAACCTGGCGACCTTTGTCTTTCTCAACCACGACCGCATCGCGCATATTGCCATTTATATCAAGGGCAAAGCCAGAAACATTCTCTCCGACCTCAAGCGGGAACTCAAATTCGCCCTCAAGAATTCTGTTGGAACGGTTTTCTATCATGTACTCGATTGTAAGGGAAGAATAAGAGCCAATTGTCTCGGATTTTCGCTCAATCTCGTAAACACGGATTGCATCCTTAGAAGCGGAATCCGTGTTTACGCGCACGGCCCGCCCAATTTCCTTATTCTGTGCAAAAACAGTACCGAACGCACAAAGCGTAAACAATACAGAAGCCATTTTTTTCATAACGCCCCCCAAAAAAATGTTTTCAATAAGAAAACCGCAAAGCGTGCATTAGTTACGCCATTCGGCGATTGGTATTGCAGAGAGTCCCACCGCAATTAAAGATTATTTTACAGCAAGTGCTTCGTTCTGTCAGCTTTTTTCCTAAACCCAAAAAATCAATTACCGATATTCAAAAGGTGAGGTTAAAAATGGAACAGAAAAGAACTTTATGGATTATTGCCGCTACGGGAATCTTCCTTCTCGTCGTCATCGGGGCAGCCCTTATCTTGTACTCCCCTTCAATGCAGACGAAAGCCGTAAAGCAGGCAAGCTTTGACTCAAACATGGGCTGGATAAGCACTCCGAAAATTGAGGACGAAGCAAATAATCTTTCAAATACGCCTTCCGCAATGAACGCAGTCGCACAAACGCCTGTTTCCGCACAGTCAGTTTCAGACGCAGATACATCTACGGCTTCCCAGATTTCAGACAATGCCCCTGCCGTAACAATCACAAAATCATCTGGCGCAAATGTTCAGCCAAACCCGTTCGAGTCGCCGATTAAGGCCGACCATATCACCGTTGTAACTGACAACACTACGGTATATTCCACGGACACAAAGACAATCGATTTGAACGGTCTGAACTCTACGGCAAAAGCAAAAGTCGCACCAAAGAACGAATACACGCAGACAAAGATAGAAAATAATTCAAAAAGCGTAGCAATTGCATCAGAGCCTAAGACAACGAAGAAAGCCGCGCCGTCGCCAAAAGCAAGCGCAGCCCCAAAGAAAACGAAAGCATCTGAAACAAGCGCAAAGCCAAAAGCAGTGGCAAAATCATCTGCCCCCGCAACGAACACTTTCTGGGTTCAGGCTGCGGCTTATTCAAGCAAGAAAAATGCCGATGAGGCGCGGACTGTGCTTGAGTCGAACAAAATTCCAACCGAAGTTTTTACAGTTGACTCAAACGGAACGATGATGTACCGCGTCCGTACAGGTCCGTACACAACAAAGACCGAAGCTGAGTACTGGCAGAAAGAAATCGCAAAGATTGAAAAATTCGCGGACACAAAAAGCCAGATTTTCAGCACAAAAATTAACTAAGCGTCTAGACAAAAAATAGTATTTAAGATATAGTATCTTTCATACGGCGTCTTACCCAAGCGGTAAGGGAGCGGTCTGCAAAACCGTCATGAGCAGTTCGACTCTGCTAGACGCCTGTAAGAGATGCTTTTGGCATCTCTTTTTTTTCGGCCGTGTCTTGGCAAAGCCGGCGGTCGTTCACATAGATTCTGAGGTTGGCTTTTCGCCAGCCTCAATTTTTATCAGACTAATTATCGTCCTTGTGGGCATCAAGCCATCTTTGAATTCCTGTCACAACATCAGCATCAATATCATGCTCAACACGGCATGCGTTCTCCTCGCACTGGTCTTCCGAAAGCCCGGTGATTTTCTGCAAAAACGCAGTGAGAAGCCGGTGTCTTGAATAGATATCTTCTGCCTTTGCCTGACCTTTTTCCGTCAGTTTTATCATGTTGCCAACAGAAAATTCCAAATAGCCATCTTTTTCAAGAAGATTCACCGCCCGGCTTACGCTCGGACGCGAAACGGCCAGCTTGTGCGCCACATCAACGGAGCGGCAGAAACCGTTCTCAAGCTGCAAGCGCAGGATTGCCTCCAAATAATCTTCGCCAGATTCGTACATTTTTTTCCTCCAGATTTATGTTCTAAATAAATAGTAGCCCCGTTGGGACTGTCAAAAAAGTATGAACACAGTAGTTGCAGTTCTCTCAAATCAGTCATACGGTCATTTTGACAGGCTCTATGCCCATATGCACAGAACTTATTGGGCAGCCCAATATCACATTATCTTCTTTCAAGGTCATCCGCAAGGTCAAAGCAGCGGTCACCAAGTTTCTCAATCTGACGGATTATGTCAAGGTACAAAAGCTCCGCCTTTACATCCGCGCCGCTTTCAAGGCGTTTCCGCGCGATTTTCTTAAGATTCTTGCGTTCCTCGTCAATCTGGTTCTCCAGTCCGGCAGCAAAATCAAACTGCTCTTTTGAAAGCCGCTCGATTTTTGACACATTCTTGTAAATAAACTGCAATAGCTGGCGCGAAAGCTCAAAGTAAGGCAGAAGCCTCTCCAAATCTTCCTGACGGAACGGCATTTCTTTCTCAACAGCCTTTTTAATCTGATTTGCGATTGAAAGACAGCCGTCCGCCATGCTTTCTAGCTCCTCGCAAATCTGAATCATAAGGTTTACATTCTCAAGCGACTGGTCGCTTATGGAAAGACTTGAGCACCGAACAAGATAATGGGTAAGCTGCTCGTACATCTGGTCGGTGTAAGTTTCAAGTTTTTCTATAGTAACGAATTCTTTCTGAACAAAATTTTCGTCAATCGATTTGATTCCAATCTGGAGCGCGTCGAACATCTCCACAACCACATCGGTAAAATCCGCAATTTCTTTCTGCGCGTTGAATACAATAGTCTCAGGCGTTTCTCGCGCCGTTTTCTCGCTGAACTCAAGGTGATA
Organism: Treponema sp.; assembly: GCA_017449265.1. Lineage (GTDB taxonomy): Bacteria > Spirochaetota > Spirochaetia > Treponematales > Treponemataceae > Treponema_D. The sequence continues at coordinate 35,320 of JAFSJW010000016.1, forward strand.
GATGTAAGTTTCTTCCTCTTTGTCGTCCTTGATGATTTTTCTTGTAGCGGTGGCAATCTGTCGAGTGAACGGAATGAACAGAACGGTTCCCATGAGCTTGAAGCAAGTGTGAAGCGCGGCAATATGATAGATTATGTTGGATTCTATGCTTCCCGGAACAAGGAAATCAATGAAGGCAAGGAAGGGGCGGAACAAAATCAGGGCAACAACTACGGTAGCAACATTGAACATGACATGAATAAGAGCCGTGCGCTTGGCGTTCGCTTTTGTTCCCACCGCCGCCATGATTGAATCAATCGTAGAGCCAATCTCGCTTCCGATGACCATTGCGGCTCCGAATTCCCACGAAACGGCGCGGTTGCTCGCCATAGTAAGAACGATTGCCGTCATTGCGCTGGAAGAATGAATCAAAGCGGTGAAAATAATTCCGACAAAGACCGCAATGCAAAGGCTGAGCGTTCCGAAGCTCTGGACTTTGGCAAAATATACAAGATGCTCGTCCGAGAAATTGAAAGCATCTTTGAGCATTCCCAGCGCAATAAAGACCAACCCGAAGCCCATGAGAGCCTGACCCGCGCCTTGATAATTTTTCAGTTTCTTTACGATTGTGAAAAAATAGCCTAAGCCGAAGATTGGGATGGCGAACGCCTCAATCTTAAAGTTGAAGCCGAACAGAGCCACAATCCAGGCCGTAACCGTAGTTCCGATGTTCGCGCCGAAAATAACGCCAACAGATTGCTCAAGCGTAAGAAGCCCCGCATTAACGAAAGAAACCAGCATGACAGTGGTTGCACCAGATGATTGTATTATCATCGTAAGGAAGCAGCCTGTAAAAAGCCCAACGAAACGGTTTCCAGTCATAAAAGCAAGAGCAGATTGCAGCTTTTGTCCGGCATTTCTCTGAATGCCCTCGCTCATCAGCTTCATTCCAAAAAGAAGGAAACATAAGCTTCCGGCGAAACATAATATTTTCAGCACCATATTAAAGAATTGTATATGAAAGATAACGATTTTAAAAGTGGTTTCTGCTTGTAACGAAAACAATATTACTAAATTTTTAGAATCAAAGGATGGTTGAGCTTTGCTCAAATGTACATTTTCATTATAATCACGGCTTATGAACAAAATTAAATTACTAATTATTTCGATTTTATCTCTTCAGATTTCAGCTTTTGCGCTTCCGGGCGTAAAATCATTCATTCCGGATGTTCCTGGTCAGTTCGTTTATTACAAGGACATGAGCTTTTCCCGCGAATCTTACATCGGGGTCATTTACTACGATGACACGACCTACGGGTTCAGGTATATTGCGCCAGCAGTAAGCGACAAGAAAAATCCGCTCCCAAAACGCGAGATGCAAGTCTACATAACGATTAACCCAGAAAAAAACAAACTTGAGTTCATTGGCGAAAAAGTTGAGCCACTTCCGCGCTCTCAAGAAGAAACCGACATAATCAACTATATCCATGATTTCGCTTATGAGATGACAGAAAGAAGACAGCAGATTGAATCGCTTGAGGAAAAAATCTTTGACCATCAGGATTACGCCCAGTTCGGCGGCGAAGTTGACCTTGAGTACGATCCGCTCGTCCCGATTTTCAATCTGAGAAAAATCGTAAACGCCGAAAACAAAACTGTCCTGACAATAATCACTGCAGGAAGGCTCGTAGCTCAGGACGACACATCGTTCACGGATTTTGAAGGAATTCCTGTCAAGGTGACGGATAAATCACATTCTTTCAAAAACAAAAAATCAAAAGCCGTGCCCGTCACGCTGGAAAGCGAAGGCTACGCAACGCAGGTTTTCAACCTTGACGCACAGTGGCAGCAGCAGTCCCCGGCAGTGTGGACGCTGGGAAATATCGCAATGGTCACCACAACGGCACTAAACTTCCCGGACAATTTTTCCGCGCATGAGAGCATGTACCTTCTCAGAACGCTTCTCCTTGGCGGAGATGACTCTTTCCCAGACTGGTCCACGCAGAAAATCGAGTTCGTTGACTCAGAAATTCTGCTCAGGCAGACTTTCTATGATTCATCGAACGAATCGTTCAAGTATGATTTCAAGCGTATTAAGTCGCTGGGAAGAAGTGCGAAAGCAGTATTCTCGCTTACGACATTCGCCGGCTGCTACACGCCAAACAAGCGGTATTTTGACGGAATCTTCAATTCGTATAAGACGGAGTAGCGGAGGCAGCCGAGCCGGGGTTCGTTCTGAGTTTGGAAGATTCGCTTCGTGAACTTGGAAGATTCGCTTCGTGAACTTGGAAGATTCGCTTCGCGAACTTCCAAACTCAGAACGAATTCCTTGCAAGTAGCTCTATTCATTGAACTTTCTTACAGCACGAACCTTAGCAGAATAAATTCTGGTGTTTGGAGTAGCAGTTGCTTCCGCATTAGTATCAACAGATTTTATAACATTCCAGTTTCCACTTCCGTCAGAAGAACTTGTTCCACTGATTAAAATACTTTCGTCAGTTGACCACGGTTTATTTGTTCCTTCTTGCAATCCGACACCTTTTTTACTTGTCGCATCAAAAATTACGGCAACGGCGGAAGAACTGTTTGCGACAAAATCAAAATCACTATCGTCATGCGCCGTCGCAGAGCCGTCCGAAATGAATAACTCTAAGGTTTCCGCTCTCGGCTCCCCGCTCTCTCGCTTTACGGGTTGTACCCAGTTATGTTTGCTATTAAAGGTACGCCAGATGCTTTGCTTACGGTAGCCGTCGCCGATACAGTGTTGCCTGAAACATTGGCAGTTGATGAGCCTGTTGACCTACCGATTATTGCTCCATAACCTGCTGTCCAGCTGGTATCAAATGGAGGTGAGTCGCTGTCGCCCTCGTATTTTATAGTGCCAGTGACCGTGTTGTTCTGCACTGTTCCGTTGTTACAACACCCCACGATTCCGCCAACGCCAACATTCTGGTAGCCTTGCACCGTTCCTGAGAATGTGCAGCCTGTGATTGTGCCGAAACATTTTCCCGCGATGCCTCCGACTCCGTAATCATTTCCACTAGAAAGCACGCCTTTTATCGTAGCGGTCACGGTGCAGTTTTCTATGGTAGCATAGCTGGTAGTTCCGGCGATTCCTCCCACATAGTATGAGTTGGCTGGGGCTGTTATAGTTCCTGCCACGGTAAGGTTCTTTATAATAGTAGCAGAGTTCAGATTGATGAATGGAGCGCATCCGTTAAAACCGCTCGTGGTGATATTCACGGTCAGGGTCTTGTTGTTTCCGTTGAATGTACCCCATAAATATTCAAGCCCCTTGTTTACAGAAACATCTGCCATTAACTCTATTGTTTTGCCCGAATAATTGTATGTGTTGAGGTCAACAAAAATATTTGCTGCCTGTGCGTCCGTCCAGATTTGGAAAGTGCTGTGGTTGTTGTAGTAAGTCGCGTTGTAAGGTATGCCTGCCCACACGCTTTCTTTGTCCGCATCCGTAGTTGCCTCAGCCCACACTGCCGCGAGCGTCACCTCATCGCCGGCGTTCTTTCCTGCAAAGATTGTATCCGTGAGTTTTGCGCTTGTGCTTGTGTCCGTAGTGTCAGCCGTGCCGTCGCCATCATAGTCCCAGCCTTTGAAAATATACGGTGTGTCCGTGGAATCCACGATTGCAATGTAGCCGGTGTGAGAAGGCTTCATAAGCGAAGTTGTCGTGATTTCGTCCTCAGCCACCGCCACAGGTGTGTCTTTGTTGAACGACTCTGATAGCGCGTCAGTGGAGCAGTCGTACAGAGTGAATGAGCTGCTTGCTGGGAACGCGTTTGTGCCGGTAACTGTAATCGTGTATTTTATCTTGAAAATCTTACAGAATTCGGCTGTTATCGTAGCATTTTCCGACGGCATGGAGAAAGTTGCCGTTCCGTCTGCCACCGTAAGCGCAGTTCCGTTCATTTTGAGCGATTTGAGCTTATAGTTTTCGTTCGGATTTACGGTAACAGTCACTTCCCTTCCTGCGGAGGCTTGTGTTCTGTCCGCCGTAACCGTTCCGCCTTCAACTTCAGTTATTGTTACGGAGAACAAAGATTCTTCAAGCTCATAGCCGTTCTTCAAAAGCTCATATTTTCCGTTTATGGAAGCAAGTATCGTTTGATACCCCACCATAGCGATTGAGTCCCTCAGGCAGATTTTTGCCTTGTTGCTCTCGGAAAAAGTTGTATCATTGCTGATTGTTGTCACAGCCTGTCTAAGGGCATCCGCCGTGGAGACGAAGAACCAGTTTTTGTACTCTGATACGCTCCTGTCCGGGAATTCCACCTTGCTTTCCGATTCGGAAACAGCCACCGTTTTAGAATCGGTAGTAAGCACCTGCTTCATTCGGTTGTCCACCCAGATTTTTAGGTAGAATGTATATGTATCGTACTTTACTTTTGAAAAAGTGACTGTTCCGCCAGTACGTGCAAACTGGCTGCTACTTTGGGAAGAGCCGTCAGGTTTTGAATAATAGATTTCATAGTAAAAATTGTCAGCGTCCGAAGGCTGAAAATCACCAAGAATGTTGATGTCGGAAGAAGTTGATTTCGGAATGGTGATTTTTACATCAGCCGAGCCGGTTGAATTACCCCCCCCCCGAGCTTCCGCCGCCACCACCGCCGCCGCCGGAGTCGCATGAATAAAAAATCCCCGCCACAAAAATCACAGACAGAAGTTTTAGAATAAGAAAGGATTTTTTCATAATATTTCTCCCATAAAAAGTCCGCGTTAGCGGTCGTGCAGGAGGCACGAAATCGCAGTTTTGCCAACGGCAAAATCTGCCAATGATAAAAATTACACGGATGTAATTTTTATCATGTCTCCTCGACATATGCATTTTTATTGTAAATTATTTTTAGTATACAGCCCGAACTTCGGTTTTTCAAGATTAAGGCAGTTGAGCGCCAGAGCAAATTCCGGGCAAAGTGCCCACGCTATGTATTTTTCCACGCGTCGATGAATTCCAACATGAACTGCTGCACTCCGCCGAACCATTTTTCCTGAAACTCGCACGGTTTCTTTCCCAAAAAGCGGTAGTGCCAGCACTCGTACTTGTAGCCCGTCACGTCCTCCATGTCAGGCGGAAAGCTCAGGCTCCAGCCGAACCGGGCGGCGTTGGCAAGAAGCCATTTTCCGGGCTTGGTATCCTCAAAAGAATCATCTATTGAGCCAAAATCAATAACCGCCCCAGTCTGATGCTGGCTTGTTCCGGGACGGGCGCTCACGCGGTCAGCCTCTGCCTGACCGTCCTGAGCCACAATCCTGTTGTAGACCACAACCTGATAGTCATAGCTTCTGTAAGTTGAACTTACAAGCAATGTAAGCCCAGATTTCCTAGCAGCCTCGCCCATCTCGCGCAAAGATTTTTCCGCCGGAGAGCGCAAGTACAGATTTCCGCGGCTCACATTGTACGAATCATTATTTGAAAGAAGAACCAAATCATTTGGCTCATAACCGTCAGGAAGGAAATGAGTCTTATCGCAAAGCATGAGAAGATTATCCGTATCACCGGCAAGGACTTCGTTCAAATCAGCAAGGAACTCGCTCGTGTTTCCGCTCCGAAACGAAGCCTTAAAGCGCGGCGACATAGAATCATAAATTTTCTTGAATTTCTCTGTCTCTAAATCAACTTCTTTCTTCTGGGAATTCTCCTGAAAAAAATCAGGCGCAACGAATGTCACATATTGAATCTGCTTAGTGCATGAACAAAGCAGAAGTGACACAAAGAGAAAAGCAAATTTTTTCATAACATTTCACTCAACTTCCGTTATTGAGTGGATAAAACGGAACAAGTCATAGAAACCAGTCTCTTCAATTGCAATTCGGGCGGCAGGACTCGGATTCATAAGAAACAACTTGTGATTCGTGTCCTCGCCGTCATTAAAAGCCGCCATGATAATCCCCATACCGGCAGAATCAATCGAATCGATTTTTGACAAATCAACAACGACATTCGTATTCTGAATGCTGTCGAAGATTTTCTCGCGGAATTCCCCGATTGTGTATGAATTGAGGTTTCCCGCAACATCATAGAACATATAGTTAGCACCGTTTTTTTCAACAAGCTGAAGCTGCTCCATAAATCCCCGCCTATTTTAAGTATTTTAAGATGAAAATGCTTATGTCGTCCTCAAGCTCTTTTGAAACAAAGTCAACAAGGTTTCCGTAAATGATTTCCGAAATTTTCTCACTTGTAAGCATTGAGTTTTCAGTGAGGGCTTTCTGAACACGGTCTTTTCCGAATTGTTCCCCGCGCAGAGAATGAGCGTCAATAAGACCATCCGTGCAAGTAAGGAGAATATCCCCATGATTGAGCTTTACTTTCTTGACCTTGATGTACGGGGTAATATCTTTGACGAAGCCAAGAACATGACCCTCGCCCTGAATCTCCATGACATTGTTATAAGCCCTGTTGTACAGGAACAATGCCGGAACGCCACAGTTGATATAGTAAACTGTGCTGTCGGCAAAATCAATAAGCCCAAAAAGCCCCTCGAAGAATGTTCCTTTAGGCAAATTGAACCTGACGAATTCATTCACTTTCTCAACGAGCAGCTTGAAGTCGTTCGTTTCGTTCAGATAAGAGCGGATAATCGACTTGGTGATTACCATGCTCATACTCGCGGCGATTCCCTTACCGCTAAGGTCGCCCAAAACGAATATGTGCTTGTCATCGCTCAACCGGATTAAGTCGATGAATTCACCGCCAATGTTGTGCGCATGAATCATCATATTTCCAATATCAAACTTTTTGTTTTTGATTGGGTCTATGTTCCGCTGGATAGAGTCGATAATCTGACCTGACATCGAAATCTCACGGTTAACAGTACCCACAATCTCCTGGTTTCCGATGTTTTTCAGATAATATCCGAAAACGAAGAAATATGAGTACAACTTTGAGAAGACCCTCTCATCGTAGTCAGAGTAGATATTTCCTCCGGCTTTCTCGCCCAAAAGAATCATTCCGATTATGTGCCGGCCTTCCGTAAGAAGAATGAACGCATCACTTTTTGTCTTTTTGAAAAATTCCCCAAGCTCCCGCCTCATTGAGAAAAAGCGGTAGCCCATCTCGGCGGAACTTTTGAAAACAATCCTGCTGTTCTGGTTCAAAAGAGAATCAAAAAGAATGTTACGAGTGTCTAACACAATCGGTTCTTCATCTTCTTTGTCATAAATCGATGCGATTTCTTCGTTTCCGCAATCAATCAAAACGCGAACGAACTGCATACCAATATGCTTCTCAAAGAGAGCCTTCATGTTCTTTACGATTTCGGACGGCTCGTCGCTGTACTCAAGCTGCGAAAGCTCTTGCTCAAAATCAGACTCGTACTGATTCGTGCGGAAACGGCTTTTTCTTGAAAGATATTTTCTTACCTGATATGAGGCTGTTGCCGCAATCGAAATTACAACGAGCAGCAAGAAGCTGAATCGCCGTGGGGAAAGCTCCCGGTACTTCCAGATAATCGCGAACATAAATCCGATGAAGACAGAAGGGAGAAAATAAGCGAAGAAGAAAGTGACAAAGATACCAATAATTGAGTAAATATCGTACAAAAAGTTCTGGAGCGCAGATTTTACCAAAAGCACATGGGTAACGACCATCATTGCCATGATGAATGTGGAGAAAAGCGGAATACGCGCATCAGGACGGCGGATAAGTGCGTACAAGCACCAGAACGCTATGATTGCAATTGCATTGAGAATTGCTTTCTGGTGGTCGAGCCTACTTATCCTTTCCTCGGAGCGCATGAGCATTATTAGGATAGAAAGCCCCGGGAAAATATACAGGAACAAAGCTGAATATCCATCACTCCAGCTGTATGGGAAATAATTCGTAAGCCTGTTCGTAAAAATTGATTTTGCGTCAACGCGCAGACCAAGAAATTTCGTTATGTTGATTGCTGTGAACTGAGTGAACACAATCCAACAACAAAGCGCGACTAAAACCCAGGAAATGACTTTTACCGGCGTTTTTCGCTCAATTTCAGGATATGTGATACAATACACGCAGAACTGAACCAGATAAAATCCGAGCAGAAAATAAGAAACCTGCCCCATGATAAACACGAACTGTCCGGGAGCCGAGCCAGCTCCAAGAACTGCAAGTCCCATAGAACCTGTGCAACCAGCAAGGAGCGTAGACATAAACACGAGAGGGTTTCCGACATTATTCGTCTTTTCATCGACATAGTATGAGAGCCAGACTAAAAAAATCGCAAGTCCAAGATTTATTACCGAATAGACCATTATTTCCCCCCAACCTTCGCAACAAGCATAGTAACATCGTCATGCAAACGAGTGTCCCCATTGTAGCTTAAAACCAAGTTCGCGATGTCATCGATGAATTCTTTCGGATCTTTTGCCGCGCTGGCCTTGATTGTATCAGTGTAAAGCTCAGTATCGCCAAGCTCCACTTTGTCCTTGTTCATTACTTCTGAAACACCGTCCGATGACATGAAAATCAAGTCACCTGAAAAAAGCCTTTGCTCAGCCACCTGAACATCGTCAATCGGAATAATTCCGACAATCGAGCAGTTAGATGAAAGGCTCTTGATTCTGTAACCGTCAGGAGAGCGCGTAACGATAATCGGATCTGACATAGAGGCATTTACATAAGTGATTTTCATTTTCTCCGTATCGATTACGCCCATGAAAAGAACCGTGTACTTATCCTGAAGATGCATACTCTTGATTGCGGCATCGACGGCGTAAATCATTCCCGGCAAATCCTCCTTGTTGTCGCGGATTTTTACCGTGTTCATAACGAGTCCCATGACAAGGGCCGCCGCCATTCCTTTTCCAGAAACATCGCCCAGCATGATGAATGTTTTGTTCTCATCAATCGGAAGGACTGTGTAATAATCGCCAGAAACATTGATAAGCGGTCTGAAATAAGCCGCCAGCTTGACTTTTTTTACTTCGGGCATTTTCTGAGGCAAGAACGAACGCTGCGTAATGGCAAGCTGCTCCCATTCCCTTGAAAGCTCCGAAATCTCAGAAAGCGATTCGATTGTCCTTGCGCGGCTCTGGAAACGCATGAACTCTTCGTAAAGGCGCGGATAAATCTCATCGTCAAAAAGATATATATAGCGGCACAAAAGATAAAAATGCTCGCCGTTGGATGCCATGAAAAAACCGCGCGCTTTCCTTGAATCGGAAACAAGGCTGCAATTATCGTCAAAGAAATATATTCCGTCCGGCCACTCGTAGCGATAGTTCGACAAAAGCTTTTCCATCATCCCGGCTTCCTGGGATATTTTGTTCGGGCTGTTGTAATATGTGTAGTTTGCGGCGCGCTCAATATAGAAAACGGCACAGTCCGCCTCTTTTTCCAAAATTTCTGAGATTGCTACATAGAACTCATCAAGTGAATAGCAGAAACGAAGTTTGTCAATGAATTTTGTGATATAGAATGTAGCTCCGGTTTTCAATGCCTTTGCTTCGGATTTAGCCTGAAAGTTCCTAAAAATTGTCACGCTCGTAAAAAGCAGGATTCCAAAAAGAATGGCTGTTACCGTAACAGGAAAAGCATTTGAATAACTTCTGAAATCATTGAGCTTTGTCTGCGGCGCAAGCGCAATGGCCATCGTGATAAACACAAAGGCTGCTATAAGACTTATTACGACCAAAGCCACTCTTCTTCGAGTCTTGTACATTGAAAACCTCATAATTTTTTATTTTAAATTATCGGCTTGAATCTTCGTTTTTGCAACCAGAGGAACGATTAAAACTAAACTTTTGTTCCCCTGACGCAAACGAATCTACATATCATCCCTGAGACTTTTTATATACGCTTCCTTGAACATCTGGAACTGTTCTTCGCCCTGATACTTCAACATGGTAAATCCGTTGTGAACCTTGCAGCCGGCAATGCTCGCGCGCGCCATAATAGGCGTGATTTCAGGCTCATATACAACATCGTAGACCATTTCCTTGCCGGTAAAGTCATAGAACCAGATAGGATCGTTATTTTCGTCTGGGGCATCCTTTGAGTACATACCCACCGAAGTTGTCTGAATTATTATGTCCGAATATTTTTTGAGCTTGGGTATATCGTCGCTATCAAGCCCGCCATACTCAAAGCCATAAAGTTCGGCAAGCCTCCTTGCTTTTAGGGTTGTCCTGTTGAACACACAAGCCTTTGCACCGAGCCTCTTGACAGAGTAAGCCACAGCTTTTGCAGCCCCGCCCGCCCCGATTATAGAAACTTTCTTTCCCTTTAAATTCTCAAGTTCCGTAAATTCCAGCAAAGCACGCTCAAAACCAGTGCAGTCAGTGTTGTAGCCAATCCATTCATTGCCCATGTTCACAACCGTATTGCACGCACCAATATCAACAACTTTTTTGTCAACCTCGGTCAAAAAATCAATTATCGTCTCTTTGTGCGGAATCGTAACGCTGAATCCTTTCAGCCCCATAGCCCTCGCAAAACGGAACGAATCGGCAGAACTCGTCGAATGGAACGGAATGTAAACCGCATTCATGTTGTTCTTAAGATATTTTTCGTTATGCAGATTCGGGCTGAAAGACCCCTCAATCTTATCGCCGGTAATTCCGAAAAGAGTCGTGTCCTTGTCGAGCATACGGAATCTGTACAAATCACATAACTTTATTGGATCAATATGACCAATAGAGGCAAGATTTTCCATAAGCTCTTTCGGAGATGTGTATGTGAGGAAAGAATTCAATTTTACGGCAAGAATACGGGTCGGAAGTCCGAATTTTCCCATTGCGCACAAAATCTGGTTGGTATTGTTGAGTTTTGCCGCTTCCTCGCAGAAATCCGTCACATCTTTCAAAGAATGAGGCATGAACGCAATTTTTGGGATTTCATATCCTGTTTTCCTAAGTTTTGCGACGCGCTCCCGTATATTCGTGATAGGATTCTTCATGTCATGCACAGAGCGGATTATCGTTATTCCGAATGCCATAGCCGCATCCACAAGGCTCTGCACATTGAAATCTTCCTCAAAATCAACATATGCAAAATTTTTTGCAGAATCTCTGTCTACGAATGAAAGCGCGCGCGCGAACAGCGTAGTCCTTGCCCCCTCGCCCTCATCGTATTTTCCGCCGTCAATAACCCTGCGAATCGTAAGAATACACGGAATCTTCACCAAAGACGGAAAATTACGAATGTTCAGCCGTTCGTTCTCCTCCAGATAATCAACGCGCAACTCAACGACATCAATGTACGACCTGTACTTCTCCGCAATCTCCAAATCTTCCTTAATGGTTGAACCTGTCAGACAAAGGCAAACCAATGGTCTCATAAATTTCTCCGTACAAAAAGAATCTCTAAAGCCAAAAATGGAGCTGCCCAATAAGTTAATTACATAGTGCCATTCAGAACTTGTTTACCACTTGCCCGTCCGGCAGGAGTGAGTTCAGAATGACAATACTTTTTGGACAGCCCCATCTCCGTAACTTTTTTTGTTTTGATTATGCCTGCAATGCAGTTACCGCAACTGTGTCAACGATTTCGTCCACATTGCATCCGCGGCTCAAATCGTTGAGCGGTTTTGCGAATCCCTGGCATACAGGACCGATTGCTTTCCAGCCGCCCATACGAGCCGCAATCTTGTAGCCGATGTTTCCGGCATTGATGTTCGGGAAGATGAATGTGTTAGCGTGGCCGGCAACAGGATTTCCCGGAGCCTTGATTTCGCCAACTTCAGGCGCAATAGCCGCATCGAACTGGAATTCTCCGTCAAGAATAAGGTTAGGAGCTTTTTCCTTTGCCTTGATTGTTGCGTGCTGAACTTTCTCAACTGTGTTTCCGTCTTTTGGATCAGCTCCTGAGCCTTTCGTTGAGAATGAGAGCATTGCGATTTTTGGCTCGATTCCTCCGATTTTTCTTGCTGTGTCAGCAGAAGCAATAGCGATGTCCGCAAGCTGGTTCTCATCAGGATTGATGTTGATAGCGCAGTCTCCGAACACGGCGATTCCCTCAGGAAGATATTTGTTTCCGCCCTCAGGAGCAACCATGATGAAGCATGAAGAAACAGTGCTTACGCCAGGAGCCGTCTTGATGACCTGCAATCCGGGGCGGAGAGTGTTTGCCGTTGAGTGGCACGCACCAGAAACGAATCCGTCAGCATCCCCAGCTTTCAAGATGAGCGCGCCGTACATTGTGTAATCTTTGAGAGCAGAAGCCTTTGCAGCAGCAACATCCGCATACTCAGGAAGTCCCGTCTTCTTGTTCAGTTTTCCCTCGCGTGCCTTGAACAAAATCTCCGCATATTTGTCAGCATTTGAATCTGTCTGCGGATCAACGATATTAACTCCGCTTACATCAAAACCAAATTTTTCGATTTCCGCCTTGTTTCCGAGAAGGATGATTTTTGCGATTCCTTCTTTTACGATGCGTGAAGCCGCCTCAACGACGCGCTTGTCCTCGCCCTCGCACAAAACGATAGTTTTTCCGGCAGCTTTTGCCTTTGCCCTTAAATCTTTTACGAAATCCATGATGACTTCCTTCTATAAAAAATAAAATATTTTTGCGCCCAAACGAGCGTTGTATACGATTTTTGCTACTTTCTGACCTTGAAGAAATCCGTCTCGCTCACAAGCTCCTGAACGCCAGGAAACTGAAGTTTGTCATACGGAAGCTCTTCACGCAGATGGTTCCTGTATTCCTGCTGAGACATCTTCGTAAACTCAGGGTCAAAGCGAACCGCATCCTTCTTGTACAAATCAAGGTAGTTCATGCTGCGTTTACTCAGCTCCTCGCGCTTTTCACGGTTGAACGGAATGCCGCGCCAGAAAATACCACGAAGCTCTTTCTCCATAATCTGAGTTCCTTCAATCTCTTTTGTCATCCATGTAACATAGTCCGCCATGAACAGAGATTTTATGTCGCCCTTGATTTTGTGGGCTTCAAGATACTGGTAGTACTGCCCCGTAATTCCTTCCTGCGGATCCGTCCAGTCAATTGACCGCTCCTTGGCGTACTGCCAGCGGTAGTCAGCCACAGCCATAAGCATTGAGACTTTAAGATTCCTTGGGTACATAGGAATTACGATTCGACCTCGGCTCATAGAGCGGTTAAGACGCTCGAACGGCTGCCAGCAGAAACCAAAGTCGCCGTAGCTCGGAACAAGGATTACGAACGGAAGTATTCGGGCAAAATTTCCGCCCTTGATTTTTCGCCTGAAAGCGGAGCGGTCATTCATCTCAATCCAGCGAAGAATGCTTATGACGCGCTCGCGGAAGCCCGTAAGATTCGGCGTACAATGATAGAACTCGCGAGAAAACACTGGGAACGGATTTCCGCGCCGTCCGCAAGTCATTTTTGTCATTTGCCTGATTGTATCGAATTCAGCGGAGATGTTTCCAGCATAAGCGGCGCGGTTTGAGCCTCCGCCAGCCATCTCGCCGAGAGAAAGTTTCTGCTCAAGGGAGATACCGACTTCCTTCGCTTCCTCAAGCTCGGCAAGGTTCTTTGAAAGCTCTTTGTCGATTCTCTGCAAAGTCCTGAGCTTTTCAAAAATATCCGCAAACAACTGCTTCTGCCCTTCGGTGTAAGCTTGGGTAAAATGCTCCAATCCAATGACACGCTCATGGGTACAAAGAACATCAACCCTTCCTTTCAGCTCAGTTTCGGTCATTGCGCGCTCCGCCTGAACTTTGTTCGCCTGGCTCTCACAAGTCTGGAGCTTTACATCGTTTTTGTTCTTGAGCTGCAATAGCCTGTCCTGCTCCTCGTTCCCAGAAGAAGAACCTGCCGTAACGACTTTTTTCACATGCTTTTCGTCCGTCGTTGAAGGAACGATATGACCGAGCGCGACCTCTTTGAGCCATTCGTCAAGATAATAAACAGGCTCTCCGGTTTCATTATTCAAAATTGATTTTGAGAACAACTCTTTTTGCTCAACGGAAAAAAGAGAAGGAAGCACAACGCCAAAACGAATCATCATCCTTTTTGGCATAGGAAGGTCTCTGTCCGCAACTTTGCCACAAGCAGATTTCATCATTCCCCACCATGACGGGATTATGGACTGGCGGTAGCCTACGCGCTCCTTCTGATCCTGACACTTCAGATACCGTGAGAGAAGCTGATGAACTCTCTGGGAAATATCGCCCTCGCCAGCAAGAGCCGTCTTGTAGTAGCCCGGTTCATCAAAATATCCGTTTGACTTCTCATCGGCAAATTTCTCCACCGGAAGAATTTGTTCCCTCGTAATATCAACCTTGTAAGGCTCCGCATTGGCAGCCTTTTTTACGGACTCATTCTTGGTGAACGGAGTGGCAGGTTCATTATCCATGCCACCCATCGAGTCATCGCCATCATCCATGTCTCCTAACGAATCATCGAAATCCTCAAAAGAAAATGAATCACTGTCATCATCTGATGATTCTGAAAGAAAATCGGCAAGAGTAGGATCCAAATCTTTATCGTCTACCATAAACAAAATCTCCTAAAGTGTACTAAATCGTTTACAAATCATTATTGTAACATAATATCAAAAAATATGTGAAAAAAAATTCAGAGTTAGGCACAGAAATCAATTTTCAGCAAGAAACAAAGTACCTGTGGCCGAGCCATCACTGAGCCGGTCAAGAATGTTCTCGGTCCCGCCGTTAGCAAGAAGCATCGGTATTCCATAAACCGTCGTCTTTTCCGCCGCCTGAATTTTCGTTTCGATTCCGCCAGTGCCGAATGAGTTAGTCCCGCCGATTTTTATTGATTTTCGCAATGCCGAAATGTCATCGACGACTCCCACGAACTTTGCGTTCGGATTGAGCTTTGGGTTGTCGGTATAGATTCCGTCAATGTCACTGAACAGAATCAACAAATCTGCGCTCCACAAAATAGCCGTAAGCGCGGAAAGATTGTCGTTGTCCCCGATTGAGAACTCGTCCGTGGCAACGGAATCATTCTCGTTTATGATTGGAACCACGCCCTCGTCAGAAAGGGTAAAGAGCGTATTCCGAATATTCAGGGAACGGTGGTTGTTCTCAAAATCTTCCTTTGTAAAAAGAAGCTGGCCGATGTGGAGGTCAAAATCATTGAACGCCTTGCGCCACTGCGCCATAAGCTCCACCTGCCCTATCGCACAAAGTGCCTGCCTGAAATGAACATCTTTTTTTCTGGCCCACTCTTTCAGCGTGGAAACGCCCGAAACCTGCGCTCCGGAAGAAACGACGACAATCTGCTTGCCAGAATCGATAAGGCTCCTGCACTGGCGCGCGAAATCGTGCATGAACTCTGTGTTCTGAGTTCCGTCGGCTTTTGCAAGCGTGTTCGAGCCGATTTTTATAACTATTTTTCTTGCGTCGGCAAGAACTTTTTTTACTGTAACTTCGTTTTCCATAGATTTTTATAATAGCATATATTCAAAAGATTTTCGGGGATAATCTCTAAAAACTGTTTTTTTTAATAACAATTTCATTACAATATAAATAGTGGGGGAATAATGAAAATAAAGAAAGTAATTTTAGCTGGCGTATTGTTCGCCACATTCACCTTTTCGGCAAGTGCGGCAAGAAAGTGGTCGCTTTCAAGTATTGGTTCAACGGCAATAATCGGTGTTGTGGGGAACAAAAATCTATCCGAACAGTACGATGTTCCGACAGCAAAGGACAGCGATGAAGAAAATGACGATACAGGTCTTATAGCCGTGGCAATTGACAAACTTTTCTACAAAGATGACCCAGAAGTTCTTACAGGTCAGGACAGAGTTGATTATTGCGAAGATTACCTTCGCTACGCAATGGAAACAATTGTGGGAATGAAAGTTGCCGCTCAGGACGATGTTCTTGAAAGTGAAGGATACAACGCAATCGTAAAAGACCCGTTCATCGCCATGGACTATGAGATTTCTGCAACAGGCTACACAAAGAATGCCAAAGGTATCATGGGAAAAAAGGCTCGTTCGTTTATGAAGGAACTTGGCGTAAAAAGCCTTGTCCGAGCAACATTCAAGTTCGATAAGGTATTCGACAGGGAGTCAAAATGGAAGTGCAATGTTATGCCGCGCATAAAAATGACAATATTCGTCTACAACGAGAAAGGCAACCAAATTCTTATGAAAGATTACATCACGCCGAGCTGGCAGACTATCCAAGTCCGCAAGTTCAAGTATGATCAGGCAGCACTTATTGAGATGTACCCGCAGCTCATTGAGAATGTAATCAACCAGTTCATAATGGAGTATCTGGACTAGACGAACCACCGAAAGAAACTGACTAAAAATGATGGTTCCGGCTCAAGTTGCACCAACAAACAAAGCCGGAACCACACATTCAGAGCGATTGTCAATCAGATTACGCTCAGAAACACCTTCCCTAAACCTTGAACAAATCAATCTGGTTTCCGATTTTTAAGATTGTATCCTGCATCGTACTTGAAATCTTTGACAGCGTAATTCCGTTCGCATCAATCTGCCTTGCATCTCCGGTCATGTTCTGGATGCTTTCCTTTATCATTCCGGTAGCCTCCTGCAAATTCTGGACTTCGCCAAGAATAGCCTTGTTTCCGGCTGACATCTCAGAAGAAGAATTTTTTACTTCAGCCGCACTTTCTTTCATCATCATAAGCGTGTCGGTAATGCGCTTACTTCCCTGAGAACTTTCTTCCATTGCGGCCTTAATCTGCTGCACGAGCTGGTCCGTCTGCTGAATATTGTCGCCAACATCATTGAACGCCTTCTTTGCCTCTTCGCTGGACTCAACGACAGTAGCAATAGAATTCTGGATTTTCTGAATTTCCTCACCGATTGACTTAGACTGTACGGAAGAATTCTCGCTCAAAGCCTGAATTTCGTCCGCGACTACGCTGAATCCCTGCCCCGCATCTCCGGCATGGGCAGCTTCAATCGCCGCATTCATGGCAAGAAGATTCGTTTCTTTCGCAATCTTACTGATAGTCCTGTTCGCATTCATCAGGATAAGGCTCTGCTCCTCAATAAGCGCAATCTGCTGGTTAACGACATTCTGTTTATCAATTCCGGTGCGCGTGTAATGTTCAAGCATTGAGAACGAATCCGCCATGCGCTCAGTGCTCTTGGAAACCGAATTGATGTTTCCAAGCATCTGCTCGATTGCAACGCTGGCCTCGTTCACGCCGTTAGCCTGATTTTCGATAAGTCTGTCAAGATTCTCAATGTTCTTTGCGATTTGAGTGACCGCACTTACAGTCTGGTTTACGCTGTCACTCTGGGTCTCAATCTGAGCAGAGACCATCTCGATATTTGAAGAAATCTGCTCGATAGATTTTCCTGTCTCACCGGTCGTTTCCTGCATCTCATGGTCAACCCGCTCAAGTATTCCCTTTGAGTCCTTGATTTCGCTGATAATCTCACGCAGATTCTCTATGAACTGATTGAATCCACGGACAACACCGCCAATTTCATCCTTTGACTTGATGTCGATTTTTTTCCGCAAGTCGGCATCACCAGATGCAATATCATCAATAGATACGCGCAGCTTGAGAAGCGGTCTGAGAAGAATGTTCATGTAGATTCCGATGAAAATCAGAAGAAGAACCATAATCACCATATTGCACAACGCAATCGTCCAGCCGCTTTTCCGGGCTGATGAGAAAACAACATCCTTTGAAATTGCAAGGGCAAGAGACCACTTCGTTCCCTCAATCGGGCTGTAGAAAACATACTCGGTAAGTTTCTCTTCCGGCTTGTAGATTGTATCCATGCCCTCGTGCTGAAGAATCATTTCCTTAGCGATTTTCTGATAGCCGACAAGCCCTGACTCGCTCTCAGGAATCTTGTACAGATTCTTCATTATAAAATCAGCTCTCGGATGAAGAATCGTAACGCCTTCGGAGTCATTCGCAAAAGCATAGCCGCTTATTCCGCGCACAGTCTTGTTGATTTCGTTCTGTATTATAGAAAGCGGAACTGCCCCCACAAAAACGCCGAACATGATTCCCCGCGAGTCAATTGCCGGAACTGCCACATAGAACACCCTCGCATCGTTCTCAACTTTTGGGTTCGTAACACATTCCGCAACACCGTGGTTCGCAACCTCTGAAAAATACTCCTCGCCTATAACATTTGCCGTAGAACCGTCCGACTTGTACAAAACGCCGTCAAGCCCGCACACACCAACATAGTTAAAATCAATTCCTTTGAGGCGCGGGTTGTCCATTACGAACTGCCGGATTTTATCTATATCACCGTCAAGGAATACCGCATTCTTTGTATAGACGCGCAAATCCTTGAAATAGCTTTGAAACCAGTACGCTATTGCGTCCGAGCTTCGGTTTATGATACTGGAGCTTAATTCTGAATATGATTTTATGCTGTCCGAGCTGATTGAGATGTTAAGCGTAATGATAAGAACCATAAAGAAAAATGCGAGCAAAATTGCTACTGCGGCTTCCAGCTTGAACGAAAGCGACTTTCCGATTTTTGCCCTTTTGTATTTTATTTTCTGCTCTTTTTCACTCTTGTGCCCTTTTACTTTTTGCTTTTTTACCTTAGGCACTTTTATTTTTGGAGCTTTCTCAGCCATGACAAATTCACCTCATTTTTTAAATAAACTATATTTTTCCTACTCTATTATCGTAAGAAAAACTGAATTTGTCAAAAGAATCTAGCAGATTTTTAGAGATTTTGGAGATTTTTTTTCAATAAGAGATGTTCGATAAGATTTTGCAAAGAAAAATCTCGGGGTAGCATCCGAGCGTGTGATTTCTTCTGAACTTGGAACTCAGAGCTAACTCGGGCTGAGCCAAACACACAAGCCAGCAATCTGACATAAAAAAATACGCGTGCTCAGGTTCGCACCGCCAAACTCGTTCTGTGCGTGCGAACCAATTTGCAACGCAAATTGGTGAGTCAAATGCCACTTACGCACAGTCACGAAGTTTGAGCGGGGCGGTTCTGAGCGGAGCGTGTTTTTTTGCGACTTGGAGCCTGATTGTTCTGGGGCTGCCCCTCAGATTTGTTCTAAAGCTTAGAACGAAGTGCTATTTCGGGCTGAGTCGCGGCCGCATTCACAAGCCAGCAATCTGACATAAAAAAGTTGCGAAAAACAGCCGCGCATATTAAAATGACATTTATCAGGCCGTTGGAAAAAGACCAGCTTAAAAGAAAGGCCCATGTACAAACACTAATGACAAGGATGGTCAAAAGATTCACAGATTGCTAGCTTCCGCTTATTTTCAACTCAGACTAGGTGGGAGAATATCCGATTTATTGAAAAGCAAAACAGGTACGGTATGCTGATTTACATTCCGTGATGAAATAAATAATTTTTTCTGACACGGTTACGGCAGATACTATACGAAATTGCTCCGTACTGTCCGAGCTTCCTGTCCGGACGGACAAAACAAAATCACCTGCAAAATTTGAGACAGAAAAAAATTTAATTCAACTTTGACTGCAATTCTTCTTCTGAAATTCCAAGTTTTATGGCAGCGTCCTTTACAGAAAGAAGTCCGGCTTTTATCATTTCTATGTATGCGGAAAGCCGCCCTTTTTGCTGACCTTCTTTTATTCCTTCTTGTTTTATATCTTCCATTATCTTGCACATCTTAGTCACCCCCATGTCGTTCCGCTTGTAATATTTTGTTCGCTCTGATAAAAGCTCATAGTTCATATTCTCCGGAATCTTGCAGGCGAAATCCTGCATGAGCCTTCCCAGCTCGGTATCATCTTTGTTCTCTCCGTTCACATAGATGATATGTGCCTTGTCCTCAAAAATCATATCGGCTTCTTGAATTGTGCGCTCAATGGTATAAAGCGGCAGCCCCCGTCCCAGAACATCATGTTCTGTTATAAAAATTACATAAGTCTCAGGCAGTTCCTCAAAGTCCATTCTGGGAAGCAAGAAATTCGTGTCCAAAACGGCACTGTAATATCTTGCGCGCTTTTCGCACGCTCCGTCATCAGCCCTCTGAACTTCGATGTTGTAAAGTTTCCCGAATTTATCAACCGCTTTTATGTCAAGACGAACAGAACGCCCCCCGCAAATTTTTGACAGAAACCTGACCTTTTGATTCTGTGACGGTCAAATCATTTCGTTTTAAAATAATTCTTAAAAGCAGTTCTGTCGCTTCCTTGTCATCTTCAAAAACCTTCGACATGAAATCGTCATCAAAAAGACAAAATTCCTGAATTTTTGCGACAAGTTCTTGTCTTCTGGCTTCTGAAATACCTTCCATAACTAAAATATACAATAAAAATCTTTAATCGACAATAATTTATTTTTTGGGCGTGTTTTTCTCTTCCCACAAGGCTCCGTCTGAGATTGTAGGAGGGGATTTGTTCTGAGTTTGAAACTCAGAGCTGGCTCGGGCTTGGTCAGGGCCGCATTCACAAGCCAGCAATCCGACACAAAAAGTGCGCAGCGTGAAGAAAAGCAGAAGGGCTTGGAGCGCTTGCAGGGTGCGAAGGAGCGTAGCGACTGAGACAAATACCGCTTACCCTGCACCGCGCGGAAAGCCCTGTCTTTTCTGG
>JAFSJW010000017.1 GCA_017449265.1 Treponema sp.
CGATGAGGCTGTGGACTTCGCAATCCAGAATGATTTTCTGGAGGGCTTTTTCAGGGAGGTGAAGATGGAACTGCCAAACACATTGTTCTTTGATTTGACGCAGGAGGATTACGACCGCCACCGCCGTCAAGAGGGTATTGAGGAAGGTGAAGAGCGTAAAGCTATAGAATCTGCAACGAATCTTCTTAGAATGAATCTCGGCACGCCCGAGCAGATTGCGCAGGCAATCGGGCTTCCTTTGGAAGAGGTCATCAGCTTACGGGACTCACTCAGTGCGGAGCTTGAAATAGAAAAATCCGAGAAAGAGCAAAAAGAAGAGAAGTAAGAAACGCTGGAAAAATCTCAATAATATTTATTCAGTGTTTTCATAAGTCGCTTTCCTGAATTGTCCCCTGCGGGCAGTTCGGGAAATTCGTTTGTGATGGAAATTTTAAAAATCGTGCAGAAAATACATTCCGATGAAAGAATCGCATATATTGATGTCCTCCGGATTATAAGCGCGTTTGCGGTGATAATTGTTCATGTGACTGCTAACGATTGGGCAAATGCGTTTCATGATTCTATGTGGCATATATACAATGTTTATCGCGCTTCGGTGAACTGGTGCAATCCTGTTTTTGTCATGGTGAGCGGCGTGTTTTTTCTTGACCCATGTAAAATCCTTTCCATCGAAAAACTGTACAAGAAATATATTTTGCGAATAATGCTCGCCATTGCGTTCTGGGGGCTTTTCTATTATCTTCCGGACATTGTTTACGGATATGTGTGCAAGAGCGGAACAATCACTGGGCAGACATGGCTTTTTGTCGCAAAAAAAATTGTTTTCGGAGTTCCATGGCATCATCTTTGGTATTTGTACATGATAATCGGCTTGTATATGCTGGCTCCGCTGTACCGCATTTTTTCGCGTTTTGCGTCAAAAAAGGATTTTGTCTATTTGTTGCTTGTTTTTGTGGTATTTGGAAGCATTCTTCCAATGATAAAATCTGTTCTTGCGTTTTTTCATTATGAATCAAGCATTTACTTTTCCGTTGAGCAGGCGGCAACTTGGACTGGATATTTTTTTGCGGGATATTTTTTCTCAAAATATGAGATTTCAAGAAAATCAAAATACGCAATCTATGTTGCAGGGCTTTTGTCGCTGATTTTCACTGTTTTGGGAACTGCATGTTTTTCTGCCAAGAATAATGCTGTGACCGGTATTTTTTGCGGTGCATTTTCTCCGACAACGGTTTTTCAATCGTTTGCGCTGTTTTTGCTGGTAAAATCAATCGGGAGGGGGGGGGATTTTGCTTCCACAAAAATTTGCGCCAAGCGAATAGTCGGAATGTTTGGCAGGACGACCTTCGGAATATACCTAATTCACGCTTTTGTGCTTCGTTTGTGCATATATGTTGGGCTGACTTCGCGCTTCGTAAATCCTGCATTCGCCATTCCGCTCGTTTCGGCTCTCATTTTCATCGTTTCATTCGCCCTGATTTTCCTTTTCAGGAAGCTCCCGCTGGGAACGCTCCTGGCATAAGAATTTTCTGATTGTCTCCAGCTGTTTCTGGCAGGTGCGCCGCCCTTCATCGTACACGCGCTGGAGTTCGTCCGGGGATTTTTCCGTGCGCGAAATTGAAAGCGGAATCTCCGGGCAGATGACAAGAGCTTTTCCGGCTTTTTCCTGCTCAAAGGCATATTCTTTTTCCTGGTTGTAGACGATGTGCCGATTTTTCATCGCTTCAAACAGTTTTGGGTATTTTCTGAGCGCAATCTTTATGAAAGAAATCGCGCGGCTTGGCTTTTTTGTAAAAGAGCGCGGTTGCGTAAGGATAACCAGATTCTTTTCATAACCCATGTCCTCGAACGCTTTGAGCGGAATTGAGTCTGTCATGCCGCCGTCCAAAAGCTCGTATCCGTCTATGCGGACCGGGCGCGAAGCAAGAGGCATACTTGCGCTTGCGCGCATCCACTCAAGGTCTGATTCGTTGCAAGTTTTCAGCTCTTTGTAAACTGGTTTTCCGCTATTGCAATCTGAAGCAACAACATAAAAAGCAATGGGATTTTCTGAATATGTCTTTAAATCAAAAACATCAAGTTCGTTGGGAATTTTATTGTAGCAAAAATCTTTTCCGTACAAGTCGCCGGTAAGAATCAGCGAGCGAAGGCTGCAATACCGCCAGTCTCTGGAAAAACGCTTGTTATAGTGGATTGCGCGCCCTATCTGCCTGGACTTAAAATTGCAGCCGAACGTCGCCCCAGCGGAAACGCCTATTGCTCCATCGAAGGAAACGGAATTTTCAAGCAGGACATCACAAACGCCTGCCGTAAACATTCCGCGCATTGCACCGCCTTCCATAACAAGCCCTTTTTTCATAAGAACTGGTGAATCTCCTTTTATTTCAAAGCTTCCTTCAATACTGAAAGATTTTTCTCCATCGTTCCGAGATATGTCGCGCCTTTTTTAATCTGCTTTGCAGTCGTTGACTGGAGCGAATCGAAAGTCAGGATAGTTGCATTTTTTGTTTTGCTGTTGGCAATTACAGTTTTTGCGATTTTTCCGTTTCCGTTCTCAATCTGGCATACGCTTTTCAGACCAAGCTCGTCAAGTTTTCCTGCAAGGAAAACGATTGTGTTGAAACTTGCCTCACTTTCGGCAGAACAGCCGGTGAATGCGGCAAAATATTTCAGGTTGTAGTCATCAACAAGGTAGCGGAACGGGAATCTGTCTCCGAAGAGAAGTGTTTTTGCCCTTGAAGATTTTACGACATCAGAATATTCTCCGTCAAGGCGGGAAAGTTTTGCTTTGTAGGAAGCAAGGTTCTTCTTGTAAACGGATGCATTTGCGGAATCTTTTTCACAAAGCGCGTCTGCAATTGCGGCACAAAGCTCAGAAGCGTTCCTGAGCGAAAGCCATACATGCTCGTCTTTCTCATCCTCATCATGGTGGTGATGCTCGTTGTGGTTGCGTCCCAAAAGCAAGTCTTCGCACTCATGGGCAGAAAGTTTTGAAGCAACAAAATATGAATTGACTTTTGAATTCATAAATTCTTCAAAACTGTTGTTTCCGAAATAAAAATGGAAGTGAGCAACATCATCTGATGGTGCATAACCGTGGTCGTTGAACATAACATATTTCGGAGCGTTTTTGTCACTTGTTTCAAACTTGTACCGGACATTCGTGATTTTGCCCTCATCATTTTTCTTTACGGCATAACCTGCGTAAGAATATTTTCCTGTTACAGATTTTCCGTTGTCATAAGTCAAAGTGATTTTGTCTCCGCCAACTTTTACGAGTTTTACTCCGCAGTTCCACTTTGCTTCGATTTCCTTTTGCATGTCTTTTTCAGATTTGCCTTTTTCCTTTGCCTGATGCTCAACATATTCCTCAAGTTTTCCACTTGTAAGAACAGGATAGAGAGACTGCCACTCACCATTAAATTCAGAAAGAGTGCGGTCTTTAATATCATGTTCGTGAATCTCAGAAGAATGACTGTGAGAATGCTCGTTGTGCTCGTGCTCGTGCTCCATTCCTTCGACGATTTCCTCTGATTTTACTTTTTCTCCAAGAACATCAAGAAGATTGATGACTTTCATGTTCTTGTTCGTCGCATTTTTCAGAACACCGTCAACCCATTCATCGCTCTCTCCGCCAACATAAACGAAAATGTCGCTTTCTGATATTTTCGCAATGTCCTTTACGCTTGGCGAATAGCTGTGAAGGTCAACTCCATTGTTCATAAGAAGCGTAAGCTCCACATTGTCGGCGTTTTCACCGATAATTTCTTTTGCCCAGTCATATTCAGGAAAAATTGTAGTTACGACTTTTAATTTTGAGTCGTCGGTTTTTGTTTTTTTCGCAAAAAGCGAACTTGCTGTAAGCGCAACAAAAAATAAGACCGACACAATGATTCTATTTAATTTCATTTTTTTGCTCCTTTCTCTAATTTGAGAATGAATATCAAATTATATGAAGCTGAAAAAAATGTCAATATGAGAACAGTTTTCAAATTCAGTTTTTTTTCTCACATTCGGCGCAAATTCCGTAGAAAACAGTACGGAGCGGATTCAGGGAAATTCCGTGATGCTCTTTAAGATGTTTTTGGAGATGCGAAAGCTCCGAGCAATCAAGATGAATCAAAACACCGCATTTTTCGCATTTGATATGAAAATGCTTGGATTCATCTGTTTCTCCATGCTTTTCGCCAACATACTCAAAGCAGGCGGCGGATTTTTCATCAATAAAATACTTTATCACAGTTCCGTCAATAACTAATTTTTCAAGCTGACGGTAAATAGTCGCCGTTCCGAGAGGATTATCCGAGAGTGCGAAATGTTTTTTCACATCCTCCGCCGTAAAATGCGAGCCTTTTGTTTCTTTCAGAAATGCAAGGAGCAAATCCTGCTGTCTTGTTTTGTACACAGATTTTATCATTTTTTATACAATATCATAGATTTTGATTTTTGATTAGAGCTGCCAGAATCTAAGTGCAAGAAGGAATATTTTGCTTCCGCTTCGTATGTTCTCGCACTTGATTGTATCAAAATCAGCGATGATTTTTTCGTTTTCGGCCTGCACTGTGAATCTTGTTTTTCCTCCAAGAAACTCCTGCTTCGTTATGATGCCTGAAATCAAGATTTTGTCTTGCGGAACGATTTCATTTTTCCAGATTTCAGGATTTTCAATGGGAACGAACCATTCAGGGCGAATCATAAGAACTTTTCCGTTTTTTCTGATGAAATTCGCCTTTCCTGCAAAGTCCGCTACGAACTCGCTCTTAGGCTCAAAATAAATCTCCCTGGGGCTTCCTTCTTGCAAAAGCTCCCCCTTATTCAGAACTGCGATTTTTGTTGACAATGACAAGGCTTCGTCCTGGTCGTGAGTGACATAGACAGTAGTGATTTTGAGTTTTTGCTGGATTTCTTTCAGTTCCTCACGGACTTTCATTCTGAGCTTTGTGTCAAGGGAAGAAAGCGGCTCGTCCATAAGAAGAAGTTTTGGCTCAAGGATTAACGAGCGTCCAAGAGCCACGCGCTGCTGCTGACCGCCTGAAAGCTCGTGAGGAAATCGGGAGAGCAAATCTTCTATTCCGAGTGAGCGGGCAGTATCAAAAGCCATGCTCTCCATTAAATCTTTGCCTATTTTCTTTTTCTGGATTTTCAGCCCGTATATTATGTTCTGCATGACCGAAAGGTGCGGAAAAAGCGCGTAGTCCTGAAAGACCATTCCGACTTTCCGCTCATTGACTTCGATTCCTTTCTGGTCAGAACCGTCAATCAGAACTTGTCCTGAGAGCGGCTCAAGAAAGCCCGAGATAAGCCTTAGAAGCGTTGTCTTTCCGCAGCCGGAAGGCCCCAGAAGAGTAGTGAAACTTCCTTCTTCCACGGCAAGAGATACATTTTTTACTGCTTTTTCGTCTCCGAACGAGAAAGAGACATTTTTTAGTTCAAGTTTGTTCATAATTACGCCTGTTTTTTGTGAATCCATGAGTCAGCCAGGGATTTGAAGCTGCTTCCTTTATGCTTTGAGTCAAGGAAATTTACCAGAAACCGCCCGAGTATAAGGACGGAGAAAGTGAGCGCAGTTAGCACTGTGGCAAGGGCCGCGGATTTTCCCCATTCGCCTTGCTCCGCAAGATTCAGAATCCTGATTGATGAAAGAGGCGTGTTGAATGACACAAGGAAAATCACTGAGCTTATTGTTCCGACGCCGCGCACAAAATCATAAATCAGGGATGAGGCTATTCCGCCCTGACTCAGCGGCAGAAGGACGCTCGCAAGGACTTGGATTTTGTTCGCCCCGAGCGAAAAAGCTCCGTCATCGAGAGTTGTCTTTATCTGAGCGAATACGGACGATACGATTCTGTACGAGAACGGAAGAAATGAAACTGTCATTGCGATTACGACAAGGACAGGCGATGAGCGGAACTTTAAGTGGCTTGCGGCAAGGCTGAGCGAAAGTCCGAACAGAGAGCCTGGGATTGCCGCCGGAAGCTGGGCGCATATATCAATATATTTTTTGAACCGAAAGCGCGTTCTTGTAACGAAGAAAACTGACAGAGTTGCGATGAAAGTTCCTAAGAAAGAGGCAATGAGCGCGAAGGTAAGCGAGTTTTTCAGTTCCAAAGCGAATTTCTTGATTGATTTGATATGCTCCAGAGTCAGGCTGGTGTCTATGCCCCATAATTTTTGAACGGAGCCAATCACTATGGATGCGAACTGAGCTAGAATCAGCAGTGTGAAAAAAGAGCAAAATGTGAGCATTAGGATTTTTGTTGGTCTGGACGACTTTTTTCCTGGAAGACTGGATTCTTTTGAGCCGATTGTGGCAGTCCTTGCGTTCTGGGATTTTGTGACATGGTTCTGAGCAAGGAACAAAATCATTGACGGAACAAGAAGTACGATTCCAAGGACGCAGCTTGTTCCTGCACTGACCCAGCCTGTGAGCTGCGTGTAGACTTCTACCGCAAGCACCCGGAATCTTCCTGCCACAATCATGGGGTTTCCGAAGTCGCTCAGAACGGATACTGCTATGAAAAGCGCGGAGGAGAGAATTCCTGGCATTGCAAGCGGAATTGTTACCGTAAGGGCAATCCGTGGCTTTGACGCGCCCATTGCCCGCGCGGCTTGCTCCAAAGACGGCGGAATACGCCTGAGCGTCTGGGAGCAAATCAAGTACGCGATTGGAAAAAAACACAGGACTTGGGCTATGAGAAGCCCGCGGAATCCGTACAGGCTTATATCAAGATTCAGAATTGAGTGCGTGATGAAGCCTTGCCGCCCGAACAGCAAGATGAACGAAAGCCCGCCAACGAAAGGCGGTGTCATCAGGTGCAGGATTGGAATAAGCGCGAAGAATTTTTTCAGCGGAATATCGGCTTTTACCACTGCGTAGGCAAAAATGTATCCCACCAGCACTGAGAGCGAAGTGGACGAAACGCACTCAAGGATTGTGTTCAGCATGGCTCTTTTCCACACGCCCGACGAGAGTACGGACGCAAAATCCCCGGCCTTTGGCGTTGCGGCAACGCACAAAAGCGGGAATATTATGCACACCGTCAGAATAAAAAGCACGGAGGCATAGAGAGCGTAAAGGAAAATATTTTTTTTTGTGCGGAAAGAACACGGCTTGCAAGTTCCTTCCGCTTTTTTTTCTATTTTATTGATTTTGACCATTTGTCGAGAACTTGGGCTTTTGTTTCAGCTGCCTTCCTGACATCATAATCTATTAAATCAATGTCGGCAATGGAAACGCTTCCTTCCGGAGCTTTTGCCTCTGGGTTTACGGGCGTTGTGAATGTGATTGCGCTCATAAGCTCCTGTGCCTCTGCCGAAAGCATAAAATCAACGAATTTTTTTGCTGCAGAAAGATTCTTGGAGTTTTTCATAATTGACACGCAGTCAACATCGCCCACGGATTTTGGCGGGGCTACGGGCGTAACATTGAATCCCTGATGATTGTACTTTGTGATTGCGTGAAGATAGGACACTCCCAGCGCGTATTCGCCTGTTCCGAGAAGTTTTGCGGGCGCGCTTCCTGAGTCAGGGAACTGACCGACATTCTGGGAGAGCGCGAGAAGATACTCCCAGCCCTTGTCATCGCCGAGCCTTTGGAGCTGGTTCTGGACGAAGAGGTAGCCCGTGCTTGACGCAGCTGGGTTTGTCATTACGATTTCGCCCTTGAACTCTGGGTTGAGCAAATCTTCCCAAGTTTTTGGAAGCGGAATTCCGGGGAATTTCTGTGAGAATCGTTTTTCGTTCACCCCGATTCCCAGTGTGAGGACGCAGAATCCGGTCCAAGTTCCGTCAGATGCGATTGCGTACGGCGGAATGTTCTTTGCGAGCGGGGAAACATAGCTTTCAAGCGCGCCTTCTTTTGCTGCCTGAATGTGGTAGCTTGAAGCTCCGCCCAGAAGAATGTCTGCTTGCGGGTCATTTTTCTCTGTTATGACGCGGTTCACAAGCTCGCCCGTTGTGGCGCGGAGGAATGTGACCGGAATGCCTGTTTTTTCCGTGAACAGTTTTGTGAGTGCCTCAGATTCTTCATCGTGGATTATTGAGTAGATTCTGAGAGTTGACTGATTTTTTTCCTTGCAGCCCAAGAGGGCGAGCGAGAATACCAGTGCGATTAATTTGAACAAAGACTTTTTTTTCATATACACCTCTGATTAATTCGTCATTCTGAGCGAAGCGAGAAGACCGGCCTGTTCGATTTTGTGCAAATATGATTCGTTGCGCTCTCAATGACAGTTATTTTGAAATTACGAAGATTCTAAAACTATTTTGGATATATAGAAATAATCAAAATGAGAAAAATTTATAAGGTCAGATTTTTGGGGGGACGGTCTTTTTCGAGCCTTCCAGCAATCGCTCCGAGTAAATCCAAGTCCTCGTCAGAAAGATAATTGAGCTGAGGAATCATTTTCTTTACCTTTGGCTTTATGTCGTCCGATGAAGTTAAGCCAAAAACAAATAAAACCACAAGACCCATAGCTTATGCCGTAAAACCAGTTTCTTCAGATTCGATGTTTCCAAATGAATCCATATCAGAAAACCATCAAAACTAACAGCAAAAAAGTTACCGCAGGATGTCCCGCGCAAACGATTTGTCATTTGGGGCAAAGCCAAAAGTGCGGTTTCGATACGCTTCGCTACTCAACCGCAGATTCTTTCAGGTTTTAGATTTATTATTACAAGTTCGCTTTGCAAACTTAATCCAAGTATAAATTATGCCGATAATCAAAAAAGTTTCATTTCTTGGAACTGCACGGTCATAGGAATTCTGGCGAATTCCGACAAGGCTGGCGGTTGGTCTTTCTGGCTCTAGTGGCGTTCCGTATGGAATAAGCCATATTCTAAAAGCTGGGAGGGCGTGCGGTGTCAGTACGAATCTTTATGATTTTTGCGGTAATCGTACTCTTTGCAGTCGGTTATCTAGTCTGGTAAAACGCACCTCTCTTCGCACAAAATGCAAGAGAGCAAAAAAATAGCCGCCTAGTCTCACACACCAAGCGGCAGTGTCCGTAAGGACATTAAAGTTCATGTATGAAGACCAACCGTAGCTTTGGCTGTGCTTCTCTTTTATTATATCGGGAGTTTCTGAAAAAATCCACAGATTTTGCAGAAAAATTGCTCTCTGGTGGTTTCGATACACTCGCTGTTGCTCGCTACTCAACCGCCACAGAATTCCCCGCACAAACGGCGAAGCCGTTTGTGGCCACCTTGTGCGAAGCACAAGGTGCGGATTCGATACGGTCCGCTACTCAAACATGATGTTTTTCAATGAAAGCGACAAAATCTTCTTCCATGAGCGGGCGGGAGTAGAAAAATCCCTGAACCTGATCGCAAGCGACGCTGCGCAAGAAGTCTCGCTGAATTACGGTCTCAACGCCCTCAAAGACAGTTTCTTTTTCGAGCCGCTTGCTCATGTCAATAAGGCTCTGGATGAATTTGGCTGACTTTTCGTCCATTGCGCCAGAATTGGTTGTTGACGAGTGAAGAAAATTGCGGTCGAATTTTAGTACATCAACCGGAACTTTCGTGAGCATATTCAGGGAAGATTCTCCGCTTCCGAAATCGTCCATAGCGACGGTGAACCCTTCTGTATGAAGCCGCTCGGTTATTTCGCAGAGAGTGTCGTTATCCATGACGGAACGCTCCAGAATCTCAACCTGAACGAGCGACGGAGGAATGTTGTACTTTCGGAAAAGCCCCATGAATTCTTGCATGAATCGCTCGGGCTTGTTGTGGTTGCGGCTCATGTTCATTGAGATTGTTACGACATTTTTTCCTTCGCGGAGCTGTCGGTCAAGGAAACTGAAAACTTTGTCGTACACATAAAAATCCAGCTTCTTGATGAATCCGTTTCGCTCAAAGAGCGGAATGAATTTGTCCGGGGACAAAAAACTTCCGTCTTTCATTTTCCAGCGCACAAGAGCTTCGGCACCAACAACTGTGTCGTTCGTAAGATTTATTTTGGGCTGGTACATGATGAAGAATTCCTCGTTTTTGAGCGCGTCATCCATCTTTGTTTCAATGAAATTCTCTTCGTTGATTTTTCCGAGCAGTCTTGTGTTGTAAATTGCGTACGGAATGAGCATATTGTCCTTGATTGTGCTTTTTGCGAACGCCGCCTGTCCGATAAGCTCTTTTACCGAAACTGCCCGCTTTTTTGCGGGACGGAAGAAAGTGATTCCGAACTTCGGGAAAAACGGAATCTCGTATGATTTTATAATTTGCGAGAGCGAGTTGCTCAAATTCCGAAAGCTCGTCATCGCGCTCCGTACATCCTTGATTCTTATGAGCATAAAGAAATGGTCGGCGTAGCCGCGCGCAAGAAGACCGTGCCGCTCCCGTACCATTGAGTTCAAAAGCGTGGAGTAGTAGAGAATCATGTTGTCGGCGGCTTCCTCACCGTAGTTCTGGTTTATGAACTTGAACCCGCGTATGTCCGCCTCAATCAGCATGAATTTTGCTTTTGGAAATCTTTTGAAAAGCCGTTCCGCTTTTTTCTCGAACCTGTCGCGCGTCCAAAGAGTTGTGAGCGGGTCGTACACGGCGGCTATGAGCTGGTTTTTGTAGAAATAATCGGAAACAAGAAGCTCCAGAAGAAGGAGTAGGCACAAAGCCGCCACCGAAATCAGCAGGATTATTATCTCCGTCCTTTTCTGCTGTTTGTGTATGCTCAGAAGGCGTTCTTTCGGAAAAACGACTGCCAGAGTCCAGCCGCAGTTTTCTATCTTTGTGGAGAACAAATTCATCACTTTTCCCTCATAGTTTTGGGTTTCGATGTTTCTGTCCGTGCTTTTTGCAATGGCTTCCGATGAGAACGGGCGGTATTTCTCCGATTTTGGCACATAGACTTTTGCGATAAGTTCTTTATCTGGGTGAATCAGGTATTTTCCCGTTCTGTCCATTATTGTGACATAGCTGGAATTCCCGATTTTTATGTCTTTCGTTATGTCTTCAAGAGCTGCTATTTTTATTGACGCGCACAAACGCCCGATTAAATTGTGAGACTCATCAAAGACACCTTCCTCAACTATAAAGATTGGCGACGGGGTATAAACTGATTCGAGTATGTCGCTGACATAGTAGTTTTTTTCGTCGAATGAATCGTACATCGCATAGGTGCGGTCAGACAAATCAATCACTCGGCCGTTTGAGAAATACCCGGTTTTGTTCTGGTCAACATAGAATGTGGTACAAAAATCATCGTGGATGAAAGGCTCGTTCTCAATAATCCACTCATGGATTTTTTTCTTGTCATCGGATTTGAAAAGAGCCTCATTATATATTGAAGAAAGTGAAGTGTGGTAGTTCTCAAGGTAAAAGTGAATTGCACTTGCATATCCCTCAAGGACTTCGTGGCAGCTGTCAAAATACCGTTGTTCTGCACGGCGCAAGGAACGCTGCATGACCGTGCTTGTCAGAATAAAGACGAGAGCCATTATGATACAGCTTACGCATAATGTTGAGAAGAACCGCACTTTGTTCGGGCTGATTCGCCTTTTAGCACTTTTTGTCATACTTTAATGATAGCACACAATCTGCAAAAGTGTTAATTTTATTTTATGATTTTGAGATGCGCTTAGTCTTCGTCAATAAAAGCGAAAGTTCCGTGAAGCTTTTCGTCCACGGTCAGCTCTGCATTGCGGACTGTGTCCGTTTCGCCGCCTTCCCACGGGCGTCTGTATGTGAACTTTACGGCTGTTTTTCCTTTGCCAGTGCATTTGAGAACGAAAGTCTGAAGCCCGCCAACGCCAACAAGACCTTTCGGGGCTTTGTCCTGACTGTAGCTTTCGGAATTGACCTTGGCTATATTTGCATCTTGTATTTCGCAGCTCCATGAAAATCCTGTCGTAGGATTTGATTTAAGGCTCACCGTAACCGTGTTTCCTTTTGATGATATGGACTCGCTTCTGGATTCGTGTTTTGAAGAGCTGCAAGATGAAAAACCCAAAAATGACATAAGGGCAAGCAGAAAAAATGCTAATTTCATTTTGCCTCCTCGTAAATTGATTCAAAATCTTTCTTTGCCATAAGCGAAAAATCGCCTTTTTTGCCCCTTACGACATAATCCCCGATTTTGGCAGGGATTATTTTCTCCCGGGTTTTTACTTTTAGCACCGGATCGAATGTTTTTCCGTCATGGTTCGTGTCCGCGTAGTCGAACATTACGAACTGCGCCGCAAGAGCCTTTACTTCGTTTTGATTTGTACCGTTCCACTGAACGGCTTCGATTATTTCTTTTCTCCTGAATTTCATAATGCCTCCGTGATAAAAAAAATAATTCCGCTTATTGTTACGCGGTGGGTTTCGATTTTTTCTTTTCGATTTTGAAAAAAAACGCCAGTGCGCAAACGAGCGAAGTGAGTGTGATTATTTCGGAAATGTGCCAGTAGAACGGCGGAACAAATCGGAGTTTTATCGTTCCGTTGTACGGCTCTTTGACTGTTACGCGAACAACATTGTTCGTGCCGTCCGAAACCTCAAGGCTTGAGCCGTCTTCTTTGAATGCTTTGTAGCCTTTGTAGTTGAACACAGGAAATTCGATGAACCCTCCGTTTTCGGACTGGATTTTGACATCAAACGAATTTCCGTCGCGTTTTTCATCAAGCACTGCGATTGAATTTGCAGAAATCTTTCTGTCCCGCTTTCCTATATCAGATTTGAACCGTGCGTATTCATTTCCGTGCGAAGGCGTCGTTCCGAATTCCTTGTAGTCTTTTATGAAATGATTCTGGCTGTCTTTGAGAAAAGAGCTTGCGAAGAATGTTCCCTGAACGAACGATAGGAAAATGACCGCAATGCAAGCTGCGTTTTTTATTTTTGGGAATTCCGCGGTAGACAGTGCAAAAAGCCTTCCGAATGCGAGAGTAAGGAAAACAATCATTATAGCAATCCATCTGAACGGGAATTGTATCTGTGTCAGTATGTTTCCGATTTTGGTGAAGCAAATCGCATTGTACGGAAAGAAAGTCGATGACATGAAAAATATTGCTGCTGACAAAAATATAAACAGCGCGAGCATTTTATCTTTTCTTACATACACTATGAACGCTACTGATAGTATAAGCGCGCTCATAAGCAGAAGTCCCGGCGTGTAGGGCATTCGTCTGCTCACATCAACAGGATTGATTCCGACTGAGGGCTGGAAGAAAGTGAACAGCTGGATTATGTACACTCCCGTGTGCTGGATTGCTCTCGGACCTAAGTTCTGTACAACGACCGGAACATTCTTGTAGTAATCGAGGAATGGCACGATGAAGCTCGCGCTGAAAAGAAGCGTCATAAGCGCGGAAAGAAGAATGCTCAGAATGACAGCCTTGGTGAATGTTTTTTTCCATAGGACAAGGCAAGTTATAAAAAGCGCGATTGCGGCAAGCTCCGTTGACAGAAGGTGATTCAGCAAAAGTCCTGACATTCCCAGTGAGAAAAGCAGCGAGTTCTTGAAAATGTGTCCGCGGCTTTCTTCGGAATAAATTTTGAACATTGCTAGGGCTATAATCGGGAAGAATACGAAGGCAGTGTATTCTCCGACTGCGCTTCTGGTGAACACATCCACTAGGCGGTATGTTGATGTGGTGTAGACAAGTGATGACAAAAGCCCTATGGTCATGCTGGAGAAAATGCGCTTGAATGAGATGAAAGCCAGCGTTGCGGTAAATGCCGTTATCAAAAAGATGTATATTTCATAGGCAAGTCCGAGCTGTACATTGAAAAGACGCAGGATTACGGGAATATACAAAAGTAAATCGCCGTAGTAGATTGAAACTGGGTAGCCGTAGCCGTCGAACCAGAACGGCTGAAATCTTACAGGAAACTGACCGTGCTTTATTGCGTCTGTCATGCCTTCTATTCTGGTCAGATGGAATGGCAAATCATGGCCTTTTGATGCTCCTGGCATGAAAAGAAGTAGCGTTGATAAGAATGTTATTCCGAGAATCGCACCGATTTCAATTTTGTGTGCCGAAAGAAAGTCTCTTTTTATATAGCAGAGGTCCGAAGCTGCGAAAAGGAACGCTAGTCCGAGGAATTGTTTTTTATGATTCAAGAAAAATCGGATAAAACCGCTCTCAGAAATCTGCGGAAAAAAAAGACGCAATGCCACGGAAAGAAAAAACGGAATCAATATTAGAAGCTGAATTAAAATCGCTGCCCGAAACAAGAAGACCTTGTCTTTTAATTTTTGTTTATCCATGAAAAATCTTCCTTAAATCTTTGCTCCATATAGGGAGGTTTTTTGCAAAATGATATAATATCTTGAATCTCAAGTTTTGAAAATTGGTGTAGCTGAATTAGGTCATGCATCTTATTCTTGAAAAAGTCTGTTGAAACTAATCATAAGAAAGATATAAAATTGAGCGCAAGGGGCTTTTTGGAAAACTCTGATTTTTTTTGTGAAAATCCAGTTTTCAGACGGCTCGAATATTTTTAAGGATATAGTGATGATTGACAAAGAAAAAATACATAAAGCGGTGGAATTGTTTTTGGAGGCGATTGGAGAGGATTCGTCCCGGTCCGGGCTTTTAGATACGCCCGAGCGCGTTGCGAGAATGTGCGATGAGCTTTTTTCGGGCATGGAAAAAGATGCGGCGGAGCCTCTTGAGAGAGTTTTTTCCGTGGAGCGACCAGGGCTTGTAATCGAAAAAGATATTCGGTTCTATTCTTTGTGCGAGCATCATCTTCTGCCTTTTTTCGGAACGGTAAGCATAGCTTATATGTACGAGGACAAAGTTACGGGGCTTAGTAAGCTTGCCCGCACTGTTGAAATCTTCGCGCGCAGGCTTCAGATTCAGGAGAACATGACGAGCCAGATTGCGGACGCCGTTATGAAGGCATTGAAACCAAAGGGAGTTATGGTGGTAGTTCAGGCGGAGCATTTGTGTATGTCAATGCGCGGGGTAAAAAATCCTGGCGCAAGGACGATGACTTTTTGCGCGCTCGGGTCTTTTGAGAAAGACTTGGAGCTTCAAAATCATGTTCTGAAAAATCTGGGGCTGTAAAAGGCGGATTTGCATGACTCTTTCAATGTATATGGTTATGAGCATTGACGGAATAACCGCGCTTTCTTGTGACAAGGACATACATGAATATTCTTCGCGCGAGGACAGTGAATTTTTTCTTTCCGAGCTGAAAAAACACGATGCCGTAATAACAGGGCGCGTTTCCGCAAGGCACAGAATAAGTCTTCCGCGCTTTGTTCTTACGAAAAAACCTGACGAACAGCCGCCAGTTCCCGGAACGACATATCTTGGGGGAAGCGCGCGTGAGATTTATTCTGCGGTAGAAAAAGCCGGGTACAAAAGCGTTGCTCTTTTGGGAGGAGCGTCCACGAATTATGCTTTTCTGAAAGAAGGGCTCGTTGACGAGCTTTTTCTTACAATAGAGCCGCTAATGCTCGGAAAAGGTATTCCCCTGAGCGTGGGAGGAGAGCTTTTGGCGCATTGGGAGCTTTCTTGGGTAAGGCGGCTTAACGAGAGCGGAACGTTGGTTCTTGCGTACAAGCGGAAGGACTGAGAGCATGAAAATCTATGCGCACAAATAAGTGTTGTCTGAACTGAACTTGACAATGGTTCGGGGCTTTATACAATGACTGAATTTTTATGTTTCCGTAACGATTTTACAATTGTTTGTTGTTGATTTATAATAGAAGCTGATAAAAACTTGTATATTCGGATGGAGATTTTTATGGAAACGACACTTCCACGCATGTTCAGAAAAGTTGCCAGACAATATCCTGAAACTGCATTTCAGATGAGCAGATGTTCTGACGGGCATTTTGAGCCTACAACATACAAGGAGGCGTATGAGAGCATAGTGGATTTCGCGGGCGGACTTCTTTCTGTCGGAGTTCAGCGCGAAGAGCATATCGGACTGATTTCCGACAACAGAAAAGAATGGCAGATTGCCGATTTGGGGCTTCTTTCAATCGGTGCTATAGATGTTCCGCGCGGTTGTGACGCAAGTGTTTCTGACCTTGAGTACATTCTTTCGTTTTCTGAGACTAAAATCGTCATAGTTGAGAATTCAAGCCAAATTCAGAAAATACTCGGCATAAAAGAAAAACTCCCGCTTGTCCGAACTTTAATCGTATTCGATGTCCCAAAACAGGAGGATTTTGACAAGGCGGGCGAGCTTGGAGTTCAGGTTCATCTTTTCTCTGAAATTATCGAAAAAGGAAAAAAATTCAACGAGGAAAATCAAGGGCGTGTTGAAGATGAGATGGAAAAAGGCAAATGGGACGACCTTGCTACTATAATCTTTACTTCTGGAACGACTGGTACTCCTAAAGGCGTAATGCTTTCCCACGGAAATTTCATTTCTCAGCTTGAGGATATTTGCGAGCGCATTTACCTTTATCCGGGTGACAGAGGCATCCTTGTCCTTCCAATCTGGCATGCGTTCGAGAGGGCTGTTGAGTATGTTGTGTTCTCACAGGCCGCCACGCTGTGCTACTCAAGACCAATCGGAACGGTTCTTCTTGCCGATATGCAGACTTTGAACCCGCAGCTTATTCCTGCCGTTCCGCGCGTGTTTGAGGCAGTCTATGACGGAATCTTCCGAAAAATGCGGAAAACTGGCGGCATAGTGAATCTTTTGTTCAAATTCTTCACAAAAATCGCGCTTTTCCATTCAAAGCTGGACAGGGTTCTTTTTGCAAGAACTTCCCGCTTCAAAATGGATTTGCGTCTTATCCAGTGGCCGGCTTATGTAATCCCGTGGCTTGTCTGCTACCCAATAAAGCTGCTTGGCGGTGTTCTTGTTTTCAGAAAAATCCGCGCCATGTTCGGAAACAATTTCAGAGCTGCTGTTTCTGGCGGCGGCGCGCTTCCTCCTGCGGTTGATAAGTTTTTCTGGGCAATTGGTGTTAAGCTTGTGGAAGGGTACGGTCTTACGGAAACTTCCCCGATTGTCTCGGTGCGCCCAATACGAAGACCGATTTTTGGAAATGTTGGCGCGCCAATCAGGGAACTTGCGTGCCGCGTAATTGACCCTGCTACTGGAAAAGACCTTGGCAAGTGCAAGAAAGGCGTTTTGCAGCTCAAAGGACCTACGGTTATGAAAGGCTATTACCGCCAGCCGGAGCTTACGGCAAAAGTAATCGATGAGAACGGCTGGTTCAACACTGGTGATATTGCGATTCTCACCGTGAACAATGAAATTTGTCTTAAAGGGCGCATAAAAGATACTATCGTGCAGACTGGCGGTGAGAATGTGGAGCCGCTTCCAATCGAGATGAAAATGCAGGAATCCAGATACATAAAGACGGCCGTTGTTCTTGGTCAGGACCAGCGGTATCTTGCTGCGCTAATCGTTCCTGAAAAAAGCGAGGTGGAGCAGTATTGTACTGATTTGGCCCTTCCGTACAAAAAATACGAAGACATGGTAAAAAGCGGCGAAGTTTTGCGCCTGATTGAAACTGAAGTCGCAACTCGAATAAACGCAAAGAACGGATTTAAATCTTACGAGAGGATTAATAAAATCGCGCTTCTTGAAAAAGATTTTGAGGTCGGAAAGGAGCTTTCTGCAAAGCAGGAAATCGCCAGATATAAAATCAACGAGATTTATGCAAAAGAGATAAAGAATCTGTTCAAAAACTAGGGACGAAATGTCTTGGGGAATCCGCAAGACGAGAAAGCACTTCGGTAGGAAAGCAAAGGACTTTGCAAAACTTGCAAATCAGTCATACGGTCACTTCGACTACGCTCAGTGACCGTATGCACAGAACTTTTTAGCCAGCCCCATGCCCTAAAAATTAGAAATCAACTTCTGTGTCGTAGTAACAGCACTTGAGAAGTTTTTCCATTTCTTCCTGCGTTGGCTGGCGTGGGTTTGAGCCAGTACAAGCATCGGCAATTGCGTTCTTTGCGATTTCTGGCAGGCGTTTGAGGAAGGTGTCCTCTGGAACGAAGCCTTTTTCGCAAGGATAGCTGTCTGCGCCGTAAGTTCCGATTGAGTGAGGAATCTTAAGGTCGTCGTTCATGCCGCGAAGATACTTGATGAGGTTAGCGATTTTTTCTTTCTCAGAAGAGCCGCCCAATCCCATGAAGTCAGCGATAACGGCATAGCGTTTTGCAGCTGTTGGGTCTTTGGCGTTGAAAGCGATGACTTTTGGCAAGTACATTGCGTTTGCAGCACCGTGAATGATGTGAGCGTGCAATCCGCCAACGTCCTCAAATGCAGCACCAGTTTTGTGAGCCATTGAGTGAACGATTCCGAGCAAAGCATTTGAGAAAGCCATACCAGCCAGACACTGAGCGTCGTGCATTCTGTCGCGGGCAGCCATGTCGCCGTTGTAAGATTTGACTAAATCAGCCTGAATCATTTTGATTGAGTGCAAGGCCAGCGGATCTGTGTAGTTGCAGTTTGCAGTTGAAACATAAGCCTCGATTGCGTGAGTGATTGCGTCCATACCTGTGTGGGCAACGAGCTTCTGTGGCATTGTCTCTGCAAGCTCCGGGTCAACGATTGCTACATCTGGAGTAATTTCAAAGTCGGCGATTGGATATTTGATTCCCTTGTCGTAGTCGGTGATGATTGAGAACGCCGTGACTTCCGTAGCAGTACCAGAAGTTGAAGAAACAGCACAGAAATGAGCCTTTTTGCGAAGCTCTGGAATACCGAATACCTTGCACATATCCTCAAAAGTGCTGTTCGGATACTCGTATTTAATCCACATAGCCTTTGCAGCATCGATTGGAGAACCGCCGCCAATAGCAACAATCCAGTCAGGCTGGAATTCGAGCATTTTTGCAGCTCCCTTCATAACGGTTGTTACTGATGGGTCTGGCTCAATTCCGTCGATAATCATAACTTCCATTCCGGCTTCTTTAAGATACTTTTCGGCACGGTCAAGAAACCCGAACTTTTTCATTGAGCCGCCACCAACACAGATGACAGCCTTTTTACCTTTAAGATTTTTGAGTGCCTCAAGCGCTCCCTTTCCGTGATACAAGTCACGGGGCAAAGTAAATCTTTGCACAATGTACCTCCGTTTTTACTAATAGACCTGTTCGCAAGCTTAAAGAGTTTCCGAACAGGTCTATTAAGTCATTAATCAGTATAAGTCGGCAATCGGTTGTCGTCAAATTTTATTTTTTTTTGCGTTCGCTAAACCCGCTGCATCTAAGAAAATTATCACTTCGACTACGCTCAGTGACCGTATGCAACAAATTTTTGGTCATTCCTGATTCTTCTAGTTTGAAAAAGAAAGCTCTATCGTTTCAAATGCTTTTTGGACTTTTATGAACATTTCTTCGTTACCGCCCTGAGAATCGGGGTGGTATTTGCTTGCTAGGCGACGATGTGATTTTTTCACTTCGCTAATACTCGCATCTTTTTCAAGTTCCAGAATCCTGTAGGCATTTTCAAGCTCATCGTTCTTCACGCTGTAATTCAAAAGCGAGGCAAGATACACGGACGGGCGTTCTCCTTTGCTTTCCTGATTCCAGTTGAATTCAGCTGCCTGAAGAAAAATAAAAATGCTTTCCAAAAGCGAAGTGTCTATTTTTTCATGCAGGATTTTTGAGGCAAGACTTTCCGTAAGAAGGTCTCCGTTTAGAGTTCCTGTGTTCTGAGCAAGGCGGCAGAGCGTTTCCCAGTCGCATTTGTATTTTTTTCCGAATATGGCTTTTGCGAGCTTTCCCGCTGACTCCGCGTAGCCAAGCGAATAGACGGCAAGAGCGCAGACAATCATGCTTCCTGAAAATGGCTCGGTTGTAGTTGTTGTTGGAGCAAACGATTCATCCATAAAAATATTTTCTATTTTTTTTTCGTCATTGATTTTTTCGATGATAAGGTCTGCGAAAAATCCTGCTATAAGCCCCCCGACGAAAAAAGCCGGACCAAAGAAAATTCCTGCTGCCGCACAGATAATACATATTTTGTGCGACAGAACGAACCCTTTCACCAGCTCTTTTTTTATTTTGAGGCGCATAGTTCAAAAACCGCCTGTTAGTCAGGTCTTCGACGCAGGAACATAAGAGAAACGATTACAAATGCGATGATGCAGAGTAATATTGAACCTGCGATTGCATAAAATCCAAATGAGGAGAAAAGTACAAAATTCAGTACTTTCAGGAATAACAAAAGGCATTTGTATGCAAAATAGATGAAAAGCGATGCGAACGGCATGATGAAAATCCATACGAAGCGGAAAACTTGATTTTTCTCAAGCCTGTAGTTCCATGCGGCTGTGGCAAGGAACACGAAAATAATCAAGATGATTATTGGATAAGTAAGCCGCGTAAGAAGCGTTGAGCCGAAAATTTCCGCAGAATATCCGAAATGGCGCGCATTTTTTACGATTGTTGCCAGAGAGAACAAGCTAAGTCCTTCTGCTCCGAGCGAAGCATCGCAGGCAACGGAAAAATCATCAGCCGAGATAGGGAGTATTATTGAATTTTCGAAGGTTGCTTTTGGGTTCACGGAGTTGAAAACTGGCGATGAAGTCTTCGTCCTGTCTGAGCGGTCAACTCCGTTCAGCAGAATGAAAGGAACATTCCGCAGTGTGTCGCTGATTCCGAATTTTCGTTTTGTTGCCGCATCAAAGGCAGATACAGGCTCTACGAGCATTTTTGCGTATGGCGCGAAAACTGATTTCTGGAACACTCCATTTTTGTCGAAAGTGTATATTGAAAGCCCGCGTAAATACTGAACCATATTTCCGCCGTCTTTTATTGGCGTGATTCCTTTTATGAAAACTACATCTTTTGTGTTGTCGCTCAGCGGAACTGAGAAGCACACATCGGTTGTCGTCTCGAATTTCCGTAAATTGATAAGCTCGTCCGTGAAAAAATTCTGCTTTGCGACCCGTTCTGTTGCGATTTTCATAAACTGAACAACATCCGGGTCAAACTGAGCTTTGTCAAAAGTTGCGGTTATATCAAGAAACTTGTAGTACGCCCCCAGAGTGTCTCCGTTCATCAGAAGAAAATACGCGGCTTTTTTCTGCCTGTAAAGCAGCTGTTCCTCAGTTTCTTCCATGTTTGTGACGAGTGGTTCCTGCAGTTTGTTCCATGCGTTTGCGGCAAGAAGTTTTGCCTCCGGGAGATTCAAATCGGACTCATCGCAAAGCTGAACTGCAACTTGCGCATAGTAGTGGGACTCAAACCATGCTTTTTTCTCGGCGGCTTCCTTTGATTTTTTGATAAGCCCCGATACATTTTTGTAATCCGCTTCAT
The DNA here is from genome assembly GCA_017449265.1 of Treponema sp. Classification (GTDB taxonomy): domain Bacteria; phylum Spirochaetota; class Spirochaetia; order Treponematales; family Treponemataceae; genus Treponema_D. Next base: position 21,171 of record JAFSJW010000017.1, read on the forward strand.
CTTCGAGAATAGCAACGGACATCTCGTCGTTATCGTCAAGATTATCAGGCGATATGAATTTAACTGAATCCAAAACGGCGGAAGCATGGTCATAGACGAAAATCATCTTGTCGTCCTTTGGGTTTATTTCAAGGGCCTTTGCCGCATATTCACAGGCAAGTTCCATGTTTCCCTTGTTAAAACATGTTTCAGCGAAATTTTTGTATTCCTTTAAAATCTGAGGCAGCTCCACGGCCCGTTTTTGCTGAAAACTTAGTATAGGAATAAATACTTCGTTTGTGAGCGACAGAATGAACACCAGCGCAATGGAAGTAAGTATGACCCGCCCGAAGCAGGCGAAAATTTCTGGATGGAACTTATACTTTACGGCTCCTGCCATATTTCCGAATTCAATTGCCCAGCCTACCATGAATGAGCAGAACACAAGGGCAGGAAGCGCGAGGGCAAAGTGCAAAATTCCGCGGCGGATAACAAAAGCGTTTTCTGCACCAGGCAAAAGCTCAGGAATGTTCTTAATCACAAAAGCCGAGAGGCAAATGCTCACTGCGAGAAAAAAAAGGGTGTATCCGATGACGACAGCAAAAACTTTTTTCATTTTCAGCTTCCTTTTGCTTTTCTATAGTTCATAATCGAAGAGATGATTCCAAAAAACAGCAGCAGGACAAAAATCGCGCAGTTTATGTACAAGACCCACTGATTCGATGAAAAATAGGGGAGCGAATAAAACTCTGATAAAAGTATGTAATTTACAGCAAGAACAAAAATCCCGGCCGCAAGAACTGAAAAAGCGTTCAGCATACGCCAGCGGCTTATGAATTGCAATGAGAAAATAGAAATCATCGCAAGAGCAAGAGAAGTGTAAACAATCATTTCTTTGAACCCTGCAAGGAAATTTTCTTTTGACGCTATGATAATTGCTTCGTAAGCCCTAAGCGGAACGGAAATAATCGCTGGAACATTGACGGCGTTCTGAACAAGGCTGTCCGCATAAGTTGATGATGAGCGAGCTAGATTTTCGTTTGAAAATACTCTCGGAACACCCTCACGGTCAACCATGAATCCATCTGCTGTATCTTCATGGATTTTTGAGTAATAGTAGACTTCATTCTTCTCTTTTCGGAAAAAGCCCTCAGAAACCGTTCTGGACGGAAGCTCTTTGCTGAAAAGATGACCGTAATCCATGGAGGCTTTCATAGAGTAAGGAATCAGGAAAAACCATGACGCAAAACTCAGGACAATGTAAATTATAAGAACCGGAATTTTTTTTGATTTGTGCCTGATACTGTAGAAAATGACGGAGAGCAGAGAGAAAACACAGACTGCCGGAAAAGAGTAGAATGCACCCTCGATAAAAAAAGGCAGTGAGAAAATAGAATAGTTCTGTCCCACGACACAAAGCGTAAGATCCGAGCAAAGCATGAAAACAGCAGCGCATGCCGCCGTCCCAAAAACACAAACAATCAAATATACAACTAATAGATATAAAATTGACTTCATCTAAAAAATCTACAATATGAGCGTACAGAAAAAAAAGGGATTTTCCAGCCCGAAAATCCCTTCTGAACAAAACGGCTTTAGCCGAGGAAAACTTGTCCCTGCTGGTCAATAGCAAGAATCGATTTGCACTCTGAGCACCGGAATCGGCCGGCTCTCAGTGCTTTGAGCTTTTTAGAGCAAACAGGACAGCTGAAAATCTTCGGGAACAAGCTGTCTACAGCTGGCGCGCCTTGATGGAAGAACTGAATTGCATCTCCCATTGAATCTTTGATATTGAAGAACTGAGAGAAACCAAGAAGTTGGAAAACTTCATAAACTTTTGGCTGAATCTCAAGGAGGACAATATCTCCGCCTTTTGGTTTTATCATTTTCAAAAATGCTGTGAATGAACCGATTCCTGTTGAGGATACATAGTTCAGAGATGCACAGTTAAAAATGATATTGACAAACCCTGCCTCAACTACTTTAGAAATTTTCTTTTGGAAAAAGCTTGAGTTGTATGTGTCAATGTAACCATTCAAATAAACAACGAGACCATTATCAACTTCATTAAGCTTTTCAAGATTGATTTTAAGGCTGTCATCCTTTTCGTCGTTAAATCCAGGAACAAGGTTATTATTGTTGTTACTCATATTTCTCCTACCGCATCTGCTGGAAAACAGCAAATTTTAGTTTATAGCCAATACAATTATTGTACTCCAAAAAAGTTTGCTAGTCTAGCCGACTTTGGATTTTTTTGTTTGGCAGGTAATATCTAATCAAATAATTAATCGGCTTGCCCAATAAGTTGCTGCTGTGTGGTCATTGAACTTGTTGAAACCATCATATACGCTATATGTGGTGGTTTTGATAAGCTCAACCACTGCGGTTTATACTTTTAAGACAAATCCATTAGACCTGTTCTGAAAACTGAAGTTTCCGAACAGGTCTATTAATTATATCGGCTGATTTTTTAATAATTTCAGAAAAAAATTGCCGATAGGTTTTATATTTTGGAAATTTTGTTTTTCGACTGTTTTTTTTGAACTCGACAATATAGAAGAAAATAAGTAAATTTAGCGCATGAATTTGAAAAATATTGCCATAGTTCTTGTTCGTCCTGATGAAAGCCGCAATGTGGGCGCAGTGTGCAGGGCTATGGCCAACAACGGAATGTCAAGGCTGCGGATAGTCGGAAATCGTGAGGATTATGATGATGAGCGGGTTCGCGTTCTTGCGATTCATGCCGCCCCCATATGGGGAAAAGCCGAATTTTTTGATTCTATATCGGAAGCGGTGAAAGACTGCGTTCTTGCCGCAGGAACAACGCGCAGAAGGGGCAAAAAGCGCGGAAAACTTCTTTTGCCTGAGGAATTTGCAGATACGTGCTCTTCCGTGCTTGGCTCTGATGATGGTCCGAAAGTCGCCGCCGTGTTCGGGAACGAGCGGACGGGGCTTACGGAGGAAGAGCTTGACGAATGTACTATGGGCGTTACGATTCCGTCCGATGCAGGGTTTGGCTCTCTGAATCTGTCGCACGCCGTCCAGATTATATGCTATGAGATTTTCAGAAAAAGTTCTGCCGTGTCGCCAGGGATTGTTCCTGTTTCTCTCGGGCGGCTTGAAAAAACAACATCGGTGATTTGCGAAAGTCTTCAGAAAATCGGCTTTTTTAAACTTGCAGGAAGGGATGATATGGAAAAGTTCTGGCGTGATATTCTGAGCAGGGGTGGTGTAAGCGAAGGCGAAGCGCAATATATAGAAAAAACTTTTTCAAAAATTGCGGGTCTCGCTGGAAAAAATAATGCAAAAGTACTTGACTAAAAATTAAGAATCGGTCATAATCAATTCTATCACTTGGGGTGTTAGCGAAGCTGGTTATCGCGCTGGCCTGTCACGCCGGAGATCGCGGGTTCGAGCCCCGCACATCCCGAAAACGGAGATTCATTTGAATCTCCGTTTTTTTTGTCCTTTTTAGATTTTTGGTAAAAAATGAAGCCGCCCGAGAAATGTTTTCCGCAAAATCATTTCTCGGGCGGCTTCGCTGTTTTTTTTAGAAAATTTTTAATGAGAGCTTTTCTTGATTCTTGCTCTTTCGCGGACAAAGTAATCTGTAAATCCTTTTGCCTCAAGGTTGTCAAGAATGTCCTGAACTTTTTCCGTATCAATATCCTTGATTACAACTTTTGTAAGGCTGTCCGTCTTTTGGAACACAACATTCTCAAAACCAGCGTTCATAAGCCTTTTTGCAAAAGAACTTGCGTTTGCCCGCTGCGAGAATGCGCCAAGCTGTATGTCCCATTTTTCTGTAGTCGTCTCGTAGACGGAAATTTCTTTTGCAGAAGAAACTATATCAAGGCGGACATTCGCAGTTCCTGTCTTAATCATGTCAATTTTTGACGCAGCGGCCTTTGACAAGTCGATTTCTCTTCCTGCTACGAAAGGTCCTCTGTCATTGATTCTTACTTGCACCGACTTTCCGTTGTCAAGGTTCGTGACACGGACGACAGTGTTGAACGGAAGTGTCTTGTGGGCGGCTGTGTATGCGTTCATATTGAAAATTTCGCCGCTGGATGTTTTCCTGCCGTTGTATTTGTCCGCGTAATAAGAGGCAACGACGCTGCTTTTGTAAAGGGTGTCTGCAAATGCACAGGTGCACATAGTCAATAATAAAACTGAAAGAATTGATTTTACTGTTCTCATACTACATTTTTCGGAAAATCAAAAAAAATGATAAGGAAATCTCTAAAAATTTCAGTTTTTTTAAGATTATTATCAAAAAATTGTCGTTTTGCTTTGTTGTGCAATCGAAGCGGTTTCAAAAAATGATTTTGGACCTGCCTGGGAAGCAAAATATTTCGTCAGACGATTTTTTTCTTTCCCCACGACGGAATAAGCCTTGACGGATCCGTAGCCAGCAAAATTCGCGCGAAAAGTTCATTTGCCTGCGAAAAAACCTGACCAAGAATTTCGTTCTCTTCCTGAGTGAATTTTGATAGAACATATCCTGCGATGTCGCGGTCAGCGGGTTTTGTTAGCCCGAACCTGAGCCTCCAGAAATCTGCCGTTCCGAAAGCGGCTTTCATTGAGCGAAGTCCGTTGTGCCCGCCGAGTCCGCCGCTCCATTTTAGGCTCATTGTTCCGAGCGGAAGCTCCAGCTCATCGTGTACGACTAGGATTTCTTCCGGATTTATTTTGTAGAAACGGGCGAGCTCCCCGACTGATTCTCCGCTCAGATTCATGTATGTAAGCGGTTTGAGAAAAAAAATCTGAGAGGGGGCTTCTTCTGGCACTCTCGGAACGCCTCCGTCCTTTGTGGTGAGCATTTTGGAGTCGCAGAACCATTGTGCAAGCGTATCTGTGCCGACGCAAGCGTAATCACCTTTGAATTTCTGCTGGAAATTCAGCTTTGTGTAAAACGGAAGCTGGTTTGCGAATGTCCATGCGACATTATGGCGAGTTCCTTCATATTCTTTTCCATAATTACCGAAAAATGCGACAAGTTTTATCATGGTAGTCCACCTAAAAATAAGTCTATTTTCAAAAAATCTTCCCTTATCTTTTTCAAAAACGCTTGATATTCTAACCATATTATTTTATCATGTCTATATAGCTTTTTTTGGAAAAAAAAGCTAAAACTGTTGTGACTAAAATTGTGCTTTAATATGATGTTTTTTCGGGGAAGATATGAAGGAGCAATTATTCAAAATAAAGAATGAGCTTTCCGAGTATGTGAAGCAGGCTGAAAAAGGGAATGTCGTAGAAATAACGAAGTACGGACGCACTTCGGCTGTAATAATCGGCATAGATCAGTACAATGAGCTTAACACATCAGGTACGAATACTTTCAGAAAACTTTTCAACGAGTGGAAAAATGAAGCTCCTGTTTCAAGCTCAAACGAATTTCCGTATGATAATCTGGAGGCCTAGCGCGTGATAAAACCATATTATCTTCTTGACACTAGCGTTATTGCTGAACCAGTGCGCGAAAATCCGAACCCAAAAATCATCGCCCGAATAGAAAAATATGTTAATGTTGGGGCAATTTCCGCACCAACGCTTTATGAGCTTTACCACGGACTTGATTTTGTGAAAGACGAGAACAGACGCGACAAACTGTACAAATATATTACAAGTGTTGTTCGGGGGCTTTTCTCCGTAATTCCTTATGATGATTTCTCAGTTTCTGTTCAGGCTGATTTCAGACTGAGGGACAAAAGCAAGAAAGTTAGCGCGAGGGATTTGGTTCAGGCTGCTGTATCAAAATCGAATAACATGATTCTTGCTACTAAAGAACCAGGTCGATATTCAAATATCATCGGGCTTACTGTTGAAGACTGGTCTGAGTAACATGGAGGATTGATTTGGCTGACATACATATATTTCCTGACGCGCCGGAAGGAACTCCGAAAGCGAATTTCGTTCATTTGCATGTTCACTCCGATTATTCTCTCCTTGACTCGTGCGCAAAAATCGATGATTTGATTGCAAAGGCAAAAATGCTGAATATGCCGGCTCTTGCGCTGACTGACCACGGAAATATGTTCGGTGCACTTAATTTTGAGCATATCTGCCATGCGAACGGGATAAATCCCATTGTCGGTGAAGAATTTTATGTTGCGTATGGCTCTCATCTGGAAAAGAATTCTGTGCCTTACTCCAGGAAAGGCGAGGACGGCGACCGGCAGGCGAGGTATTTTCATCTTATTCTTCTGTGCGAAAACGAAACTGGATACAAGAATATGTGCTGGCTTTCTTCAATCGCATACACGGAGGGCACTTGGTACAAGCCCCGAATTGACTTTGAGCTTCTGGAGAAGTACCATGAGGGCTTGATTTGTTGTTCTGCCTGTGTGGCAGGGGAGCTTCCGCAGCTTCTTCTTGCGGGAAAGGACGATGATGCAAGGGAGCTTGTCCTAAAATACAAGAATCTTTTTGGGCCTGATCACTATTATATCGAGCTGCAAGACCACGGGCTTCCTGAGCAGAAGGAGCTTAATCCTAAGCTGATTGCGCTTGCCCGCGAACTTGATGTTCCTCTGGTCGTTACAAACGATATTCACTATATAGAAAAAGAAGACTGGGAAGCGCAGGATTGCCTGCGTTGCATCGGTTTTAAGAAGGTTATGACCGAGCCGCACCAGCAGATGGGCGGAGACTTGCACGAATGGTACTTTAAGACCGAAGAGGAAATGCGCGCTCTTTTCCCTGACTGCCCGGATGCGTATGAGAATACGATTAAGATTGCGAATATGTGCAATCTGACGATTCATCAGTACAAAACACAGGAGCTTAAGGGGACTCTTCCGCGTTTTGATTTGCCCAAGGAATTCCAGGTTCACAGCGATTACACAAAGAATCAGGATGATTATATGCGCAACCTTGTGGAGAAGGGGCTTCGCAAGCGTTATAAAGAGATTACGCCTGAAATCAGGCAAAGATGCGAGTACGAGATGGGAATCATCCTGAAAATGGGTTTTTCAGGATACTTTCTTATTGTATGGGAATTCATCAACTGGTCAAAGTCTACTTATGACAATCTGAACAAACGCCCCAAGCCATATATGCCTATAGGTCCTGGGCGTGGTTCAGGTGCAGGCTCTCTTGTGGCATACTGTCTGGAGATTACTGATATTGACCCGTTCAGGTACAAGCTGATTTTCGAGCGGTTCTTGAATCCGGAGCGCGTTTCCATGCCGGATTTTGATATAGACATGGACTTCGATTTTAGGCAGGACATAATACAGCATACGCGAGACTTGTATGGAAGCGAAAAAGTCGGGCATATAGTAACATTCGGTACTCTCAAGCCAAAAAACTGCATCGCCGATGTAGGGCGCACTCTCGGAATTCCTTTGTCCGAGGTGGCTATGCTCAAGTCTAAGGTTTCTGAGAACCTAAAAGCTAAGCTGAAAAATTGCTTTGAGCCAGCGAACGAAAAATTCCCGGACGGCGGGCAGCTTGCTGAGTTCAGACATGACCCACGGTATGAGAAACTTTTTGACCTTGCAATAAAACTTGAAGGATGCAAACGAAATACCGGTCTCCATGCGTCAGGTATGGTTATCGGGCTTACGGAACTTCCGAACTGGGCGCCTGTTTTCAAAGACACAAAGGAGGGCAAAGTTGGCGTTCAGTATACTATGGATATAATTGAGCCTTGTGGTCTGGTAAAATTTGACTATCTCGGACTAAAAACTCTTTCTCTCATACGGTATGCTGAAACAATCGTGAACAAGCATAAAAAGCCTGACGAGCCTCTTCTTGACTGCTCAAAGGTGAGCGAAACGGATAAAAAAACTTTCGAGCTTTTCAAACGCGGGGATTCCGTTGCCGTGTTCCAGTTCGAGTCGCCTGGAATGCAGAAAATATTGCGTCAGTTTCAGCCTGAGAAGCTGGAAGACCTTGTTGCGTTGAATGCGTTGTATCGTCCTGGCCCTATGGACTATATTCCGAATTATATCGACGGAAAATGGAAGCCTGAGACTGTCCATTACCCGGATCCGTGCCTTAAAGGAATCTTGGAGGAAACTTACGGTGTAATGGTTTATCAGGAACAGGTAATGCAAGTTTCCCAGAAAATAGCCGGATTCTCTTTGGGTGGTGCAGATATGCTTCGCCGAGCTATGGGAAAAAAGAAGCCTGAAGTTCTTATGGGAAAAAAGAAGGAATTTGTTGAGGGAGCGTTGAAGCAGGGCTTTACGAAGGAACACGCCGAGGAAATCTTCGAGATAATGATTCCGTTCGCCGGCTACGGATTCAACAAATCCCATGCTGCGGCTTATTCAGTTCTTGCTTACAGAACGGGCTGGCTCAAAGCGAACAAACCTGCAGAATTCATGGCGGCAAACCTCACGAATGAAATAAACTCGGCTGACAAGCTGCCGGAATATATTGAAGAATCCAAAAAAAGGGGAATCCCAGTTGACCCGCCCGATGTGAACAGATCAGATGTCATTTTCGATGTTGTTGATGGGCATATCGTTTTTGGGCTGAAAGGAATAAAGGGCATGGGCGAGAGTGTCTCAAAAGCCATCGTTTCCGAGCGAGAGCGGAACGGTCCGTTCAAGTCGTTCATGGATTTCGTGGAGCGCATGGTTCAATGTGCGGACGATACCGGAAAATTGTACCTGAATAAGAAGGCACTGGAAGTCCTGATAAAATGCGGTGGTTTTGATAATCTTGACAAAAATCGTCCCACGCTTATTGCGAATTATGAAGAGGCATTCTCATATGCGGAGAAAAAGTTCAAGGATTCTAATTCAAGCCAGCTGAGCCTTTTCGGTGACTCAGGAATCTCCGAATACGAGGAATTCAAATTCAAGGAAGTGGAAGACTGTTCCATGCTTGAAAAGCTGAATATGGAGAAGGAGCTTGTAGGCTGCTATGTTTCAGGTCATCCGCTTGACGACTACAAATCGGCGTACGAAAAGGCATCTGTCAACTCCTCTACGATATTGCGTGTCGCAAAGCAGGACAAGGCCGAGCGAGAGCTTTATTTCCAGGCGAATAAGCGTCGTGTTCCGCGTGATTTCGGAAAAGTCTATACTGTCGTAGGTATGATTATCAATATCCGAGAGTATACAACCAAAACCGGGGAAAAAATGGGATTCGGGACTTTGCAGGATTATGACGGCACAGTTGATCTCACTTTCTTCAAAAACGAATGGGCGGAGATTAAGGATAAAATCGTTATGAACGGAATATATGCGTTCAGCGGAAAAGTTGATGGCACTCGCGATACGCCTTCCTTCATTGTGAACAAGATTGAAGACCCAGAGCTTCTTAAGGAAAGAGCCTACACTGAGATTCATATCCAGCTTGAATCAGGATTCAAGAGCGAGGATGATGTATCAAGGTTGAGGGAATTTTTGCTGAAAGGGGAGGGGCGGTGTTCGTTGTTCTTTCATGTAGATACGGAAACGGCATCTTACATTATTCGGGCAAACCAGCAGCTGACGGCAAACCCTACTAAAGATTTTCTTGATGATGTAAAATCATTTCCATTCATAAAGGATGCTTGGGCATCATAATGTGGAGTTTTAAGGAGAAGTAGATATGATTCAGCCTATTTTCAAACTTTTGTCACTAGTTGTGATAATTTACACTTTCATGTGTTTTATCAGGATATTTTTGTCATGGTTTCCTGGCGGATTATACTCACCGTTTGGAAGATTCCTTACGCAGGCGTGTGACCCGTACCTGAACAAATTCCGCTTTCGGTTCTTGAAATTTTCTGCATTTGATTTTTCTCCTGCAGTGGCTTTATGCGTGCTTTTCGTGCTTTCGTCGATTTTTTCTGGAATCGCAAATAATCAGCACGCCACGCTGGGGCTTATACTTGCTACCCTTGTGACGATGATTTGGGGAATATTCTCTTCCTTGCTAGTCCTTCTTATGGTGATTATTCTTATAAGGCTTTTGGTGCTGATTTTTTCAAACAGCTCAGGCTCATATGATTCAATCTGGAGTCAGCTTGACAGGTCTTTGTCGCCGCTTATCTTTAAGATTGCCTCCGTTTTCTCAGGAGGAAAGCCTGTCCCGCTAAAGACTGCGCTTCTTCTGGCTTTCGCCATAATTTTTTTAATCTGGTTTGGCGGAAAAATTCTTATAGGATATTTGGCTACTATTATTTCTTCGCTTCCTGTATAAGCTGATGAAAGTTTCTGAGATTACAAGCTCTATTTCAACTCTCCCAGGTGTGGGACCTGCCAAAGCTGCGCTTTTTGCGAATTTGAATGTTTTTACTGTGGGAGATTTGTTGCGCTTCTATCCGCGTGATTATGAGGATAGAACGGAGAAAATTACTATTGCCCGCAGTTTTGAGCTTAAGAATGTGAAAGTTCATACTATAGCTCAGGTCTTGGCGCACGAATGGTTCGGCTACGGGCGAATGAAGACTTTGAAGCTTATAATAACGGATGGCACTGGAGAAGCAGAGCTTATTGCGTTTAACAGACCGTTTCTTGAGAAATCTTTTCCTGTGGGTTCAATCCTTGCTGTTACTGGAAAATTTGAAATCAAGTACGGGAAGTTTCAGTCAGCGTCTTTTGATGCAGAAAAAATTGCCGATTCGGGAAATATTGCTGATTTTTTTCATACGACCGTTCCGAACAGCCGCGTCTTCCCTGTTTATCATCTTACCGAAGGGCTTACGAGCAAAATAATCAGCAAAGTCGTTGCTTCTGCTTTGGCGCAGTATTCAATCGGGCTTGAGAGCGATGTAGATGAAAATCTTCTGAGAAAAAAGAATCTTATTTCAAAAAAGGATGCTCTTAGGAAAATACATATTCCGGAAACACTCGCAGAAACTGTTGAGGCTAGAAAGATGCTTGTCTACGAGGAACTTTTTGTTTTTCAGACGGCAATCGCAAGACAGATTATTTCCCACAGGGGAAAACTTCCTGATGAAAATAGCTTAAGCGAGGCGAAAAATTATTCTGCTGAGGAATTTATGCTATCTCTGTCTCCGCGCCAGAAGCAGCTTTACTCGGGGCTTCCTTTTTCGCTTACGACTGACCAGATGTCGGTCATAACGCGCATGAATTTTGACATAGATAAAAACTATGAGAGTATAAAAGACTCCGAGTCCGTGCCGTTCGCTATGCGCGCGCTTTTGCAGGGCGATGTTGGAAGCGGAAAGACGCTCGTTTCGTTTTTCGTGTGCCTCCGTATCATTGATTACGGAAGTCAGTGCGCTCTTATGGCTCCGACGGAACTTTTGGCGCGGCAGCACGCCGATAATGCGGCAAAACTTCTTGAGCCTCTTGGCGTGAATGTCGCATATCTTACAGGAAACATAAAGGCAAAAGGCAGGGGCGCGCTTCTTTCCGCGCTGAAAAATGGCGAAATTCAGCTTGTAATAGGAACGCACGCGCTTTTTTCAAAAAATGTCGTCTACAAGGACCTTGCGCTTGCAATAATCGATGAGCAGCACCGTTTCGGGGTTGTGCAGCGTTCTGCAATTTTGAACAAAGGCAGGCAGAGCGCGGAGCCTTTGACCAGAGAGCCGAATTTGCTTATGATGAGTGCCACCCCAATTCCGCAGACGCTTGCTCTTACTGTGTTTGGCGATTTGGATGTGCTTTCGATTCATTCTATGCCTGGTGGACGGAAAAAAATTATAACATATCTTGTTCGGGGCGGAAATGAGGCAAAGGCGTATGAGGAAGTCCGCAAGGAGCTACACAAAGGGCATCAGGCTTATTTTGTTTATCCGGCTATTGAGCAGAACCTTGATTCTGATTCAGATTCTAATGATTTGATTTCAAAGGAGCCTCTGAAATCAGCCGAAGAATCTTTTGAATTTTTGTCGGGGCAAGTTTTCAAAGAGTACAAGGTGGGACTCGTTCACTCTAGAATCGGTGAGGAGGAGCAAAGGCAGGTTCTTGATGATTTCAGGCTGAATAAAATACAAGTTCTTGTGGCTACGACAGTCGTTGAAGTTGGCGTTGATGTTCCCAACGCAACATGTATTGTAATCGAGCAAGCGGACAGGTTCGGGCTTGCGGCCTTGCACCAGCTTCGAGGGCGTGTCGGACGCGGAAGCGAGCAGTCGTTCTGTTTCTTGATTTACCGTAATTCAATAACTGAGAACGGAATTGAACGAATGAAAGCAATCCGTGAAACTACGGACGGATTTAAAATTGCGGAGGAAGATTTACGGCTGCGCGGTCCTGGCGAAATAACCGGAACCGCACAAAGCGGGGAACTTTCTTTTAGAATTGCAGATCCTGTTCGCGACACTGATATTATGATGGAAGCCCGGAAAGATGCGTTCCGGGCTGTGAGCGAAAATTAGGCTACAAAATCTTCCAGCAGCTTTCTTTTTGAAGGGAGCTGGAGCGAATGAATTGCAGTTTTCTCGATTTGCCTGACTCTCTCTTTCGTAAGACCATAAGAGGTACCGATTTCTTTGAGCGATTTTGGCTCTTCTCCGTCAAAGCCGTAACGAAGCCGAAGAACAAGCTCCTCGCGAGGTTTGAGCAATTTGATTGCTTTCCTGACTTCGTTGTGAAGAGATTTTTCCATGAGTTTGTCCTCTGGGTCGCGGTCATAAGACTCAATCATATCGCCGATTGTGTCGCTGTCGGACTCTTTTTTGTCAATTGGCGTCTCAAGACTTACAGTTCCTTGCGTGAGGAAAAGCAAATCCTGCACGGTCTTTTCTTCGATTCCTGTAAGCTCCGAGATTTTTGCGAACTGCTCGTATTCTGGCAGCGTGTTGTCAATCAGCTTGCGGGCTTTCTCAATCTTTGTAAGCTCGTATGCTTTGTTCTGAGGAAGACGGATTGATCTTCCGTGCTCTCCGATTGCTTTCAGAATAGACTGGCGAATCCACCAGACGGCATATGAGATGAATTTTATCCCTTTGCTCGGGTCAAAATGGTCTATTGCCGACAAAAGGCCAATGTTTCCTTCGCTGATTAAATCTGTTATATCGAAAACTGTGTTTTTTGGATTCAAATACTCGTTCGCAACTTTGACAACGAAACGCAAATTTGATTTTACGATTTTCTCTGCGGCTTTTTTATCGCCGTTTTTTGCTTTAATCGCAAGAGCATTCTCTTCTTCTGCTGTCAAAAGCGGAATTTTGTTGACTTCGTTCATGTAAGAAGATAAAACATCAATTTCTTTTCTCATAATTTTCCCTCACTATGTATATAGCAAGTTTTGTGCCAAGTTTTTTAAATAAGTCAGAACTTGTTCGGAAAAAGTAAAATTTTTAAATACCTCTGCTTTTCTTACATTCTTAGCGTCTTTTTTTTTTGATTTTTTTTGCCTTTTGCGTTTTTTTTTATTATATTAATTTTATTGATAAGGAAATTTTGACACATTCGGAATTTTCTGATACTTAAACTGTGTCATTTTGACACTTTGGAGGCAATTAAATGAAAGTTAAACCACTTGCTGACCGTGTTCTTTTGAAACAGGAAAAGGCAGAGACAAAAACAGCTTCTGGAATTATTATCCCGGAAACAGCTCAGGAAAAAACGCAGATTGCAAAAGTTGAGGCAGTCGGCCCTGGAACTGAGAAAGAAAAAATCACTGTGAAAGTCGGTGACAAAATTATGTACGATAAATATGCGGGAACTCAGATAAAGATTGATGGCGAGGATTTCTTGATTGTGAAGAATTCTGACATCATCGCCGTTATTGAATAGGATTTCGTTTTTATCACATAAAAAGCCTGCCCGGAAAGCCGAAGTGTGAAGTACATTTCAGTTTTCGGACAGGCTTTTTTTTAGCTTTGCAAAGATGTGTTCTTTACGACAACATCGTGAGCTGAACCTTCGCTGATTGTAGTCGCTGAAACCAAAGTGAGCTTTGCTTTTTCCTGCAGCTCCGGGATTGTGAGCGCGCCGCAGTTGCACATTGTGTGAGCCACTTTCTTTAGCGTAAGTCCAACGCCGTCATGCAAATGGCCTGCGTAAGGAACATACGAGTCAACGCCTTCTTCAAATGCCATTGATTTTTTTCCGCCCAAGTCGTACCGCTGCCAGTTGCGCGCGCGGTTTGAGCCTTCGCCCCAGTATTCTTTGACATACTGTCCGTTTACCACGAGCTTGTTTGACGGAGATTCGTCGAAGCGCGCGAAGTAGCGTCCGAGCATTACGAAGTCAGCTCCCATTGCGAGCGCGAGCGTGACATGATAATCATGCACAATTCCGCCGTCAGAGCAAATCGGGATGTAGATGCCAGTTTCTTTGTAGTAGTCATCGCGTGCTTTTGCTACCTCAATGGTTGCGGTTGCCTGTCCGCGGCCAATTCCTTTCTGCTCGCGCGTAATGCAGATTGAGCCGCCTCCGATTCCAATCTTTACGAAATCGGCCCCAGCGTCCGCAAGGAATTTGAATCCTTCTGCGTCAACGACATTTCCGGCTCCGACTTTTATATCTTTTCCGAATTTTTCGTGAATATCTTTGAGTGCCTTAGCCTGCCAGTACGAGTAGCCTTCGCTTGAGTCAAGGACGAATACATCTGCGCCTGCTTTGATGAGAGCCGGGACGCGCTCCATGTAGTCGCGGGTGTTGATTCCTGCTCCCACAACATAGCGGTGTTTTGCGTCAAGAAGCTCGTTTGGATTTGACTCGTGGGTTGCGTAGTCTTTTCTGAAAATGAGCGATACAAGATTTCCGTCCTTGTCAACGACAGGAAGCTGATTCACTTTTTTGTCCCAGATTATTTCGTTCGCTTCTGAGAGCGTGATTCCTTCCTGACCTACTGCCATGTCGGAAAGCGGTGTCATGTACTCGGAAACTTTCGAGTTCGGCTTACAGTGCGTAATCCTGAAATCTTTTGATGTGATGATTCCGACCAGTTTTCCGTGGGCAGAACCGTCTTCCGTTACGGCGCAAGTTGAGTGACCTGTCTTTTCGCTGAGCGCGATGACTTCTTCCAGAGTTTGGTCAGGACGAACATTTGAGTCCGATGTTACGAATCCTGCTTTGTAAGTCTTAACGCGCGTAACCATAGCGGCCTGATCTTCAATCGTCTGGCTGCCGTATATGAAACTGATTCCGCCCTCTTTTGCGAGCGCGATTGCCAGCTTGTCGTCCGAAACAGCCTGCATTACGGCGGAGACCATAGGAATATTCATTGATATAGGAGATTCTTCGCCGGCCTTTTTGTTGAAGCGGACGAGTGGTGTCCGCAATGATACATTGTCCGGAATGCAGTTTTCGCTTGAGTAGCCCGGAACTAAAAGATATTCGCCAAATGTGTGCGATGGTTCTGAAAAATAAAATGCCATTGCTTTCTCCTTGATATATATTGAATTTTGAAAATTATAATTGTACCATTATTGCATAATTTTCTTTTCGTTTCAATAGATTTTGCTCAGACAGTTGCTGAAATCAGCTCGGAATTAACTTACTATGAAAAAAAATCTTCAAACAAATTTATTTTTGATGAACTTTGCTCAAAGTTGTGTTATCATATATATCGAGAATTTGGAGATAAAAGAATGTATACAGAGCAAGAAGCAATCCAGTATGTTAGAGAAAATGATGTTCGTTTTATAAAGCTTTTTTTCACCGATTTTTATGGCTCTATAAAATCGATTTCAATTCAGCCGAGCGAGCTTGACCGCGCGTTCGCAAGGGGAATTCCTTTCGACGCAAGCTCCGTGAAAGGATTCCTCGGTGTGGCAAAGTCGGATTTGTTCATAGTTCCAGACCCGTCTACGCTTGCTGTTCTTCCTTGGAGGCCGCAGTCTGGCAGGGTCGTGCGTTTTTTCTGCAGCGTGCGCTATCCTGACGGAACGCCTTTTGAAGCTGATATTCGGAAAATGCTTTCCGATTTAGTTCAGCATGCGAAAGAAAAAGGTTTTGATTTTACAATCGGAACAAAATGCGAATTTTATCTTTTCAAGTGTGACGAAAGGGGAAATCCCACAAAAGAGCCTTACGACAATGCTGGTTATTGCGATTTGGCTCCGCGCGACAAAGGTGAGAATGTGAGGCGTGAAATATGCCTTACCCTTGAGCAAATGGGAGTTCATCCTGAGTCAAGCCATCACGAGAAAGGTCCTGGGCAGAATCAGGTTGATTTCAAATGCTCTGATGTCCTGAATGCCGCTGATAATTTCCAGACATTCAAAGTCGTGGTCAAGACGATTGCGGCTCGTAACGGCTTGTTCGCAAGTTTTATGCCGAAGCCTCTTCCTGATAAGCCAGGAAACGGACTTCACATAACTATTTCTCTTTATAAGGACGGAAAAAATCTTTTTGCGGGCGATGATATGGCTCCTGAGGCAAAAGCATTCCTTGCGGGCATATTGTTCCGTGTCCTTGAGATTGCGCCTTTTACTAACCCTGTGCCTAATTCGTACATGAGGCTCGGTTCGTTTGAGGCCCCAAAGTACATAAGCTGGAGCCGCCAGAACAGATGCCAGCTCATCCGCATTCCTGACTCGGATGAAACTTCCGCGCACATGGAGTTCCGTGCTTCGGATCCTGCCGGAAATCCGTATGTCGATTTGTATCTTCTTCTTGCCGCCGGACTTGAGGGAATCGAAAAGAATTATGGTCTTCCTGATTCTACCGATATTGACTTGTTCAATGCGGATCCAGAGGACACAAGATTTATGATACGGCTTCCTATGTCATTGAACGAAGCGAAAAAATATTGCGACAAGGGCGACTTTATTTACAAAGTGTTCCCTAAGCCGATTATTGATTTTTTAGCTGGCTCTGATATTGACAGCTTTGGCGCGGATATTGGGGAAGCCTGATGTTTCCTGAACGACGGGTTGTAGTCCCGGGCTATTTGGGGTTGTTTTTATGGAAAGCGTTCTGATTGTCTCAAACACAAGCTCTACTATGGAAATTATCTCAGGTCTTCTTGTCTCTCAGGTTTTCAGCAGGATTGTTACGGCTCGTAGTGGCGTTGAGGCCCGGCGTTTTCTTTTGGAGAGTGAATTCGACCTTGTTATTATTGATGCGCCTCTTCCTGACGAAATGGGAGATGATTTCGCTCTTCATGCCGCAGAGTGTTCTTCGTGCGGAGTCATACTTATCGTTGAGAGCGATGGTGTTGCCGAAATATCAGCTTCCGTTGAAGATTATGGCGTTTTTACCGTGCCTAAGTCCGTGTCGCCTGATGTGTTTTTCAATGTGGTAACGCTTATGAACGCAACGAGAATGCGCGTGAAAAAGCTGGAGGACGAGAACAGAAGGCTTCTGAACAAAATCGAGGAGCTGAAATTCGTTGACAGGGCAAAGTGCACGCTCATCCAAGTTCTGAAAATGACCGAGCAGCAGGCGCATCGCTATATCGAAAAGCAGAGCATGGATTTGCGCCAGCCACGGATTGTGGTTGCAGAGAACATTCTCAAAACATACGAGCGTTAGCCCTAAATCGAGTAGAACCAAGATTTTTCCGTGTAGTCGAAAGGCGTTTCCTGGTAGACATAGTAGTTCAGCCAGTTTGAGAAGAACAAGTGCGCCGTGCTGCGCCATTTGTTCTTCGGCTGCATAGACGGGTTGTCATCAGGATAGTAGTTGATGGGAACATCAATCGCAAGCCCCTTGTTCTTGTCGCGCCAGTATTCTTTTCCGAGCGTTTCGGTGTCGTACTCAAGATGCCCTGTCATAAATATCAGCCTGTTGTCGTTCGATTTTGCGATTGTAACTTCGTTCTCATCGTTCGTTGCAAGAATTTTCAAGTCCTTGACTTTTTGTATTGATGATGTGAGGACTGTGGTGTGGCGCGATGTAGGGACAGGAAAGTTGTCGTCAAATCCGCGCAAAAGCGGTTCGTTGAGTGTGGTTGCGTGATTTTTGTAGATACCGAACATTTTCTTTTCGAGCGCGATTTTCTTGATTCCGTAGTTGTGGTATAGTCCCGCCTGCGCGCCCCAGCAGATGAACAGAGTGGAAAAAACATTTTCCTTGGCGTAATCCATTATATCGCACAACTCAGGCCAGTAATCAACATCCTCAAACGGCATTTGCTCCACAGGAGCTCCCGTTATAATCATTCCGTCGTATTTGTGATTGAATATTTCTCTTGACGGGATGTAGAATTTTTCCAGATGCTCCGTGCTAACATGGGTTGATTCATGCTGTTCCATTCTTACGAGAGAAATGTCCGTTTGCAGCGGCGTGTTTCCGAGAAGCCGCAGCAGCTGGGTTTCCGTAGTTTCTTTTGTGGGCATGAGGTTTATTATAGCTATTTTGAGCGGGCGTATATCTTGCATTGCGGCCCGTTTTTCCGTCATTACGAAAATATTTTCTTTTTCGAGAATTGAGCGGGCTGGTAAATCAGATTGAATTCTTATAGGCATAGCGTAAGTATAGCAAAAGTAAGTTGAATTTACTATATTAGTGTTTATGAGTTCTTCAAAAGAAAGAAAAAATGCAATAAAAAAACTCAAGGCTTTTGTTTTTACCCAGAAATCAGAAATTACGGAGTTCAGGGAGAAAATTGACGAACTGTTTTCTTCTGTTTTTTTGCCTAACCGAGTTGATTTAGTTGAAAAAGATTATAACGGCGTGATGTGCGATGTCATAAGTCCTGCGCTTTTTTCCAAGAAAAGAGTGCTTGTTTATGTGCATGGAGGTTCGTTTGTTGCCGGTTCAAGGAAAGCGTACAGACCGTTTGTTTCATCTCTTGCCGATGCAGTTTCGTGCAGGGCAATCCTTCCCGAATTCAAGCTTGCCCCGAGCCATCCGTTCCCATATGCTCTGGAGGATTTGCAATGCGTATTCAGGATGCTTTATGCTCAGGAGCAGCTGAAAAACGGAAGCCCGGAGATAATAGTCGCAGCTGATTCAAGCGGTGCGTCCATTGCCGTAGCTCTTATTTTGAGCCTTAAAGATAAATTCCGGGCTTCGGTCAAGCAGATGATTCTTTTTAGCCCGTGGCTTGATTTTTCGGACAAAAATGAGATTTTCAGCTCCAAAAAGACGGCGGATGATGTTTTTTCGCCGGAAGCTATAAGATTTGCGGCGGAGAATTATGCCGATGTTTCAAAAAATGATAATCCGCTTGTTTCTCCCCTTCAGGCTACAAAAGAAATGCTGAACGGCTTTCCGCCAGTTTTCATTCAGTGCGGTGAAAACGAGATTTTCCTTGAGTCGGCAAAAAAATTCAAGCTGAACCTTATTTCTGCTGGCGTAGAATGTACGCTGGATGTGTGGGACGGCATGATGCCTCTTTTTCAGCTGGCCGATGATTGCCTAAATGAGTCCCATCTTGCGATTGAAAAAATCGGAAGGCTGCTTACTGAGCAAGACCTTTCTGACGAAATCGGGAGCGTTTCCAATTTTCAGACAGAATGAAATAGAGCTGTTCGGAAAACTGAAGTTTCCGAACAGCTCTAATAATCATGGAAAAAAGTTTTGGGTAAGATACGGCTGACGAGCGTACTGATTTATGCTGACAGCCATTTGGCTTAAAATGTCTCTGGCTGTCCGACAGATAGAGAACTTCAAGCTCAATTACCGCAACATTCCCAGAACTGAATTTTCTGATTCTGCATTAGTCCGGCATTAAAATCGCAAGGACTATGTAGAGCAAAATTCCTGTTCCGCCAAAAATAATCAGAACAATCCACAATGCTCTGACCAATGTTGGGTCAAGGTCAAAATATTCAGCTATTCCGCCGCAAACTCCGCAAAGTTTTCGCTGGGAGCTTTTGTGAAAAGGTTTTGCCATTATTTCACCTCACTATCTGCGATTGGAATTTTCTTAATCTTCCAGATGTCGCGAACATAATCCTCAATCGTTCTGTCGGAAGAGAATTTTCCTGAGTTAGCAATGTTGATAAGGGCTTTTCTTGCCCAGCCTTTTTTGTCCTTGTAACATTCTGCGAGTTTTTCCTGAGCTTTCGCATACAGCTCAAAGTCTGCGAGGACATAGTAAACATCAGGTCTCTGACCTTCAACGCCGTAAATGAGCGAGTCATGCAGTTCCTTGAATTCCTGGCGGCTCGGGTCGTAAGTTCCGTCAACAAGCTGCTCGACGACTTTCGCAAGCGCAGGGTTTCTCTCAAGGTATTGCTGAGGATTGTAAGAATGTTCTTTTTCCATTTTCTGGATTTCCTCAGTGAGAAGTCCGAACGGGAATCCGTTCTCCTTTCCTGCTTCCTCAAAAATCTCTATGTTCGCGCCGTCCATAGTTCCCATAGTGAGAGCACCGTTCACCATGAACTTCATGTTTGATGTTCCCGAAGCCTCTTTTCCTGCCGTGGAAATTTGCTCTGAGACATCTGCGGCAGGGAAAATTTTCTCGGCTACTGAAACGCGGTAGTTCTCAATGAACACGACGCGGAGCTTTCCGCCAACCCTGCGGTCATTGTTTATGCGCTCTGAAACTGTGTTAATCAGCTTGATGATTGATTTTGCCCTGCGGTAGCCCGATGCGGCCTTAGCCCCGAAAATGAATGTGCGTGGCGGAGGATTAAAGCTCGGGTCTTCGATGAGCTTGTTGTACAAGTACATGATATGAAGCACATTGAGAAGCTGCCTCTTGTATTCATGCAGACGCTTTACCTGAACATCAAATATTGACTCTGGGTCAAGGAACTCGTTCTGCTTGTGCTTGAGATACTCCACGAGAGCTTCCTTGTTGTGACGCTTGATTTGGATAAGTTCTTCAAGAGCCGCATCGTCATCAGCGAATTTCTCAAGCTCTTTGAGCTTTGTCAGGTCTTTTTCCCAGCCTGAGCCTATTCTTTTCGTAATGAAATCTGAAAGCTCCGGGTTAGAGCATTTGAGCCAGCGTCTCTGAGTAATTCCGTTTGTCTTGTTGTTGAACTTTTTCGGGTACAGCTCGTACCAGTCCTTAAGCTCCACTTTTTTCAAAAGCTCGGTGTGCAACGCGGCAACGCCGTTTACGCTGAATCCTGCGTGGATTGCAAGCCATGCCATGTAGATTTTTCCGTTGTGGATGATTGACATTCTGTTCTGCTTCTCGTAGTCGCTGGGATATTTTGCGCGGAGTTCAATCAGGAAGCGGCGGTTGATTTCCTCAACAATCTGGTAAACGCGCGGGAGAAGGCTCTGGAATACGGAAATATCCCACTTTTCAAGAGCTTCTGCAAGAATCGTGTGGTTCGTGTAGGCGAAAGTTTTCTGAACTACAGACCATGAGTCATTCCAGCCCATGCCGTACTCGTCCATAAGGATTCGCATAAGCTCTGGGATTGCCACGACAGGATGCGTGTCGTTGAGCTGAATTACATGGAACTCGTGGAATTTAGAGAAATCAGTTCCGTAGTTGTTTACGAAGTGATGAACAAGATCCTGAAGTGATGCCGAGCAGAAGAAATACTGCTGCTTAAGGCGGAGTGCTTTTCCTTGCGGCCCGTTATCGTTCGGGTACAAGACGCGGCTTATGTTCTGGGCTTCGTTCTGTCTGAATACGGCTTCGTTGTATCTCATGTCGTTGAAGAGCTGCAGGTCGAATCCGTTCGGACTTGATGCCTGCCAGAGACGGAGCGTGTTCACCGTGTTCGTGTCGTATCCTACGATTGGCATATCATATGGTGTGGCTGTGACTTCCTCAGCGTTCTCGATATAGAATCTGTCCTGACCGTCAGGAGTTTTTCCGTATTTTATCTCGCCCCCGAATTTTACGGTAACGGCAAGGTCACTTCGCTTGATTTCCCACGGATCTCTGTGCTTGAGCCAGTTGTCCGGATACTCAACTTGATATCCGTTCTCAATTCTCTGCTCGAACATTCCGTATTCGTAGCGGATTCCATATCCGTGTCCGGGGTAATCCAAAGTTGCCAAGGAGTCCAAGAAGCACGCCGCAAGGCGGCCAAGACCACCGTTTCCCAAACCTGCGTCAGGCTCTTCGTCCTCAATAAGGTTGAAGTTTATGTTCATGTCTTTCAGGACTTTCTTAACTTCGTCTTTTATCCCGAGGTTTATGAGGTTGTTTGACAAAGCGCGTCCCATCAAAAATTCGGCTGAAAGATAGAAAAGCTGTTTTGTCGGTGTCTTTTCGTATTGATTTCGCGTTGCCATCCAAGCCGGCATAATCAGTTCCTGAACAGAAGCACTTACTGCATCGAAAAGGTCATGGCTGTTAGCTTGGGAAATATCCTTTCCGTACTGGCGGCGCAAACGTGCCGAAAGATTTTCTCTGAATTTTTCTGCATCGAATTTCATATTTTACTCCTATATAAAAATTACTTTGCAATTAAAACGACAATTGAATTGGCAAGAACCACATAATGCTCCTGCGAATTCAAAGATTCTTCCTGTCCGTCAAACAGTGCGCAGTTTATATGCTCCATTGACGTGTCTATCAATCTGTACCATTTTCTGCTTGTTTTTGCGTCAATCATTGAAGGCTTCGGAATCGTAACCGTCATGTCATGGATATCCATGTTGAACGCGATGTAAAAATCATTGTCCTCAAACGGCATTTCGTCCCGCTTGATTCCTGCGGCTTTTCCACCGAGCCTGAGCGAAAGGAACCTGTTCATTTTCTTCCAGTCGGGCACAGTTCCGTCAAAGTTGAACCAAGATATGTCCGGCGGATTGTTGTTTATTGATGTGGTGGAGCCTCCGAAGAATCTGTTGCGCTGGAACACGGGGTGACGGGTCCTTAGCGCAATCAGTTTCTGAACGAAGTCCAGCATTGAGGCGTTGTTGCGCACATCGTCCCAGTTGAACCATGAAATTTCGTTGTCCTGACAGTACGCGTTGTTGTTTCCGTTCTGAGTGCGGCGCACTTCGTCGCCGGCCACGAACATAGGTGTTCCTTGCGAAACAAAAAGCGTAGTGAAGAAATTTTTGAGCTGCCTTGTGCGTGTGCGCTCTATTTTCGGATTCAGGACGGGGCCTTCAAAACCGTAGTTGTAGCTCAGGTTGTGGTCGTTTCCGTCCCTGTTCTCCTCTCCGTTGTCGTCGTTGTGCTTGTTGTTGTATGTCACAAGGTCGTTCAGCGTGAATCCGTCGTGCGCATCAATGTAATTTATTGAGTGGGACGGATTTCTGCCCGAAATTGCGAAAAGGTCGCTTGAGCCTGAGATTCTTGTTGCAGCTTCTGTGGAAGTAAATTCATCGCCGCGGATGAATTTCCTGATTCCGTCGCGATAGTGGTCGTTCCATTCGCACCACCTTCCGCCTGGAAAGCCTCCTATCTGGTACGCGCCGCCGCAGTCCCAAGGCTCTGCTATGATTTTTGTGTTGCGCAGAATTGAATCTTCGGCGATTCTCGAAGTGAGAGGGCAGCTTGTCATCAAAAAGCCTTTCTGGTCGCGCGTAAGCTCTGAGGCAAGGTCAAAGCGGAATCCGTCAACATGCATCTCAAGAGCCCAGTATCTAAGGCAGGAGATTATGAAGTCGGCCACAATCGGGTGGTTCGCGTTCACGGCGTTTCCGCAGCCTGAGAAATTCATATAGTACTCGGGGTGGTCATGGACAAGATGATAGAAAATACTGTTGTCGAAGCCACGGAAGTTGAGCGTAATACCGCGTTCATTTCCTTCGGCAGTGTGGTTGAAAACGACATCCAAGATTACTTCTATTCCTGCGTTGTGGAATGCCTTTACCATATCCTTGAACTCGCGGACGGCTCCGCCCGGGCTTCTGTCGAATGCGTATGATGTTTTTGGCGCAAAAAAGCCAATCGTGGAGTAGCCCCAGAAATTCTTGAGCCGTGCCCCTGTGCGCGGATTCGTGTTTGAGTTCTCATACTCATCGAATTCAAAGACAGGAAGAAGCTCCACGGCCGTTATTCCAAGCTCCTGCAAGTACGGGATTTTTTCAGTAAGCCCCAGATATGTTCCGGGATGCTCTACGCCGCTCGTCGGAGAAGCGGTGAAGCCCTTTACATGAAGCTCGTAAATTATTGACTTGTGCAAAGGCGTTGCAAGCGGCTTGTCGTCTTCCCAGTCATAATCCTCATCGTCAATGACTATGCACTTGGGGGCTTTTGACATTGCCCTTATTTTTCCAGGCTTTATGTACCTGAAAACTGAACCGTGAGTGAATGCTTTTGCCCTTGGGTCAAAAAGATACTGCTTTGAGTCGAAACGGAAACCTTTCTCCGGCTCGAAAGGTCCTTCCGCCCTGTAAAGATAAAGGGCGCCTGGCTGAAGTCCTTGGACGAAGACATGCCAAGTGTCTCCCGTCCTGTTTGTTTTTGGGTCAAGTTCTATTGTCTGGAACGGTGTTTCATCATCTGCTTTTTCAAAAAGCTCAAGGAAAATTTTAGTTGCGTTCCTTGAAAAGACAGAGAAATAAACTCCGCGCACGGTAATTGATGTTCCGTACTCAAGAGGTTTACCCGGTAAAATCGTATAAGCGTCCATAATTATTCCATTGTAGCATGAAATATTTGATAAATCCAACAAATATTTTTAAAGATTCTATTAATGAAACCTTTCAAAATCGTTCATAAAAGTATCAAGAAACGCCTGATTCTCCGTGTCGGTTCCGCTATTTTTCTGAATTCCGTCAAATTTCAGAAAATGGCTCACATATTTTCCGATTGCGTCACATTCGATGTTCACAATCTGTCCTTCCTGCATTGAAGAAAGAGTCGTTTCCCTCCATGTGTGCGGAATCACCGCCACTGAAAAAAGCACTTCGGAGCCGTAGTCCGCGTTTGCCACGGTAAGGCTTATTCCGTCAATTGCAACTGAGCCTTTTTCGATTATGAACTTTCCAAGCTCCGGAGAAACGCGTATAGCCATGTTCATTGCGTTCCCCTCTTTTTCCGCGCCGAGGAAAGTGCCAGTCCCGTCTATGTGACCCGACACAATATGCCCGCCGAATCTTCCGTTGGCAGGCATGGCGCGCTCAAGGTTCACTTCCGAGCCGTGGGAAAGAGTGCCGAGGGAAGTGCGGCGGAATGTTTCCGGGGTAACATCGGCAGTGAAGGATGTGGTGGTGTGGCTGGTGACGGTAAGACAAGTTCCGTTCACTGCCACGCTCTCGCCAAGGGTAAGTTCCGCAGCGAAGGGGCAGGTGATGGCAAGCGCGAGGGACGACGCATTCTGTGAAATTGATTCGACTTTTCCGAGTGATTCGATAATGCCTGTGAACATATCCATAGTTTCATGCCAAAACTTCGGTCTGTCAAGGAAAATTCTATGTGTGGTGGTGGGGGAGGGAGTTGACTTTTGTCAATGATAGGCAAAAAAAGAAAAATAATGTATAGTGTTTAGTATATTTTTTTGTTTCAGGTGTGTGGATGCAAGATGCAAAACTAATAAAATTCATAGATTTGTTCGCTGGAATAGGGGGAATTCGTAAGGGATTTGAACTTGCCTGTTCAGAACTCGGATTTTCTGCGCATTGTGTTTTTACTTCTGAGATAAAACCCTATGCAATTGATGTTTTGAAACAAAATCACCCTGATGAAACTATAAGTGGCGACATTACAAAAATAGAAAGTTCTGAGATTCCTGATTTTGATTTTTTACTTGGTGGATTCCCGTGTCAGGCCTTTTCTGCCGCTGGCAAAAGACTTGGTTTTGAAGATACAAGAGGAACACTTTTTTTTGAAGTAGAGAGAATTTTGAGAGAAAAAAAACCGAAAGGCTTTCTTCTCGAAAATGTTGAAGGTCTAGTAAATCATGATAAGAAGAATCCAAAAGATAAAATAGGAAGGACTCTTTCCATTATTTTGGAACATTTAACTTTACTTGGATATAAAGTAAATTGGCGTGTTTTGAATGCAAAGGATTTCGGTGTTCCGCAAGACAGAAAAAGAATATACATTACAGGAAGTTTTGTTGAACAACCTAATTTGGAAAATTTTGAGAAAAAAAAATCGGAACTTTCTGATATTCTTGAAAAAGGGCTTTCTGTTTCTGACAGTAAATTCGTAAATCTTATACTTTCTCATTATTCAGTGGAACAGTTGTACGGAATGTCTATAAAAGATAAACGAGGTGGAGAGAATAATATTCACAGCTGGGATATTGACTATAAAGGAAAGACTTCAAAACAAGAGAAAGAATTTCTTAATTTGCTTTTGAAAGAGCGTCGAAAAAAGAAGTGGGCGGCAGAATACGGAATTGATTGGATGGACGGAATGCCGCTTACAATCGATATGATTCGCAATTTTTATAATGCAGATAATCTTGAAGATATGCTTGAAGATTTAGTCTCAAAAAAATATCTCAAAAAAGAACACCCAAAGAGGAAAGTCGGTAACAAGAGAGTTCAGGATGATTTACTTCCTCTTGGCTACAATATTGTTGCAGGAAAAATGTCTTATGAAGTCGCAAAAGTTTTAGATCCAAAAGGTATTGCACCT
Source organism: Treponema sp. (assembly GCA_017449265.1). Lineage (GTDB taxonomy): Bacteria > Spirochaetota > Spirochaetia > Treponematales > Treponemataceae > Treponema_D. The sequence continues at coordinate 47,379 of JAFSJW010000017.1, forward strand.
ACTCTTGTGGCAATGGATATGGAACATCTTTTTGTCGGTGATGGAACAGGAATACGAAAATTGTCGTTAAGAGAAGGATTGAGACTTTTCGGCTATCCCGATGATTTTAAATTTAATGTAAATTTAAAGGATGGATATGATTTACTAGGAAATACGGTTGTTGTTCCTGTAATTAAACAAGTCGCTTTGCGTGTTTTGAAAATATGTGTAGGAGGGATGAAAAATGAAAGTGAATGCGCTTAAAGTTTATGAAAAGTTACTTGATGAAGATAAATTGCTAGAAATTGAGGGACAAATAAAATTCTTTTTAGGCGATGTAGATATCATTGTAAAGCAAAAAGATGTTGTCGGAAACATAATACAGGAATGGCTTCAAGGCTGGATGGATAAGCGTGGTATTGAATATGCCTTGAATGATAATACACAGATGCCACCTGATTTCTTTCTTAACCCAGAAGATAAGACGAATGACTTATTAGAAGTAAAGGCATTCAATCGTTCTGCGAGTCCTGGATTTGATATAGCTGATTTCAGAATGTATGAGGAAGAAATCATTGAGAAGCCTTATATGCTGAATGTGGATTATTTGATTTTTGGTTATGATATGAGCGATGAAGGTGTCGTAACTATAAAAGACTTGTGGATAAAAAAAGTTTGGGAAATAACGCGGAGAATGGAAGGTTGGCCAATTAATTTGCAAGTTAAACAGGGGGTTGTTCATAAAATTAGACCTGGGGTTTGGTACAGCGACAGACCGGGTAATATTCCAATGTTCAGGCGGATGGAAGATTTTATTTCTGCGATTGAAGAGACTGTCTACAAAAATCCGAAAACGCATGAAAACGCCGCAAGTTGGCGAGACAGTTTCATCAAGAGTTATAAGAAATTCTATGGTGTAAAACTTGATATTCCTCGATGGCAAGAAATTTCTTCTCAATATGAAATAAAATAGCACTGCCGTTTTATCGTGTTTTCGCTTTTCTGTGTAAGGTGTGCTACAATTAAATTCATTATGGAAAATAAAAAATATCTTTCAGTTCTGGCTAGGCAGTACCCGACGGAACTTTCAGTAATAAACGAAATCGTTAATCTTCAATCAATCATGACGCTCCCAAAAGGGACGGAGCATTTTTTGACCGACATCCACGGCGAGAACGAGCAGTTCAGCCATGTTCTTAGAAACGGCTCGGGGTCAATACGGGCAAAAATCGATGAAGTTTTCGGGAACACGGAGACGCAGAATGTCAAGCGAAGCCTTGCGACTCTCATCTATTATCCGAAGGAAAAGCTGGAGCTTGTGAAGCAGTCAGAAAGCGATATGGCTGACTGGTACGCCGTTACGCTCCACAGGCTTGTCGCCATGCTCCGCCGCGTATCGTCCAAGTACACGAGGTCAAAAGTGCGCAAGGCGATGCCGGAGGATTTTGCTTATCTAATAGAAGAACTTATCACCGAGAAAGAGGAGATAATCGACAAACAGGGCTACTACAACCAGATTATTCAGACTGTAATCAGAATTGGGGCGGCCGATTCGCTCATCGAGACGCTTTGCAATCTTATCCAGCGTCTTGTGATTGACCATCTGCACATAATCGGGGATGTGTTTGACCGCGGACCAGGGCCTCATATTATCATGGACACGCTTTTGTCATATCACTCCCTGGACATCCAGTGGGGAAACCACGATGTTGTATGGATGGGGGCGGCTTCGGGCGATAGAGCTTGCATTGCCAATGTGGTGCGGCTTTGCGCAAGGTACAATAATCTTGATGTTCTGGAGGAGGGCTACGGAATCAATCTTACGCCGCTGGTCACGTTCACTATGCGCCACTACGGAAAGATGGACAGGCACGCGGTACACAGGGCAATATCAATAATCCAGTTCAAAATTGAGGATGCTCTTATCAGGGAAAATCCTGAGTTCGGAATGGAAAACAGGCTTATCCTTGATAAAATCGATTTTGAAAAAAAGACGATTCTAATCGACGGAAAAGAGTGGAGCTTGAACGTGAAGGATTTTTCCCTTGATATGCCCACCGTTGACCCGAAAAATCCCGCAAAACTCACAGAGGACGAGGAGATTGTCTTGAATCGTCTCATCTATTCGTTCACGCACTGCGAAAAGCTTCAGCGTCATGTGAAATTCTTGTACCGCAAGGGAAACTTGTACAAAGTGTTCAACGGAAATCTTCTTTACCACGGCTGTATGCCGCTTGATTCTGAGGGAAATTTCCTTCCTGTGACGATTTTCGGGCGTGAGTTCCGCGGGAAGGCTTTGTACGACGAGCTGGAAAAATGGGCCAGAAAAGGGTACTTCGCAAAATCCGGGAGCGAGGAGCGCGAAAAAGGCGGGCATATCATGTGGTATTTGTGGGAAGGTCCAAAATCGCCTTTGTTCGGAAAGGACAAGATGGCAACATTCGAGAATATGTTCATTGACGACAAGGCTGCGAGCAAGGAGCGGAAAAACCACTACTACGACGAGGTTGAGGACGAGGCTACGGTTGATAAAATCCTTTCTGAATTCGGGCTTGACCCAAAAACGAGCCATATCGTGAACGGACATGTCCCGCAGGAGGTGAAAAAAGGCGACAGCCCCATAAAGTGCGGAGGAAAACTTCTTATAATCGACGGAGGATTTGCGGCTGCGTACCACGAAAAGACCGGAATCGCGGGCTACACCCTCGTGTGCAATTCCTACGGGCTAAGGCTTGTAGTTCACGAGAAATTCACCAATACGGAGAATGTAATCCTGAACGACAGCGACATTGTTTCCGACACAATCATCGTGGAGAAGTTTCCTAACAGGCTGTATGTTTCAGACACCGACAACGGCAAGGAGATTCAGGCTCAGATTGACGAGCTGGAGGAACTTTTGCGCGCGTATCGGAGCGGATTCATCGCGCAATAAGACTCGCACTTTTGAGCTTCGCCAAAAGTGGCCGAGATTTTGCTACACAAAATCTCGCAGAACGAATTGCTGACAAATCCTATATTTAGTGTTAAAATACCCTTATCTATCTTTATTCTGAGGAGAATCCATTATGAGAAAATCATTTGTAAAGTGGGGGGGGTATTTAGTATAGTATCTCTCCTCATATCCTTCCTTTTTGCCTCATGCTCTGGCGGAACGGACTATGTAGGCGCAGGCTCGTCATCAGGCGGAAGCGGAGACTACAAAATCACAATTTCTACAGAGACAAAAACGGGCGGAACTGTGACAGCGGACAAGGAAAACGCGGCGGAGGGCGACATTGTGACGCTCACTGTGACCCCAGAGCCTGGCTATGAGCTTGACACGCTCACGGTAAAGGATGCCGACGGAAAGGCGGTGGCGGTGAGCCGCGTGGACGGCACTGCGGGCGATGTGCTTCTTATGGAGGCTCCCGTTGCCGGCAGCACTGTCACGGTGGCGGTGGTACGCTACTCGTTCAAGATGCCCAAGACAAATGTGACCGTCTCGGCTACATTCAAGAAGTCGGGGACGGAGAAAGAGAAGGAGCCAGAGGCTGGTGGCGATACTTATTCAGTCACTATCGGCGACATGGAGAACGGAAACGTAGAGGCCGACAAGACAAGCTCCGTCGAAAAGGGAGTCACGGTCACGCTCACGGTAAGCCCGAACCCGAGCTACAAGCTTGACGCTCTCACCATAAAGGATGCAAGCAACAACCCAGTCGAAAAGAATGAGGTGACGGCTGGCACGAGCTACACATTCTCCATGCCAGGGAGCAATGTTACTGTCAGCGCGACATTCGTTCAGCTGTATACGATAACCGTTCCTGCGGCGACCACGCACGGTACGGTCACGGCGAAAGTGGGCGGGGTTGCGGCGGCGCAGGCGGCATCTGGTGAGACGGTAACACTCACCGTAACGCCAGTGACAGGGGCGAAGCTTGAGTCTCTCTCCGTGAAGGACGCTTCCGCCGCAGCCGTCTCCACTACGGAAGTTACGGCAGGAGAAACATACACATTCACGATGCCTTCATCGAACACGACGATAGGCGCGGGCTGGGAGGCAGTAACCAAGGATTCAATAACGGCTGTCGGCGATGTTGTTCTTTCCACAGGAAAATATATTGCCACGGAGAACACAGCCCACATGAGCGATGCACAGAAAGCTGCGGCAGTCGCGGTGATTTTTGACGCTGCTGGCAGAAAGGGCGTGGGACTCAAGCAGGGAACGAGCAAGGCATGGGCAATCACTACCGCTAACGGCTATGGCAAAAACATAACGACGATTGCCGTCTCAAAAACAGGCGGAAGCAATGCCAGTGATGCGACATTCAGCGATGAGTCGAGCGGGAGCGGAAACTGGGATAAGCTGAAAAATTTCCTTGCGGACGGAGCGAACGGAACGAGTGATGACACTGGAACGGCAGGAAACTACCCCGCATGGGAATGGGTGAACGCATACAGCACATACGCTACGAACCTCGGAACGACTTATGCGAGCGGCTGGTACATGCCTAGCATAAAGGAGCTTTGTGACCTGTACAAGGTAGCGGCTACTGTTAATACAAGTATAAGTAATACTGGTGGTACACAAATGTCTACTAGTTGGTATTGGTCGTCCAGTCAGCACGCATCCAACTACAACAGCTTCGCGTGGGACGTCGATTTTGGGTCGGGCAATCTCGACTACGACCCCAAGGACATTACGGAATCGGTCTGCGCTGTTGTCCGAGCTTTTTAGCTATTTATCCATTCAACTATTCGCACCTTCGCTTTGCGAAGGTGGCCACCATGCGGCTTTGCCGTATGGTGCAGCTATTTAGTAGATAAAATACAAGAACCTTTTGTCAAGAATACTTCGGACAACGATTCTTTTTTTCCGTCCCTTTGGGACGGAAAAAAAAGCGGCGCACTGCGCAGAAAAAAAACGCCCTCGACGGGCGTTTTTTTTTGCAAAAGCCGTATCACATATCAAGAAGGTATTTTAGCCCGCCTCCGACTATGCCGAAGAACAAGAGGAGAAGAACGCCGTACACCCAGCTTGGGAGCGAGCCGTCGCTTTTGTCGGAGGGATTTCTTTTTTCAATCTCAGAAAGAAGTTTTTTCTTTGCGCTTCGTGAAACTTTTGTTTTCTCAGGGGCTTTTACAGCTCCTTCCCTGCCTACGGCATATCCGCAGTTGGGGCAGCCGTTCTTGAATTTTTCGTTAGAGCCTGTCGTTCCGCAGACAGGGCAGCGCACAGAGGCAAAGAATTTGCCGCATTTTTTGCAGAATTTTGCGTTTGCAGGAACTTCCGCTCCGCAGCTTTCACAGAAATATTTTGCGTTCGGCGTTTTCATCTCTTCGTAATCTTTAGAACGAGTTTTTCTTCGTCGTTGAAAATGACTGTCGCGCGTACAGGCTCTATCTTGTCGCTTGCTTTAAGAGTCGCGCTATCAATCCGAGTTCCTTTGTCAAGGTTCAAAATGAAAGATTCTATATCCGGTTTGAATTCAAGCGTTTCCCCGTCAAAATTCCTTGCCAGCCCGGACACCATGGCAAGTGTGATAGGATTTGTGAACACGAAAGAGCATGGAATCGTCTGCGGTTTGCCTTCTGATGGCTGGTTTTCTGCTAGTGACATTATATATTCTCCTATTTTTGATGGTATGGTTGCCGCCGCTGGCATACCCCCGTCTTCTTGCTCCCAGCTTATTTCAGGGGCATCCTCGTCCTCATCGTCCCCAAACGAGGCGTCATCGATAAAAATCTTGTCCTCAAAAGAACCTTCTTCTGAGACAATCTCAAATGACTCTGTTTTTGAAACAGGCTCTCCTCGTGTTGTCGTTATTTCTTCGGGAGATTTCTCAAAATCATCATCGGACGATTCGATTCTAAAATCGTCCGCATCATCGTCTTCTGAGAAAAACAAGTCGTCCGAGAACATACCGAAAAAGCTGCCTTCTTTTTTATCTGAAGGCTCTGGTTTAGAAAGCTCTTTCTGGTTCTCGGCGCGGTAAGTCATATTATTCAGTTCCAAGATTTGTTACTGTGTAATCGTAAATCTGCCAGATTCCGTCACGCTGGCGAACTTTGTATACGAACCGTTTTTTCTCGCGGAAATTCGGATACTTGAAATATTCTATTACCGAAACAGTTCCGTCGTTCTCGGAGTATGTCGTAGTTTCAATGTGAAATGACTCTGGAACTGCAACAATATCATACTCGATTCTGTTCTGCATGAGGTCGGTCTTGTAAGATGTGAGCATTCTGCTTCTCTCATCTGCCGACGCGTTCTCGTATCTTCTTGATATATCCGCGTTCCTGCGCATCATCTGCTCCAAGTCCATGTACAGGAAGTACTGATCCCAGAGTGTTTTCTGGCGGGCAACGATTGTCTGCTCAACAACTCTGTCAGGTGAGATTGACTCAGGCTTAAGGACCGATGCAGATTCGCTCTCAACTGGAAGCACGGAAGATGATGATGCAGAAGGAGCAGGCCTGATGTCAAGGTTCAGACGGTTTGAAGTGACTTTGCTTCCGTTCGGATTGTAAAGCTCCGGATAGAAATTCATCTCAAGGTAGTAGATTGAAGGTTCATCGAAACTGATATAGTTTTTTACATTCTCAACGAAGGAATATGATTCTCCCGACTCAATCGCTATTTCACGGAAATAGACGATTTTGCTTGTCGTGCGTTTTTCTGTAAGGGCATTGTTTTTCCTCATGCTTGAATTTTTGATTGTGTAAGCCGAGAAATCAACGCTGAACGCACGGTCATTTGCCAGTTTGAAGCGAAGCGTGTCCGTTCCGTTGTTCTTGATTGACACATTTACCCAGATAGGATTCTCGTTTGAAGTTCCAGGGTAGTACATTGTTCTGTCATAGAATTTAATCGAAACGGAGGCTTTTGAAAAATCTCCGGAAATAAGTTCCGAAGAGGCGACTGCCTTCGTGATTGGAAGAAGCATTGAAAATGCCGTTATTATTGAAAAAAGAGTACGTTTCAAAACAGTTTCTCCTTAATGTGAGCAAAATTGAGGTTTGAGGAACTTTAAACCTCAATTTGATTATCGGAGAAAAATGCGGAAAAATTAGGAAAAAGTAAAGATTTAAAACCTCCTGATAAGTAGAGCTGTTAGGAAACAATCGTTTTCCGAACAGCTCTAGTTTATTTCGTATGTCTATTGCCAGCTGAAATCTTCCAGCAGCGGTGGATTTTTCCGGTCTTAAAATCCTCATCGAGAGTTTTTTCAGTTATGTCCTCTACGATGAGCGGAAATCCGCCGGCCGTTTCTTTTGGAATAAGCCCGCCGTCGAATTTAAGCCGCTTTGAGTTGGTGGAAAAATAAAGCGTTCCGTGCTCGGTCAGAAGGTTCGCGCATTTTGTGACAAGTTCCTGCCAGTCGCGGTTTATGTCCAAGGTGTTTCTCGTTGCCTTTGAGTTTGAGAAAGTCGGCGGGTCAAGGATTATGATGTCGTAGCGGTTCGTTTTTTCTGAGTTGGGAACTTCGGCGAGCTTCTGGTTCAGAAAGCCGGTCACATCTCCGCGCGTAAAGACATATTTTTCATGCTCTTTGCTTCGTGATACGCCGGTGTCGAATCCGTTGAGGAAAAAATTCTCCTTTGCCCATTCAATGTATGTGTTGCTCAAATCCACAGACTCCACGCGCCGTGCTTTTCCTTCCGCCGCATATACGGAGAACGAGCCTGTGTAGCAGAACAAGTTGAGGACGGATTTTCCGGCGCATGATAAGCGGACTTGCGAGCGCAGCGGGCGATGGTCGAAAAAAAGCCCGGTGTCAAGGTAGTCGCTCAGATTCACCTTGAAAAGCTGGCCTTTCTCCTGAACAGTTCCGCACAGTGAAACGGTATTTTCCAGCTTTTCGTACTGATTCTCGCCTTTTTGCTTTTTCCTGAGCTTCGTTAGCGCGTGGCTTTCTGGAATTCCGATTGTATGGCATGCGGCGCGCGCCATTTGGGAAAGCCATTCTTCCTCTGCTTTTTCTTCTTTTTCGTAAGGACGCTCGTACAAGAAAATGTGCAGGTAAGTCCGCGCCAGTTTTCCAGAGATTGCGCCCGCGTCGTTCGCGCTTATGCGAGATTCTTCGTCGCGCAGGAAAAGCGCGCAATCCGTCTTTGTGCGTATTTCATCAGGCACGAATTCATACAAATCGATTGCGACAGGAATTTCTGGGATGTCCCGGTCATAGAGCCTGTAGCAAGTGACGCGCTCGCGCCTTGCCCATTTTTTGAGGATTTTATACTTTTTTGCGAGCCTGTTTGAAAGAAGCTCTGCCTGATATTCGTTCTGCTCTTGTGAATTCTGATTCATTAGCTCAGTATATCACAAGGAAAGCGCGAAAGTCATTCTCTGCCGATGATTTCCGTGATGAATTCCTTGCGGTAGAATTTTTCGCAGACAAGAGAATCGTCTTTTTCCCGGAATATTTTTATTGAGCAGTCAAAATCCCCGTGACTATGCAATCGGTGCTCAAAAAAACGCAGTCCAAGCTCTTTGATTTGTTTTTTCTGAATGACGCTGAAATCAAAACCGTTGGCCAAAAGTGCTTGTGCCTTGTAATCGGAATTGCTCAAAAGAAGCAGCGTAAGCGAGATGTCGGTCTGATTTTTTATAAGCGAGTCATAATAATTTTGGTATGATTCGTAGTCAGATTTCCATTTCGATACGGTGCGCTCGTCGTCATGGGCTTTAAGCCCGCATTTCTCACGAAGATATGAGCCGATTACTGATGTTATTTTTCCTGCCCCCGATATATTAAGGTGAAAGTCAGTGTCGTACTGGTCAATCTCAAAATCAACATCACTGGACATATCGATAAAATCAACTTTTTCTTCCGCAATGATTTTTTCAAATGCCTTTTTCCATGCAATCGTTTTTTCCTGCTCAGAGAAAGGAATGTGCATGAATACGGGAATTATTCCGTTCTCCCTGCAATAGGCGATAATTTTTCTTGCGTATGCGATTGCCACAGTTTCCCGCCCGACATACTCAGGGATATACGGAAGGAACGACTGGGGAACGCGGACTCCGATTTTCGGGTCGAATCCTTTGGTCGGAATTTCCGGAGTTTTGTCAAGGATATAGTCATTGAATACATTGCGGATTTTTTTAAGGCTGAATTCCTGCCAGCGGTTGTGATAAAGCGTAAAGGGAAGGAAAAATTCAAACCTAGTCTTTTTTGAATCGAAAAGGTCGCAGATTGCCCGCGTTTTTTCCGTAGAGAGCGGAAACTGGTCAAGTATTCCGTGGACGAATACATAATTCGAGCTGTAGTCAACTTTTATGTCGTCGTAAAGCCCCAGAATGTCTATTACGGCGACTTTTGGCTTAGTTTTTCCTGCTGCGAGCCTGAGCTGCCAGTAGTCGGCCGGAATCGTGTTGCAGTTCCAGCCCATATTGTAGCTTGTGATTCCGTATTCATTCCATAGCTGCATAGGATTCACGCCGTTAAGGACATGGCTTGTTCCGAGGAAAAGTACATCGTAATCAGTCTTGTCCTTGAAATATGAGCGGAATTTCGCATATGAATCGTATCGGCGAAGAATTGCGCATACAAAGGAAAAAGCCAGAATAAAGATGAATACGACGCAAGCTGTTTTGAAAACTCTTTTTATACTCATAAAGCTTTTCTCCTAGAACTGGAAGTAAATGAACGAAGCTGCGTCGTAGCCAGTTCCCCAGACACCGAATGTCAGTGTGAACACACAAAGCGCAACAAGAGCGGCTCCCTGAAAAATCCAGTTTTTTGAAAAAATCCAGTTTTTTATAGAAAAATTCTTGTAGCGCGCAAAGTCCACGGCAAGAATTATGATTAGTGACAGAAGAAGTAGCTTTAGGTCCTCCGTTTCGATGTTGTATTTCTCCGCGTTGTGCCTGAAAATCGTCAGAGGCTCAAGGTCAAATATGATTTTTTTGAGCAGAAATACGGCGTGGGCGAGCGAGCGGGCGCGGAAAAAAAGCCATGTGGCGCAGACGAGCGTGAAAGTCACAAGAATTTGGGCGGCTTTTCCTGCCGCGGAAGTTATTCTTGCCCTGGCGTTTTTCGTAATGTCGTCAATCACTTGGAACAGTCCGTGCAAAAGCCCCCAGAGCAAAAAGTTAAGCCCCGCGCCGTGCCAGACTCCGCTTACGAGCATGACTGCCAGAATGTTCAGCCGTTTTCGCATTTTTCCTTTTCTGTTACCTCCGAGCGGAATGTAAACATAGTCCCTGAACCATGCGCTCAGCGAAATGTGCCACCGTCGCCAGAACTCGCTGAATGAGGAAGAAAAATACGGGGAGGCGAAATTCTGAACAAGATTTATGCCCAGAATTTTGGCACAGCCGCAGGCAATCGTGGAATATCCGCAAAAATCACAGTAAATCTGAAAGGCGAAGAAAAAAGTTGCCAGTACAATCTGTATGCCTGTGGCGTTTTCGTTGGCATAGACAAAATCCACGAGTATTGATGCGCGGTCTGCCACCACGACTTTCAGGAAAAATCCCCATATCATTGTGAAAAGTCCGCTTTTCAGGTTGGCGAAATCAAAATCGTATGTTGTGCCAAGCTGCCTGAGGAGGTTTTTGCTTCGTTCAATAGGCCCTGCTACGAGCTGCGGAAAGAATGATACGAAAAGCGCGTACTTGAAAAAATTCTTCTCCGCGCGAATGTCGCCTCTGTAGACATCAATCAGGTAGCCGACTGCCTGAAAAGAAAAAAACGATATACCTACAGGAAGGATTATGTCGAATTTCGGTAAGTTCAGTTCTAGTCCGATAATTGAAAGCGCGTCGTGTAAAAGAGTGATTGTGAAATTCAAGTATTTATAATAGAAGAGAAGTGACAGAATCAGAACGATTGATACCGTAAGCATGATTTTTGTTTTTCGCATGGCATCTGAGCCTTCTCTTGCCTTCTCAATCAGAATCGAAGCCGAGTATGTTACCGTAGTGCAGAAAAGGAGCAAAAGCGCGTATTTTGGGTTCCAGCCCATGTAAAAGGCGTAACTTGCGGCGAGAAGGGAAAGGTTCTTGATTTTTTTCGGAAGCAAAAAGTAAAGGAAAACTGTCACTGGAAAAAAAATCAGGAATGAAAGCGAATTGAACAACATTTTATCTGCGTTTCCTCACTGGTTTATTGAATTTGTATTGACTTTGCGATGAATTTTTTTTCGCAAAGAAGGCTGTCTTTTGATTCTCCGCCGTTACTTTTTATGAACACGGAAACTTTTACTTGATTTTCAAGCTCTTTTGATGGCAAGACTGTTACATTTTCCCGAAGCCTTCCGATTATTTTCCTTGTTAACTCAGAAAGGTTTTCTTCATCGGAAAGAAAAATCTCCGCGCGGTAATCTGTGTTTGAAAGAAGTGACAGCGTGCTTGAGAATGTGTCGGCGGAAATTATTTTCGTATTGTAGAATTGTTTGTAAACCTGATAGTCACGACTCCATTTTTCATGCACGGAAGGATTTTTTTTCAGGTCGATTTTTTTTGCCAGCTCTTGAGTGATGTAATTTCCTATGCACTCGGTGACTTTCTGTGCTCCGAGCGGATTGAGGTGCGCGAATCTGTCGAATTTGTCCGTGTCAAAATCAACTGTGCGGGACATATCAAGAAAACTAACTCCGTCCGAACGAAGCGTCTCGCAGAAAAAATCTTTCCATTCTTCCATGTAATCTTGCGTGGGGTACGGAACGAGCATAAACACTGGAATTATTCCGTTTTCGCGGCAGTATGAGATGATTTTTTGTGCGTACTGGATTGAGGTCGTTTGTTTTTTTGAAAAATCGCTTACATCAACATTGAATCGTCCCGAGGAAGTGATTGCCGCGCGCAGCTCTCCGCCTTTTGTGGGAAGAAGGTTATTGTCGCTCAGCGCGTATTTTTTCAGATTAGATTTTATTATTGGGAACGGAGTTTTTTTCCAGCTGTTGTGGTACAAGTAGAACGGAAAGAAGAATTCGGTCTTTGTTGCGCGGCTTTTGAAAATGTCGTTTATAGCGCGGATTTTTTCGGTTGAAAGCGGAAAAAGGTCGAGCGCGCCGTGGGCGTAGTACAAATTCGGGTCCACGAGAAGCTCGCTGTCTATGGAGAAAATGTCTACGAACACGATTTTTGGCTTGTGCATTTTTGCCGTTAGCCTCAAAAGCCAGTAATCAAGCGCAATCGTGCTTTTGTGCCATGCGAAATTGTAGCTCGTAACCCCGAAGTCCCTCCAAAGTTGCATTGGAAAAATTCCGTTGAGGGCGTTGCTTGCGCCGAAAAAATAGACATCATAATCCGTGTTCTTGTCATTGAAAAATGGCTTGAACTTTGGATAATTGTCATAGCTTTTCAGGACAATTCCCGAAACTGAGATTGCGGCGGCGGCAATAAAGACAAAAATGGTTGCGCTGATTATAATCCTGAGTTTTTTCATTTTCGTTACCGAAGTGCATGATATTCTAAATGAAAACCATGATTTTTTCCACAGCGGATTTTTGAAATAAAGTTGCAAACTAGATTTTTTTGGATTAAAATACTTTATTATGAAGAAGATTTTAAAAGTTGCCGCATTCCTTGCGGTATTCGCTGCCGTGAATGTTACGGCGCAGGAATCGGGAGATGGCGCATACAAAGTCACTTTCGACGCGAACGGCGGGGATGGCGTTATGAGCGCGCAGTCGTTTCCGAGCGGAATGTCAAGGAAACTTGAGCCAAATAAATTTACTTTCAAAGGTGCAAAATTCCTTGGCTGGTCAAAATCAAAAGGTGCGAACACGGTTGATTATGAGAATGTTTCTTCAATTTCAGTTGACGGAAACATCACTCTTTATGCCGTCTGGGATTTTAAGCCTGTTTCTAACGGCTCGGCAAGTTTCTATATTTGTGACCATGAGGTTACTCAAAAAGAGTACGAGCAGTTCTGCGACTACGGCGGGGACAGATTCCCAGGCAGGTTCGGCTTTGACGACAGCTATCCTGCATACTATGTGAGCTGGTACGATGCGCTTGTTTATTGCAACAAAAGGAGCATGGCGGAGGGACTTACTCCTTGCTACTCCATAAAAGGTAGCACGGACCCCAATGACTGGGGCAATGTTCCAAAAGAAACATCAAAACGATGGAATTCTGTCGAGCTAAATATGTCGGCTGACGGCTACAGGCTTCCTACAGAGGCTGAGTGGGAGCTTGCCGCAGGAGAAACTCCGAAAGACCCTGAAGAAGAAATCGTTGTGGAGCCGGAGCCTGAAAAAGAAGTGGCTTCTTCCGAGAACGGTGCTGACGAAAAATCCGGAGAGAACGGGAACAATGCGACTGCTTCCCAGGACAATGCTGGCGGCGAGGCTTCTGAAGCCGAGCCTGCTCCTGCCCCGGTAATTAAGAAAAAAAGCATTCTCAAAAAATATGCGTGGTACAGGGCGAACAGCCGGTTCAAGACGCATAGGGTAGGGGAAAAACTTTGCAACGAAAACGGTCTTTACGATATGCTCGGAAATGTGAGCGAATGGTGCTGGGACAGATGCGGTTCTGACCACCCGCACGCAAAGAACGGGAATGTTGCTGTGTCAACGGGTGAGGAGCAAGGCTCAAGCCGTGTGTTCCGCGGTCCGAGCTGGAATGCGACTCAAGAGGAATGTATGGTTTCTGAGCGCGGCTATCTTACTCCTGCCGCAAGGAATATGCTCTTGGGCTTCCGTGTGGTTCGTTCTGCGTTGTAATGTAGCTTTCGGAAAAAATTATGTGAAAGAAAGAAAAAATCTATTGACATTTTTCTTTCTTTCACATAATATAGTTATCACTTCGCCGCTGTAGCTCAGTTGGTAGAGCAATGGACTGAAAATCCATGTGTCGTTGGTCCGATTCCAACCGGTGGCAAAAGGCATCCGTTCAGGATGCTTTTTTTATGCTCGTATTCTTTTATTGTAACAGGCGCGAAACTGTGTCATAATGACACTATGGATGATTCAATCAATTCAAAAAAAATTAAAGTTGTTTTTGCAGGCGGAGGAACCGGGGGGCATATCTATCCGGGGCTTGCCGTAGCGGACTGCCTCAGGGAGATCGCGCAGAAGAGCAATGTTTCCGCCGAGATTTTTTGGTTCGGCAACTCTTGTGGAATGGACAAAAATCTCGTGGAAAATTCAGGTTCCGTGGATAAATTCGTTGGAATCCCGAGCGGAAAGCTCAGGCGGTATTTTTCGTTAAAAAATTTCACTGATTTTTTTAAAATATCATTTGGATTCATAAAATCGTACTTTATGCTATTGAAAATACGCCCTGATGTGCTTTTTTCAAAGGGCGGGTTCGTAAGCGTCGCTCCTTGCGCCGCGGCTTATTTTTTGCGAATCCCTGTTTTTACGCATGAATGTGACTTTACCCCGGGACTTGCTACAAGGATAAATGCCCGTTTTGCGGATAAAATTTTCCTTTCCTATGACGAAACGAAAAAGTATCTTTCCGCGCCAAAGGCAAAAAAGTCTTTGGTAACAGGAAACCCTGTGAGACCTGTCTTTTATTCGCCGAATCCTGAGAGCGGAAGGAAATTCTTATTTGACGGAAGGAGCGACTATGACCAAAAAAAGCCGGTTCTTCTTGTTCTTGGAGGAAGTCTTGGCGCGCATCAGCTGAACGAACTTGTTTCCCAGAATCTTGAATGGCTTACCGAAAGATTCAATCTTGTGCATCAGTGCGGGGCAAAAGACGCTCCTTTCATGCCACAGAACATGAGCGGTTATTTTCTTCATCCGTTCATTTACAAGGAAATGTGCGATGTTGTTTCATGCGCGGACATAGTTCTTGCGCGTGCAGGCGCGAACTCGCTCTTTGAGTGCTCTGTCCTTGGAAAGCCACTTGTTCTTGTGCCCTTATGCGGAAGCGGTACTCGCGGCGATCAGGTTGACAACGCAAAATTCTTTGAAGAAAAAGGGGCGGCTTTTGTCCTTCTGGGAGATAAGGCCACTTCTACTAATATGAAAGAAATGCTCGGGAAAATGCTTGATTCTGATACGCGCGCAAAAATGGCAGCTAATTCCCGGAAAATAACCGAAGGAAGGCGGCCTGCGCAAAAAATCGCCGAAATTATTTTTGAGGAGACTTTGAGAAAATGACGCTGACTTTTTTGGATATGATTTTTTCTGTTTTCATACTTGCGATTGCCTTGCTTGCACTTATAAACGGATTCATAAAAGAGCTGTTCGGAAAACTCGCCATTATACTTGGGTTCGTCTCCGCATTTACTTTCTGCCGTTTTTTTGAGCCTTATGTTGAGAGCGTTGTGCGTATTCCTGTCGTTTCGATAGTTCTTTCTTTTATGATGATTTTCATAGTGACCTTCCTGATTGTAAAGATAATCCAGATGCTCGTCGGAACTATTTTCAGCGGAGAGATAATGAAAAGCCTTGACCGTGTGCTTGGCTTTATGTTCGGGGTGATTGAGGGGCTTTTCCTTGTCGGAATCATTCTTATTATAATCGCATCCCAGCCTTGGTTCGATGTTTCTTCTGTCATAGAAAAAAGCCTTTACTGGAAGATTCTCCTTCCGTTCATTTCGCCGTCAATAAGGCAGTTCGGCGGAATGATGGCTTTGCTTCCGGCCGTTCCTTCTGTGGTGGTTTGCTGATGTTCGAGAACCTTCTTTACCAGAATGCGTCTCTTCTTTTATCCAGCGATATACAGGCTGGAAAACTTCCCGGCGCGCTTCTTTTTGCTGGACCTTCTGCAAGCGGAAAGCTTACTTGCGCGCTGGAAGTTGCGCGCGTGCTTTCTTGCGCCGGAGAACAAAGGGGAAACTGGCTTTGCGCCTGCGATTCGTGCAGGCTCTCAAAAGAGCTTATAAGCCAGAATATGCTTCTTCTGGGCGCAAGGGACTGCATGGGCGAAATAAATGCTGCCAAGAAAACTTTTCTGACAGCCGCGTACAATAACGCTTTGTTTCTGAAAGCGGCTCAGTATCTTTTTATCCGTTCCGTAAGGAAACTTACGCTCAGATTCAGTCCGATTCTATGGGAGAACGATGATAAAATATCGAAAATTTCTCCTTTTCTTCAGGCAATCGATGAAAAAATCGATTCAATCCTTCCTGAGAAGGAACTTGCTGAAAACGAGGAGCTTTCGTCAATCTGCGAGGAAATAACTGGTGAATGCAAGAAATTGTCGTCATCATTCATGTACGAATCTATCCCAATAAGTCAGATACGAAATCTAAGCGAATGGGCAAGATTAAAATCGGCTTCCGGGAAAAAAATCATAATAATAGAAAACATTGAGCAAATGAACGAGAGCGGAAGGAACGCACTTTTGAAAATCCTTGAGGAACCGCCGTCGGGAGTCGTATTCATACTTACTACGACAAGGCGTGGCTCTGTCATGCAGACGATTCTTTCGCGCGTGCGGACATACACTTTTTCAGAACGAAGCGAAAAACAGCAGGAAGAGGTGCTTTCCCGTGTCTTTCATGTGAGCTTCGGCGGAACTATAGACTCGTATTTGCAGACTTTCCTTCCTGTTTCACGCGAAGCGATTTTTTCCGTAGCGAGGGAATATTTCGGGGAAATCATGGACGGAAAAATCCCGGTCGCCGCAAAAATCATAAAATCGTGCGCGGATTTTGAATCTTCATTTTTGTTCAAGTCTTTCCTTCTTGGCGTGCAGGAAGCGTCAAAGAATTTCTCAGACCCCCTGAGTGCTGAGTTTGCCTTGCGGAATGTGGGCGCAATCAGGGAATGTTACAACAATGTTTCAATATACAATCAGTCGTTTGCGGCGGCAATAGAAAAACTGACCCGCGACTTGACTGTGAACAAAAATTCTCTTTTCAGGTGATTTTATGCAGGAATTTTCAAAAAGGGCTACTCAGAAAATCTCAAAGCTGTCCGACTCGCAGATTCAGTCGATTATTGCAGAGATTACAGGCGAGAACGAAATGCTAGATTCTGTTTTTCAGTCCGTTTCGACCGGGCTTATGGTTATATCGACGGATTTCCGCCTGAGAAAAATAAACAAGAGTGCGGAGCGTTATGTTCCGTTTTCGATGAATCCTGAGGAGCCTAAGTCTGAAAGTTTTTTTATCTGGGAGATAATAAGCAACGAGGAAATCGCGTCATTTCTGAAAACGAGCTTTGAGTCCAAGAAAACGAATGTGAGCGAAGAATTCTCCGTAACATTCGGGGATGAAACGCGCTTCGTGGATGTTTCTATAACGCCGTTCGCGCAGAACAAAAACCTTGCAGGCTCTATTGTGCGCATTGAGGATTTGACCGAGAAGCGCAGGCAGGAAGTCCTTTTGCACCGTATGGAAGCGATGTCGGGGCTTACGAACATTGCGGCGAGCGTGGCACATGAGATAAAGAATCCGCTTGGCGCGATAAGCGTGCATATACAGCTTATTCAAAAAGCAGTCAGGAAAAGACGGGATTCGGACGGGAAACTTCCTGACCAGAAATTCCTTGAGAATTATCTTGATGTAGTGAATCAGGAAATTGACAGACTCAACAAAATCGTGGTGAATTTTCTCACTGCCGTCCGCCCGATTTCAGTTCGGCTTGAGCTTGTTAATCCTGACAAAATCATCGATGAGCTTCTTTCTTTTTTCATGGCAGAATTTGACGATAAGAAAATTTCTGTGGAGAAGAAACTTTGCGGGAATGAGAAAATTATGATTGATGAAAAATTTTTTCGTGAGGTCATAGTAAATCTTGCCCAGAACGCAGTTGCAGCAATCCTTGAAAAGCGCGAAGGGGAGCTTGGCGCGTTCGGGGTTTTTACTGGCGTTATCAGGATAAGCTCGTTCGTCAAAGACGGAATGTACACTGTTTTGTTCATGGATAACGGAATCGGGATGAATGACGAAGCTCGCCGCCGCGTGTTTGAGCCGTATTTTACGACCAAAGCTGACGGGACGGGGCTTGGAATGGCGATGAGCTACAAGATAATCAAGGAATTCAACGGTGATATTGCTGTAAATTCTGAGCGTGACAAAGGGACTGAGTTCGTCATAAAAATTCCCGTTCCTCAGAAAAGCACTGCTCTCCTTACTTTTTGCGAAGGTGAAAAATGAAATTTACGATTCTGATTATAGATGATGAGAAAAATCTGCGAGAGGGAATAGCCGCTGACTTTGAGATGGACGGCTACAATGTAAAGCTTGCGGCGAACGGAAAGGAAGGACTTGAGCTGATAGAAAAAGGCGACATAGACCTTGTGATAACGGATCTTCGTATGCCTGGGAGCGTGAGCGGCGAGGAGGTTCTTCGCCGCGTGACCTCAGAGATGCCTGGAATTCCTGTCATCGTGCTGACTGGCCACGGGTCAATTGATGCTGCCGTAAATGCGATGCAAAACGGGGCTTTCAATTTCTTGACGAAGCCGCTGAACTTAACCCAGCTTGAGATGAATGTGAAGCGCGCTCTTGAGGGACGGGAGCTTAGGTTGAGCCACCAAAGCCTTTTGAAGCAGGTTGAGGAGGCAAAAACTACTTCTGTAATTGGAAAAAGCCTTGCGATGCAGAATGTTATGAAGCTCGTGCAAAAAGTCGCAGGCTCTAAAGTGAGCGTGCTTGTGACAGGGGAGAGCGGCGTGGGAAAAGAAGTTATTGCCGATGCGCTTCACAAACTTTCTCCGAGAAAAGACAAGCCTATGATAAAAGTTCATTGCGCGGCCCTGAGCGAGAGCCTTCTTGAGAGCGAGCTTTTTGGTCACGAGAAAGGCGCGTTCACAGGAGCTGAGACTATGCACAAAGGTAAATTCGAGCTTGCTCACGGCGGCACGATTTTCCTTGATGAAATAGGCGAGATAAACATGAGCACTCAGGTAAAGCTTCTGCGCGTGCTGCAGGAAAGACAGTTCGAGCGCGTGGGCGGCGAGCAGGTAATAGATGTGGATGTGCGCGTTATTGCCGCAACGAACAGAAAACTTGAGGATGAGGTTAAGGCTGGTCGTTTCCGCGAGGATTTGTATTTCAGGCTGAACGGGGTGGAGCTTGTGATTCCTCCGCTCAGAGAGCGCAAGGACGACATTCCTCTTCTTGTGCATGAGTTTTTGTCGCGGTACAATAAGGAGAACGGAAAGAGCGTCAAGGGCTTTTCTTCTGCCGCAAAGTCTGCTGTCTACGGATATGACTGGCCTGGAAACATCAGGGAGCTTCAGCATTGCGTTGAGATTGCTGTAGTAATGGCAGGCGGGGATGAGATTCAGCTTGAGGATTTGCCTCCGAGCGTTAGGAAAGGCTCTCGCACAAGGACGATTTCAATTCCCGTGGGAATCCCGATTTCCGAGGCGGAGAAAATCATAATTCAGGAGAACTTGAGCTTCAACAACGGGAACAAGTCCAAGACGGCGGACATACTCGGAATAGGGCGCAAGACGCTCCACAGAAAACTTCTGGAGTACGGGCTTGAGGGCGACGGCGAAAATGGAGCGACATAAAACTTATTTCTGCTTTTTATCCTACCCGCTATTGATTAAAAATCTCTGATTTGATATATTTATGTTAATGAGATTGTAGCTCAGCTGGATTAGAGCATCTGCCTTCTAAGCAGAGGGTCGCCCGTTCGAGTCGGGCCAGTCTCATAGCCGACTGTGTTTTATGCGCTGTCGGCTTTTTTTTGCAACTCTACAAAAAAATATCAATACTGCCATAATTTCTGTTTTACAGAAGTATATCCAGCCATCGCGGAACACGGATTCCCCTGAAATAAAGGACATAGCCTTCTATTTTCAGGAGGAGGAGCGCAGAAATCACTGCCCATAGCCGCCAAGCCGATTTTGCCAAGATTGTCGGACAGTTTGGCTGCGAGAAGAATTTTCAATTTTCATTTGACAGCAAGAATTTCTAGTGATAGCATATTAATATATTAAAATATTAGTATATCAATTCAGGATGAAAATCGTTCAGATTGATACTATTTTTCATATAAAATTGGAGGATATTTTTATGAAAAAAACTTTTGTTGCTGCTGCTTGCGCTGTTCTTGCCGCAGGTATTGCTTTTACAGGTTGCAATAAAAACAAGAAAGAGGGTGCAGCCGAAGCCCCAAAGGCAGAAGAGAAAAAAATGGTTCTTCGCTATGCAGAGAACCAGCCGCAGGATTATCCAACCACGAAAGCCGCTTACAAATTCGCAGAGCTTGTAGAGCAGCGTACTAACGGACGAATTCATATCGATGTTTATCACGGCGGACAGCTTGGTGACGAAAAATCTGTAATTGAGCAGCTTCAGTTCGGAGCTATCGACTTTACGCGCGTTTCACTTTCACCGCTTTCAGAATTTGACAAAGGTCTTAATGTTCTTCAGCTTCCGTACCTTTACAAAGATGCCGCTCAGATGTGGCGTGTTCTTGAAGGCGATATCGGAGAGAAGTTCCTTAAGGGCGTAGAAAAAGCCGGTCTTGTTGGTCTTTCTTGGTTCGATGCTGGTGCGCGCAACTTCTACAACAGTAAACGCCCGATTACGAAACTTTCAGATTTGAAAGGTCTCAAAATCCGCGTTCAGGAATCGAAACTTATGATGGGAATGGTTGCTGCACTTGGTGCAAGCGCAACTCCAATGGCTTACGGAGAGGTTTACTCAGGATTGCAGACTGGCGTTATCGATGGAGCTGAGAACAACTGGCCTTCTTACGATTCAGTTTCTCACTATGAGGTTGCTAAGTACTTTGTTCTTGACGAGCATACGCGCGTTCCTGAGATGCAGATGGTTTCAAAAATCACTTGGGACAAATTCTCTCCTGAGGACCAGAAAATCATCAAGGCTGCTGCTCTTGAATCTGCAAAGCTTGAGCGTGAGCTTTGGGCTGAGAAAGAAGGTGTTTCTGAGGCAAAAGTCAAGGCAGCTGGTTCTGTAATCACAGCGCTTGAGCCTGGCGAGAAAGAGAAGTTCCAGCAGGCAATGGCTCCGCTCTACACAGAGTTCGGTGCTGGCTACGAGAGCATTATCAAAGAAATCCAGTCTAAATAACAATTAGCAGGGATGCACGAAAAGAATGCAATGGTCATCTGATCGGCATCCCTATTTTTATGAAAAAATCCACTGATATATTAAAATATTAGTGCCATCCAAAAATCTTTCAGGTACACAATGAATATTTTTGAAAAGATTAAAACTTTTTTCGCGTCTGCCCCCGGCGAAATCTGCAAGCCTGGGTACAATGCGGCAGAAAAGGTCATATCTGCAATTACATTTGTCTTTGACTGTGTTTACAGGTTTCTTCTTGAATTCTCAAAGCTCGTTATATTGCTGATTGTCATAATCGTAAGCTGTGAGGTCTTCGGACGGCTTGTCCTGCACAGGTCAATCATGTGGTCTGAGGAAGTCGCGCTTCTTCTGATGGTTTGGACGGCGTTTATTGCCATGGCCATCGGCGTTGAGAAAGGACTTCATATTTCCATCACGCTTTTCTTCAATATGTTTCCGAAGCCAGTTCAGTTCGTGATTACAAAAATCAACACGCTCGCGACTATTTTCTTCGGCTACATTCTTGTCGCTTACGGAGTAAAGCTCGTTTCTATGACGATGAACAGTACTCTTCCTGCCACCCAGTGGCCTGCTGGAACGGCGTATATGATGATGCCTATAGGAGGCATTTTTATCATCTATTTCGCGCTCCTTGATTTGTTCGGGGCTAAAAAATATCGCCACCTTGCGATTGAAGGCGAGTCAGGAACAGACAAAACTGACCAGCAAATCATTGAGGAAATGCGCGTAAGCAAGAAGGAGGAAGCTGGTGTTTGATCCAACCATTGCAATCTGGCTTTTGCTGGGAACTTTCGTATTTTTCATCTTAGTAAAGATGCCTGTCACTTTCGCGCTGGCGGTATCTTCATGTATAACGCTCGTTTACTGCCATATTCCGCTTATGGCTTTTATTCAGCAGATGGGAAAAAGCATCAATTCATTCAGTTTGATGGCAATTCCGTTTTTCGTCCTTTCTGGCGAAATCATGGGCGCGGGCGGTATCTCAGACCGATTGCTCAAGGCTGCGGATGCTGTTGTGGGACGGTTCAGGGGCGGATTCTCTTATGTAAATGTCCTTGGCTCAATGTTCTTCGGTCATCTTTCTGGCTCTGCAGTAGCCGATGTTTCATCGCTCGGCTCAATTGAAATCCCGATGATGGTGAAGGCTGGTTTTGACAGGGAATTCTCTGTAGCTGTAACGGTCGCAACAAGCTGTCAGGGCGTTTTGATTCCTCCAAGCCACAACATGATTATTTATTCAGTTGCGGCGGGCGGCGTTTCGGTGGGAGCGCTCTTTATGGCGGGGCTTGTTCCTGGCATTACGCTCGGAATCCTCTTTTTGGTGGTCTGCGCGATTCTGAGTGTCGTAAGGCATTACCCGAAAGGCGATGCTATGAGCTTCAAGCAGGTCATAAAAGTTTGTTTCGATGCTGTTTTGGCTTTGTTCACAGCTGTAATCATCTTGGTAGGAGTTACTGCCGGCTTCTTTACGGCAACTGAATCGGCGGCAATTGCCTGTATATATTCGTTCATAATATCGGTCTTTGTCTACAAGGAGCTGAAAATCTCTCAGATGCCGCGACTTTTGATGAATACGGTCAAAACGCTTGCTATGGTGTTCTCTTTGATTGCGGCTGCAGGCGGCTTCGGTTACCTTCTTGCCCTTCTCAAAGTTCCGACGATGATAACGCAGGGCTTGCTGGCAATTTCAAGCAACAAGATTATCTTGCTTCTTCTGATTAACGTAATGCTCTTGCTCCTTGGCTGTGTTATGGATATGGCACCCCTTATTCTGATTGTTACCCCAATCCTTGCGCCTGTCGTTCAGCAGACTTGCGGAATGAGCCTTGTTCAGTTCGGTGTTATGTTGATTTTCAATCTTGCTATTGGCTTGTGTACTCCGCCTGTAGGCTCCGCGCTCTTCGTTGGTTGCGGTGTCGGTAAAATCAGTATTGAAAAGACTACAAAAGCTATGATTCCGTTCTATCTTACGATGATAGCAGGGCTTTTGCTCGTAACTTTTGTTCCTCAGGTTTCATTGTTCTTGCCAAGGCTTTTGGGCTTTGCGGTCTAATCTTTTTGTCATCGGGGCTGCCTGAAAGATTTAGGCAGCCCCGATGACTAAATCTTTTCAATACTAACTTGGCGATTTTAAAGGTTAATGCGTAGCTTATAGATTGGAACGGGAGGATTGTTTTGGCAGAATCAAAAGTTTCTGTGTATTATATGCTTCGCAGGTCGATTACGAATTTAGTTTACGCGCCCGGTCAAGTTCTGGACATAAACTCAATTTCCGATGAGCTTGGCGTTTCGCGTTCTCCTGTGCGCGACGCACTTCTTCGGCTTGCATCCGAGAAGCTTGTTAATGTTTTTCCGCAGAAAGGCACGCGCGTTTCTCTTTTGAACAGAAATATCATTTATCAGGAACGGTTCATGCGGATTACACTGGAGCTTGGAATCCTTGAGCAGTGCCTAAAGAACCTTTCTGACCCTGAGAAAAGACATGCTTTTGTAACGAAGCTGAAAGGACTTTTGCTTGCGCAGCATGCGAGCGTTCTTGACAATGATAAAATCGCGTTCCTGAAATATGATGATGATATGCATCATCTTTTGTATACTCAGGCTGAATGTGAATGGATTTGGGAGACACTTGTTTCAAAGACCGGAAACGACCATCGGGTAAGACTCCTCAGCTACAAGACTTCAGGAATCTCGGAAAAAGTGAAAGTTGAGCACAAGGAATTAATCGATGCTATAAGCATCGGGGATATTGAGCTTGCGAAAAAACTGGATAGAAATCATCTTGAGCGTCTTTATGATGAAATCAATGTGCTCAGAGAATCTTTTCCTGAATATTTTGAGAAATAATAGAGCTGTTCGGAAATTCTTTGAGCTTGCGGCAGCTTCGTTGTCTGCACAAGTCGTCAAGTTTTTCAGTCTAAAACCTTGCAAAACTTGCATTCTTTTAAGGTTCGTGTTCGGAAAACTGATTTTTCCGAACATGTCTAATATGGTAAAAAACGAAATATACGAGAAGTTGGGTTATGAAGCTGAATCTTTCTGCTTATCGTGCTAATTTTCTCTTTGATATTGATTCGTTCAAAATTTTTTTAGAAAATGCGTAAGGTTGTGAAAAATATGGGAAAATATCGTTTTTCTTTTTTGATTTTTTTTGTGGCGTTCTTTTTGGGCTGTGCTTCTGCGGACACCAAGACTGTCGGTAAGAATATTCCTCCGCGCGTCATTCTGGGGGATGAGCGGATGGAGGAATATCTGCCGCTTCTGAAAGAAAAGAGGGTTGCTCTTTTTACTAACCATTCAGCAATTTTGGGCGATAAAATCATTTTGCAGGATGGAACTGTTCAGTACGGTGGATTCATGCGCGAAAACACCGTAGATGACTCCGTTGACCCTACTTTGATTCCCTTTGGTTTTGATGCGAAGGGAAATCCTGTTCAGTACGGGGAGCATGTTCTTGACGCGCTTATTTCCAACGGCGTGAACATGGCGGCTGTTTTCAGCCCAGAGCATGGTTTCCGCGGGACTGAGGATGCGGGGGCAAATATAGAAAATTCCGTTGACGCAAAGACAGGCGTTCCGATTCTTTCGTTGTACGAGAACGACAAAACTCACGCGCCTTCTGCGGAGAATATGGCTAAGTTCGATGTGCTTCTTGTTGATATTCAGGATGTTGGCTTGCGCTACTACACATACTACATCGCCCTCTATTACCTGATGGATGCGTGCGCTTCCGCAGGAAAGCCTGTAATTATCCTTGACAGACCGAATCCGAACGGATTTTATGTTGACGGCGGAATGTTGCAGGAAAAATATGTTTCAGGCGTAGGAAGACTTCCTGTAACAACCGTTCATGGAATGACTCTTGGCGAGCTTTCTCTTATGATGAACGGTGAGGGATGGCTTAAGTCCGGGAAAAATGCCTGCGACCTTACCGTTATTCCGTGCCGCAATTATACGCACCAGACAAAATACTCGCTAATTCGCGCGCCGTCGCCTAATATCAAGGATATGCGCGCCGTCTACCTTTACGCATCAACTTGCTATTTTGAGAATACAATCGTTTCCGTTGGACGCGGGACTAGCTTTCCTTTCGAGGTGTACGGAAGTCCGTTTTTCAAGGAATCTTCTGGAAATGATTTTTCGTTCACTCCGCAGAGCATACCAGGCGCCACTAATCCGCCTTTCCTTGGAGAAGTTTGCTATGGAACTGATTTGCGCTCAGTTCCGATTGAGGAAATCTGGGATGCGGGCATAAATCTTTCTTATCTTTTGGATGCATATAAATCATCAAAAAATTCAAAAACGCAGGATGATTTTTTTGGAAAGACATTCAAGGACGGGGCATACTGGATAGATTTTCTGAGTGGCTCCGATTTTCTTCGTAAGCAGATTGCCGGAGGAAAATCCGCCGCGAAAATTAAAAAGAGCTGGCAGGGCGATATAAATTCCTTCAAAAAATCCAGAAAAAAGTATCTTTTGTACAGCGAGAAAAAACTTTCTTCGTCGTGGCAGGCGGAGGTTTCTTTTCCAGACTGGATTTCAAACGCAAACTTCGCGGCGAACAATTCGTTTCCGTTCAGATTTTTCCGCGGGCAGGGAAACATAGTCGTAACTGTTTCGGATGAGTGCGAGTCATTTTCCATCTATATAAACGGAAATCGCGTTAACACTAAGTCACTTTCGGCTGGCGGAATTTATGAAATCGATATTTCAAAGTTTACGAAAGACGGATTGAATACTATTCAGGTTTCGGACATAACGCCGCGGGAGATTTCTAATGCAGTTCTTGTTCAGATTCCATATCCTGTTGTGCAGAGCGGAACTCTGAAAGATTCGGGCATTTCAAAGGATACTTTTTCTATAATCGAAAAAATCATCTCGGCTGACATAAAAAATGGTTTCACTTCCGCCCAGCTTGCTGTTGTTAAGGACGGAAAGCTCGTTTACCAGAACGCATGGGGAAATATCATTACGAATGATGAGAACGGAAAAGTCGAAAATGCCCCTAAAGTGACTAATGACACTCTTTATGATTTGGCTTCCGTTACTAAAATGTTCAGCGTGAACTTTGCGGTTCAATATCTCGTAACTCAGAAAATCCTTGAACCTGATACAAAAATCGTTTCTATTCTGGGAGATGAATTTGCCGATGACACGATTTCTATCAATTTCAAGGGTAAAGAGAAAATTCCGCTTGAAAAAATCAAAGAGTGGAAGCGAAATTTGACAATCCGCGATGTTATCTGCCACACGGCTGGATTCGCTCCTGGCTATCCTTATTATAACGACCGTTATGACATAGCTTTGGATGCATTCAACGCAGGAAAAAACAAGAACTCGCTTTTTTCTGGTTTTGATGCTGGCGAGGAGACAAGAAAAAATACGCTTGTTCAGATTTTTAGGACTCCGCTTGTGTACGAGCCTCACACGCAGGTTGTTTACAGCGATATTGATTTTATGCTTTTGTGCTTTGTGGTGGAGAAAGTGAGCGGAATGAGAATCGACAGATTTTTGCGGACTACATTCTGGAAGCCTCTGAATCTGACGCATATTACTTACAAGCCTTTGGAAAACGGTTTTTCCAAGGAGGATTGTGCCGCAACTGACCCAACAGGAGGTTCGTGGAACGGGAAGGTTTCGTTCACAGGAAGAAGATCTGGCGTTGTACATGGTCATGTGCATGATGCAAATGCCTATCATGCGATGGCAGAAATTTCCGGTCATGCAGGGCTTTTTGCGAACGCGACTGATTTGGCGCTACTTGCTTCAGTTATGCTCACTGGTGGGTACGGAAGCAATTCGTTTTTTTCGCGCTCCGTCCTTGATGTGTTCACAGCTCCACAGAGTCTTCCGTTCGCGGATTATGCGCTTGGCTGGTGGAGGCAGGGCGAGTTTAAGACTGTGCGTAATTTTGGGGCGTTGAGCTCAAGCTCCTCATTCGGTCATCAAGGCTTTTCAGGAACTCTTGTATTTGTTGAGCCAGAAAAGAATCTTGTCATTGTCTATCTCACGAACAAAATAAATACGCCGATGGTTCGCGGAAAAGAGCTGATGAATCAGTTTGAAGGAAATTCATACTTGTCGGCAGTTCCTGGCTTTGTTCCTCATATAATTCTCATGGGACTTTCCGGGAATGTGAGCAAAGCCCAGTGGAAGAGTTTTGTTGGTGATATGGCGGAAGATGCCCGCCGCGTTGCGCAGCGAGATTCTGGCGATGATAAGAATTCCACAAAATGGAAGGCATATGAATCATTGAAAAAAGTTTTCAGTGAATTAAATATCTAGAAATTTAATTTTACGGAGGCTGATTTATGAAACGAAAAATTTTTTCTCTTGTTTTGTTTTTTATGGCAATTTTTTCTGGAACAGTTTTTGCCGCTTCTGAAGAGCTTGGTCTGTACGGAAAGCTGACATTTGGCTACCAGAAAAGTTCCACGAAAATTGATTTTGATTATTATAGCTACGATACCGTTTCGTTTGGTGAGATTTTAAAACGAAAGCACTCCGCAAACGAAGTTGTGAATACGAGCGGATTTGAGATTATTCCTACTGTCGGAATAGTGCTTCCTTTTTCAACTGAGGTTCCTTTCGGCTCATTCTCGTATTCAATCGAGCCGTTCGTTGGCTTTACGCTTGGCGGTACTGACGATTTTTACTGGTTCAAAACGACAACGACTGTCATTTGCCCGGGGGTAAATTTTATTCTTGATTATCATTTCCCAACTGATTTTCCTACTGCTCTCAGAAAGCTGGTTCCGTATGTTGGGGCTGGATTCGGAGTGCCTATTTCAATCGTCAAGACTGAATTCAAAACAGCTTGGAGCGATGCGAACGATGACTCTACTGATGTTTACGCCGCATTCCGCGTGAACTTGCTTACAGGCGCACGATATGACTTTGCGAAAAAATTCGGTGTCCTTGTGGAAATGAATCTTGGATTCTCAAACTATTTTGCGTGGTCAAACAGAATCGGGCTCAGGTATGTTTTCAAGTAGCGGAGAATACGGGGCTTTGTATGGCTGATGAGTTTTACGAGAAAGCATTCTCAAGATGGCAGAGCCTTGCAAAGCCGCTTGGAGGGCTGGGGCTTTTTGAGGAGTATGTTTGTAAGATTGCTTCCGTTCAGAAAACAGAAACACCTGATATTTCAAGGCGTGTTCTTGCGGTGTTCTGTGCGGACAACGGAATCGTGGAGGAAGGGGTGAGCCAGACAGACTCGTCCGTGACAAGGATTGTTGCGGAGAATCTTTCTCGCGGGGAAACAAGCGTCTGCAAGATGGCGGCTTTGGCAAAATGCGAGATTATTGGCGTTGACTGCGGAATAATACGAAAAAACAGCTCCCAGAAATCTCCGAGCGGTTTTTATGATTTTTTCATTGCGAACGGAACGGAGAATTTTTTGAAGTACGATGCGATGAGCCGGTGTGATTGCGAGCTTGCGATTCAGAACGGAATTAATCTTTCGCTTTCCCTTAAAGAAAAAGGCTATAATCTGTTTGCCACAGGCGAGATGGGAATTGGGAACACTACAACTTCGAGCGCGGTTCTTGCCTCAATTCTTGATATTCCTCCTGAAAAAGTGACCGGACGGGGCGCAGGACTGAGCGATGCGGCTTTCCTTCACAAAATTGATGTTATTCGCAGCGGCATCGCAGAACGAAAGCCTGAGAAAAAGGATGTCGTTGATGTGCTTTCAAAAGTCGGCGGATTCGACATTGCCACGATGTGCGGATTTTTTCTCGGGGCGCAGAAGGCCTGTGTTCCGTGCATAGTCGATGGCTTTATTTCCGGCGTGGCGGCTTTATGTGCGTGCCGCATTTGCCCTGATGTCCGTTCTGTTCTTCTTGCGAGCCATCTGAGCGGGGAACTTGCCGGAAAAATCGTTCTGGACGCGCTGGGACTTACTCCTGTCATAACGGCAGGAATGCACTTGGGCGAAGGGACTGGCTGCATGACGCTTATTCCGCTTTTGGATATGGCTCTTGAGGTGTTTTTCAAGATGCCAACTTTTCGCGACATAAAAATCAAGGCGTATGAGCCTTTTTAATCTGCTATGAATATTTTGGTTTGTGGCGGGGCTGCGAGCGGAAAAAGCGAGTTCGCCGAAAAAATTGCCGTTGATTTGAAAAAAGAGAGTGAAGGCGGAAGGCTTTTTTATCTTGCTACGATGGATAAAAACTCTGGCGGAGACACAAAGGAGCGTATAGCGAAGCACAAAAATCTTAGAGCCGGAAAAGAATTTCGGACGATTGAGCTGTGTCTTTCAGACAGTAAGATTGGACTTGTTTTTTCAGATGATGACGGTAAATTTTTCTTCCCCGAAGATTTTTGTCAGAAAAACGCAACGATTCTTCTTGAAGACATGGGAAACCTTGTTGCCCGTGTTGTGTTTTCATTTTCCCAAGCTGATTATTTTAAAATTATCTCTGATTTTATCTCTGTTTTGGAGCGGAAAAGCGAGAATCTTGTTGTAGTCACGAACGAGATTTTCCTTGAGGAGCTTAGACTTGAGGACGAGTTTATGCGCTCGTATTTCGATGTCCTTGCAAAAGTAAATGCTTTTTTTGCAAGGACATCGAAAAAAGTCGTTCAGGTTGTGGCAGGAATCCCGCTAGAACTTAGCTGCGAAAGCTCTTAGTGAGTCAATCTGCTTTTGGACTTCATCGGGGCTTGGACCTCCCGTGGTCTTTCGAGCTTCCATGCAGGCCCTTGGCGTGATTTTTTCAAAAATATCTTCTTCAAAAAGCGGCGAAATGTTTTTCATGTCAGAAAGGCTCAGTTCTTCGATTGCTGATTTTCCTGAGTCAATCGCAAGCCTGACGCATTTTGCGCTTACTCCGTGGGCAGTACGGAACGGGAGCCCTTTCCGTACGAGATAGTCCGCTACATCCGTTGCGTTTGCGAATCCGCCGTAGCAACTTCCTTCCATTTTTGGCAGATTCCACTTTGCGCTTTCAATCATAGCTTCAAACACGATGACATTTCCTGAAACTGTGTCCAAAGCCTCGAACAGCGGGGCTTTGTCTTCTTGCATGTCCCTGTCGTATGCTAGCGGAAGCCCTTTCATCATAACAAGAAGATTTATAAGGTCACCGTAGACTTTACCAGTTCTTCCGCGGATAAGTTCCGCAAAATCTGGATTTTTTTTCTGCGGCATGATTGATGAGCCAGTTGACCATTTTTCGCTCAAGTCGATGAAGCCGAATTCAGTAGTTGACCAAAGAACTACTTCTTCGCACATTCGGCTCAAATGCTGCTGGAGAATCGCAAAATCAGAAGTGAACTCAATGCAGTAGTCTCTGTCTGAAACTGAATCAAGCGAATTGTCGGTTACACCCTCAAAGCCAAGCTCCTTTGCTACTTCCTCACGGTCAAGAGGAAGTCCGCTTCCCATAAGCGCGCCGCTTCCGAGAGGGGAGAGCGAGACTCTTTTCAATGAGTCGGAAAGTCTTTCCACATCTCGCTTCAGCATGAATGACCATGCGCACAAATGCTGCGCAAGAGTTCCTGGCTGCGCATGCTGCATATGGGTGTATCCTGTGAGCAGGGAATTTTTGTTTTCCTGTGCGATATTTGCCAGTGTTTTTATAAGTGAAGCGATTTGTTTTTGTAGCTGGGGAATCATGCGGCGCAGGTAAAGTCGCTCGTCCAGTGCAATCTGGTCATTTCGGCTTCGTCCCGTGTGGAGTTTTCTTCCGGCATCCCCGATTCTGTCGGTGAGCGTTGCCTCAACGAACGAATGAATATCTTCCGCCGAGTAGTCGATTTTTAATGCGCCAGAGGACAAATCTTTTTCGATTGAGTCAAGTCCGTTCTGAATT
Organism: Treponema sp.; assembly: GCA_017449265.1. GTDB lineage: Bacteria > Spirochaetota > Spirochaetia > Treponematales > Treponemataceae > Treponema_D. The sequence continues at coordinate 78,091 of JAFSJW010000017.1, forward strand.
TGGGCGTTTTCTTCTTCAGAAATTATTTTTTGCTTCGATAGCATTTTTGCGTGCGCTTTTGAGCCGTGAATGTCGTCAAGTGCCATTCTCTCGTCAACATGGATTGATGTCTCAAATTCCACCGCCGCCGCGTCTGGACCTTCCGCAAACCGTCCGTGCCAAAGTGCCGCATGGTTGTTGTCCGTTATTGCTCCGTGAGCATTGTTTTCGTTTGTCATAATGAACGATTTTACACTATTTTTCTGAAATGAAGAAGTACGCATATTGTTCACAAAATCTGTTTTCAGTCAGGGCCAAAATCTTAGCGCGAGCGAGCATGGAAAATTGACGGGTCGGAAAAGGAAACCGGCTCCATCGTCATCTGCCTGGATTCCAACCTGCATGTCCCATACAACTTGTGCAGAAAGCTCTAGATGTCTTTTGAAAAAGAAAAAATCGATTCCAGCACCAGCCCGTGAGCCGAAAGCTGCCTCAAATTTATTGTCATCGGCGCAAAAATCTTTCTGAAATCCGAGTGAAAAACCCCACAATGCGAACCAGCTTATGTTGTCGGCAAGTTTTTTGTGGATAATCCAGTTGTCTGCGCTTAGTGAAATTGCCGGGCTATTGTGAACATTCAGCTGAAAGCACCAGGGGGTCGTGTCGGCCCTGAACGATATTCCTGCAAAAAAATTTGGTGCGGTGGAAAAATCATACCCGCAATCTGCACCAATGCCGAAGTCAGCGAAAATCGAAACTGGCAGGAAAAATATGAGAATAATTGAGAAAAATTTTTTCTTCATAGCAAGGAAACCTTTAGAAAAAAGCCAGGTTCTCTATTCATAAAGTGAATTCAACTTTCTGTACAGAATGTTCACCTTTGACTTCTGTTCGTTTGTGAGCGCGACCGCTGTTTCATCTATCAGCGTCTCAAGGCTTGACAGGCTCTCGTTAAGCGCAGTCGGGAAACCTCTGCTTACCTTGAACCAATATATTCCTTTTCCGTTCGTGTATAATGAAATAAAGCCAAGCTCCTTCGTTTTTGATTTTGCTATTGTGACTTTCAGCACGAAATCAAGTGCTGAAAGAAGCATTTCTGTTCCCCCTGCCTGCATGATGTCTATGTTCATTTTCCGTGAAAACTGATTTTCAGCAAGCGGCGACAAATCAAGGTTCTTTACGACTTTGCAGATAAGCTCTACTTTTTCGTTTGCAAGAAGCTCATGGTGGTTCAGGATGATTTTTCCTTTCAGTCCTCCGATTTGAGCTAGCTTATTGTCATCGTTCTCCTCAAAAAGTGCGTCCTTGAATTTCTCGAACGGAAGGATAAGTGTTTTTTTGCCTTTTGATTTTTGTATTTCAAATGAGCAGCCGCCAATTGTAACAAAGTTGTCGTCTTTTGATTTTTTCTCTTTTCCGCCGAAACGACCATCATCTTTTCCGACAAGTTTTCCTTTCTGGTCACGGAATTTTAGTCCGATAAGCTCAAGGTTTCCTGTAAGCGAGCGACCTTTTTTGCCACGCGCTGCATTCAGCCTGGCTTCAAGATCCGGAGATATTCTTGCCAGAAGCGTTTTTGTCAGCGGCGAGACGCTCATGGCGAACATCCTTGATGTGCGCACGATTTCCCCGGCGACGATGAACAGTGGGTCTTTCCTGAACATGCTGCTGCCAGGATGAATCTGGATATGTTCTGCGGTAAGGCTCTTGTAATTTTCCCTCCCTTCACGAATGCAGACGAACTGAATCATTCCGCTTGCGATGCAGCACAAGTAGTCATCCATGCTTCCGCCGCCAGTCACAGGAATTCCGAGCATACTGACTTCTTCTTCAAGCTGATTCTTTATGTTGTGTATCTCGGACATTACTTTTTCGTCCAGATAATTGTTCTGGCAGAACCGTTCAGGGTTTTTCATACTCAAGTATGTTCTGTACAGTTTTACATACGACACGAAATCTCCCTGAATATCACGGAAAGCATGGTGAGCCTTTCTTGCGTCCGTTTCTTCGCCCGGAGGAAGGATAAACGGAGAATGAGTGCTCATAAAAGCCGCCGCAATAAGAACTTCGTCCAGAACCTCCGGATAGCGGAGTATGCTTTCTACGATTATTCTGGAAACCCGTGGCTCAAGCGGAAACTCGACCATCATTTTTCCCACGGAAGAAAGCGTGTTGTCTTCGTTAAGCGCGTCAAGGAGATTGAGAGTCTCTACGGCTCCTCTTATGCCTTCTTTCTCAGGCGGAGAGATAAAATCGAAGGTGTCAAAGTCAGTGATTCCAAGCTCGCTCATCCTAAGCACAACTTCGCTAAGATCCGTGCGATAGATTTCTTCTTTAGTGTATTCTTCGCGCCGCTCAAAATCTTTTTTGGAATAAAGCCTGTAGCAAGTGCCAGGGCAGGTTCGTCCGGCTCTTCCGCGCCTTTGGTTGCAACTTGCCCGGCTGACTGGTGTTTCGTCAAGGCTAGAGGTATAGGTTTTGGGGCTGTAATAGTTCATTTTTGCAAGCCCTGAGTCTATAACAGTCGTAATTCCGTTTATGGTTACGGATGTTTCTGCAATGTTTGTTGATACTACTACTTTTTTCTTTCCGAACGGCGCGGATTCAAAAACGCGCTCCTGTTCTTCTTTCGGAAGTCTTCCGTATAGCGGAATCAAATGGATTTTGCTCCTGAAACTCGCGTTTGACAGGCGTTTTATGCAGTCTTTGATTATTTTTTCGCCAGGCAAGAATACAAGAATATCTCCGTCTTCTTTGTTGTCAAGAACCCTGTCAATTGTGGATTCAATCTTTGCAAGAAGAAGCTCTGAGCCTGAAACTGTTTCTGTAGTTGTACGCCCGATTGGTGGATCATAAACCATTGTGACCGGAAATGTCTGCGTTTCTATTTTTACGATTGTGGCTGGCACACCGTTCACGGCGAAATATTCTGCGAAAGCCTCTGTGTTCATCGTCGCGCTTGAGACAATTACTTTGAAATCACTTCGCTCTTTGAGAACGCGTTTTAAAAGACCAAGCACAAAATCGATGTTAAGGCTTCGTTCATGTGCCTCGTCAACCATAATCACGGAATAATTCTTGAGCCATGGGTCAAGTTTCATTTCTTGAAGAAGTATTCCGTCAGTCATTATCTTTATTTTTGTTGATGCGTCGGTTTTATCCTCAAAACGCATCTTGTAGCCGACAAGCCCGGGATAGTTTGTTTTTAGCTGTTTAGCTATAAATTCAGAAACGCTCAGAGCCGCAATTCTTCTTGGCTGAGTGACCGCTATAACTCCGTTTCTTGAGTAACCGGCTTCATGCAGAATGACCGGAATCTGCGTTGTCTTTCCGCTTCCTGTAGGACTGTGGACGATAACAACTTGATTCTGCTCAAGAGCTTCAAGAATACGCTCTTTTTGTTCGTAAACCGGTAATTTTTGATAATCAATAGCCATAAAAAACCTTCAGTGCAGCTCTAAAAAAATGTTTTGACGCTGCCCGATTGTTGCGACAAGACTCAGCAACAATTTTTTTGTGATAATCCCTAAAAAATAAATTTTTAGGGATGCCTTTTATTTGTTCAAAAGTCTTTCCATTATTTTTTTTCGTTCAATCAGATATTTTGGCCAGTCCGATATTTCAGACCGGTCAAGAGCCTGAATGAAGCTGTTATCCAAGGATTTTACCAAGTACTGATTTGAGGGCGAAATGTATGCCGTAATAAAATGAGGCTCGCATGAGGCGACAAGTGTTCGTTCAACGATTACTGTCTCTGATTCCTCAAAGTCGCTCTGCTCACTTTCACCTGCCTGAGAGATGACTCTCTGAATTTCATGCAGCTCTCTGTGCAGCCTGAGTTTGATTATTACACCGTCCCCTGTGTAATCTCGGGGGGTGTCCGGGGCAGAAAAGCTCGGGTTTGTCCTTTGACCGCTGATTGTGTTTCCGTTTGCGTACATTATGAATCCATCGTTTTTTGACAGCATATTCGTTGGAATTTTTTCCCACGGTTTTGTAACATGCGGATGATTTGCCCATACAATGTCAACATTGCAGTCTTTGACAAGCTCCGTGAAAAAATTCTTATGGTCTTCGGTAATTTCAAGTACATACTCAGGATCATCTGTGTGAATTGAGGCGATGAAGATGTCATGGGGATTGTCGTTAGCGAGCTTTTTCAGCTCCGCCTTGATTTTTTTCCGGGAAGACACTGTTGAAGGGTAGTAATCAATCCATTCTGAGTTGGCTGCATTGTTGTTCAAAAGCTCTGTTATTGCGACAAAAAGGATTTTCCAGTCAGAGCCGTCCGCAGCTTTTTTTTCTATTAATTTGTATGTTATTCCGTCATTTTGGTTTTCTTTAAGACCGCATGCCCAGATTCCAGGTCGGTTGGCAAAATAATTTCTTGTCTGCCTTATGCCTTCAATGGACTGGTCGTTTGTGTGGTTGTTTGCAAGGGAGAATACGCTGAATCCTGCTTTTATAGCGGCTTCTACATATTCAGAGTGCATATTGAATTTGGGGTAGCTGCTCCATTCAATGCCATCTGCTACAGGAGCCTCAATGTTGGCGAACGCAAGATCGACCGAGTGGAGCAAAGGAGAAACATCGTGCCATATCCTGTCGAAGTTGCCAGGACGGAAATTATTTGAGTGTGCCATTACATCGCCAGCAAAGGCAAGCGTTATATCACCTTCTCGTGTTATTCCGATTTTTTTTGTAGAACGGCATGACAAAACGAGAGAAAGGGCGGAAAGCAATAAAATTGAGCAAAAAATTCTTTTTTTCATAATCATTAGTAAATCTCCACTGTAATCCATTTTTTTCTGTCCTGCATTGTTGAGTCCATAAGCCCGAATGTAAGACCTTTTGCGGTTGTTTCCCCGACAAGAAAATCTCTGCCGTCAACGCTTATGGTCTGCCCTTGCTTTCCTTCGAGAAACGCGCCGACCATAGCGTGGCTGTATTCGGAACTGATGAACATGCAAGACTCTATTCCGAGGTTTTTGTATAGTACAGCAAGCAAAAGGCTGCGCGCGTCACAATCGCTTGATTTTCCCGTAAGCGTTGACAGAATGTCGGTGATGTCGGCTTTGTCAGGGCTTGTTGAGGCGCGCTCGTAAGAGAACTCCTGCACCCAGTTCAGCAGCGTTTGGGCAAGAGCTGCGTTTGGGTTTGACGAATCTTTCTTGTTCGAGTCGCTTCTGAGCGCGGAATAAATGTCAAACGAAACTTTTTTCAGGCGCAAAGTGGCATCTTTTCCGATAATCCTGTAAAAACGAACCCAAGCATCGTATACTTCTGGAAGATTGTTGTCCACATAGAATTTAAATACGCTGAATTCCCTGTCAATGACGAACTGATTTGCCTCCGCATCAATCTCATCGATTTTTGTTCTTACTGTTTTTCCCCCGATTTTTAGTGAGACTGATTTTTCTTTTTCGCGCGGAAAATATGTTGATGTTATGATTCCAGGCTCTTTGAAGCTGCCGTCATCAATCATAACGGAATCAAGGACAGAAACAAGCACCTGCATCAAATCATCTGAAAGCTCCTTTTTTGTATAGGATAAAATCGTAAGGTAGCCTTTCTGGAGTGGGAGAGCCACCGTAAAGCCCCATCCTGAGGCCATTTCACCTGCTAGTAGCAGGGGCGAGCTGAACATGGCGATTGATGCTTCCTGCTTGCGCCATGTTGTGCCCTGATACGAAGCATCTGCCTCAAGGCGTGTCATCGTATGTTTCATTGCCTCATCGCTGTTTTTGAACTTGTCTTTCTCCCAGACCCTTATGAGAGTCTTTGCTTCAAGGTATTTGCATGCGAACAGTATTGAGGACTCGTCTTCCTCCATTTCAGCAATTTCAAAGCCTTCTGGAAAATCTATGCTGTAATTGTATTTTTCGGAGCTTGCAAGGAAAGCAAAAGCCTGCGTGTATACGGCTGCCGAAAGAAAAATGACAAAAAAAAGTTTTGCGACTCTATTCATAAAATCCTCTTCAATTGTGTAAATATTATGAATCACTTTTTCGATATTATTTTATAGTCATAAGTTGAATTTATAATAACATTGACTACTTGTCAACATATCATATAATATACTAATAGATAAAAGCCTTATTTCATAAGGGGTTACGCTGTTTCTCTAATTTTTATTTGAAAAAATGTTAATAAAATGTTAATGGAGTGGCAATGAATTACAATATTTAAAAAAAAACGAAAGGTAAAATAAGGAAAAAAATGTAAAAAAATGGTATTACTGGTATTTCGATGATAACGGAAAGCAAAAGCAGAAGATTTGCAAAGGCTGTTCGACTAAGGCGGAAGCTAGGGCGTTCGTTAATTCCCTGCCAGTTCCGGGAGAGCGTAAATTCAGCGTCCATGACATTGCTCAGAATATGTTTTTGCTTGGCAGTGACCATGCGAAAAGGCGCGAAGCACTTGGCAAATCAGTGTTGGAAATCACCATGCATGAGGCTCGTGGATATATTAATTGTATCATAGAGCGGTGGGGTGCAAGAATACATCGAAGAACGCGGAATTACCAATGATGATTTCATTTTCACCTACAAGAATCCCCCCCCCTGTCTATGCACATTACCGAAGCCGCATTCAAGAGAGCTTTGAAAAAAGCCGGAATTCGCAACTGATTCAAGGCATTTAACGCCGCATTCCCTCCGCTACACTTATGTGACCAAAATGCGCCGCACTCTTCCCATTGACACTGTGTGCAAACTTGTTGGTCATGCTGATGACAAAATGACTGGTCGATGATAGGTTCAATGTCATAGATATGGAGGTATGAAATGGGCGGCAGGGGCGCGAGTTCTGGGCTTGCAACGAAAGCGGGGGCAGCGGCGGAAAAGATTTGCCGTTATTTGTGCCTAAAGGCGGCCAGCGAAATGGCATAGATGCAATGGTCGAATATGCTAAATACGATGACAAAAGTTTAGCCGCAACCAGGGATAAATTCGTTGAAGAAGCGAAGGGGCTTAGAAAAGAGAAAGGAGAAAAGGCTTCGTATCGAAGGGCTTTATTATTTGCGGCGCAAGCTATGGACTACGCGATTGCTTATCACAAATACGGTAATAGTTATGCGATAAAGTACAGAAGTAAAATAAAAGTGAGGTGAAATCGATGGGCGGCAGGGGTGCAAGGAGCGGGCTGGAAAAAGATTCTCAAGGGAATATTATCCCCTATGGAAGCACATACAAATCTGTAGCTGAACTTGGGGATAACATCAAGATTATTGTCGGCAGACTAGAGTCTCTTAATAAAAATAGCACTCCTATGGAATCTCAAACGCCGAACAGGATTTACGGTGTTCTTACACCCAGCGGCAAACGGCTGAAATCCATTGTGTTCATAAATCAGAACGGAAAGCGAAAGACCCAGATAGATTTTCTGCACACGCATAAAAATGTAGACAAGCCGCATAAGCATAAAGGATATGTTCACACAGAGCAAGGCTTTGGAAGCAAGAGGACTTTTTCAAAAAAAGAGCGCAGGGTTATCAAAAAGATATACAAATATGCACAAAACAATGGTATAATGATAAAATGAGCGACAAAAGAGAGCATTTTGACAGGACTTTTTCTCAGTACCGTGGCGTTATGTTTACATATAAAGGCATCGAG
>JAFSJW010000018.1 GCA_017449265.1 Treponema sp.
CGGTTTTGGTTAATCTTGTTTTCGAAGTAAGGGGCTGTTTTTGCAGTGCCTTCTTCACAGTTCGGCAGAACCTTCCGCCGACTCTCTGATTCCGTCAAATCAGAGTACCACCTTTTCCCAGACTTTCATATCATGGCATCTTGTTTTTACGAGCGGGTCAATGTACCGCTTTTTTACGCCTATGCTCACGCAGTAACTGCCGGAAACTTCGCGCTCGCTTCTGATTATGCTTGTCATGTTCGTGAATGTGCGGAACAAAACGGAGAACTCATCGAGCGGATTTTCTTTTTCAAAATCAGTGAATTTTTGGATTAGCCTTCGCTCGCTCAGTGTCATAAAATCATCTTCACTGGCGATTTTTCTCTCCTCAGCCAAACTCAGAATTTTTCCCAGCAGACTGAGAGAAACTTTGTTTTCGTTTTTCAAAAGAAGAAGACCAATATCGTTGAATTTGATGCAGTAATCTTCAGCAATTTGCGCATCCAAAAATCCAAGTTCGTCAGCCCCATCCTCATTTTTCAGAATGCGGATGTTATCGTAAGTTGATTTTACTTCATCGAGCGTCCATGTTTTTCGCGGGGCGATTTTATCCGCCATTGCCATTGCCGACGGAAACATATACTCAAGCCTGTCGCTGGAAAGACGCGGAATCTTGTTGTCGCAGACCGGGTAAATATGATAGTCGCGGATTTCGCATACGTTGATTCCGTCACGAGCCAAAAGCTCCCTGAGCGTCTGGTCGAATGTGAGAATATCGCTTGTTTTTTCCTCAGTCGATTCCTGTTTCATCGCGTCTCCGTTGCGGAAATCAGAGACATGGCTGAATGCGGGCGTTGCAACATCATGAAACAGCGAGGCGAGCGACTGTTTTTTGCTGTGTGTAAAATGCCATGTTATAAGCGCAGTTCCCACGGAATGGTCAAAGCGCGTATAGGGAAAACGGTTTGAGTACAGCCTGGTCCAGTCCGTTCCGCATAAAAGCCCGACGCCGTCAAGACGCTGGAAAATCGGAAGCGATATGTAATCGTGCAGGAAATCAGGAAAATCCGGCGAAAGAATTTTGTGGTATTCGTATGAGTTCATATAACTCCTCCCCAAGGAATATTGAGCCGGTCGCACATAAGGGCGTATTCGCGGGCTTGTTCGGGAGTTGCGGAAGTTACGAAGAAAGACAAGTTTTTTTCATTTTGCTCATGGCTTTGTTCATGGAAGAATTCTTTTCCTTCTGTCATAAGTTTAAGGGCAGCTTGATTTGAAACCCCTTCCCTGGAGTCGATGATTTTGATTTCATTTCCTGCGGCTTTTTTGAAATCATCGGCAATATGCGTGAAATGAGTGCAGCCCAGGATTATTGTGTCGCATCCTTTTTCTTTGAAAAAATCCATTGCATCTTTTATTGCCTCCTGTCTCTCTTTTTCAGTCGCATTGAAAAATCGATGTTCAATAAAATCAACAAGCTCCGGGGCACCCAAGGTGAAAACTTCGCAGTCGCTTGCAAAGTCGGACGCAAGTTTCTTACAGTACGGATGGTTCACTGTGGCGTTCGTTGCCAAAAGCCCGATTTTTTTGTTTTTTGTCACTTTCGCGCCCAGCTTGATTGCCGGAACTGTTCCGATAATCGGGCGGTCCGGGAATTTTTTTCTGAGCGCGGTTAGTGCCGTAACTGAGATTGTGTTGCAGGCAATGACAATTGTTCTCGGATTCCACAGTTTTATGATTTTACGGATTGCTTCTTCGGCACATGACACGACTTCTTCGTATGACTTTTCACCGTAAGGAAAGTGAGCCGTGTCACCGAGGTACAAAAATGTTGAGTCAGGGAGTTTTTCGTGCAGGGAAATCATGTATGGAATTCCGCCTGTCCCAGAGTCCAAGAATGCAAAATCTATTTTTAGCATAATAAAAATCATAAAAAATTGATTAAATTCATTCAATTCCATTACAATGAATTATGTTTCAGACAAATATTTGCCTTTGCCCTGGGTGTATGAGGGCTGCTCTATCAAGTTTCGATGAGAACAAAAACATTCTTGAATCAGATTCGTATTGCTACAAGCATCATCCGTCCCCTGAGAAGGCGAAGGAGGAAATTTACGATTACATAAAAAACCATGACAAAATCATAGGGCTGAATGCGAATGGTCTGACTTTTTCTGGCATAGACCTGACTGACAAGCGGTTTTATGGATGCAGTTTCCAGCACTGTTTTTTTAACGGTCTTGTTTCTACGGCGTTCAGAAGCCGTATGTGTAGCTTTGATTTTTCTATTTTTACTGATTGTAATCTTTTGCAGAGCAATATGCAGTTCACTTCTTTCGCAGGCTCCAAATTCATACATGTCCTGTTTACTGGAAGCGACATGATTCTTGATAATTTCTCAGGATTGCAGTCGATACAGTCTTCGTTCGACGACTCCAATTTGTATTCAAGCCGTTTCATCAAGGCGAATCTTGTTAATACATCGTTCAAAAATTGCAATGTGCGTAAAGCTGTGTTTCTTGGCATTATGCACAAAAATGTCTCTTTCAATACATCAAACACGCGTGAAGCTGTTTTTGACGAGAATTGCTACGACTTGTTCAGTGGCGATATATACATGACAGAATCATCTGACGGTGGTTCGTTTTAAGAAGGAGCGGATTTTATGAAGATTTATTTCCATATGAATGTTGATTGCTTCTCAAATACATACGTAGTTGTGAATGAAGTGGAAAAAAAAGCCATAATAATTGATCCGGGTAAGATTTCTCTTGAGATTATCAACCAGCTTGAGGACGGGAAATACGATCTTTCCGCCGTGCTGATAACGCACAATCACAAGGAAAACACGGCCGGTCTTTCCACTCTCAGAAAAATATACGATGTTGCGGTTTTTGCCGCCGACAGTGAGATTACCGGAGCTGCAACAAGCGTCATAAAAGGCAGCGGTTCTATAAAGCTGGCAGGATTCAATGTAAGCTACTTCAATATTCCTGGCCATTCGTCCGATTCTATGGTCTACAAAATCGGGAATGCTCTTTTTACTGGCGATACGATTGAAGCTGGGCGAATCGGGGATACAACTTCGTCCTACTCAGAGCGAATCCTTGCCATGGGGATAAAAGAAAAAATTCTGAGCCAGCAGGAAGGAACGCTTATCATGCCTGCGCACGGACCTATGACTTCCGTTGGTGCTGAAAAAATATACAACATGGATTTGGCGGACTAATTGACAAGCCAAATTCTTCCGCCGTTCAGTCCCCAGCGGCTGTTCACATATTCATCGAGCATTGCCGCCGCGCTTGTGAAACCGTTCGCGTCCGTGCTTATGACATAATCGGCTTCTTCCTTTGCCAGCTGTTGGGAATGTTCCCGCCTTGCCATTTTTAGGAAGTATTCGCTCGTTGAGCTGACTGACTGCTGGAGCAGATACGCCATGAATTCATTTTTCAGCAAATATTCATCGGTTGTGTCGTAATTGAGGCTCGGAGTTACCTGAAAATACCGTATGAGGTATTTGCGGGTGTTCGGGTCAATCGTGTAGTAAATTGAGGCCACTATGTTCCTGAAATCATCATCCGTGAAATAAATGCCGTGCCAGCCTTCATGGGCAAGAAGCTGCCTCCGTAAGTATTCGGGCGATTCCTGTGATATTGATATTACGGCTCCTTTTCCAGCCGTAATCGTACCAGCTTCTGAAAGAACGAGCTGGCCGTTGTGAAGGAGAATTTGCTTTAAAAGCTCTTCTTTTTCGTTCAGTTTGAAATTTTCGGCGCGCGCTTTCTCAAAGAAACGGGCCATGTCTTCGCATTTGTAATCGTGCGCATTGTACCCGTGCTTTCCGTCAAGCTCTTTGTCGGAAAGAAGCTGCCCCTTGTAGCCGGCTTTCTCCACAAAATAAGCCATTCGTCTGAAAAAATCGTCTTGAATCTTGTAGTCCGCAATGTCAAAAATCAAAATTCCGGGAAAACGGTCCCACTCAAAAAGCTCGTAGTCGTTTCCGCGCCAGTTTGTCCGCTGCCATTTTAAGATAAGCCCGGGGTCTGCTTTTATTGGTTTTGCGGCAAACCGCGTGTTCTTGAAAAATGACAGCAGCGTTCTGTCCGAGGCGCGGACTAGTATTGATGATACCGCATTTTCGTTCTCTATTACGCTGACTTGCGAAAATGGTGTTTTGAAGGCGGAAAAAGGAATTTTGATTGAGCCGCTTTCTGACGGACGGACGGTGAACTGTTCTCCGCTTACGGAAATCTTTGTTTTGCCCGAATAGGTAATTTCCATTTGTGGCATGAGAGAATTGTATGATGTTACTGAGTCAAAGACGAGGGATGCGCCGCTGAAATCTGCCCTTGAGACCTTTGGCGATATGATTCCGCCATTCGGGGCAAATGCAAACACGGGGACACTTTCTGAGAAGTCGAAGCCTATGACGGCAGGAATTATTTCTGCGCTTTGGACTGAGAATGACTCTGTTGTTTGGATGAAAAATCCGCCGGGAACAGGCGCGCCTTTCTCAAAACAGAAAATTACAGAGAACGGTGCGGAGGCAAAATCTGCAAAAAAGCCTGAGACAAGGGATGTTTCTTTTTCTCCGTTGAACAAAAAGCCGATTTCAAATTTTGAGCTTCCGGGAATGCCCGTGTTCTTTACATTTTTGCACAGAAGCGTTATTTTCAAGGCTACTTCCCTGCTGTTTTCTATGTATTTGTGAATATTTTTTTTCTGCCCCTGCGAGAACAGGAATTCTGTTCTTCCCGATGATTTTTTTGATGAGACGGACGATGGCGGGCAATCAGGAATTTTAAGCATGAAAGCTGAATTTTTAGTGCATGAGAAAAAAAACAAAATGCTGAAAATCAAATATAAGGATTTTTTGATTTTTATCATAAAGTTAATATAAATCATTTTTTTTATTTATGCTATACATATTTTGATAAAAAATGAGTAATTTTTTATGTTTTTAGTAATATTTTTACAACTTTACATTTTTATTTTTATAGGGTAGACTATAAATATGTTTGAAACAGTTCTCATTCCGCACGGAAATCAGGTAAAAGTTATCCGGGAAATTCAGAATTCCTTTTCGGATATTGCGGCGGATTTCGTTCCGTTCGAGCCTTTTTTCATGCGCTTCGGGAACGAAAATCCTCTTCCTGCCGTGGACTTTGCCAGAGCGGAGGAAATTCAGGTTGTGGACGGACGCGTTTTTCTTGTTTCGGTTGTATCATCTGGTGGCGTGCGTTTTTTTGGGCGGATTCTTCTTGGATTTTTGCTTTCGAAAAATATTTCTTCTATAGAAAAAGTTTTTTTTATGGAAAAATTTGATTTTCCCGTGTTCAAGATTGCCAAAGTTTTTTTCATTGAGGAAGGCTTTTCTGTTCAATGGAGAATCTCAGAAGAAAAATGGAGAAAGGTTGATAAAAATAAGTGATTTCTTGAGTGCAACTTCACTTTTAAGAATAAATTTAATGTAATTTAAGTTTTCTGTTTCAGAGTAGTTGTATAATAATAGATGGAAAAGTGTTTTCCTGAATATGTGTAAACTCGCAGAAATTTCCGGCTTATGCCAAGGGGGAATGAAAAATGAGGTTATTGATTGTTGAGGACGAAGAAGGTCTGTCTCAGGCTCTGACCGAGATTTTCAAAAAGAACAGAATTGATGTTGATGCGGTTCTGAATGGTGCCGATGGTCTCAAATATGCCCAGTCCGGGATTTATGATGCAATAATCCTTGATATTATGCTTCCTGAGGTAGACGGTCTTACGGTTTTGAAAACTCTTCGTCAGGAGAAGAACAATGTTCCGATTATCCTTCTTACGGCTAAGGACGATGTGAATGACAAAATTGCAGGACTTGATACAGGCGCGGACGATTATCTTACCAAGCCGTTCTCCACGGATGAGCTTCTTGCACGCATAAGGGCACTTACAAGGAGAAAAGGCGAGCTTAAGGAAGATGTCCTTTCTTTTTGTGACCTTATTCTGAACAAAAAGAACTGGGAGGTTCAGTCTCTGAGAGGTGACGCAATCAAGTTGTCATTGAAAGAATTCAAGATAATCGAGCTTTTGTTTGAAAACCCGCACCAGATTATTACAAAGGAACAGATTATAGAAAAAATCTGGGGTAGCGATTCAAACGCCGAGTACAATAATGTAGAAGTTTACATATCTTTCTTGCGCAAGAAAATCGAGAATCTCAATGTAGGCGCACGAATCAGGACTGCGCGCGGAATCGGATATTCATTGGAGGACGATACAAGATAGTTTCTTGCAAATGAATGTTCTAAAAAAACTCAGAATTCAGGTTGTTTTCAGTATTGTCTTTGTTCTCATGATGATTCTTGCGATGATTTTGTTTGCGCTTGCAGTTTCAGTGTACAAAAGGGAAAATCGGGCTGTCTTTGATTTTTTGCAAGTGCTGTGCCAAAACGAGGGGCGAAAACCGCGCCCTCCTATTGCTTTTGATAAAATCTCCCCGCTCACAGATTTTTCTGAGGATAAAAATCATGCCGAAAAAATACCTAATTCGTTTCTTCCGTCCAAAATCCGAAGAAATCTGGATTTTCGTGATATGCATAACTATTTTTCTGTCAAAATTTCAGAGAGTGGCGTGCTTCTTGAGGTCATAAGCGATGCTCCGTTAAACTACACAGATTATGAAACTACCCAGTTTGTTAAGGAAGTCCTTAAGCAGGAGAAAGAGAAAGGAATATACGAGGGAATTTACTATAAAGTATACAAGCAGATTTTGGGTGACATACTGGTTTGTTTTGTTAACCGCAGGGGCGAGCTTTCTGTTTTGAAGCGGTTCTATATGTATTCGGTGATGATTTACGGGGTCGCTCTTCTTGTTGCTTTCATTTTCGCATGGATTATTTCTGGTTTTGTCGTTCAGCCAGTTAAGCTTGCTTTTGAGAAGCAAAAGCAGTTCGTTGCTGATGCGAGCCACGAGCTGAAAACGCCAATTGCCATAATCGGTGCGAATCTTGATGTTCTTATGCCGGACTTTGTTGGAAACAAGTGGCTCGGTTATATCAAAGAAGAAAACCTTCGCATGAGCTATCTGGTCAAAAATCTTCTGTTCCTTGCCCGTAATGATTCTGAGCGTGATACGGACAATGTGACTGACTTTGATTTTTCGCAAGCTGTAGAACGAGCCGTACTTCCGTTTGAGAGCGTGATTTTTGAGGAAGGAAAAAAGCTTGAGCTTGAGATTGAGGAGCATATGGCTTTTACCGGAGATGAGGAGAAAATCAAGCAGGTCATAGTGATTCTTGTTGACAACGCAATCAAGAACTCTGAGAAAGGTGCTGTTATAAGAGTAAATGCGTGTTCCGATGGTCAGAAGAAAATTGTCCGAGTGTTCAACACGGGGGAGGGAATATCTGTAAAAGAGCGGGAAAAAATCTTTTTGCGCTTCTACCGCTCAGATTCTTCCAGGGCAAGAAAAACCGGCGGCTGCGGCCTTGGGCTTTCGATTGCCCTTGCAATCGCTGAAAAATACGGTGGCTCCATAACAGTTGACAGCAAAATTGGCGAATGGGTCGAATTTACTTTTTCTCTTTCGTCCAAGCGCAAGTATCTTTCGTTCTTGAACAGATGATATGTGCGGAATGTGCGCCTGAGAGTGCATTTCTTCTGTTCAAAATCGTTGTTTTCGTCTAACATAAAGAGTATGATAAAAAGAAATACTGGTTTTTCAAATTTAACAGCAGGCTACCTTTTCCCAGAGGTTGCTCGTCGTCGTCGTGAATATGCAGCTTCTCATCCAGAAGCAAAAATCATCTCCCTCGGAATCGGAAATACAACCGAACCGCTTTCAAAACATATTGCTAAGGCAATGAGCGATTACGCTCTTGGTCTTGCAACTCCAGAGGGATATTCTGGCTACGGTGATGAGCAGGGAAACACTGCCCTCCGTGAGAAAATTGCCGAAGTTTTCTACAAAGGTATGGCAGACCCAAGCGAGGTTTTCGTTTCGGACGGAGCAAAGTGCGACATTGCCCGCATTCAGACATTGTTCGGAAAAAATGTGAAGGTTGCTGTGCAGGATCCCGCATATCCTGTTTATGTTGACGGCTCTGTTGTCGTGGGTGCTGCCACAGAGGCAAAAAAGGACGGAAGCGGCTATGAGGGCATCACATATCTTCCTTGCCTTCCCGAGAACAATTTCTTCCCGGATTTGAGCAAAGTCGAGCCGAACACTCTTATTTATTTTTGCTCGCCGAACAATCCTACGGGGGCAACCGCAACAAGGCAGGAGCTTACGCAGCTTGTTGATTTTGCGAACAAGAACGGATGCATAATCATTTACGATGCGGCTTACTTTGCTTTTATCCGTGATGAGTCACTGCCAAAGACAATCTACGAGATTCCGGGCGCAAGGACTTGTGCAATCGAAGTGAACTCTTTCTCAAAGCCGGCTGGGTTCACGGGCGTTCGTCTTGGCTGGAGCATAGTTCCGAACGAGCTGAAATACGAAGACGGCTCTTCCGTGAACAGAGACTGGAACCGCGTTATGACAACTCTTTTCAACGGAGCGTCAAATATTGCTCAGGCTGGCGGTATTGCGGCTTTGGACGAGCAGGGGCTTAAAGATATGAAAGAATCCGTTGATTATTATCTTGAAAACGGAAGGCTTATAAAAGAAACTCTTGAAGGGGAAAATTTCAAGAAGGCTGGCGTAGTTCCGTACTTCACTGGAAACGGTCCTTATGTGTGGGCAAAATTCCCCGGAAAAAAGAGCTGGGATGTTTTCGACACGATTTTGGACAAGTGCCATGTGGTGACAACTCCTGGAGCTGGATTCGGTCCTGCGGGCGAAAGTTTCATCAGATTCAGCTCGTTCGGTCACAGAAAAGATGTTGAAGAAGCGTGCAGACGGCTTCGTTCATTAGTTCTGTAGGGAGGAACATGTTTACGATTTTTGTCGGAATCGCGCTTATAGCTTTTACGGTTTTTGCGATAATTTCGCCTGAGCTTCACGGTCTTGCGTGGAAAGAAGATGTCATTCATTTTTTGAAAGGCTTCCTTCCTGTGCTTTCTTCATTTTTGGGCATAATCGCTATTTTTATCGGTTCTGCCGACATAAAGGACAAACGAGAAGCAAAACGCGCGGAGCTTGAAATAGAAAAATCCGAGAAAGAGCAAAAATAAAACGAATTAATCCGCACCTTTGGCCTTGCCAAAGGTGCGGATTAACGCTGCTCAACCACCGATTCGCTACAAAAAATTCTCAAAATGTTGACAGAGCCGCCGACATAGTATAAAATAGTCTTGATATACAGTTTTTGCCGTATTGAGCGGCGAGAAGGAGGCTTCCATGAAAAAGGCACATTTCCTTTTTAAGATTGCAATGGCTCTTTTGGCTTTTGTTCTTCTCCTTTCCTGTGACACTGGCGGTGGAGGCGGAGGGGTGGTAACTCCGCTCAAACTTCAAAAACGAACATAACCATAACGATTCCGTCTGCAACATCTTCTTCCTCTGACATTAATCTTCTTGGCGATTTTGGCATTGATGACACGAAGGATTTCTATTATGAGATTTACTTTACGAAAGACGCGTGGGAAAGCGAACACAAAGAAGGCTCACCAGGTGGTACGGTCACTTTCAGCGATGTAAAATACGACACTTACACATTCTACCTAAAAATTTGGGTTGACCGCTACAAGAATGCGGAGCTTGACACAATACCAAAAGTGGCGACGGTTTCCGCGAGCAACAACACCGTGACTTTTCCTGACATGAGCACAAGCACCTACAAAAATTGGTACTTCGTGAAGGATGAAGATGAGCTTATTAGAGCTTTGAGCGAAATTGCCGAGGATAGTTCGTATAATGCGAGCAACACGGCTAAAATCTGCTTGAAGGGCAGCATCGAGTATAATGATGCCGAGAGCGTAAAAAATAACGATAAGATTAAGATTATTGATAACGGATTTTCGTTTGCGGCGCACCTGTACACGGTTACGCTTCCGTCGGATTTGCCCGCTGGCTGTTCCGTGACGACAAACAGCGCGGACAACAAGTTCGCGGAGAATGTCACAGTCACGCTCACGGTAACGGCGGGGACGGGCTACAAATTCAAGTCTATTAGCTACGGGGCGACTGACTCCGCATCTCAAAACGACCCGAATGTGGTTGAGGCGGGAGTTACTTATACTTTCCCAATGCCTGCAAACGATGTAAGGGTTTCTGCCAGGTTTATTCCCGTTTACACGATTACATACAATCTGAATGGGGGTGGGCCTGCAGTTGGCTCTGACTTTGAAAGCACTGCTCGGTATACGGAAGAGAACTTTGATGATGACGGAGTTTATGCGCTTCCTACGAGAGATAAAATTTCCAAAACTGGATATCTTTTCTACGGCTGGTATACGGAATCGGATTTCTCGGGAGACAAAGTTGAGCAAATTGTTAGTGAGGATATAGGAAACAAAACATTCCACGCGCGGTGGATAGACTCGATTTATGTAAAGGCTGGCGAAAGTTCCTGCAATGACGGACTTACCGCAGATACGGCTGTAGGAACGCTTGCGGCTGCGATAACAAAAATCAATGATACTGCAACTGAACTTGAAGTAGATAACTTTGATTGGAAAATCCAGGTTTTAAGCGATTTGTTAACCACACAAGATATGAGCGCATCAATGGTCAGTGCGAATAAAATCATGGTTGAGGGAAACAGTCACACTCTTGATGGTTCTGGTGGTACTGACAGTGTTCTAAAAATAATAAATACTCCAATTCCTATAACTATAAAGAACCTAAAGATAACAGGTGGAAGTAGGGATTATAATGGCTCTGGCCTTTATGTTTCTGGTAACAATGTGGATGTAACTCTTGGCGAGGGGGCGAAAGTAACTGGAAATGGTAACAGCGGTACTAATTCTGCTCCTATGGGCGGCGGAGTTTATGTAATTGGTGCGACATTTACCGTTGCAAGCGGGGCTGAGATTACGAACAATAACTGCACGGGGACGGATAGTTTTGGGATGGTTGACGGCTGTGGCGGCGGAATCCTCTATAGAAGTGGCTCTACAGTCAAGGTTTTTGGCAAGGTGAGCGGAAATATTGATGCGGCAAATGCTGATATCTGTGCATTTTCTACTTATGCGAGTCCAAATGAAGCTGGAACTTTGACTTTGGGTGATGGCGCGGAAGTTGGAAAAATTAATTTGACTTGGGAAAACACGATTAATGTAAGCGGTGCACCAGCTTCCACATCGATAACCGTGGAAGTCGATCCTGACTACGGCACTTCTGGGTGGCGAGTCCTGAGTGGAGATGCGGTCGGCGATAATTACGAAAAATTCAAGGCGATAGGCGCGTACAAGATTGGAAGCGCAGGAACTCTTGTGGCAAAAGATGTAGGGGATTTTACGCTGGCGGATTTTGAAAAATTTGAGACGGATAATAAGTTCCAAAGTTCTAATTTTCCAAATCTTAGTACTGATATACTTAATAAAGTTATAGTGTATAAACCAGTTGCAACTGAATCCAACTATATGGTTATGAAGGTCACAAATTTCGAGAATATTACTGTATCAGGCCGTGATGCTGGTCAGTTCTGTGGAACTGCTGTGTTGTATAAGTCTGACGGGGAGTCACAATCTTTTACTATTACGGATAAATCAATGATAAATCTTTCTACGGGTGATACTGATGCTGTTGATATTAATAATGACCCATCTTTTTATTATGGTGGTATTTCTATAATAGCTGGAGGGTGTAATTTGTTTAACACTGCAGGATATTACATAATGACCGAAGAGTAGGAGGATTCGTTTCCCCAAAGGCGAAGGTTCAGCTTTTTGTACAGAAGTTTTAGAGATTGTTGCAACTGGGGGCCTGATTGCTCTGGGGGCTTGCAGGTGATTTGTTCTGGGGATTGTCGCTGGACTGGTTCTAAGACTTGGAACGCAGAGCAGATTTGGGCTTGGTCGCGGGGACACGCACAAACGGCAAAACCGTTTGTGACCACCTTGCCGTAGACGGCAAGGTGCGGCTGCTCCTTGGACTGGTTCTAGATTTGGAACGAATTGCCAGTTTGGACTTAGTCGGGGCGTGCGCACTTTCCAAGCAAGCTCTAAGACTAAAAAAAATGCGTGATTGAAAAAATTCCAAGTTTGCGGAATGAGTCAAAAAGCCAAATAGACTTCGTGGCGTAGCGGGAAAAATCATTTGTAAGCAAGTGCAACGCAGCGTCACGTGATTTTTTCTGCCGACACGGAGATTATTTGGCTTTTTCTTCTTAGAATGCACCTAACGCCAGTATTCTACAAGTAACGCATTTTTTTGAGTTTCAGAACTAATTCGCAAGATTTCGCTTTGCGAAATCTTGGCCACCTTTGGCGAAGCCAAAGGTGCAAATTCTTTAACCCTTTATAGGTATGAAGAAAAAATCAAAGAAAAAAACTCCGCCTGGCAGCCCAAAAAGAGAATTCAGGGACTCGCTCTTCAGGAGAATCTACGGCGGGAAGGACGAGCGAAGCCGAAGGTGGCTTTTGTCGCTGTACAATTCCCTGATCGGTCACAACCACACCGACACGGCGGGGCTTGAGATAACGACGATTGACAGCGCGGTTTATGTCACAATACGGAACGATGTTTCGTTCCTGATTGACAGCCAGATGAGCCTGTACGAGCATCAGAGTACCGTGAACCCGAATATGCCGCTCCGTGGGATGATGTATTTCGCGCAGCTATACAGAGAGAATCTCTTGAAGCGCGACAAGGACTTGTTCTCCAGCAAGCTCGTCAAGATTCCGTCTCCACGGTTCATAGTCTTCTACAACGGACTTTCCGGGAAGCCCGATATGCTGAAATACCGCCTTTCGGATGCGTTCGAGGTGGAGGACAAGAGCGGAGAGTTCGAGTGGACGGCTACCGTTCTGAACATAAACAAAGGGCACAATCTGGAGCTGTTAAAAAAGTGCGACTCGTTGTATAATTACAGCGAGTTCGTTGGGAGAGTGCGAGCCAACGCAAACGCGGGGCTTTCGCTCAAAGACGCGGTCGATGAGGCTGTGGACTTCGCAATCCAGAATGATTTTCTGGAGGGCTTTTTCAGGGAGGTGAAGATGGAACTGCCAAACACATTGTTCTTTGATTTGACGCAGGAGGATTACG
>JAFSJW010000019.1 GCA_017449265.1 Treponema sp.
AAAACCGTGGGCGACATAGTGTTCAGCGACGGAAGCGCAACGCCGTATGCAGACGGCCTGACGCTCACGGCAGAGCAGAAGGAGGCGGCAATCTCCGTGATTTTCTATGCGGGAACGGGCTTGAACTCCGGTGACGACACCACCACGAGCCGCACCCTGGGCGTGGGCCTGGCCCAAAACCAGAGCAGTCTTGTCTGGTGCGTGAGCGGCGCGAACGCCCACAACACGAACATCACCACGATACAGTGCCCAGCAAGCGGAACCGCGGGCAACCTCACTTTCACGGGCGACAGGAACGGAAGCGACAACCTTTCGCAAATCGGCGATTTCCTGGGCGGCAACGACGACACTGCGACCGAGGCGAGCTACCCCGCGTTCTACTTCGCGAAGAACTACAAGAGCCAGACAGGGAGCCGCGTGAGCGGAACGGACTACGAAAGCGGCTGGTATCTTCCGAGCATTGCCGAGCTGTTCCAAATCTGGACAAAAATGACCGACTTGAATAAGGCGATAGCTCTTTGTGCTGGAACAGAATTTAACTCATCAAAATACTACTGGTCGTCGTCCCAGTACGATTCCGCCGCCGATATTGACGCGTCCTACCTCTTTTTCAGCGATGGGGCCTGTTGCTACGGCTACAAGTCCTTCGTGTCCACCCTCGGCAGGTGTGTTTGCGCAGTGCGGGCTTTTTAACAATTTGCACCTTCGCTTTGCGAAGGTGGCCACCATGCGGCAAAGCCGCATGGTACAGCTATTTAGTAGACAAAATACAAGAATCTTTGTGTCTAGAATACTTCAGACAACGCTTCTTTTTTCCAGCCGTGCGGGATTTTACGCAAAGGCAGGGCTGTCCCCACAAATGGGGCAGCCCACTTTTATCTATTCTTTTTTCGTGATATTATTGACCCTATGAACAGTATGACCGGTTACGGATTCCGCGAATCCATAGTTGAAAACACGCAGGTAAGCGTGGAGATAAAATCTGTGAACAACAGGTTTCTTGATCTCAATGTGAACATTCCGTCTTTTTTGAATCCTTTGGAGCAGAAAATACGGAAAATCGTTTCTGAGAAAATAGTCAGGGGAAAAATTGACCTGACAATCCGCGTCAAAGATATGAATTCAACTATAAAGGTCAGTCCGGATTCAAATGCCGCGAGAATTTACTTCGACGCTATAAGGCAGATAGCCGGCGCGCTCGGGAAAAATGACTGCGACATTCCCCTTTCGCTGATAATAGCGCAGGACGGGGTTCTGAACATAACGCATGAGTATGATGCGGAGCGTTACTGGGAAAAAATCGAACCTGTGTTTTCAGATGTTTTCGGTCAGTTTGTTGCGGACCGCGGTCGGGAAGGTGAGAATCTCCGGAAAGACCTTCTTTCCAAGCTCGATGTTCTTGATTCTTGCGCGGCTTTTTTCAAGGAATGGCAGCCGAAAATGGAGCAGAGATTCAAGGAGCAGGTTTCCGACAGATTCAATGAGCTTTTGGGAAGTCATGTTGATGAAAACAGGATTATGACGGAAGTTGCCGCAATGATGGTAAAATACACTATAAACGAGGAAATAATCCGCTTGCACAGCCATCTTGATGCGCTCCGTAAGGAAATCTCCGAGAATCCCGTTCCCGGAAAAAGAATTGATTTCATTTGTCAGGAAGCTAACAGGGAGATAAACACTATCGGCTCAAAGAACCAGTTTACGGAAGTGGGGGCTTTCGTGGTGAACGCGAAGGATGCGCTTGAAAATATCCGTGAACAGGCGAAAAATGTAGAATAGATTTTTTTGTTGCTATGAAAATTGGAGGAGATATGTATAAACTGAAAAAGGATTTGCGAATCGCTATCAGCGGAAAGTCTGGGTGCGGAAATACCACCGTAAGTTCGCTGCTTTCTGAAAGACTCGGCGTTAAGCTCATAAATTACACTTTCAGGCAGCTTGCTGCGGAGAAGAACATGACTTTGCCTGAAGTAATCGAGAAGGCAAAAACTGACGACAGCTATGACATCTATGTTGACACTCATCAGGTGGAGCTTGCCAAGAAAGAGCCGTGCGTGCTTGGAAGCCGTCTTGCAATCTGGATGCTTAAGGAAGCCGATGTTAAGATTTATCTTATTGCGAGCGATGACACGCGCGCAAAGCGAATCCTGAACAGAGAGGGCGGAGATCTTGAAAAAATCAAGGAATTCACGAAATTCCGCGACACGCAGGATTCCGAGCGGTACATGAAGCTCTATAAAATCGACAACAATGAGTATGAGTTTGCGGATTTGAAAATCGACACTGCAACGAAAACTCCTGAGATGATTGTTGATTTTATCCTTGAGTTCTTGAAATCAAGGGATTTTATCGAAGAGGCGTAAGGCTGTCTGATAGCACAGGCGTTGTGTCAGACAAACCTGTGCTGCTAAAAAGGTCAGAAAATGCTAATTTTTAATTCAAAGTGATTGACTAATTTCGTTTTGTTCGATATATTAGTATTCACATTTGCGGCAGTCATATAACGGCTCATTATCTCAGCCTTCCAAGCTGATGACGAGGGTTCGACTCCCTTCTGCCGCTTGCTTAAAACCCTTGCTGTGCAAGGGTTTTTTTGTGCCGATTTTTTTTATCTTAATCATAAGGAAAAGAAAAATGTCAGATATTGAGACAAACTCAGATAAAATCCTTGCGGAGGCAGTTCGCCAGAGCAACAGGATTGAGGAAGATATAAAAATAAATCCAAAGAAATACCGTGTCCTTACTGGCGACAGACCTACAGGACGCCTTCATATCGGTCATTATTTCGGCTCTCTCCAGAACAGAGTACGCCTTTCAAAGATGGGTGTTCCTACAATGATACTGATTGCCGACTATCAGGTTCTCACAGATCATGATGCGTTCGACAAGATAAGCCAGAACACGAAGCAGCTCGTTATCGACTATATTGCGGCAGGAATCGAGCCTGGCGATGATGTGATAATCTATCCGCACAGCTATGTTCCGGAGGCAAATCAGCTGATGGTTCCGTTCCTTACGCTCGTGTCAAATTCTGAGCTGAGCCGCAATCCTACTGTAAAAGATGAAATATCAAAGTCAGAGCTGAAAGTCGTCAATGCCGGAATGTACACTTATCCTGTTCATCAGGCGGTAGACATTCTTTTCTGCAAGGGAAATGTCGTTCCTGTAGGAAAAGACCAGCTTCCGCACCTTGAGATTGCCCGCACGATTGCGCGCAGATTCAACGACAAATTCTGCAAGAACTCGGAGCCTGTTTTTCCCGAGCCTCACGCGCTTCTTGCCAAGACCCCGATGATTCTGGGGCTTGACGGGAACGCCAAGATGTCAAAATCTCTTGGTAACGCAATCATGCTCTCGGCAACCGAGGACGAAACTGCAAAAGCTATCAAGAAAGCAAAGACAGATCAGGAGAGGCACATAACTTATGACCCTGTTAACCGCCCTGAAGTTGCCAACCTTCTTAGGCTTATTTCTCTTTGCACCCACGAGGAGCCTGAGAAAATCGCCGAGAAAATCGGGGATGGCGGCGGCGGAATGCTCAAGTCAACGCTTACCGAAGCTTTGAACGAGGAGCTTAGGCCGCTACGCACAAAACGCGCGGAACTGGAGAAAGACCCTGAGTATATCAGGAAAGTTCTTCTTTCTGGAAGTGAGAAGGCTCGTGAAATCGCATCGCAGACTTTGAAAGAAGTCCGCCACGCAATGAACATGGAAATTTAATGAAATCACTCTTATCATCACCAGTTTCCTCAATCTTGAGTTACTGGCAGGAATTCAATTCAACCGTAAAGAACATAAAATCTTTTCCAGTAGAAATAGAAGGCCTGCAAGGCGCGGCTTCGTCTTTTTTCGTGGCAAGCTTCATAGATAATGCCAAGTCGAATCTTTTGTACATAAGCCAGTACGCTGGAACCGGGCGTTACGCCCAAGAGCAGCAGAAATCTGCGGCGCGGTCAGTGGCTGGAATGGATGCTCTTCTTGTAGTCCAGAACGAAAAGACGGCTATGGATGTTGCCTGCGACCTTCGTACAGCTTTTGAGGATGCAGTAGAGGTTTACAATCTTCCTTGGTGGGGGCTTGTTCCGTACCGCGCTACGGCAAAAGGTGCCAGAGTGTTCGGGGAGCGGGCGGGCGTTCTTGCTCTGATGGCGTCTCAGGGACGCATGATGACTCAGCAGACGAAGCCACGGATTTTCATCGTCAGCCAGCGGGCTTTACAGACTCCGGTTCCTGCCCCCGAATACATAAAAGGACTTATTTTTTCTTTGCACAAAGGAAAGCAGGTTGAGCCGACGGACTTGGCGGACGACCTTGCTTACATGGGGTATATCCGCGTTCCTAAAGTCAGCGCGCCCGGCGAATTCACGCTCCGAGGCGAGGTTATGGATATATTCACGCCGGGGGAGGAGCTTCCGACAAGAATCCTTTTTGATTTTGATACAATTGAATCGCTCAAGACTTTCAGCGTGGAGACTCAGGCGACTGTGGGCTTGCGGGACGGGCTTCTTGTGTACCCGATGAAAGAAGTCATCTGGGACGATGAGCTTATTTCTTCCCTTGAGAAAAAATTTGATGCAATGGAAAAAGGCGGCGCGGGGCAGTCACTGAAAGATGATTTCGGGGATTTTCAGCTTTCGCTTACGGAAAAAGCGCGGGAGGCTAAGGAAAAGTTCCTTGACGAGATAAAGGCTTGTGGCGAAAGCGAGGGAGAGGAGCTTTTCTATCCTGTTCTATGGGAAAAAAAATACACTGTTCTTGATTATATCAGTCCTGAAACGCCTGTTTTTTTCTTCGATTACGAAAGGCTTCTTAACGCGCAGGAAAATTTTGACCGCGAGTATTTTGGACTTTACCGAAAGGCAAGGCAGGAATTCCCCGTGTTCTATCCGAGGGAAGTTCTCGTTCCGTTCGATGAGATATTCTGCCTGCACGAAAAGCGCATAATCTTCAAGACTCTTCACACTCAAGAAACTCAGGCGGCAGAAGAGCTATCTTTTGGCGGGGCAGGCAGGATAAAGATTGACTGCGAGCCTTCCCGAAGTTTTTTTGGAAATATAAAATACCTGAAAGATGAGATTACTGCCATGCAAAACGAGGGATGGAAAATCTTCGTGTTTGCGGACAACGAGAATCAGGCTCTCAGGATAAACGAAATCCTCAAAAATTTTGGTAACGAAAATGATGATAGTGTGGATAAAACCGCACAGCTTGCCAAAAAAAGTGTAGAAAAATTCATACCATATACTATTTTTCCTAAGGCGATAACATCCGGATTCAGCGTTGATGCCGAAAAACTGATAGTAATTCAGGAAAACGAGATTTTCGGGCGCAAGAAGCAGGCACCTAAGTCGCTTCATCATGTAAAATCCGAGGCCATCGAAACTTTCGTAGACCTTAACGAAGGCGACTATGTTGTTCATACGAATTACGGAATCGGAATATTCAAGGGAATCGAGAGAATAAAATCGCTCGGGATGGAACGCGATTATATCGAACTTGAGTACGCGGACGAAGAGTATGTTTATGTTCCGATTGAGCAGGTGAACCTCGTTCAGAGATACATCGGAAATAACGGAGACAACCCGAGGCTGGATAAAATCGGCTCAAAGGCATGGGAGAACAGGAAGAACAAGGTCAGGAAAGAAGTCGAGGACATGGCGGAGAAACTTATCGCCCTGTACTCAAAGCGCAAGGCAAGCAGGGGCTTTCCGTTCCCGAAGGACTCCGAGTGGCAGACTGCGTTCGAGGCGTCTTTTCCTTACGAGGATACGCCTGACCAGTACACGGTCACTCAGGAAATCAAGGCGGATATGGAAAAGCCCGTTCCTATGGACCGTCTTTTGTGCGGCGATGTCGGCTACGGAAAGACCGAAATTTCAATGCGAGCTGCGTTCAAGGCCGTGATGGGCGGAAAGCAGGTGGCGTTCCTTGCGCCTACGACGATTCTTGCGGAGCAGCACTACGAGACTTGTGTCGAGCGTTTCCAGAACTTTCCCGTAACGATTGCGCAGATGAGCAGGTTCGTTTCCGCAAAAGAGCAAAAGCAAACGCTTGAACGGCTTGCAAAAGGCGAAATTGATATTCTCATAGGAACTCACAGGATTATTCAGAAAGATGTTGTTTTCAGGGACCTGGGGCTGATGATTATAGACGAGGAGCAGCGGTTCGGCGTTAAGGACAAGGAAAAACTAAAGTCCCTCAAGGCGAACATAGATTCCCTTGCTATGAGCGCGACTCCGATTCCGCGTACCCTCCACATGAGCCTTCTGAAAATCCGCGACATGAGCCTTCTTACGACTCCGCCGCAGACAAGAAAACCGATTGAGACCGTCATTGACGAGTACACGGACGAGCGCGTTGCGAGCGCAATCCGCCGCGAGGTTGAGCGGGGCGGTCAGGTATTTTTCCTTCACAACAGGGTGGAGACGCTTGACGAAACTCGCCGCAAACTTGAGAAAATCGTTCCCGAGATGATGATTGATGTTGCGCATGGTCAGATGTCCGCGGAGGAGCTTGACGATATTTTCCGCCGGTTTAAGATGGGCGGATTTCATGTGCTTGTTGCGACTACAATCATAGAGAACGGAATCGATATTCCGAATGTGAACACGATTATAATCGACCGTGCCGATATGTACGGAGTCAGCCAGCTCTACCAGCTTCGCGGGCGCGTGGGGCGGAGCGACAAGAAAGCGTACGCGTACCTTCTGTACCCAGAGAACAAGGCTCTGAGCGAAGTCGCGATGAAACGACTCCAGGTAATATCGGACTTTACCGAGCTTGGCTCTGGATTCAAAATCGCGATGAAAGACATGGAGATTCGCGGCGCAGGAAACCTTCTCGGGCGTGACCAGAGCGGTGAAGTGTATTCGGTAGGTTTCGATATGTACATGAAGCTTCTGAACGAAGCCGTTGAGCGACTTACGAAAGAAAACTACGAGGAGCAGAGCGAAGTCCTCATGGAGCTTGAGTACACGGGATTTATCCCTGACTCATACATTCCGAACACACAGACGAAGATGGAAATCTACAAGAAAGTTGCAGGAATCCAAACGCGCGATGAGCTTGAGCGCATGATGTCCGAGCTTGAGGACAGGTTCGGGCCTGTTCCTGACGAGGTTTACAGTCTTCTGAGCCTTGCCGAGGTGCGCATAATTGCGAAAAAACTTTTCATTAGGACTCTAAAGGAAAAGAACGGGCTTATCACAGCCGAGTTCAGCAAAGTTTCTAACATCAATGTTGACAAAGTGATAAAGATGATGGTCTCAAGTCACGGCAAGGTCAAGCTGGATCCTGCTCGTCCGAATGTCCTCATGCTTTCTACGGGAAAAATCGGTCTGAAAGAAAAGAGCCAGTTCATCCGCGAGCAGCTTGAGCATTTGATGGTAGAGGGCTGAAATCAGCTGTGGCGTGGTGGTTAGCGTTCCGCAGGTTCGCACAACTCTGCTCAACCACCGCGTTTCATACTTTTTAGACATTCCTGTCATACTGAACTTGATTCGGAATCTTTTTACATATTATAATGATACTTATGTCTACGAATGAAGCTGGAATCAAAGCTCAGGAAAACGAGCCTGAGCACTGGGATAAAATAATAAGCGCGAAGCACGGGCTTTTTGACCTTCACCTGAAAGATGTGTGGGAGTACCGCTACCTTATAAAAATGTTCATAAAAAGGGATTTTGTCATAGCCTACAAGCAGACAATCCTTGGACCTCTCTGGTATCTCGTGCAGCCAGTCGTTTCGTCACTGATGTATGCGTTCGTGTTCGGAACGCTTGCTGGCGTGGGTACTGACGGCGTTCCGTTCATCTTGTTCTACTTCTCGGGAACAATGCTCTGGAGCTATTTTACGAGCTGCCTGAGCGGAAGTGCGGGAACATTTTTGTCGAACCAGATTATTTTCGGAAAAGTCTATTTTCCGCGCCTCACGGCTCCAATCGCAACCTGCGGCTTTCACATGATAAAGCTTATCATTCAGTTCGTGCTGCTCGTTGCGTTCATGCTCTACTATATGTTCGTAAAGAATATTCACCTTGATGTGTCGCTTCTGTGCCTTACATTTCCTCTCATCTTCATATGGATTGGAGTTTTGGGAACGAGCCTGGGGCTTATAATAAGCTCGCTCACCACAAAATACCGGGACCTGAACATTCTCCTGAATTTCGCGCTCCAGCTTGCCATGTACGCAACGCCCGTGGTATATCCGCTCAGCCAGCTAAACACGATTCCGTTCGGCTTCGCGGAGCTTATCCCGTACATAAACCCTATGTGCGCCCCCATTGAATTCTTCCGCCTTGCTTTTTTCGGGGCTGGCACGCTCACGCCCGCAGTTGTTTACTCAAGCCTTGCTCTCACGGCCGCGTTCGTTTTCTTCGGACTTGTCCTTTTCACAAGGAATGAGCGCAACTTCGTGGATGTGATATAAGCGGGGGACGGAAATGGACCGGAAATTAGATAGAGTACAAATCTTAAGTCTCGGAGCTGTGGTAATGCTCTCGTTATTCGCGGGGCTTATCATCTTGTTTCCGTCATTCAGAGAATCGATTTTTTTCTTCGCCGGAAAATATCTTTTCCACAGGGAGCTGTCAAATATTCCTTACTGCACATCCTTACTGATTGGCTTAGTTTCATTTCTTGATTCTGCTTTTTTCTTTATCTTGTTTTCTAAAAAAACAAAAGAGTTGTTTTTACAAAACTATCCTGCTTTTTTTTCATTATGCGCGCTTCTGTTTTTTATACATTCAAATATATTGATTGCAACTAACAAAATATTCATTGGATATTCAAACAGATGGGACTTTGGTGATTTTGTGTTCGCCATAGAATATTATGCGTCTTCGTCCTTGCATAATACAAATTATCCTCCGCTGGCAGTCCTTTTTTTTAAGTTTCTGCATCTGTTTTTTCCTGCAGACGGAATAGACAAAAAATATGTAGTCAATTATTTGCTCACACTTTACACGCTCGCAACAGCCGCCGCAATTTTTGTCCTTTGCAGTTTTTTTATAAACGGCACATACAGGAAAAAAACAATATCTGCTCTAGCACTTTTTCTGACAGGACCGATTCTGTTTGCATACCAGCGCATGAATCTTATTTTGCTTGCCTTGATTGGAACACTCGTATTCGTGTTTTTCTATTCATCAAAGAACAAATATCTAAAAGAATTCGCTCTAATTTCGCTTGCAATTGCGGCGAACATAAAATTATTCCCGGCGATATTCGGTGCGTTGCTTCTAAAAGAACGAAAATGGAAGGAAGCTGCCAGAACGATGCTCTATGGGGCAATGCTTTTTGTGATTCCGCTCGTAGTCTCAAATATCAATGAAAAAATGCAGAAAAATGCAGTACAGCATGAGCAGGTTGAGGCGGCTGTTTTTTATAAGCCGTACAATTCTTCCGTTGAATATATAACTCCAGCTTTTTTTGATTGCAACAAAAATACAACGATTCAGGTAGCGGAAAAAACCGAAAGCCAGTCAAGCATAAATGATTTTATAAAAAGCGTAAATGTATTCACAACAACAAAAGGACTTTGGAGACTCTCAATAAAAGCTCAGATATACAACGCTCTGTCCCGTTTTTCAATCGGAGACTCCGCAATAAACATTCTTGCAATTATTTGTGTGTTACTTTTCCTGTTGCTTTCAATGATTGGATTTTTTCTTGCAAAACAAAAATATCAGTCGCTGCTCATACTCTCGCTTGTCTGTATATTGGTTCCTGTAACGAGCGTCTGGTATTTCCTGATTTTCCTGATAATTCCTCTTTTGTTTTTCTTCAACAAAACGAGCCGAACAAAAATCGATTTAATCATATCTGTCTTATTCATATTTATTTTTTCATATTATACTGGTCATTTTAAAATGCTGTACGTACATACTTGTTGGCATATTGACATTCTGTGGCTAATCACAATCGTTGATATTTTTTACAGCAAATTTTTTTCGCATAAGGAACAAAAAGCTTTATGAACAATGATACTGCAATAAAGGTTAGGAATCTCGGCAAATGTTATAAGCTTGGTGTTATCAACAATGGAGTACTTTTTCGGGATATACAGACATGGTTGGCGCGAAAATTCGGCAAGGAAAATCCCCATGCAAAAATAGACGCGAAGTTTTCAGGCAAAAGCGATTTTTGGGCTTTGAGCAACCTTGATTTTGAAATCCGAAAAGGTGATAAAGTTGGAATAATCGGTCATAACGGAGCAGGAAAGTCAACTCTCCTAAAAATCCTGAGCCAGATAACAACTCCGACTACCGGAACAATCGGAATTAACGGAAAAGTGGCAAGTCTTCTTGAAGTAGGTACTGGTTTCCATCAGGAGCTGACAGGGCGCGAGAATATATACATGAACGGGGCGATTCTCGGCATGAAAAAGGATGAAATAGACCGCAAGCTTGATGAGATAATTGAATTCAGCGAGATTGGAAAACATATCGATACGCCCGTAAAGCGATATTCCAGCGGAATGTATGTGAGGCTGGCCTTTGCTGTTGCCGCCCATCTTGACAGTAATATCCTGATTGCAGATGAAGTTCTTGCGGTTGGAGATGTTGCTTTTCAGAAAAAAGCACTCGGAAAAATGAATGAGCTAAGTACTGAGCACGGACGGACTGTTCTTTTCGTAAGTCACAACATGGGCGCAATAAAATCACTTTGCAACAGGGGAATGGTTTTGAATCACGGGAATTTGCAGTATTTTGGTGATGTTAACACCGCAATTTCCGAATACATGAAGAGCAATTCTGCCAATCAGCAAATCAAAAAATTCAGCAATGATTATTTTGATTTGCTTGATTATTACCTTACGGACAGCGAGGAGAAAAGAGTATCAAGGGATATAGGAAATGATGAGGATATATTCCTTAATATCAAATTCAGGTACAAAAAGCCTGACAGGGCATTTTGCATTGGCTATGCAGTTTTCACAGATTTTGGCGAATGTATGTACTGGTCATATCAGACAGATACTCCAGAATCTGAATGGATAAATCTTGATGTAGGTGAAAATACTATACGCACGCAGATACCAAAGCATTTTTTTAATGAAGGAACTTACCGTTTTCAGATAATATGCAGTCTTCATTTTATCTGCTGGTTCATAAAACCTGGAGAGGGACCTGAAATTCAGATCACAATCAGAGGAGGATTGAGCGAATCTCCATATTGGTATAAAAAAAGAAACGACGGAGTGTGCGCACCTTTGCTGGAATGGGAAAAATTATCATAAATTCATATTAAAAGGAAATCCTAACTATGTTTATTGTCAATATCATGGGAGGGCTAGGAAACCAGCTTTTCCAGCTTAACTTTGCATTATATTTGAGAAAAAAGCATCCTGATGTTAATATCCGCCTGAATACAAGATATTTTAAAATAAATGATCCGCATGGAGGTTTTTTGCTTGAAAAATTTGGTTTCAAGTTAAGCAATAAGCGAAAATACAAAAATTTTAAAATTATTGATGATTTGACTTTTTCGGAAAGCTTTTCCGCAGAGGACAATATTATATTCAATGGATATTGGCAGGACACAAAATTTTTTGATGCGTCATCTTATTCTTTTGATGATTTTTTTTATCATAATATTTCACAAGAAAACAACGACTGGGAAAAAAAAATAAAAATCAGTCAAAATCCTGTGTCAGTCCATGTTAGATGCGGCGATTACAACAATCATATTCTGCTCGGAAATATCGCAACGAAATCATATTTCAATAATGCAATAAAAGAAATAAAAAAAACAGTGCAAAATCCAACATTTTTTGTTTTTTCCGATGATGTTGAGTGGACAAAACAAAATATCGATTTTGATGCTTCAGAAGTTTTTTTTGTCGAAAACAATTATTTACCTAAAAATAATAAATGGGATTTATACCTGATGGGGATATGTCACCATCATATCATCAGCAATTCGACTTTCAGTTGGTGGGGACAGCAATTCAATCACTACAAAGATAAAATCGTAATTACTCCACCATATTGGGTGAATGACAAAATAGGAAGTTTCGACGCATCCATTGTAAGTATTCAAAAACTACCCCATATGCGTTCTGTTCCAAATGTCCCGATTGAGCAAGAAACTCAAAATAAGCAACCGGTATTTTCCGTAATTGTAACAGCTTTCAATCAAGAAATGCGTATAAACTGTACTATTTCATCGGTGCTTAATCAGATATTTTCTGATTTTGAGCTTATTGTCGTAAACGACGGTTCGACTGACGCTACACAAGACACATTACAACAATTTACAAATTCTAACAGCAAAATAAAAATCATCGTACATGAAAAAAACAAATCTGTTTTAGAAGCCCGGAGAACAGGAGTTGAAAAATCACACGGAAAATATCTTCTATTTTTGGATGGAGACGATTTTCTTTTTCCCGATGCATTACAAAAATTATATGATGAAGTTATCCGTAACGAAGAATTTGATGTTTGCGAATTTTCATATATATCACGCCCAAAAAATGAAATCATTTCTCCTAAAATATATGATTTATCACTATCGCGTCTTGAATATTTTTGCAACAAAAATGCCGTTTTTACCGTATGGAACAAATTATATAAATCAGAGTTATTAAAGAGGGTCTTTTCAGAAATTCCAAATATATATATGAATTTTGTAGATGATTCATGTATATCAGTTCATGTAGCATTTTTTACAAAAAAATTCATACAGCATGATATACTTTTAATAAACTATGTGCTTGGAACAGGAATATCGACACAGAATACTTACACATTTGAAAAAAACAAAAAAACAGCACTATATATGCAGGAAAATATACATTGTCTTTCCGCATTTCTCAAAAAAAACAATGCGAAAAATGCGGAAATAATCGTAAGAGCAACAGAACAACACTTACTCAGCTTTCTTTTGGATATAATAACGACAAAAACCGTAAAATCAGATATTGAAAAATCATTGTTGATGCTTCCGCTTTACTTTGATGAAAATGCACTTATGCCGACTTTCAAAAAAATGTACGATGATTGCAAAAAATACAGGAACGGAGCATTTTCGCCTAAAAATTTCTTCAAGTTTTACTCGGGATGTTTTCTATTTCTATTAAGCAAAAACCATTTTTTGAGAACTGTATATCATAAAATAAGAGCAAGGTGAGCACCCGTAATTATTTGCTACTTGTTCTTTTTTCTGCAATGATTAAACTAAAAAAAATTATAACATAGAATAAAACAGTTAGGAGAATATAATGTTATTATGTTCTATTATTAGAGATGTGGCTTTAGACATTAAAAAATCTAATGATGATTTTAAACAAAAATTGTTGGTAAAAAAATTATCAAATCGTATTTCTGCGGATAGAAAACAAACAAGTATAAGTGATGATAAACTATACCCCGCTTTTTGTGAATTAGCAGCTGAAAATAGCAAACTCTTTGAAAAATTTCGGCAAAATCCTATTTATAAAACAGTTCTCGAGCATGTATCAGAATATCAGGGAAGTGAATTATTATGGCATATATTTTTGAATGAGGGGGGGGGAAAATTCAACAAAGAAAATTGGGATAATTTCAAACTAAATGATAAAATTGGCTCACCAGCTATGTATGATTATTCAAAATGGTTTAATAACTACGGTAATGTAGCAGGTAAACAAACTATTTCTCCTACCACAATTCGATATGTAAAGGTATTGCAAGATATTATCAGGATATTCAACAAAGAAAAATTATCAAAAATAGCCGAAATTGGAATCGGGTATGGCGGTCAAGCAAGAATCATATCTAGCTATATACAAAATGTCAATACATATTATTTGTTTGACCTTCCAGAGGTGCTAAAATTAGCGAATAAATACGTGTCAGCAATTGAATCATATTCCAATGGCAGCACCACAAAATTTGTTTATATTGATGGAACTACTGATTTTCAGGATATTGATTTAGATTTTGTAATAAGTAATTATGCATTTTCTGAATTGACACGACCAGTTCAGGACATATATTTGAACAAAGTTATTTTAAAAGCAAAAAAAGGATATATTACATGGAATGAGCTATCGCATAAGCACTTCGGCGGATACTCACTGAACGAGCTATTAGAAATAATTCCAAATTCAGTGGTAATTGAGGAAAAACCATTGTCCTATATCAACAACAATATCATAATTTGGGGCAGCGATGCTGAAATTTGCTAACAGTATGTCATTTCGCATTATTTGACAACACAAATTTTGGCATGAACGGCAGATATTTCGTCTCATTGAAACTGCAGGATTTTTATCTGAACATATGCTATAATTCAAAGTAACTCTATCTTGTCAATGAGGCTTGTTATGGGAATTTATCTGAATCCTGGGAACGAAACGTTCACGGAAATCACGAACCAAGAAATTTATGTTGACAAAACGATGATGCTCGCCGAACTGAACAAAATCATGCGGCGGGGGAACAAATATGTCTGCATCTCCCGCCCGCGCAGGTTCGGAAAGACCGTCGCCGGGAACATGATAAGTTCTTACTACTCCAAGGGCTGCGACTCTCGGGCTATTTTCTCGCGTCTGAAAATCTCAGGGGCGGAAAGTTTTGAGGCGGACTTGAATGCGTTCAATGTGATAAAAATCGATTTGAACAGCGAGTACAGAAATTGTCGAAAAGTAGAAACCGTCCTACATTCCCTCACGGACAAAATCATCGAAGAATTTCAGGAACAGTTTCCAGAGTTGAACATCAATGAGAATTATTCCATTGGTGAAGCAATCATGAAAGTCTACGCAAAAAAACATGAGCAGTTCGTCATACTGATTGACGAATACGATGTGCTTGTGCGCGAATCTGTTTCGGGGAATGTGCCGGACGCGCTTTTCAACGAGTACTTAGGTTTTTTAAACGGACTTTTCAAGAGCGACACGCTCCGCCCCGCAATCGCGCTCGCATATCTCACTGGAATTCTTCCGATTGTGCGCGACAAGGTGCAGTCCAAGCTGAACAATTTCCGCGAATACACTATGGAGGACGCTTCCGAGCTGAACGAATATGTGGGGTTCACTGAGGAGGAAGTCAAATCGCTCTGCGGCACATACGGAATTGATTTTGATGAGTGCCGGCAGTGGTATGACGGCTACCGGCTCGGGCAGTTCGACATCTACAACCCTGAATCCGTCGTAATGTCCATTTTGGAGAGAAATTTTTCGAGCTACTGGGGTCGCACATCCACATACAGGGTCATCTCCGACCGTCTGGAGCAGAATTTCGAGGGAACGCGTGACGATGTGGTTGCAATGCTCGCAGGCGAGAGCGTCGAGGTGAATGTCACAAGGTACATGAACACGATGGATTCGTTCTACACGCGAAGCGATGTGTTCACCTACCTCATACACCTGGGGTATCTCGCATACAGCAGGAAAGACCAGACATGCCGAATCCCGAACAGGGAGGTGCGGCAGGAGTGGTTCAACGCAATCGAAACGGAAAGCGACTATAAAATCACGAACAAGATAATCCAGTCGTCAAAGAACCTCCTTTCAGAGACATTGGCGGGAAACGAGCGGCTGGTGGCGGAGAGCCTTGACATGAGCCACATACATGTTACGAGTAACCGTAGCTACAACAACGAGGATGCTCTCCAGAGCGCGATTTACCTGAGTTTCATTTACGCGCTCAACAAGTATTATGTGTTCAAGGAGCTAACGACAGGAAAAGGTTTTGCGGACGTTGTGTTCGTTCCGTTCAAGAAAAGTCCTGAAACGCCCGCTCTCATAGTGGAACTGAAGCGGAACAAGTGCGCCGATTCCGCAATCAACCAAATCAAGGAAAAAAAATATTTCTCGGAACTTGCGCCGTACACAGGAAAAATCATCTTCGTCGGCATAAGTTACGACGAAGAGACAAAAACTCATGCCTGCAAAATCGAGTGGTTTGAGAAGTAGGAAGTCAAAATGGAGAGCATAAAAATCAACATGATAAACTATGGTTCTGACAAATACGCACGCGGAGCAAAAAGATGAGAGTGCTTTTTTTTGCCCCGGCTCCGAGCCTAAGGAATCCGAACATGGCTCCGTTCATTCTAAGGCGCATAACAGAGCTTCAGAAAAAGGGCGTTTATGTGGAAGTCCTCCAGTTCGGAAATCTCAGGAAACGAAAGTTGTCTTTTTCGGGACGGAAGGGAATTTCAAGGATAATTGAGAACATGATTCTGATTCCGCTCCATTTAGTGAAAAAGATTTTTTTCCCGGTGTTCGCATTCAAAATGCGGTACTCGCGGAACGGCACGAGCTACATATATTACAACCAGATTGATTATAAATCGCTGGAAGATTTTTACAAATGGTTCATGAAAAAGGGCTTTGACCTGATTCACGCTCATTTCATTTGGTATGCGGACATTCTTCCTGAGCTTAAAGAAAAATTCGGCATTCCTTATGTAGTCACCGCCCACGGAAGCGATGTGCATGACACAGAAAAACTAGAGTCCGATGTCAAAGAAAAATATGCAGAAATACTGAACAAAGCAAGCCATACCTTGTTCGTCTCCGATTATCTCAGGAAAACATGCGTTTCGTTCGGATTCAGCGGGGAGCATTGCTCCGTCGTTTTCAACGGATTTGACCCGAATCTTTTTTTTCCTTCCGAAAAGTTCGGCTCAGGAAAATTCCCTGTGCTCGGGTTCGTGGGGCATACAATCCGCGTGAAACGCCCTGAGATTCTTGCCGATGTGCTTTTTTCAGTGAAGAAAAGGTTTCCTGACGCAATCCTTTGCGTCGTGGGGTTTGCGGAAAATTCAAAAGATGATTTGACACCTGTGCTAAAAAAGCGGGCGGAGGAGCTTGGAGTGGCGGACGAAATCATTTTCGCCGGGCGCGTCCTTCCTGAGAATATACCCGGGTACATGAGGACATTCGATGTCCTCCTTTTCCCAAGCCGCATGGAAGGACTGGGCTGCGTCGCGCTGGAAGCGCAGGCGTGCGGGGTGGGCGTGGTTGGCTCTGCGAACGGCGGAATACCTGAGGCTGTAGGCGAGAACGGAGCGGTAGTTCCTGAGTCGGAGAGTTTCACCGAGGATTTTTCGGCTGCCGTCATATCGTACCTTGAGAATCCGATTCCGAAAGAAATAGTGGCTGAGCGGGCAAAAAATTTCACATGGGAGAGCTGTGTCAAAAAAGAAATGCTCATATACGAAAAAGTCATTTCACACAAATGCGAAAATTCCGTATAATCAATACTGATGTACAATGTAATCTATGCTTGCAACGATGCTTATGCGAAACTTGCCGGAATCAGCATTATCTCTCTTCTGAAAAATAACCCGGACTCCATGTTCAGGGTTTTCCTTATGAGCGACAAAGTTTGCGCGGAGAATATCGGAAAGCTGAAATCAATAGAAAATGATTTTTCAAACTTGTCGGAGATTGTCTTTGTTGACAGCGAAGTTATCGTTTCTGACATAAAAAACTATGTCAAAGGCTATGACAATTCGACGGACGCACTCTCAGGAGGTGGGTACACTGCCTACACGCGCCTTTTCTTCGAGAAATTCGTTCCAGACGATGCGGAGAGAATCGTGTATATTGACTGCGATACTCTCGTTGCGGGCAACATCACGGAGCTTTTTTCCTTTGACATGGGCGGAAATCCTGTGGCGATGAGCTACGACTGCACGAACGCAAAGTACAAGCGCGTAATCAATATGCCGAACGACTCGCCTTATTTCAACTCTGGCGTTCTTGTCCTTGACACAAAGAAATGGAAGGAGGGCGAATGCCTTAGGCTGATTCTTGAGGAAATCCACAAGGGCGTTTCGTATCCGTTCGTTGACCAGGACTTTCTTAATATCTGCCTCCGCGGAAAAATCGCAAAATATTCTTTCAGATACAATTTCTGCTCGGCATTCTTCTTGTACAAGTCGGCAGGAGCCGTATCGTTCATATTCGGGCTGAAAAATTTCCTTCCGAATAAAGACGACTACAGGCTTTCGGCCAAAAATCCCGCGATTCTCCACTTCAACGGGAACACATTCACGCGCCCGTGGTTCAAAAACAGCGTCCACCCGATGAAAAAGCTGTACGACTCGTACTATTTCGCATCTCCTTGGAAAGACGAGGAGCAGAAAGATTTTAAAATGCCGTCGGTATACAAGCTGCAGTATATTCTTTGGAAATTTACGCCAAGATTTTTCTTTTATCTTGCCTCAAGGATATTGCAGGATATTTTCTTTAAGATTTATTATAAAATCTGATTTTTTAAGGAACTATGAACATGACAACGCTCTCAATAGTAACGCCAACATACAACTCCATGCGCACGCTGGAACTTTACATGGACGCAATCACGGCCCAGGACTATCCGCACGACGCAATCGAAATCGTTTTTGCGGACGGAGGCTCTTCGGACGGAACGCTTGAAAAAATCAGCGAGTACAAAAACGGACTAAAAGGCTGCGATATAAAAATATCGGTTTTTGAGAACAAGCTCCGGACGGCGGAGGCCGGAAAAGCCGTTGGCGTAAGGAAAGCCGTAAACGAAGTCGTGTGCCTCCTTGACAGCGACAATATAATCCCTGACGCGCTCTGGATTTCCCGCATGATGAAGCCGTTCGACGAAGAAAAAATTATCGCCTCAGAGCCGATTGAGTACACCTGGAGAAAGGAAGACAGCGTGATAAACCGCTACTGCGCCCTTATCGGCATGAACGACCCGCTTTGCATGTTCACGGGGAACTATGACAGAAAGTGCCTTGTCACCAACAAGTGGACGGAGGTTGAGCGCGAGGAGGAGGACAGGGGCGGCTACATATCTATAAAATTCAACCCCAGGATGATTCCTACAATCGGGGCGAACGGATTTTTCATGCGGAGGCGTGAGCTGTGCGAGAACTTTGAGGGAGACTATCTTTTTGATATTGATGTTCTCTGGGAGCTTTTGCAGAAGGACAGTGAAATCAGGATGGCGAAAGTCAAGACAGGAATCGTGCATTTGTTCTGCCCTGACACAAAAACATTCTGCCGTAAGCAGAACAGGCGGATTATGGATTTCTTGTATTTTTCCGGGGCGAAAGGACGCAAATACCCGTGGAGCCGCGTTGGAAAAGGAAAAATCATTCTGTTCGCCTTGTGCTGCATCACCGTCATTCCGCTTGTAGTGCAGTCGATAATCGGATTCTCGCGCAAGCACGATGCTAAGGCATGGGCGTTCCATTTTCCCGCCTGCTGGATTACGCTCTGGGTTTACGGCTGGGGAACAGTAAAAAGCATATTCGTCAAGGCAAAAATCGCCGACAGGACGAACTGGAAACAGTAAGGGGGCAACATGGGCGAAACCTCACTAGAAAGACAGTCGAACTTTGAGCTTATGCGAATTTTCGCAATGTTCCTTATTATCGGCTGCCATTTTGTATGCAACATTTATCCTGTGCAAACTCAGGTATTCCTGAACGATGTCGTAATCGCGCTGTATTTCCCGGGCGGACAGGTGGGCGTGGCCCTTTTCTTCATTCTGACAGGATTCTTCGGAGAGTCAAGCGTTCCTAAGCCCCGCAAAATAGCAAAAATCGTCGCGGAGCTTTTTTTCTACGCATGGCTTTCGCTAATCATCTACGCGCTCGCAAAATATTTCTCGTTCTATGATTTTCCGCGGCTCTCACGAAAAGAGCTTACAGAATGCCTTGTGGACGCAATAATCCCGTACTCAAGCGGAACATGGTGGTTTCTTACGGCATACATACCGCTCATAATCGTAAAGGACAAAATAAACATCCTTTTGAACAAGCTGAACACGCATGGATTTCTCATTCTTCTTTTTGCTTTGTGGTTTTTCTGGTACTCAGTTGCGAACGGCTACAAGGGAATCCTCTCGTACTTCGCATTTGAAAAGGCTGTTTTCTTCTATACTATGGGTTTTTTTGTCAGGAAAAAAATAGAGCCGGGAAATGCCTTTTTTCTGAAAAAGCCCGTGAGCCTTTTTTTAGGCCTTTTATTTTATCTGGCTGCCTCCTATTTTCAAATTCTGTACACATCAAGCTATGTGTTTCCTTTCCCCAGAATTTTTTTGTATGCGGCTCAGGGGGCGGTGTGCGTTCCTTTCTCCGCTTTTTTTCTCTTTCTGTTCTTCGCCCGCCTGAATGTCGGAAACAGCAGAATCATAAACAAAATTGCATCCACAATGCTCGGCGCGTACATTTTCCACCGCTCAAACATAATGATTAATCTTTTTTTTATGAAAATATTCTGCGGCACGGAGCTTTACGCGAAAAGCCACTTTTTTCTGACGCTTACGGTAAGCATCCTGGCAGTCCTTTCGATTTGTTCTGCTGTCGATTTTGCCCGGGCAAAGATTGTTGAGCCTTTAGTGATGAGAATGTTCTCCGCTTTTGCCGAAAAAGCAAAAAAAACATTGTCAAATCAATAAGCCAGTCAAATCATGTTGTGGAAAATCATGCGGAAAACTGCTATCATTTTTAGTCTATGAAAGTGAAGTTTACAGTCGTCATTCCCGTAAGGGCGATAAATGATTTTATCATGGAGGCTTTTCCGCACCTGACCTCAATCGATTATCCTGATTACGAGGTTCTGATTTTTCCCGATGAGCTTCCGGAAAAGCCAGTTCTGGACAGCTTGTCACACCCGAAAGTGAGAATAATCGCAAGCGGAAAGACCGGACCTGCACAAAAGCGCGATATGGCAATGAAATTCGGAACTGGGAATGTTTTTGCTTTTATAGATGATGATGCTTTCCCTAGGGCGGACTGGCTCAAAAATGCGGCCGGCTGGTTCGATGACGAAAATATAGGAGCTGTCGGAGGACCTGCCGTAACGCCAGAGAATGTGGGCGTTTTTGAGCGGGCAGGCGGGTTCGTTCTTTCGTCCGTCCTTTGCAGCGGAAAGTATGTACGCCGATATGTTCCGAAAAAGCTCTGCGATGACGATGACATTCCTTCCGTAAACCTTATTGTACGCCGCTCGGTCTTTGAGAGCGTGAACGGATTCGATTCTAATTTCTATCCCGGAGAGGACACGAAGCTTTGTCTTGACATAACGCAAAAAGCCGGAAAACGGATTGTCTATGACCCTGAGATTCTTGTCTTTCATCACAGAAGGCCCGTGTTCAGAAAACACCTGAGGCAGATTTCAAATTACGCTCGCCACAGGGGATTTTTTATGAAGAAGCTGCCAAAAACATCGCTCCGTCCGGCGTACCTGATGCCTCTCTTATTTCTTTTGGGAATCATCCTGGGACCTTTTGTGAGTCACTTTTTCCCGGTCTGCTGGTACATCTACGCGTCCGTCCTGGGACTGTACGCGCTTTTGGATTTTGCCACCACATTCAGCGCAAGGTATGTCGCAAGCAGCGTCCTTGCGTTCATCGCGCTTTTTCTTACGCACATAACTTATGGAATGTTCACTGTAGTCGGTCTTTTTCAAAAAAAACTGACACGATAAGGGCAGCTCTAAAAAATGGAGGAAACAAAAATGAAAGTCGCAATATCTTATCCGCCGCTCGAATCAGAAAAAGGAATCCCGCTATTGGGACAGAACAGACAGTTCCAGTGGTTCAACAACCCCACTTACATCTATCCTATGGTCCCGGCATCAGCCGCTACGCTCCTCAAGTCGAAAGGCTTCGATGTCGTTTGGAACGATGCTATTGCCGAGGAATGGACTTACGCAAAGTACATTGATTTTTACAAGGACTCGGACTTTGATGTAGTTATGATTGAAACAAAAGCCCCTGTCGTCAAAATGCACTGGGAAATCATCAGGGAGCTTAAAAAAATCAAGCCTGAAACGCTCATAGTCCTTGTGGGCGACCATGTGACGGCTTTTCCGGAGGAGAGCATGGAGAATTGCCCCGTAGATTTTATACTTACGGGCGGAAATTATGATTTTCTTCTTGCGAATCTGTGCGAAAATCTTCGGAAAAACGGCGGAGGCACATACGGGAAGGTGGATGCGTCCGCGCTTGAGCCTGGCATTTTTTTCCGCGAGGACAACAAAATCAGGACGACAGGAAAATTCATTCTGAACCAGAACTTGGACGAGCTTCCGATGATTGACAGGGAGCTTACGAACTGGAAGCTGTACAGCGAGAAGAACGGAAACTACTCAAAGCTTCCCGGCACATACACTATGGCGGCTCGCGACTGCTGGCACCACAAATGCACATTCTGCAGCTGGACTACGATTTATCCTGCATACCGCGTGCGCTCACCCGAAAAAGTTCTTGATGAAATCGGCGTCCTCATCGAAAAGTACGGAGTGAAAGAAATCATGGACGACTCGGGGGCGTTCCCAATCGGGGAATGGCTTCACACATTCTGCAAAGGTATGATTGAGCGCGGCTACAACAAGAAAGTCATCATGGACTGCAATATGCGATTCTGTGCCTTGTCTTTCGATGAATACAAGATGATGAAGCAGGCTGGCTTCAGGTTCGTCCTGTTCGGACTTGAGAGCGCGAATCAGGCTACGCTCGACAGAATCTGCAAGGCAGAGAAAATCGAGGACATGGTGCAAAGCTGCAAGATGGCAAAAAAAGCCGGCCTTTCCCCGCACATAACGCTCATGTTCGGTTATCCGTGGGAGGACGAGGAGCAAGTTCAGAATACGGTATGTCTTGGAAGAAAAATCCTGAAAAAAGGCTGGGCGCACACGCTTCAGGGAACGGTTCTCATTCCTTATCCTGGAACTCCGCTTTACAAGGAGTGCAAGGAGAACGGCTGGCTTCTTACGGAGAACTACGAGGATTTTGACCAGCGGATGCCTGTAATGAAAACCCCGATGGGAAGCGAGAAGATAAAGGAGGCGGTTCAGTCCGTATACAAAGTT
The DNA here is from genome assembly GCA_017449265.1 of Treponema sp. Taxonomy (GTDB): domain Bacteria; phylum Spirochaetota; class Spirochaetia; order Treponematales; family Treponemataceae; genus Treponema_D. Next base: position 22,796 of record JAFSJW010000019.1, read on the forward strand.
GCTTTCAGTCCTGAATTCATCGTAAGACGAATTCTTGGAATCAGAAGTTTTGCCGATGTTAAGTTCTTGTTCCGCGCGGCAGGAAAAGTGCTCGGGCACTTGACCGACTTTGGGAAAGGAAAATGACGGGCATGGGCTTTTTTCAAAAAATCTTCGGGTCAGAAAAAATAAAATCACGCTGCCTTGCCGTATTCTCACTCTCGCTCCTTGCGCTCGCCCTTGTCCCGCTTCTTGTTCTGGCGGTTTACAACCACCCTGTTTGCTGGGACGACTTCAAGGCGTTCGCGGAGCTTCTGAAATCCCCTGCCAAGATTTCATTCGGGCAGCGGTTCAGCTCGCAGTTCAACAATGCGTTTTTCTATCCGTCAATGGAGAATTTTTCTTTCGGCACTATGATGAAAATCCTTGTCAATCACAGGATTTTTTCTTACATATACATAATCCTTTTCGTCGCATCATTCTTTTTCCTGATGCGCGAGCTTAACAGGAATATAATCAAAGCTCCGAAAAATATTTTCCTTGGAATTTTCTCAGCCTCCCTTTTCCTTCTCCTGAATTTCACGAACCTTTCGTCAACGCTTTTCTACTGCCACCCGGCAACAAGCGGCTACACGGGAGGCGTTGTGTTCTCGTTCCTTTTTCTGGGGCTTCTTATAAGAGTGCATTTTTCAAAGGGCGGAAAAGAAAAAATCATTTCCACGGTTCTTCTTTTTGTCACAACATTTATTTTGTCAGGATTCATAGAGATTTTTGTTCTTTTCGCAGGTTTCATATCATTCTATGCGTTCTTGTTCATAAAAAGGTCGGAGAGCGGAAAAAGGAACCCAGTGTTTTTTTTCGTTTTCATGTTCTCGCTCTTGATTTTCGTATCATTTTTTGCGGTGAACAAAGGCATGATTTCTGCAAAGTACAGTCAGAAAAAATCAGTAGCGGCGAAAACGGAACTTTTTTTTCATGGAATGACGCATTCCAGAATGGCGCATTCCAGATGGAAAATCCAGAGCATGACCGTGCGCGCAATACTTGCTTCTGCTCAGAAATCTTCCCAGCCAGCCCTTGCTACAGCAAAAAAACATGAATCGGATATGGCAATATTAATTGGCAACCTTATTCCGTGGAGCAAATACAACTTCAAGTTCTTGAAGCAGGAAATCAAGAAGGTTCTTTCATTTCATAATCTTCCGATTTTGATTTTTATTTTTTATCTTCTCGAAAAAACCGAGCTCAGAAAATCATCGTACACGGCAAAAAAACTTATATGCCTTGCCGCCCTTTATCCTGTTATCCTCTTGATGTCGCTGTCAGGCTGCTACAGCGGTCTTTGCTGGTTCACGCTCTATGTTACGGTGCGGAATGTTTTCGACATAATTTTCATTATGATTACGGTCTTGTTCTTGTATTCCTGTCTGAAATTTACGCAAAGATTCGTTTCCGCAACTTTCAGGCTGGAATTGATTCCGTGCAGCTTTGATTTTACCAAACTGGCTTGTTTTTTTGTTCTTGCCGCAAGCATTTTTTTCACTTCGCTCGTGTCAGACAAATATCTTGTGGGGGCTGCATGGAACGATGTTCTTTCCGGGGCTGCAAAAAAATATGACCGGATTCAGATTGAAAATTACAAGACGATTCTTGAATCGAAAGAGGAAAATGTTACTGTAAAATACCCGGGCTTTCCGAAAGCCCTTGTCAATTTTCAGGGAAATTACATTTTGTTTGACCCTGAAAGCAGAACGCTTTTTGCGTCAAAGGATGTGGTTAGTTTTTTCGGAAAAAGGGAAATAATCTACGAATACGAGGACTTCCCGTCTGAGACCGATTTGTACACACGAGGAAAAAGATACTGATGAAGAACGCTCCCATAATTCTTTTCATATACAACAGGCCCGAACATACGAAAAAAACGCTTGAGGCATTGTCGGAAAACACGCTTTCCAAGGAGTCGGAGCTTTTCATATTCGCCGACGGTCCCAAAGAGAACGCCAGCCCTGAGCAGATTTCCAAGATAGAAAAAACCAGAAGCATAGCGAAATCGCAGAAATGGTGCGGCAAAGTCACTGTTTTTGAGAGCAAGGTGAACAAGGGGCTTGCAGCCTCTATTACGGAAGGTGTGACGAAAATCATAAACGAGGCGGGAGAGGCTATTGTCCTTGAAGACGACATCGTGACGGGAAAGTATTTCCTTGAGTTTATGAACGAGGCTCTTGAAAAATACAGGGACGAGAAAAAAGTCTGGCACATCACGGCATGGCGCGTTCCCGTAAGGGCAAGAAAGGACGCGGCTTTTTTCTACCCGAACATGGACTGCTGGAGCTGGGCTACATGGAAAGACAGGTGGCAGCACTACGAGAAGAACCCGGAGAAGCTGAAAAAGACATTCACGCCTGATATGATAAAAAGATTCAACATGGACGGAACGGAAGGCGGAAACTGGTGGCAGGTTGAGGAGAATATCGCAGGCCGGCTGAACACATGGGCTATTTTCTGGCTTGCGACAATTTTTCTGAACAAGGGGCTTTGCCTTGCGCCTGCAAAATCTCTCGTTCGGAATATTGGCATGGATAATTCTGGCGTTCATTGCGGCGAAGAGGCAATGCAGACAATAAAAGGCTCTATTGATTTGCGCATAAGGAAATTTCCTGAGATTATTGAAACCGATGAGTACGAATATGAAAAAATCAAGGAATTCAAGCGTATTCTGAACGGATGCATAAGAACGCCCGCAAAGACAAGAATCAAGCGCGAAATAAAGCATCTGCTCAAAAAATGGGGACTAAAATGAAAATATTATTGATAAATGCATTCGATAATGGCGGGGGAGCGGCGATTTCATGTCTGAGGCTTACAACAGAACTGAACAGGCACGGAGTTTTCGCAAGGCTTGGAGTTCCGGAGAAAAAATCAGTTTCTCCGTATGTGTTCGAGCTTCCCAAAAAAAAGACTCAGTTTTCTGTCAAGATTGCCAGAAAATTCGCCGCGTATTTCGGAAAAGTTTTTTCTCCTTTCACAAAGCATTTCAAGAGAAAATTCATCACAACGAACAGAATATTTCACTCAACTAATTTTTTCTCGGAAACGGATGTTGAATGGATTAATGATTCTGATTTTGATGTGGTGAACTTGCACTGGATAAACGGGGCGATATGCAACAAGGATATAGCAAAAATCAGAAAGCCGATTGTCTGGACTATGCACGACTCCTGGCCGTGTTGCGGGGCGGAGCATCACCCGAACATAGCGGAAGGGGATACGCGCTGGAAAGAGGGCTATTTTTCTGGAAACAAGCCAAAGACGACGAGCGGAATTGATTTATGCCGCAAAGTCTGGAATCAGAAAAAAAAATATTTTTCTGACCTTGATGTGAGCTTTGTTGCCCCGAGCAACTGGGAATGTGATATTCTTAAATCAAGCGCGCTTTTCGGAAAGAAAAAATGCACCCTAATTCCGAACATAATACCAAAAGATGAATTTTATATGCGGAATAAAAACTATGTGAAAGAACTTTTTAACATTCCGAAAGATAAAATCATAATTGGATTTGGAGCGGCATATAATATTGATGATCCAAAATCCATGAAAGGAAGCCATTATCTGATTGACGCGCTGAAAAAACTTGCGCATCCTGAGAATTATTTCATCATTCTCTTCGGACCTGCGGGAGGGGCTTTTACAAGTCAGGTTTCAATTCAATATTTTGATTCTGGCTATATCTCGAATACAAACATACTCGCAAGTTTATATTCAGCCTGCGACTGCATAATAAATCCGTCACTGATAGAGAACCTTTCAACAATCTGCCTTGAAGCTGTGTTTTGCTCAGTTCCCGTGGCTGCGTTCGATGTCGGCGGAACGGGCGACATCGTTCAGCACAAGTTCAACGGTTATCTTGCCAAGCCATATGACAGCTCGGATTTGGCAAACGGAATCGTTTACTGCACGGAGCATTATGGAGAGCTTTCTGAAAACTGCGCCCAAGTCGCGCGTCGATTTGACACAGACGAAATCATAAAAAAATACTATGATGTTTATGAGTATGCTTTGAACAACAGTATTGTTCAGAAAACTGGTCTTGCGTAATTTATGGAGAAAATAAATGCAAAAATCATCTAAAATCTATGTGGCAGGTCATCGCGGGCTTGTCGGAAGCGCAATAGCGCGCAGCCTGAAGGAAAAGGGCTACACGAACATCGTTACAAGGACGCACTCAGAGCTTGATTTGCTTAATCAGGCGAAAGTGAATGAATTTTTTGAGACAGAAAAACCGGAGTATGTTTTCCTTGCGGCGGCTCATGTGGGCGGAATTGGGGCGAATTCAACTTATCCGGCGGACTTTATCTACAAGAACATGGTCATAGGATTCAACATTGTAGAGGCGGCGCGGAAAAACGGCGTAAAAAAGCTTATGAACCTCGGCTCTACCTGCATATACCCAAAGATGGCGGAGCAGCCAATAAAAGAAGAGTCACTTCTGACAGGTCCGCTTGAGCCGACGAACGATGCCTATGCGCTGGCAAAGATAAGCGTCATAAAGCTTTGCACGGCCTATAACAAGCAGCACGGAACGAATTTTCTTTCCGTCATGCCGACGAACTTGTATGGAATTGGCGACAATTACGAGCTTTCGGGAAGCCATGTTTTTCCTGCGATGATAAGAAAATTCCATGAGGCAAAGGCAAGCGGGGAAGATGTTGTGCATTTGTGGGGCGACGGAACACCTTTGCGCGAATTTCTTTTTGCGGGAGACCTTGCGGAAGCTGTAGTGTTCCTTATGGAGAGCAAGGACGCAAAGGACATACGCACTCCGACCGGAGACTTCGTGAATGTGGGGACTGGAAAAGAGCTTACAATCAGGGAGCTTGCGGAAACAATACGGGAAGTCGTTTACTCCGACTGCCCGGGCCGCAGCTGTAAGATAGAATGGGACTCTTCAAAACCTAACGGAACTCCCAGAAAGCTTTGCGATGTTTCAAGGCTCAATTCGCTAGGCTGGAAAGCAAAAGTTGATATAAAAGAAGGAATAAAGATTTCTTATGATGATTTTTTGTCAGGAAATGTAAGAAAATAGGGGGTAAAAAATGACATTGATTCCAGTAATACTATCAGGCGGAAGCGGAACAAGGCTCTGGCCTCTTTCTCGCTCAACTTATCCGAAGCAGCTTCTGCCCCTCGTTTCGGATTTCTCAATGATACAAGAGACGGCAAAACGCCTTTCCTCACTGAAAATCTGCGAGCCAATCATCGTCTGCAACGAAAAGCACCGGTTCATAATCGCCGAGCAGCTTTCGCAAATCGGAATAAAAAATCCTTGCATAATCCTTGAGCCTGTGGCAAAAAACACAGCCCCTGCAATTGTGGCGGCGGCAATCCAGGCTCAGAAAATTGACGCTGAGGCTGTAATCATAGTTCTTCCGTCAGACCACAACATAAAGGACACGGACACATTCTGCAAGGCAGTTTCTTTGGCTGCGGACGAAGCAAAAAGCGGAAATCTTGTCACATTCGGAATAAAGCCAACATTTCCTGCGACCGGGTACGGCTACATTCAGGCAGAAAAAGCAAACGGGGCGGAAGCCGCATATCCTATAAAGCAGTTCGTGGAGAAGCCTAATCTTGATACGGCGAAAAAATATGTTGAGTCAGGTACATTTTTCTGGAACTCGGGAATGTTCGTGTTCAAGGCCGCGGACTTTATTTCAGAAGTAAAAGCCTTTGACAAATCGATTTTTGAAAGCACAAAAGAATCATTTGATAAAGCTGCTACCGACCTTGATTTCATACGCCTTGAGAAAGAGTCGTTCTCAAGAAATCCTTCAATTTCAATCGATTATGCGGTCATGGAAAAAACCAAGAAGGGAAAAGTCGTTCCGCTTGACGCAGGCTGGAGCGATGTAGGCTCATGGAATTCTTTGTGGGATGTCCTTGACAAGGACGAAAACGGGAATGTAATACGCGGAAAGGCAGTGACTAGCGAAGTGTCCAATTCGTTCATATATTCCAAAAACCGCATGATTTCAGCTGTCGGTCTTGAAAATTTGGTCATCGTTGATACTAAGGACGCTGTTCTTGTAGCTGACCGCTCAAAATCAGAAGAAGTGAAAAAAATCGTTGACAGGCTCAATGCCGAGAATAATCCTATTGCGACGGAAAACACAGTAGGTTACAGACCTTGGGGAACATATGAGACTATAGAGCTTGGAAAGCGGTACAGGGTAAAGCATATCATCGTAAAGCCGGGCGAGAAACTGAGCAAGCAGATGCACTATCATCGCTCAGAGCACTGGATTATCGTTTCCGGGACGGCAAAAGTCTTGAACGGAGATAAAGAATTAATCCTTACGGAAAACCAGTCAACATACATTCCGCTTGGAACGGTTCATTTCATCGAAAATCCGGGGAAAACGCCTTTGGAATTCATAGAGGTTCAGTCAGGAAGCTACCTTGAGGAAGATGACATTGTGAGGTTCGAGGATAAATACGGGCGAGCGTAAAAAATCAAGCTCCTGAACAGGGGAAACAAGCAGCGCATACTTGCGTGAAGCTTGTTTCCCCTTTCTTTTTTTCCTAACGATTCTATGCCTGTCTGCCGATATTCATAAAGTATAAGACTAGGACTGTTCGGAAATTTCAGTTTTCTTAACAGGCTGCTATTTTTGAGGATTTTGATGGAAAACGGGCTTGAACAGAACGATTCTAATTCAGAAGCTGAAAACGACATCATTGAGTGTAAGAAGTTACTGATTCAAGTGATGGAGAAAGAGAACAAGCTTCTAGACAAGATACTTGAACTTCAGACTGTCCTTCACCAGCTTGTGAGGGACAAAAAATGGGAGACGCTGAACAGGGATCTTGACAATCTCCAGATTATGAGCGACCAGTTCGTGGAGCTTGAAGAGGAGAGGGAGTCGCTTTCAGTAAAAATCAATATTTCTCAGGATAGGGAGATTTCCCCGGTTTTGACGCAGGTGCGCGGAAAACTACAGAAATCAAAAATAGAAAATCACGCTTTAAACGAATATATAACGACAACAAGAAAATTTCTCCAGGGGGTTTTCGATTCAGTAGTTCCGCAGCGAAGGAACATCGTATATTCGAACAAAGGTGAGATAGTTCGACCTGAACTAAAAAGTCTGGTCATAGATCAAATTCTGTAATTAAAAAAGCGGAGGATAAAAATGGCAAATTCATTTGCAGGAATCGAGCTTGGAAAAAACGCATTGATTAATCACTCAATGCAGATTTCGACTGCAGGTCACAACATCTCGAACGCAGACACGGAAGGGTATTCAAGACAGCGCGTTCAGATTAAGACGGCTGATCCTCTTTACCGTCCTGATTTGACGCGGGAAGGCCGTCCGGGACAGATTGGGCAAGGAAGCGCGATCGAGAGCGTGAACAGATTGCGGGACGAGCTTCTTGACCAGAGAATTGTGGCACAGGAAAGCAAAGAGACTTACTGGGGCACAAGGGACAAGTATATTCTCATGCTTGAGGAAATATACAACGAGCCAGATGATATTTCTCTCAGAACGAACATGGATAAATTCTGGCAGTCATGGCAGGAGCTTTCTATGTATCCTGAAAGCCAGGCCGCAAGACAGGCTGTAGTGACGCGCTCGGAGTCACTTGCAGACTCCATTCAGGAGCGGTTCAAAGGTCTTTCAGGTATCGGAACGCTCATAAACGGAGATATCGAAGGCTCTGTGCGCCAGGTAAACTCTCTTACCCGCCAGATTGCGGCCGTGAACGAGCAGATAGTGAAATCAAAAGCAATGGGCGATAATCCGAATGACCTCCTTGACAGAAGGGATTTGCTCGTGGAGAAACTTTCAGGTCTTATCAATGTGACCACGGACAACCGTGACAACGATGAGTTCATGGTTCATATGGACGGACAGGTTATTGTGCAGGGAAAAGTCGCGCGCCAGTTCGATGTTGAGGCTGTTACGGACAATTCTGGGTACTCAAGGGTCATCTGGGCGGACACCAAGGAGCAGGCTAACATTTCGGCAGGAAGCCTTGGTGCGCTGATTGAGCTTCGTGATGTTGATGTGAGAAGCGAGATTCAGACATTGAACACAATGACGATGAACTTTGCGGATCTTGTAAACGATGTGCATAGGAACGGAGTCGGCGCAAACAATGTGTCAGGACTTGATTTTTTCGTGCAAAGACCTTTCGTTACCAGCGTGAATGGAAATTATGACAGGAACGGAGATGGTACGGATGATTCATCATACATATTCAGATTTACCGGAACTAACTCTCTCAATCCGCAGGAAAAAGTTGGCCTTGAGGGTGTGATGACGCTTTCAGGAAAGAGCGGGACCGTATCAGTTCCTTATCATGCGACAGACACAATCGAAGAGGTAATCCAGAGAATCAACGATTCCGACGGGGAAGTGAAAGCATACCTTGACCGTGATTCAAAGCTTGTGCTAAAAGCAACAACTTCGTTGTCACCTGAAAACCCAGATTTCGTAATTCGCCATGTTGAGGACTCTGGTTTGTTCCTTGCAGGATACTCAGGAATACTTGCTGCAAGCGGAGAAGCGGGGGCATACAGTTTTGACAGGCCGGATGCAGTTAACGCGCTTACCGAAAAAGCTGAATTTGCAGTTTCACCTGTAATTAACCCTGCCGCATATATTTCGGTCAACGATGCAATCAAAGGTGATGTTCTGAGCGTTGCCGCAGGTTATCCTACAAGGCAGGGAACGTCTATGGTCGGCGACGGGCGTGCGGCAGTTGAAATCGCATCAATCAGGAACTTGTATGTTATGATTGGCAAGGACAGGACTTTTGATGACTACTTCGCCAATTCTGTCACGAACATTGCCCTTAAAGGCGAGCAGGCAGAGATGAATCATTTGAGCCAGAACACGATTATGAATGATTTGCGTGGACTTCGGGATTCTATTTCTGGCGTAAATATTGATGAGGAGCTTGCCGATATAATAAAGTTCCAGCACGGATACAATGCCGCTGCCAAATTCGTAAGTGTAATGGATCAGATGTTGGATACAGTTATCAACAGGCTTAAAGTATAAGAATGACATACTGTGATAAAAATTATCACAGTATGTCTACTTTTTCATACAGGAGAAAACAGTGCCTACACGAATCAGTTCACAGTATAATAACAATCAGACCCAAACAAATCTTCGCAGACAGGAAATCCGCAAAGCAAAGATTGATAACCAGATTGGAACTGGTTCTCGTATCGCGAATCTTCGCGATGATCCGCTTGCCGCAGGTCATGTGGTCAAGTATTCTTCTTATGCGGCGCGGCTCAACAATTTTGAAAAAAACGCGCAGGTTCTTACCGACCAATTCTCTTACCGCGAAGGATACCTGAAAAACTCCCTTGAAGTCATGCAAAGGGTAAGGGAGCTTGCTGTGACAGGTGCTCACGGTGTATATAACCGCGATGATATGAGGAATATGGCAGTTGAGGTTGACCAGCTTCTTGGAGAACTTTTGCAGAATGCGAACGCAATTACTCCGGAAGGAAACTCCTTGTTCGCTGGAACAAATACGAACATCCGGGCTTTCGATGTAGAGCTTGGCGCAGTTCCTGGCTCTTCTGTTCCTATTGTCGCTAGCGTCCACTACAACGGCTCCATCGACCAGAACAAAATCGAAGTGGACGAGGGAAAGTTCGTTACGGTAGATAATGTCGGAACAAGGACATTCTGGGCCGAAAACCAGCGGTTGTTCGGCGGACGCGATGCATCAAACTGGCAGGCGCAGCAGGATGGAATCGTTGCGATTGACGGTCAGAAAATCTTCGTTGACACTGGCGACAATATCTATACGCTCGTATCAAAAATCAATTCCTCTGGAATAGCGGTGAAGGCAAGCGTTGACCCAATAAAGCACGCCCTTAATCTTTCGACTACGGATGCCCATCAGCTTTGGATTGAGGATGTTTCAGGAACTTCAATGTATGACTTAGGCATCATAAAGGACTCTACTCAGAAACCTCCTTACAATCTAGGTGACAGCGTGCGTGTTTCTGGTGGTTCTCTTTTTGATGCTGTTATTACTCTGCGGGATGCAATGTATGCGGGCGATCAGGAGACAATCGGCGGAAGATGTCTTATGACGCTTGACAGCGGAATCAACAATCTTGTAACGCATCTGGCAAAATCTGGCTCCCAATATGAAAGGCTTGAGAACGATATGATAAGAAATTCGGCCACTGCCTTGAATGTGAAACAGCAGCAGTCCCGTGAGGGCGATGTTGACATAACGAAAGCTCTGACGGACGAAAAAATGCTTGAGTACACTCAACAGGCAACGCTGAACACTGCCGGAAAAATGTACAACTCAACACTTCTAAACTACATGAGATAATTTCCTCAGGAGGAACTAAATGGAAATAAAAACAAAAGCAATGGGAATCGTAGATGTACCAGAAAATAAAATCTTTACTTTTCCAAACGGTCTTCTAGGTTTTGAGAGTTATCATAAATACGCGCTGATTGATGCAGAATACAAGCCGTTTTTGTGGCTTCAGTCTCTTGACGAACCGAACCTTGCTTTCCTCCTGATTGACCCGTTTCTCATAGAAAAAGACTATGAGCTGGATGTTGATGACAAGACTCTTTTTGAAATTGACATTGAGTCTCCGACCGATGTTATTGTTTTCTCGATAATCACCGTGCCGAACGACGGAAGCCCTGTTACAGCAAATCTTCAGGGCCCTATAGTAATAAACAGAAAGAACAACAATGCTCTGCAAGTAATACTTTCTGATTCTAAATGGACAACAAAGCACAACATTATCAAATCTCTAAAATCAAAAGGAGTTGAATGATGCTGATACTTTCAAGAAAAATTGATGAAAAAATAAAAATCGGAAACGATATTACCGTGACTATAATCGGTGTTTCTGGCGACCAAGTGAAAATAGGCGTTGAAGCACCAAAAAACATAAAAGTATTCCGGCAGGAAGTTTTTGATGACATACAAAGACAAAACAAGGCTGCCGCACAAGGAACGATTGCGCTTGAGAATCTCTCCAAGCTTCTCGGTCAGAAATAAATCCGTCCGAGAATTTCAGCGGAGCGGGGGCTTATAACAAGAGCAGACATAAGACTGTTCTCTGCCTGCCGCTCTTTATTTTCCGTTTCTCTCCAAATTGATTTCAGCCTCGCTTTTTCTGAAATACAACGGTCCTTCGTAATCTTTCAGCGGGCTTTCACCATTCTCAATGGCTTTTTCTGCAAGGAAAAACAAGGAATCAGAAATATCAATCTTGCTTTCAAAATACTTAAGGCGCAGTGAAGAATCAAGTTCAAGTAATTTTTCCGCAAAGAATCTGGTATCAGCTCCAGAAATAAAAATCTCCCGTGAACCAAAGCCATGTTTTTTTATCTCAGAAATGACATGAGCGGCGTTTGTGTCCGCGTTGTCAAGGAGGGGAGTACTTCCGTCATACATAGAAACAAAGAACTGGTCTTTTTTTGCATCAACGACAGATATGACAGGAGAATTAAACACGAAAAACGGATGCGCATATGCCTCCAAAGTTTTTATGCCATAGACAGGAACATCGTAAGCAAGCTGAATTGCCTTTAATGCCGAAAAAGCAAGCCGAAGTCCTGTAAAAGTTCCAGGACCAGAACAAAGGGCTGCGTAATCCAAATCCTTAGCGGCAATTTCGGTTTCTTTCAGAACATAGTCAATCGCAGGCAAAAGTTTTCGGCTCTGCTTCATTCCCAAATCAACGGTAAGAGAAAGTTTCTCGTTACCGTTTTTTGCAGAAACCGTCATACAATTAGCCGCAGAATCAATAGCAAGGGCTTTCATTTTATTTCACCATAAGGCCAGTTTTCTATCGTGATTTTTCTTTTGGAACTGTCTGAAAGAGGCTCTAATCTCAGGATTATCGCACTTTCGGGCAATTCCTCCATGATTTTTTCGCTCCATTCAATCAGACAAACACCGTTTCCATACAGCATATCATCAACCCCAAGATTAATAAAATCCTCAGAGCTATCAAGACGATAAACATCCATATGGAACAAAGGCAGCCTTCCCGAATATTCAGAAACAAGACAAAAAGTAGGACTTGTTATATTATCTGGTATATCAAGACCAAGAGCAATTCCTTTTGTAATTGTGGTTTTTCCAGCCGCAAGAGTTCCTTGCAATGCGAATATTTCTCCGCCTTTAAGCGACTTACCTATTTCAGTACCGAAAGAAATAGTGTCATCTGGCGAAGATGATATATATTCTATGCGCACGGAAGTTTACCTTCGTTATCCATTGTGAGAATGAAATTCTTCAACGCTGATTTTACAGGAATAATCGGATAGTCGATGCTCGTTCCTTTTTCAAAATCAACATATATAGTTTTTTCACCAAACGGACTTGTCTCAATTGTAAAAGCAATATTCGCATGACAACTTTTCTGCAAAAGCTCAAGCGTAGCCTGGGCTTTATAGTTTCTTCTATAATAGATATATGTATCATCAGTGCGAATCTGATTAATTTCTAAAACCTTCATATTATATATTATTCTACTTCAATTTTTGTTTTTTTTAAACAGAAATAAAAGAATTATGAGCTAAAATTTGCAATTTTTGCAAGAATTCTGTTAACAGTCGCAACTTCTACTTTCAGGAAGCGTATGTGAAGAATGAATTTTCCGTCACTACGCTTTGTGGTACGGACAATAGAACCAATAGCAGAATCTGTATCGCGCATATTCATAGGACCTTCTATATAAATATACTGCTCGGCCCGTATTGGCAAATCTGCTGTTATTCGGCAACCTCCGACAGAAACATCTTCCAGAACGCCTTCATGCAGCTTGTCAGAATGTTCGTATTTTATATTCTCTTTTTTTCCTGTTCCAACAACAACGGTCTTTACGGATGCGAATTTGCAAGGCATATTTACATCTATACGCTCCGCTCCTCGCTTCTGCAAAGGAAGGATATCATCGCTATGAACGACAACAAGCAGATTACCTGTTTTACCTTTATCGTACCGAACGGCGCGCGTTCTTAGCTTATAGAAAACATTGTCGCTTCCCCCGAAAACAAGCTCTATTTTTGAGGCGGAAACAGGCTTTTCATCGCTACTCATCAAATCGTCAGGAACAAGAAGAATCAAGTCAGTCTTTGTATTCTCAACAAGAACGAGCTTATAATGATAGCCTTTCGCAGGTGTGAAAGTAAATACGGTTTTTTCTTCGATTGCCCTGGAAGTTTTTATTATAGATCCCTGTCCATATCCATCCTTTATTTTCTGGCGCAATGAAAAAAGATATGATTTTGAACTTTCATCCTTGTTCTCGTCAAGAACAGCGAATTCCTTTTTGAACAAATCCTCAAGAATAGCAAAATCACGAACAAGGTACAAAATATTGGATGTATTGTTATCCTTGCAAATCTGCCAAAGAAGATTTTTTTCCTCGCTTACCAACTGGCAGACACGTGCCACTTCCTGAATGTCAGAAGGACGAGTAGGGCGACTTTTCTGCTTTTCAAGATATGCCGCGGATGTTTTGTATGTGGTAAAATACCTTACAATGAAAAAAATCGCAGCAACGACAATGGCAACAATAAATACGGGCAAAAGATAATAAAAAAGATTGGCTTTCAGTTCATCCCGGCCTGCAAGAGTTCCACCTGCCTGAAGTAAAAAAATGTAGCTCATTTAAATCTCCTTTATAGCCTCAGAAATTGAAGACAGCCTCGGGCTTATCTCATATTCTGCCAAATCGCCCATTAAGATAGTATCTTTGACCTCGATTGCCTGCTCAAAATCATTAAGAACTTGCGAAAAATCAGAAAAAAATTCTTTTATGGAAGCTCCGTTGATTTTCATCGTTCCGAATTTTTCAGGAAACAACGAAGAAACTGTTACTGTATGGCAAAATTTGTCTAAAAAAGCCGCCAGTGCAGAAATAAGCACATTAGACTCCCTGTCTTTTCCGCTCTGCAATTTTGCCGAAAGCTCAGTAAGCTGTGAAGAAAGCTCGTCACATTCTTTTGATTCGTCATTGAATTCAGCCAGTATATCGCTCTGTGAAATAACAGAAAACTCAATTTTCTCTACGGCAGAAAGCTCCTGCATACTAACAGAATCAAATTCCTCCGCGGTAATATTTTTTCCGTCAACGACTATACCAACTGTCGTAGCGTCATTGTTCTCACATTCCTGCTCAAATGATTTGAACAAATCTCCGACATTTTTTTCGTTTTCCAGCGTTATATCCAGTTTATTGCCATTAGCATATATTTCCATAAAAGAATTCCTTTTTAATATTAATTTTTATTGCCACTATTAAAATAATTATTAAGAGTATTTGATTGGGCATTCAGACTATTAAGAGTGCCTTCCATATTTCCGTATTTTTGCCTCAGTCTGGCTTCTTTTCCGTCAAGCTGGCTCTCAAGCTTTTTGATATTGGTCTCTGAAGCTGAGATTTTTGTGGCAAGCGCAGAATTCTTGTTGGCAATTATCCCTCCTGTCTGCACCCAAGATGTAAGCTGCTTGTCCAACGCATACGCAATGCCAGAATCAATGATTAAGTCTCCGTCGGCATCATACCCGAACAAATTCTTAATTTGCTCCAGATTCTCATCCAAGGCAGCATCGAGTTTTTTTTCGTCAATCTCAAGATAACCGCGCATCTGGCTTGCATTATACCCGGATGAAGTTCCAGATGCCCTGCTTGAGATTCCAATCTGATTGAGCATTGTTACTATCGCATCGTCAGACCATTTGTAATTTGCGGTTATGATGTTCCTCATCGTAGATTTTCCGTTCGTCAAAGAAAAATCTCCCTGAAACATACCGAGCCGCTTGTTTGCTGCATCTTGCTCATCTTTAGAAAGATAATCCAGCTCAGAAACAATTTCAGGTTTGTTTTCGCTCAATATATTTATCTCAGCAATCACCTGGTTATAGCTTCCGACGAACTGAATTAAGGCATTCTTTGCAGAATCTTTGTCTGGGTCTATTGTTATAGTAGCGGTCCTGTCCGTAGGCTGCTTTACATTCAAAGTAACATTCGGGATTACATCATCAATCTTGTTCGTCGGACGAGTGATGGTAATTCCCTCATACTTTATTACAGCATCACCAGCTTTGCTTACTGCATGAACAGGAACATAATCCTGCATTTTGCTCTCGTCATAAGCAAAGAATGGAGTCAGTCGTATCTCAGAATCTGTGTTTCTGTTTCTTACCACAAGACCTTTCATATCAGGGTAATTAGATTTTGAAACACTTACTTCAATATCACCGTCCTGATTCTCAGAAAAGCCGCTTCTTTCAAGTTTTATTTCGCTGCCATCAGAATTCTTAACAAAAAAATCAACCTCACCGCTGATAGGGGAAAGCGGCGTTTCAGGAACTGGAGGCAGACCTGTCTCGCTAAGCTCATTCAATATTGATAATTGCTCGAAAGAAACACTTCCAGAATCAGGAAGTTCAGGACGCATTGTCCGCTGTAGATTTAATTCATCTGTTATATCTTCTACTTTGTTAACTGAATATCTGAATTCTATTTTTTCAGAAGGCATGGACAAAAGCTCTTCATCAACCAAGATTTCCAATCCGCTTCTTGGAGGAATTACAGTCCTGCTTTCTTCATTGTTTTCGTCTTTTTCAACAGACACAAGCTTTGTTGAGAATTTTGGCATACCTTCCTGATCGTTTTCAGGAACGACAGCTTCTGTCTGAGGATTATTGAATTCTTTCAAGCTCACGCCGAAAGAAGTCATATCTTTTTGATTTTTCTCTACGATTCCGTTTTTGAGCGCATAGTCCAGAGCTTCATCTTTAAAAATAAGCTTGCTGTCCGCGCCTGTCTTGAGCGATTCAATCATAAGGGCATACTTATTGCCGCTAACGCCTACAAGAGAAGCCTTTATAGTATTATTACCTCTTTTGTTCAAAGAGTTAATGAAATCGTTTAATTTTCCGCCTTTCCAATTAAAAGAGATTGTTTTGTCGGCAACTTGGAAAGTATATTTTCCGGACGGAACTGTAGAATTTTTTTCCAGCTCTACAGATAAAAATTTATCAGCTGTCGCTTCTTTTACGACATCGACTTTGTAAGTCGAATAAGGAGCATCACGATTTGCAGTTGCAGCAACAGCATTTTCATTAGACGAGGAAGCGATTTTATTATTAAAAGGATTTTCAAAAGAGTAGAGGGTCCTGGAACTCTCCCGAAGAGAAGACATTTTTTGATTAACATCTCTCCAAGCGTTCTGCTGCTCTTTGTACCTGTCGAGAGATTCCTGCTCATGGTTGAGAGGAACCTTCTCTTTTTGCATCAACGCTTCGATATAATCATTCGTTTTATATTTATCGCTGACACCAGGTATTGATATATCTGCCATAACAATTCTTTCCCGTCAAAAAATAAAATCAGACTGTCATATCAAACAACAATCCTGTAGTTTTCCGTAATTTCATTCTGATTTTCTGTTCTTCGACGGAAGGTATCTCCTTGATGACTTGGTTTGTCTGCGGATCAACAATCGCGGCAACAATCTGCCCCAATTCCTGATTCACACTGAAACGAATCTTCTGTCCCAAAACTAAATCCGAAACTCTTTCCATCTTCTCAGCATCTTTTTTCACTTGGGCAATGTTTTTGGTAATGTCCTGTATCACATGTTTCGCATCCGCAACAGGCTTTTCAGAAACAGCTTTTGTTGAAGACGCTGACCTGGAGTTTAACGACAAGTGACCATCCGTTGCCAAATTTCGCCCCAATGAATTAATACTATCAGCCTTCATTGGTTCCTCCTAAAAAAAAGCAGGAAGAAAGAGGGGCGCACCTCTCTCTTCCCATACATTCAATCGAAAGACAACATCCAGAAGCCTCTCAACCGAACCATCCTGCTATACTAGCGGAGCAATGGAAGCACATTCTGTGCCTGGCTGTTTGCCTGAGCAAGCATAGCTGTACCAGACTGTGTAAGAATCTGGTTCTTTGTGTACTCAACCATCATTGCAGCCATATCTGTGTCACGAATGCGTGATTCAGAAGCCTGAAGGTTTTCAGCCGCAATGCCGATACCCTCTGAAGCTTTCTCAAATCTGTTCTGATAAGCTCCGAGATCAGCTCTCTGCTTTGAAACAATCTTAAGTGCGTTGTCCAAAGTTCCGATAGCAACATTTGCTTTCTCTGGTGAAGAGATTGCAATCTGCTCGTCTGAACCCTGTGAGCCTTTAAGACCAAGAGCCTGTGCAGTCATAGTACCAACATAAACGCGAGTGTTCTGATCCATGTTCGCACCAATCTGGAATGACATTACGCGACCAGTAGCGGAATCTCTTGCGAAACTTCCTGTGATCATGTTCATACCATTGAACTGTGCGTGTGAAGCTACACGGTCAACCTCAGCGACAAGTGCAGAAACCTCAACCTGGATCTGCATACGATCCTCGTCTGTGTAGATTCCGTTTGCAGACTGAACAGCAAGCTCACGAACTCTCTGGAGGATATCCTGAGTCTCCTGCAAGTATCCCTCAGTTGTCTGAATGAAAGAAATTCCATTCTGAATGTTTCTATTAGCCTGGTTCAAACCGCGGATCTGGCTTCTCATTTTCTCAGATACTGCCAATCCTGATGCGTCATCTCCAGCGCGATTGATTTTCTCACCTGAGCTAAGTTTTGCGATGTTGCCCATCAGCTGCTCATTGTTAAGTCCCAACGTACGATTAGCATACATTGCGCTCATGTTGTGATTGATTACCATAATTTGTCCTCCATGATATAAAACAACTCCAGCTTCTTGCCGGACTGCCTGCCTTATGCGGGGTAAGCCGAAACGATTTTGCGCCAACCGCCCCAGTCTATGCCCTCACAGCAGGGAAGGTTATTGTCTGTGAAACAATAATCTTCTCTACTGACATAAAACATCATGAAGAGCCTTTTCAAAGAACTGTTGTATAAATTGTACAACTAAATCTATACATTAACAAGTAAATTTTGGATGTTTTTTTTGGATTTTTGTGAAAGAACAGCAATAAAAACACCGCAAATAATAAAATCGTTGGGAAGTCTTTCAACTCCCAACGATTTTATTATACAGTACTATCTAAGCAAAGACAAGACTGTCTGAGCCTGTGTATTTGCCTGAGCAAGCATAGCAGTTCCAGACTGTGAAAGAACCTGGTTCTTTGTGAATTCAACCATCTGCTTAGCCATATCTGTATCACGGATACGAGACTCAGATGCCTGAAGGTTCTCTGCAGCAATGTCAACACCTTTTACAGTGTACTCAAGGCGGTTCTGATATCCACCGAGATCAGCACGCTGTTTGTTGATCTGTTTGATTGCCTCATCGAGAGTACCGATAGCGCGGTTGGCCGACTCCGGAGTCTGGAGAGAGAGTTTTTCCTCTGTTCCAACCTCACGAATACCAAGTGCAGCAGCTGTCATAGTACCAATGAAAACCTGGATTCTCTGATCCATGTTAGCTCCGATATGGAACCACATAGAAGCAGTTACAACGTTCTCACCAGTTGATCTCGCAAAGCGACCTGTAAGCATGTTCATACCGTTGAACTGTGCGTGTGAAGCGATGCGATCTACTTCAGCAACAAGGGCAGAAACCTCTACCTGAATCTGCATACGATCCTCGTCTGTGTAAATACCGTTTGCAGACTGAACAGCAAGCTCGCGGATTCTCTGAATAACATCCTCAGTCTCCTGAAGGTATCCCTCAGTTGTCTGAATGAAGTTGATGCCATTCTGAGCGTTCTCAGAAGCCTTGTTCAAACCTCTGATCTGGCTTCTCATTTTCTCAGATACTGCCAATCCAGAAGCGTCGTCACCAGCGCGATTGATTTTCTCACCTGATGAAAGTTTCTCCATGTCCTTTTTGAGGGACAAGTTTGTTACTCCAAGCTGACGATTAGCGAAGAGTGCTGACATGTTGTGGTTGATGACCATAATTTTCCTCCATGGAATTTTTTCTGACAGAATCCTTTCTGTCAGTTTGTAAAAGGAAACATCTGTATTACAAGGCTACATCCGTCTCCTTTTACGATTTCGATTCACCTGTCTGGGAACTTCTACGAAGCTTTACCACACATGGCTCATCTTTTTTTATGTTCGGAAAAAAAACAATAAAACTTTAACGATTTTTTTTATTTTTTCTCAAATTTTTATATGGCCGCATGATTGAGAATTTCGGACACTGCCCTGACTGCCTTACCTCTGTGCGAAATTCTGTTTTTCTCTTCTGCCGGTATTTCTGCGACAGTCTTACCATATTCGGGCAGAAACACGATAGGGTCGTACCCGAACCCACCGCTTCCGGCCTGCTCCTCGATTGTGCCAATCAGCTTTCCCTCGAATGTTTCCTGAGCCACAAAAAAGCGTGATGGGGAGAGAAGAAGCACTATGGAGCAAACATACCTGCATGAGCGGTCAGAACTGCCCGTTGCGTTCACCTGCTCGATAAGAAGCCTGTTTTGCTCCTCCTGCGATATTTTCTTTCCGTCGGGTCTTCCGTGGGGGAACTCAGCACCCGAGTATCTCGATGTGAATATTCCCGGCTCGCCGCCGAGCGCATCGACGCAAAGACCAGAATCATCGGCTATTACGGGTTTATGCACAAGATTCCAAAGAGCCTTTGCTTTTATCATGCTGTTTTCAAAAAAAGTGCTTCCTGTTTCATCGGGATTGAACTCAATTTTTTCATCTGCAGGAATAAGAATTTCATATTCAGGCAGGATTTCCTGCATTTCCTTTTGTTTGTGCCTGTTTCCAGACGCAAGGTATATTTTTGTTTTCATGGATTTTACTATATCTCATATTGAGATTTAGGTTAAGGGAATCAACAGTAAAACTGGTTCTGCGTTTTGGCAGTAGTTAAGAATACGACAGACCCCAAATAATGGAAAAAGAAAGAAAATTGTATGCAGAATGGACGACAAACGAAACCCAGACGGATTTCGTCCTGAGCATACATACGCGGAGGGCGGCTCCGCATACAAGAGCGTTCAAAAATCCGAACAGGCCAAGATAAATATGCCCCAATGAAAAAAGAACAAGTGCGGCTGTCTCGCACAAAATCGAGAGCCAGAAAGATTTTCTGGAAGTGTCATATTTTCCTTTCACGAAAATATCTTTCATCGCTTGCGGAAGATAAAATCTGTAAACAATTTCCTCAAAGAAAGCCGCGCAAAGAACACCAAAAACAAAATTAATGCCTCCGAAAATCGATTTCGGAAAAACGATGTTTTGAATTCCGCCTGAAATCTTGAAAAAATAAGCCGCCGTTTCAAGGACGACTGACGAAAGACACAGGATACCGAAGCAGACAAGCGCATTGGAAGAATAGACGAAAAAAGGCTGCCTGACGGAAAAAACAGGCTCCGCAAACACATTGCCCCTGAGTGAAAAAAAATAAAGCAAGGCAGAAAATCCTCCGTTCAGAAAAACCTGAACAGGATAAGAAGCCATTATTTCATCATCGCTCGGGAAAATGAACTGAAAAACAACTGGCGGCAAAACAAAAAACACCAGAACAAAGAGAAAAAGAAAAAAAGAAAATCTTGGATTCCGCACAGAAATAAGCTGAAAAACAACCGCACGATGCCGCCAGAGATACAACGGCTTCGTACGGAATTATTCAACGGCTAGTATTTGGACTCTGCGTATCCAATCCAGCCCTCGTTCTCAACCAAGGCTTTCTCGAATCCTTCAAGCTTGAACGGATAGCTTACGGAAAGGCTTCCGGCAATCAGCTTTACTTTCCATGTTCCGTCTTCTTTCTGCTCAATCTTGCACTCGGCGTCTTTGTCACCGAATTTTTTGAACATATCGTCTATGTCCCTTTTTGGCATATCAAGCGCAAGAAGCCCGCAGTTGTACATATTCTGGCGGAATATTCGCGCAAAGTTTGGGGCAATGACAGTATAAATCTCGTTGACTTCAAGCGCCCACGGAGCATGCTCACGACTAGAACCGCAGCCGAAGTTCTCGCGTGTGATTATGACTCTTTTACCTGGAACATCGCGCTTTGCGTCAAAGCCGTCAAGCTTTAAGTCCTCCAGGCAGTAAGGCTTTAGTGCCTGCTTTGAGATTTCTGTGAGATATTTCGCAGGGATAATCTCATCAGTGTTGATGTCTGAACGATCAAGAAAAAGTACAGGACCGCCAAATGCTTTCATAGTATTCTCCTTATAAACTCCGCGTTAGCGGCGTTGCATGGAAGCAACGAATCGCAGTTTTGCCAACGGCAAAATCTGCCAATGATAAAAATTACAGGGAGGTAATTTTTATCATGCCTCCTCGTATATTAATGTTATTGAATTATCTTATTCGATTTGGGATAGTATACCCGTGACATATGACCCGATAACCCGCAACCTCCTTGGGGGCTTTCCCCGTAACAAAGACTGGGTTTCTTGCTCTGGCTGGCAGTACA
>JAFSJW010000020.1 GCA_017449265.1 Treponema sp.
AAGCCCTTACTCAGATTAAAAGTAAATCATATCCGATTGCATACAAAGGTGACGGGCGAAAAATCGTCAAGGTGGGCGTGAATTATTCGAGCAAAGACGAGCAGCTTTCTGAGTGGAAGATTGAGGAAGAGCAGGGCTAGGTGTCAAGGCGGTGGCCTAGCAGTAGAAAGACAGGTAAAAAGCCACCGCCAGAAGCGGATTTACAAAAATCCGCCTTTTTACATCATCTCAACATATGTCTTTCCAAAACCGCCGTCTTCTGGTGCGGCGTAGTAAAAATTCTTTACGCCGGGATAGTTGGACAGATAGTCTTGGACTGCCTGTTGCAGGATTCCGTTTCCTTTTCCGTGAATCACGCTGAAATTCTTGAAGCTGTGCATTGTGCAGAGATCCAGCTGCTTTTGCAGAACCCTGATTGCTTCCGCCTCACGCATTCCAAGAAGCCGTAGCTCAAATTGCGGCGAAGATGTAAGTTCGCTTTCGGAGAATACGGAGTTCTCTCCGCCGATATTGCCCGAAAGCTCTACAGTGTATTCAGCAGCTTTTGCCGCTGTCGGGCGCACAAGTGTCAAGTCGCGCTCTTTGAAGCTCATGCGAAGAGAGCCTAGCTGAACGAGCCATACGCCTTTTTTCTCCTCTCGCACCAACATTCCTTTTGCGCGGGCGTTCCCTGCAAGAACTTCCGCTCCCTCAATGAACGCGAGCTTTTCTTGAGCTGGCTTGGATTTTTTCTTCGGCGAAAGGCTAATAATCTCATCGTCAGTGTAAGTGCTTGTCGCAGAAAGAAGAGCCTCCTTGTTTGAGAGCCGTTTTTTCGTCTTTTTTGATGACTCTGGGCGTGTGTTCTCAGCCTGAACGATTCTCATTCCGTTCTCAAGGATTTTGACCGAGTTCGATTCCTCTACGCGCCTGTCAAGCTCTTTTTTGTCCTTTTCGATTTTCTCCTTTTCGTTTTCGATTGCTTCTTCCTGTGACTCAACCGAATAGCTCAGGTCATCGATGAAATTTTTCACTTTGAGAGTCTTTTCCCGTGTGATTTCGCCTTCGCGAAGCTCCCTGACAAGATTTTCAAGGGACTTTCGCACTTCGCGCAAAAAGCGGGACTCGTCACGGCTTTCGCGCTCTTTGATTTCGTTTTCTTTCTGCCTGAGCGAAATCTCTTTTCCGTCAAGCCTGAGGATTTTTTCTGAAAGCATCTTTTCGTTCCGCGCGAATGTTTTTTCTCTCTCTGCCAGCTCCGCGTGCTTTTGCGTGAGTCCTTGAATGAGCGTTGAAACATCGCTTTGGTGGCTAGTGATGTATGATTTTGCCTTTTCCACTGTGACTGCTGGAAGTCCCGAGCGTCGTGCTATATCGAGCGCGTGGCTTTCTCCCGGAACGCCCATGAGAAGCCTGTATGTGGGGCTAAGTGTGTCAGTGTCGAACTCTGCGCTTGCGTTCACGCATGATTCGTTCATGTAGCCGTAGTTCTTTAGGATTCCGTGATGCGTCGTAACTAGGACAAATGATTTTTTATCGATAAGCGCGTCCAGTGCCGCCATTGCTATGGCTCCTCCTTCTTGGGGGTCAGTTCCGCTCCCCAGCTCATCAAGAAGGACTAGCGATTTGTGGTCCGCATGGCGTACTGCTGCGGCTATGTTTTTCATGTGCGCGCTGAATGTTGAAAGCGATTCGTCGATTGACTGCTCGTCCCCGATGTCGGCGAAAATCGAGTCGAAGATTTTGAGCCTTGTTCCTTCCGCTGCCGGAACGGGGAAACCTGCCTGATTCATCATTGAAAAAAGAGCGAATGTCTTGATTGACACTGTCTTTCCGCCTGTGTTCGGACCTGTGATTATGAGGACATTTTTTCCTTTCAGAAATTTTATATCTATCGGGACGGCTTTTTCCCCCAGAAGCGGATGCCGCCCTTTCAGAAGCTCGGGCGACTGGCTTTCTTCGCAGTCACAAGCCCATACGCAGGAGCGCTCGTTTCCCCAGCGGGCGGCGGCATAAGTCGCATCCAGCTTTTCCATTATTTCAAGTGCGGATATTAATGCGTTGTAATGCTCTGAGAGCTGTGCCGTAAGTTCCGTGAAAATCTTCCGCGTTTCTTGCGCAAGATGTGCTTCTTGCTGAATAAGCTCGTTGTTTTTCCTTACGACTTCCTCAGGCTCAATGTAAAGAGTCTGCCCTGAGGCTGATGCCTCATGCACGATTCCTGAAACGGAAAGCCTCTGATTCGCTTTTACAGCAAGAAGAGGACGCCCAGCACGGAACGCAGGCACATTCGACTCAAGAATTTGGTTCATTTTCGGGTCGCTTGTGTATTTTTTCAGAGACGCGTTGATTTCAGCTTTTATGTCGGAAATTTTCTTTTTTATATCGCGCAAAGCTGGTATATCCTTAAGAGTCCCGTCTGGAGCTATAATCCGTGATATTGCGTTCTGCACAGATTGCAATGCCGAGTAGTCAAGATGTTCCGATGTGTCGCAAAGAGATTTCATTGCGACTTCCTTTGAGCATGTCTTAATCGAAGCGTATACATTCAGGGCTGATGTTGCGAATGTGAGAAGAGCGAATACTTGTTCCTGCTCAAGGGTGGAGTTCTCAATCCTGAGTGCTTTCAAAAAAGGCTTCACAGGATTCCAGCTTTCCAGGCGTATTCCTGATGATGACGAAAGAGCTTTTTGCCACTGGCTTCCCAGAGATTTCAGCTCTGAAATCATGTCTTTTTGTTTTGACGAAAAAGGCTCTCGTTTTAGAAGTATGTTTTTTCCTTCTTCGCTCGCGCATCTTTGCGCAATCTCGTCCCTTATCCTGTAGAACGCAAGTTCTTCAAGTGTCTTTTTGTGCATCTGTTTTTCCTTTAGTTTGCAAGCTCTATTATTGCGCGCCTGAAAATCGATTCTTCCTTTCCTTCCTTTGTCTTTCCTTGGAAGTCTTTGTCAGAAGAAAGCTCTTTTTCAAGCCGCTCGATTGTTTCTTCCGCCTTTTTCTTGTCGTATCCCATGTCCGAAAGCGCGGAAACAACATCCTGAAACTCTCCTGCCTTTGCCCTTTTTGCATTCGGCTTTGATGCGTCATCGTCAAGTGTGAGCTTTCCCTTGAGCGCGAGCAGCATTTTTTGCGCAGTCTTTTTTCCAAGTCCCGGAATTTTCTCAAGCCGCGCCAAATCACCGGAGTCCAGCGAGGCTATGAGCTGTTCCCGTGCCACCGCGCTCATTATTTTGACGGCTGATTTCGGACCGACGCCCTCAACTTTGTTCAGGTCGAAGAATAAATCCCTGTCGCTTTTCGTTGCGAATCCGAAGAGCGTCATGGAGCTGTCGGTATGCTGCATCCAGACGAAAACTTTGCCTTCTTCGCCTACGGGAGGAAGCGCGTCAAGGTTCGTGTCTGGAATCGTTATGTCCCATTCGATTCCGCCTGTCTGTATAAAAAGACGCTGCGGAGCTTTTTCAGTTATTGTTCCTGTGAGTGAATTAAACATACAGTGATTATAAAGTTTCCTTCGGAAAGTGAAAACATCTGTGTTTTCTGATATGATTCTGGAATGTCAAAATTCAATATCCTTACGAATTATAAAAAACTTGCCGAGCTTCTGGAAAATGGTACTGAATTCTGCGCATTCGACACTGAAACGACGGGTCTGAATGCTGAAATTGGAAGAATAGTAGAAATTGGGGCGGTAAAATTCAACAAGGACGGAGTGTCTGGCACATTCGGAACGCTCCTTGACCCGCTCATGCCTATTTCCCCGGATGCTTCCCGAGTGAATCACATTACCGACGACATGGTTCGCGGAAAACCTTCCGAGAGCGAGGTCATTCCCCGATTCATGGAATTTATAGGCGATGCGGTGCTTGTGGCCCACAACGCGCCGTTTGACCTGCGGTTCGTGAACGCCGCGCTGGAAAGGCTTTCTATGCCGACTCTTGCGAACACGACCGTTGATACGCTGCGGTTTACCCGCCAGGTTTTTCCTGATGCCGGGCATTGGACGCTCCAGTCGCTCGCGCTTTTGCTCGATGTTGACTCTGGTAACGCTCACCGCGCGCTTGATGATGCTTTTTCATGCATGAAGATTTTCCTTTCGGCCGTAAGAAAATCATCAGGGCAGCTGTAAAACTCAGCTGTCTAAAATGATACTTTTTGCCGAAAATAATGTTTAAACATTCGGTAAATTTTGGGGAGAGGACTGTCCTAAAAATTTGTTGCGCACATTCACTCTTTTCAGGCAGTCCTTTTCATTTGTTAGAGCTGTTAGGAAACCTCAGTTTTCCGAACAGGTCTATTAGATTATGGAGTAAAAAATGAAGAAATTTTTTGTTGCAGCTCTGTCTTTCTTTGCTTTATCGGCTTTGTCCGCTCAGAATGAAAGATATGAAGAGCTTTTTGCGCAGGGAAAAGAGTTTGAGTCTCAGGGAAAATGGGTTCACGCACTTTCCAGCTATTGGGACGCAATGGAGAGCGATATGAGCGAGAATGCGTGCGATGCCTATATCGCATACGGGAATATTGCGTATGCGCTCAGGTCTGGCAATCCGGGGCTTGATGATTTTTCTTCCTCAGGGGACGAGGCGATTAAGGAAGGCTGGAAAAAAATTCAGGCTGAGTATGAATCTTTCTGGACTGAGAATTCTCCGAGGCAGTTTGAGTTCAATAAGATTACTCAGGTTATGATTGATTCTGTTACTAAGTCAAGCGCGTACAGCACATTCTTAAAATGGTCATGGCTTCCTAAGTACGAGAGCATGAACGAAATTATGACCGAAGGATACGACAAAGTTCGCACAACGGCGTGGAGCGACATGGTTACGACATGGCCCAAATACGCCGCGACTTCCGGAGAGGGAATCGACGGTGCTCCCAAAGGCGACAGAAACCTTGCGTCAACTTACAAGCCCACTTATTATTCAGTTGATTTTTCAATAACCGACACGAACGGTAATGTTCTTCTTGACAAAGCAACCGTCCGCGCAAGCGAAACATATTCGTTCTCTCAGGTTTCGGACGAGGCCCGTGAATTTTTCAAAAGCGGGGACATAAAAATCATTCCGCTTGCCGTTCATCTAGTTAAGAAATCTTCTCCTGTCGATATGAACAATGTGTTCATAAAAACTCCTTACGATGACAAGGAGATGAAGACGGATGTTATTTCATATATGCGTGAAATCTCCAAGCTTGCTGCATTCTCAAATGATTTTCCTAGAATGATGAAAATGGTTCCGATTCCGCGCGGAAGTTTTACGATGGGTTCTATGAATGCGACTCCTAACCAGAAGCCCGCGCACAAAGTAAATGTTCTGGGCTTCATTATGGGAGCTACCGAGGTAACTCAGGAGCTTTACGAATATGTCATGGAAACGAACCCCAGCCTTCACAAAGGCAAAAAAAAGCCTGTTCAGAATGTAAGCTGGTTCGATGCGATTTATTTCTGCAACAAACTCAGCGTGATTGCAGGGCTTACTCCGTGCTATGCGGTTGACGGAGTTTCCGATGTGGAGAAGTGGGGCTATAAGCCTGGTTCCGTAGAGCCGATTGATGGTTTTGTTTCATGCAATTTCCGTGCCGATGGATTCCGCCTTCCGACTGAGGCTGAATGGGAATATGTGGCATCAGGTTGCGGAAAAGACGATTTCTTGTACTCAGGTTCTGCCGATTTGAGCGAAGTTGCGTGGTACGGAAACGGAAAGTCATTTCAAGCCATGAGTGTTGCGACTAAGAAGCCGAATTCTGCTGGTATCTACGATATGAGCGGAAATGTAGCCGAGTGGGTCTGGGACTGGTTCTCAAAGTACAAGGCCAACGAGCAGACGAACACTAAGGGGGCCGACACGGGCGTGGCTCGCATTTACCGTGGCGGAGCGTACCTGAGCTTGTCAGGTGCTTGCGTTATAACGCATAGAATTAGTAAAGCCCCGCAGAAAAAAGATTTGTTCCTTGGTTTCAGAATCGTGCAAAGCTCAGAGGAAGCACAGAAATAATAGCGTAGCACGAATCTAAAAAATGCGACTGTTGATTTTGTAGAAACAGCCGCATTTTTTTTAGATTGTTATTTTCTGAAAACCGACGGACAGAGCTTATGGGTAAGCCCCGCGCTCTGTTCATGTCTTATCCTTCTGAAATTTCCATCTCTTTTTTCGGCTTTCTTGTACGGGAAGCCTTGACCACGAGCTTTCCGTCATTCAGGTCAACATAGACTTTTCCGCTTGTGCATTTTCCAGAAAGAATCAGAGATGCAAGCTGGTCCTCAATCTCGTCCTGAATTATTCTTCTGAGCGGACGCGCTCCCATGCTCGGATCATAGCCGTTGTCAAGAAGATATTCCCTTGCGGCTGGCTTTATCGAAAGTGACAGGGACTTTTCTGAAAGACGCTCCTCAAGCTCATGTATCTGAATGTCTAGAATCTGCGAAACTTCGTCACGGCTCAGCGGGTCGAACACGATTATATCGTCAATCCTGTTTATAAGCTCCGGGTTCATAATTTTTTTCAGCTCTTCCATTGCATTCGCTTTTATCTCTTCTTTTGGAAGAATTCCGTTCGACATCGATGCGAATCCGAGCTTTTTGTCAGCCGTAATCTGCCTTGCGCCTGCATTGCTTGTCATTATTATGACTGCGTTCCTAAAATTGACCGTATGCCCAAGATTGTCGCGAAGCTCGCCTTCCTCAAAAAGCTGGAGAAGAATGTTGAATACATCAGGGTGTGCCTTTTCAATCTCATCGAACAAAATGACGCTGTAAGGCTTTTGCCGCGCCTTTTCCGTAAGAGAGCCTCCTTCCTCAAAGCCTACATATCCAGGAGGCGCGCCAACGAGCCTGCTCGCCGTGTGCTTCTCCATGAAATCGCTCATGTCAACGCGGAGGATTGCTTCTTCTGAGCCGAAAAGGAATTTCGCAAGAGACTTTGCGAGCTTGGTTTTTCCAACGCCAGTAGGTCCCAGGAAAATGAAAGAGCCTATTGGTCTGTTCGGGCTTGACACACCGGCGCGGCTTCTTCTTATAGTGCCGCTCAGGATTTTTACGGCTTCGTTCTGCCCGATGACTTCCTTGTGGATTTCCTGCTCCATGTCAAGGAGTCGTGCCGATTCGTCCATGCTTATCTGGTTTGAAGGAATTCCGGTTATATCTGCCACGATTTTTTCAATGTCAGAAACAGTGACATGCTTTTTTGATGACGATGCGTTGTTTTTCCAGTACTCATTGAACTCATCGAGCTTTGTCTTAAGCTCATGCACTTTGTCGCGTACTTGTGCCGCGCGCTCGTAATCCTGGTTCTCAACAAGGAGGTTTTTCTCATCGTTCAGCTTCTCTATGTCGCGCTCAAGCTCGGAAAGCTCCACAGGGCGCGCATCTGAGACTATCTTCTTCGCGCTTCCGGCTTCGTCCATTATGTCGATTGCCTTGTCAGGAAGAAAACGCTCTGGAATGTACCTGCGGCTCAGTTTTACGATTGCTTCGGTAACGCCCGTGTCATAGGTCACTGAATGAAATTCCTCGTACTGTTTTTTTAGCCCCTCAAGGATTTCAATCGTAGCCTCTTCGCTTGGCTCTTCCACTGCCACTTTTTGGAAACGCCGCTCAAGGGCCGGGTCACGCTCAAATTTTTTCCTGAACTCGCCGAATGTGGTGGCTCCTATGACCTGAATCTCACCGCGGCTCAGGGCTGGTTTCAGTATGTTTCCCGCATCCATGCCGCCTTCTGAGTTTCCTGCGCCAATCATCGTGTGTATCTCATCTATGAAAAGAATGATGTTTCCGGCTTCTATGACCTCTTTCATCATTCGCTTCATCCGCTCCTCAAAGTCTCCTCTGTAGCGGGTTCCTGCGACTATGGCAGTAAGGTCAAGCGAAACGACAGTTTTTTTGGAAAGATTGAAAGGAACATCGCCTTTTGCGATATGTTCCGCAAGTCCCTCCGCAACGGCTGTCTTTCCGACTCCCGGTTCCCCCACAAGAATCGGGTTGTTCTTTGTCCTTCTGGAAAGAATCTGTATGACGCGTTTTATCTCGTTGTCGCGCCCAACGACAGGGTCGAGCTTTCCTTCGCGGTAAAGCTGCGTAAGGTCACGAGAAAATTCTGAGAGAAAAGTTTTTTTCTGCTTGTTGGCATCTTTTTGGACTGACTGCCCGTTCGAGTCAACAAGTTCTCGTGGTTTTTGATTGGCGTTATTCTGCTCCGTCTTGTCCTCGCTCGTAAAGCCCGAGTTTGCAAGAATTTCCGTTGCCTTTGTCCGTATGAAATCTATGTCCAGAGTGGTTTTGTCGAAGAACCGCCTTGTAACGCTGTTTTCCTCCCTGATTGCCGCAATCAGAAGATGCTCCGTTCCCACATAATCAGCCCTCATGGAGCGTGACTCTATAACGGCCGTGTCGAGCAATGTTCGCAGGCGGCGCGACGGCGGAAGCTCCGAGAACTCGGACAAGTTCTCCCGCGGGGATATGCTTTGCTCAAGTACGAGCTGGAAAGACAGTACATTTATGTTCAGGACTTTCAGCAGTTGATAGCCGAATCCTTCCGCACTTTTCAGGAGCGCGAGAATAACATGTTCAGGAAGAAGCTCAAGAGAGCCTGATTTTCTGCCTTCCTCCTGTGCAAGTGCCGTCAGAAGTTTTTGTGCAAGATTTGATAATCCTTTCATTTTTGTCCTTATAGATTTTTAGTTTTGATTTTACAACGCTATTTTCAAGTTTCCGAATGATTCCTGAATTACGAGCGTCCTGAGATGATTTTCTTTGAGCGTCTTGTTTTCGGCTATATCTGCCGGGAAATTAAAATGCTTGCTTTTCATCACGAACTGAAGGTGTCCGTTCTGAATTCGGTACAAAAGCGCGCAAAGCTCTTTGTCCGTTATGCCCTCAAGGATTTTTATGCCGATTCCGAATTTCACTGCCGAGATTATCTCTATGGCTTCGCGTAATGTCAGGAAAGTGGCGAATTTTGCCTTGGCGAAATTCTTAAAAACATAATCTCTGATTTCTGATATTCGTTTTTTTGAAAGAAGCTCCCGCTCAGAACGCTCAAAGTCTATGAGCTGGCGGATTATAGAAAGTATGCTGGCCATCTGGGATG
Source organism: Treponema sp. (assembly GCA_017449265.1). GTDB lineage: Bacteria > Spirochaetota > Spirochaetia > Treponematales > Treponemataceae > Treponema_D. The sequence continues at coordinate 9,060 of JAFSJW010000020.1, forward strand.
CTTCGTTCCCGCTTGCGGCCGTCCTCGTCGATACCTGATAATAAAATCCGAGCGACGAGAATTTCTCTTGTCCCGAGCCGAAGCAGTCACTCATTGAAAATCCGCTTTGGTCAAGGTTCATAAAAATATTCTGCATTTTTGCCGACATTGAGAGGCTCGGAAGATGCAGCCTGAACGAAATTTTCATTCCGCTGCCAGAGTCTTTTATTGCCGAAGTGAGAAATCCATGCTCGTAATCAGCGGCGAACTGGACGGAGTTCTGAAGCTCGTTGTCAATCTGAGCCACGGTTCTGTATGTATCCTCAATCTCAAGTCCTGGCGCGAATGATGCGAACCGAACATGGTCAACCTCGTTCACGGTGCATGAGAATTTTCCGTCGGTGCGGACAATTACGCCGCTTCCCGAAATGTTCTTTGTGTTCTGGTCAAGGACTCCGCGCTCCACAAGAATCTGAGTCCCAAGCTCGTCCAGCTTTGAGACTTCAATTCCCTGATACGAGTCCGGCGATGAGGAATGTGCGAAAGAATCGAAGATAAGAGTCTGAACGCGAATTGCATCATCGTCTTTGAAACAGCTGGGGAATGGAAAATTCGCAAGGTTTCTGGCAAGCCTTATACGCGTGGAAAGAACGACGTCGCTTTCAGGACCGTCATAAGAATACCACGCGTCGTCACTCATCATCGCCCCCCGCAACAGGTGATTTTTCCAATGCCTTAAGATAATCTCGATAAATGGCGGCTTTTTCATAATCCTCGCGTTTTAAAGATTCTTCAAGTTTTGCTTGAAGAACGATTCTGTCGGTAAGAACTGATTTAAAATTCTTGAGTCGGCGCGGCATTGTTCCGGTGTACTGGGAACTTACGCCCATCTGCCTGTATAAATCAGCTATCGTGTCCTTGAAAATGGCGTAACATTCAGGGCAGCCTGCGCGTCTTATGGTTTTTACTGTTGTGAGGCTTGTTCCGCATACTGGACATAACTTTGAGTCATCAGGGGAAACTTTCTTGGGACGCCCCAGAAATGCATCGAAGAGAAGGGCGAGCGACTTTCCGATTGTCTTTGAGTCAGGTGATACCCCGTTTTCCTTGGCGCACTCATAGCACAAGTTCAGCTTTCTTTTTCCGCCTTCATTAGCCTGCTCAATGTACAGGATAGCCTCCCGCTTGTTACATAAATCACAAATCATAAGTCCTCTGCCTCATCATTTTTATAAACTTAATATCTATAATATAAATCAGTATGGTGAAAATTTAAAGTAGAAAAATCCATTATCTCTAAAAACTTCATTCCTTATTATCGGTTACAATACTATAATAGAGCTGTTCGGAAACTTATCGTTTTTGCAGATTTAACGGAGCTTTTATGATTCCAAGAATACTGATTTCATCTATTTCTTCTTCGTCAGGGAAAACTACTGTTGTCTCGGGGCTTTGCGCCGTTTTGCGCGGGATGGAAATGAAAGTCGCCGCTGTAAAAGTGGGGCCTGATTTCATAGACCCAATGTTTCACTCGATTGCGGGCGGCGTAAAGAGCGGCAACATTGACTTGTATTTTACCGATGAGAAAAAAGCCGCCGAAATTTTTGACATTGACACAAACGGAGCTGATTTTGCCTTAGTGGAGGGGGCAATGGGCTTTTTTGACGGGCTTGGCGGCGAATCGGACTTCGCAAGCTCTTTTCACGCCGCCAGGGTGCTTCGCGCTCCCGTCCTGATTGTGGCTGATGTCAGGGGAAAAAGCCTTTCCGTGGCGGCAGAAATACTTGGAGTGGTGGAGCTTGCAAAAAGGCGCGGCGGAGGCGGACTTAAATTTTTTGTCCTTTTGAACAAATGCTCAGAAAGCCTTTTTGGGCGACTCAAACAAAAAATCGAAGAGATATGCGGCGTTGATGTTGTAGGATTTCTTGAGGAGAACAAAAGCTTTAAAATCGAGAGCCGCCATCTGGGGCTTGTAACGCCAGACTCTGTACCTGGGATTAAAGAAAAAATCTCTGAGATTGCAATGTTGATGAAAAAATCCGTCGATATTGAAAAACTTGTTTCGGCTGGAAAACTTTGCTGTGAAAAAACAAATCCTTCAATATCAACGGATTTGAAAAAAACTCCGCTTGTTAAAATAGCCGTCGCAAAAGATGAGGCTTTTTCTTTCTATTATAGAGAGAACCTTGAGCTTTTGGAATCTTTCGGGGCGGAGCTGTGCTTTTTCTCGCCTCTCAGAAATGAGCCTGTGCCAGATGGTTCATGCGCGCTTTACATTGGAGGAGGTTATCCCGAGCTTTTCTGGAGCGAGCTTTGCGATTGCAGAAAAAGCTCGGAGTCCGTGCGCGCGGCTTGCAGGAACGGGCTTCCTGTCTTTGCCGAGTGCGGAGGCTTTTTGTACTTGCAGCTTCTTGGAATCCTTTCTGGTACATTCGAGAACAAAAAACATCTTGTTCGTTTTGGCTATGCTGAGTTTGAGTGCATGGAGGACAATTTTCTTCTGAAAAAAGGCGAAAAAATCCGCGGGCATGAGTTCCATTATTTTGATACGACCGAAAACGGCTCTTTGTTTACTGCCCGTAAGCCAGGCGGAAAGGAATGGCCTTGCGTTCAGTTCGTTCAGGCGGCAGAATGTATGAAAAAACCATGCTGCAAAAAGAAAAATGCCCCGTTCAGAAAAAACATCGTGGCAGGCTTTCCGCATTTTTATTTTCCGTCGAATCCGGGCATTGCAGAGAATTTCGTAAACGCAGCTCTTGTGTACGATTCGCTCTCCGGCTCAGAATCATGTTCCTCATGTGCTTCATGTGCTTCATGCGGTTCGTGCGGAATCTTTTAGTTCAGGATGCTTTTCGGCGATTCTTCTTGCCCAATAAAGGAACGGAGTGTCGAGAATTGAGGTGGCGAGGAAAATCAAATATCCGAAAATCAAAATCTGAATAAGCACGCTTGACGGAAAAACGCCTGCAAAAGCGAGCAGGTTGAACGCAAGAACATTGATAAGCTGACTGACCATAGTAGAGCCGTTGTTTCTGAGCCACAGAAATTTTTTGTGGTCACCTGATTTTTTCTCGCTCCAGCTCCAGATATGGTGGTATGCCCAGACATCGTAGATTTCGCAGACTGCATAGGCGATAAGGCTTGAGAGCATGACACGCGGTGTGTTCGCAAAAACTGTGCGAATTGGAGAAGCCATTGTGTCGGCTTGTGCAGGAACATACAAGAACCAGCTCTGAGAAATCAAAATAAAAGTGATGTTGGCGGCTATTCCCAGCTTTACGCATTTGTTGGCTTCTTTTTTGCCGTAAATCTCGCTCATAATGTCAGTAGCAAGGAATGATGATGCAAAAATCACATTTCCCAAAGTAGTGTCCATGCCGAAAGCATGAACCAGAATCAAAACTTCGATATTTGCAGCAATCGTGCAGATTACAGTCCAAGCAAAGATTCCGTTTTTTCCGAACAATCGGAAAAAAGCCACGAGTCCGCCAAAGAAAAAGAACACTGAGGCGAGCAACAATATTTCATTTGTAAAAGTCATACTTATCTCCTGTCGATTGCTGAAAAAAGCCGTGTTTTTGCGATATTCTCGTATTCTGTTCCTGGTTTTCCGTAGTTTGCGAAAGGGTAGAGCGAGATTCCGCCGCGCGGGGTGAAGATTCCTTCAACTTCAAGATATTTTGGTTCAAGAAGTTTGACCAAATCTTTCATGATTATATTCACGCAGTCCTCATGGAAGTCGCCGTGGTTACGGAAGCTGAACAAATAGAGCTTTAGCGATTTTGATTCGACAAGAAAATCAGCTGGGATGTAGTTGATTTTGATTTCCGCGAAATCCGGCTGCCCAGTTTTTGGGCAAAGCGAAGTGAATTCGGGGCAGTTGAATGTGACCATGTAGTCGTTCCCCGGATGCTTGTTCTGAAATTTTTCGAGAATTTTCGGGACGTAATTTGTGGGGTACTTGGTTTTGCTTTCGCCAAGAAGCGTTACGCCTTCAAGTTCAGATTCTGAACGCATTTTGTGTCTCCTAGTTTTGTTTTAAGTCAGGATGGAATTTCGAACTGACTGAGAATATATATAATAGAAAAGAATCTTTTGGTCAACATGAAGCTTTCGCAAGGCTTTTGTATAATTTTTTCTCAAATACCTAAAAAAGTTATGCCAATTTTGAAAATTCCGTGCTACAATGAGGGCTATGGAACATGAAATGATTTTGTCCGCTTCCGGCTGGCGAAAAGTTTTTGCGGTTAGCGGAGATGAAAATGACAGAACATTTGAAATTGGCCCTAAGAACAAGATTCTTGCAATGCTTGCGGCTGATGCTTTTGCTTCTTACATACTTGATAAAAAAACGACACCTTCCATAGTGCTTGGAATTGACTCTAGACCGACCGGCCTGCAAATTGCCGATGCCATGATACGCGTATTTATGGCAAGACGAATTGCGGTAAGCTATGTGGGAATAATCGCTGCCCCTGAGATTATGACATACGCCCACACGCTTGATGCGTTCGTGTACATTTCGGCAAGCCACAACCCAATCGGGCATAACGGAATCAAATTCGGGCTGAATGACGGCGGTGTTCTGAACCCTGACGAGAGCAGAAAACTTATATCAATGTTTGAGGCCAAATGCGCCGATGTCTCTTCTGCGGGAAGGGTGCAGGAGCTTTCTTTGAGTTGTTCGGACGCCGACTTGGACTGGGTTTTTGCCGAGAGCGTAGCCGTCATGCGTGAGGCCAGCTCAATATACCGCTCGTTTGCAAAAACCGTAATCTCAGGTCTTAATGATGTGACTAAGCAGAATAAATTCTTCGTCACGGTACGCAAAGTTCTGAAAAACACTCCGATCGGCGTTGTTTGTGACATGAACGGCTCTGCCCGCACTCTTTCAATCGACTCGGCTTTTCTGAACGAGATTGGAGTTGAATTCCATGCAATAAACAACAGACCGGGCGAGATAAAACATGCAATTATTCCTGAGGGCGAGAACTTGAACTGGTGCGCCGAGGAAATGAGCCGCCTCCATGCCGAGGGAAAAACTCATTTCAATCTTGGGTATATGCCCGACTGCGACGGCGACAGGGGAAATTTCGTCATCTGGAACGAAAAAACGAACAAGCCTGAGGTTCTGAAAGCTCAGGAAGTGTTCGCGCTGTCCGTCTTGTCGGAGCTTTCTTATTCCGTGTACATGAGCGAGAATTTCTATGAGGAGTTCGGCGGAAGCAGAATGAAAGAATTCCTGAAAATGCGCTCCAATTCTGAGCTTATGGACAAATCCGGCGTTGGCGCGGGGCTGAACCTTGCCGTAGTTGCAAACGGTCCTACTTCGATGCGGATTGACGATATTGCGTCATGCTTTAATGCGAAGGTGTTCCGCGCGGAAGTTGGCGAGGCGAATGTGGTAAGCCTTGCTCGTGAAAAACGCGCCGAAGGTTACACGGTAAGAATCTTGGGCGAAGGCTCGAACGGAGGAAACATAACGCATCCTTCTGCTGTGCGCGACCCGCTGAACACTCTTTTTGCGTTGCTAAAACTTATTGTAATCAGGGACTCAAACGGCGAGAAAGGTCTTTTCCATATATGGTGCGAGGCAAGCGGGCAGATGGAAAAGTATGAGGCGTGCAAAGATAATTTTTCAATTACCGATATTATTGAGACATTGCCAAAGTACACTTCGACTGGAATAAGCGAAAGTCGCGCTGTTTTGCATATTGAGTCAAAAGACCACGGCGAGCTGAAAGCGCGTTTCCAGAAGATTTTCGAGGAGCAGTGGAATATGCAGCAGGAAAAACTGCTTTCAAAATACGGGATTGCGTCATATGAAGTTATTGCGACGAAAAAGACCGATGAAAAGCGCGGCATTCTTGATTTCAGCGTGAGCGGTACTGGCGGGCTTAAAATTCTTTTCTATGACGGGGACGGGCGTCCTGTTTCGTACCTCTGGATGCGCGGAAGCGGAACGGAGCCTGTGTTCAGGGTTTTGTGCGATGTGCGCGGTGACAAGCCTGAGCAGGAAGAGAAGCTGCTAGAATGGGAGACGAAAATGCTCTTGAAAGCGGATGGCCAGCTTTAGGGTTTTATAAAATCACAAAGAATTTGGTAAATATCAAAAAGCTGTGGTACAATAATAGAAATCAATTTTAATCAAAAAAGGAGGCATGATAAAAATATCATGGAAAAATCAGAAATCTTAGAGCGTGCGAAAAAATACATCGCCGAAGAAAAAGATGTGAGGTTCAGAAAGGAAGTTGAAGAGCTTGTCGCAAAAGAAGACATGAAAGAGCTTGAAGACCGCTTCTATCAGACACTTGAATTCGGAACTGGCGGATTGCGCGGCGTAATGGGCGGCGGAACTAACCGCATGAATACTTTGGAAATTAACCTTGCTACGCAGGGACTTGCAAATTATGTCCTCAAGGCTTTCCCGCAGAAGGCAAAAGACGGCACTTTGAGCGCAGTCGTAGCCTACGACAGCCGCAAAAACTCAGATGTATTCGCAGAGGCTACTGCCCTTATTCTTGCTGCAAACGGAATCAAGGCTTATCTTTTCACAGGCCTTCGCCCTACGCCGGAGCTTTCTTTTGCAATCCGTGAGCTTAAGGCACAGACTGGCGTTGTAGTCACAGCTTCCCACAATCCTCCGCAGTACAACGGCTACAAGGCTTACTGGGACAACGGCGCTCAGGTTATTGAGCCACATGATGTTGGTATCATCAAAGAAGTTAATGCCGTAAAAGAAGTAAAGACAATCTCTAAGGAAGAGGCTATCAAGAGCGGAAAACTCGTTCTTATCGACAAAGAAATCGATGAGAAATTCTGGGCAATGTGTAAGGCTCAGCTTTTCCGACCGGAACTCATCAAAGAAAAGGCTTCTTCTGTCAAAATCGTATACACACCGCTCCACGGAACGGGCGCAATGCATGTTGAGAAAGTTCTGGGCGACCTTGGCCTTAAAGTCATCACTGTTCCTGAGCAGAGAGAGCCGGACGGCGCTTTCCCGACGGTGGAAAAACCGAATCCTGAGGAAGCTCCGGCACTCAAACTGGCAGTGGCTTTGGGCGAAAAAGAAAAGGCTGACTGTGTAATGGCAACCGACCCGGACGCAGACCGATTCGGAACTGCCTTCCCTGGAAAAGACGGAAAATTCGTTCTTGTTACAGGAAACCAGATGGGAGCTATGCTTTGCGAATATGTCCTTCTTTCGCGCAAGGAACTGGGAAAATTGCCTTCAAACGGAGCTGCAATCCGTTCAATCGTAACTTCTCCTTTCACGGACTACATCTGTAAGAAATATGGCGTAAAAATGCATGAATGTCTCACTGGCTTCAAATGGATTGCCGCCGTTGAAGATGAATTTGAAAAATCAAATACCGAGACTTATGTTTACGGTCTTGAAGAGAGCTACGGCTACAAGGTCGAAAAAGAGGTCATGGACAAGGACGGTGTTTCTGCTGCCGCTATGTGTGCCGAGATGACCCTTTACTGGGCTTCAAAAGGAAAATCAATCCTTGAGCATCTTGACGACATGTACAAGGAGTTCGGCTTCTTCGAGGACAGGGCAATCAGCCAGAACTTCCCGGGCTCTGCCGGAAAAGAAGTCATGGCAGGCATTATGACAAAGCTTCGCACGGAGGGCTTAAAGACTTTGGGCGGAAAGAAAGTTGTCTGCATTAAGGACATCGGAAACTCTGTGGCTTACGACCCGGAAAATCCTTCTGCAAAGACAGAAATCAAGCTTCCTAAGTCAAATGTTCTCCAGTTCGTTCTTGAGGGCGGAACAATCGTCTCAGCTCGACCATCTGGAACAGAGCCTAAAATCAAGTTCTACATCAATGCCCGCACTGAGGTTGGCGGAGCAAAATGCGACGGTTGCCTTGCAGCTGCTAAGAAAGCTTCTGCTGAGGTTTGTGACGCAATCACTGCCGACATCAAAGACTTGCTTTCAAAGGCATAAATAATTTTTAACCACAGATTAGCACAGTTTTTCAAGGATAAAAAAAACAATCTGTGCAAATCTGTGGATTATTTTTTTATGGGAACAAACTGATAATGCAGGAAAAACAAATCATAGCGATTCATAACAATGACACTCTTCTGACGATAAAGTGGCGGCTTACGACCTGGTGTAATTACCGCTGCTCTTACTGCATACAGTTCTGGGGCGAAAAAGAAAAAAGACAGATTTTTCCCACCTTTTGGACACGGCAAAAGAAGTGAACCGCCTTATTGAATCTGCACCTATGCCTGTTCAATTCTTTCTATAATATTTGTGATTTACGCAGTTATTGACCTGAAAAGCAAATCTGTTATCGAAGAAAACAATAACGAAAAACTCTTCGCAGCAATTACTGCCCTTGGTCCCTGGGATGCTTTTGATGAAGGGCAGAGCAGACTGTCCTTGAAAAACTGACGACTTGTGCAGACAACGAAGTTGCTGCAAACTCAAAGAGTTTCCGAACAGGTCTGTTGTCTTAATAAAGGCTTGACGAAATCTTACATGGGGCTGATAATTAATAGAAGAATATTATTAAGGTGTTATTATGAAAAAGATTTCTTTTCTCTTCTTTTGTGCGTTCTTTTTTCTTTTTTTTGAGTCTGGTTGTAGTAACGGTTTTAGTCTTTTGTCACACGGAACAGACTCTTACACTCTTACTTATGATTATCTAACTTCTAATAGAAATTTTATCGGTGGCTCCCTTATTTATGACCCAGAGGCTTCTGACAGTTTGACCCAAATTGAAAAAGGAACAAAAATTGGGGTTCGTCTTGGAAGATTACAAGCAAAAACAGTGTCTGTAAATACATTTCCTGCTGGTACAACATCAATAACCAGTTCTGAGACCGATGATTCATTAAGAGGTCTTTCTAATGACATTACTTCAGTGGTATCTGTCAACTCGATAGTGAGCGGCGGAAGTCTGACGAGTAGGGTTCGGTATGAAGACCAGCCTGAAAAAGCTGTTTACGGCTACATCAATATTGACAGTGTAAGCCCTGAAGCAATTTCCCTTACTTTTGTAAAGGTATCCAGCGATAACAGCACTTCGTCAAAATCGATTGTGCTAAGTACTGATGAAAGTTGTGACTTGGACAGTGACGGAGTTTCTGAGTTAAAGTGGGCTGCCCCTCCATTAAAGCGTACAGGCTACAGCGACAAAGCCCGCTATCTTACTTTCATCAATAAGGAAGATTCGACCTCTTCTGCAATGTTCTATACATTTTCTGACAGTGCTGTCCGTGCAGGTTACAGGGCTACTGGCAACCAGACGGAAAATATTGACACGGGGCTTTATGCCGTTAACAGCGAAGGCGACTTTGTGTGGCTTTATTACGATGAACCTGGAAGCGATGATGTAATGGCGTATGGAGATTATATTGTCTGTCTGCCAAGTAAAGAGGGATTTACTGAAGACAGTTTTGTTCTTAGTAACACAGAATTTGCTTCTCTCCCAGAAAATAATCCTGGTACAGACACAAATGAATTTTTGGATGGAGTGGCAAATGTTGAAACATCTGATTCAAACATTAATTTTGGCGGAAAGTCTTATGTCATTACTAATTCAAAAAATAATTCCATGAAGGCAATAGATGAATTTTCAGATTATGTTCTTGATTATCTTTATTTTGACTGGCAGTTTCCAGACCCTGAAAATGGTCCTGCGGTCTTGCTTTCAGACTTGTGCACCGATGAGTCAATAAAGAATCTTATTCAAGCTGGTGAAAATTCTGATATTGAAGTTCTGAATAATGCGCTCTCAAACGAAAATTTTGTTGATGCAGTTCTTAATGCAAGCGTGCTCTCCGCTGAAAAGAAGTCATCTTTCAAGACAGCATGGAATATGGCCGGAAATAATGACAGGATAAAATATAGTCGTATTCTTATTGATGAATTGTATGATGCTTCACCTTCGGCTACAATCGAAGGACCTGAGATGACAAATATTTATCCGGATATGTGCCTTAATCTGGGAAGCATAGGAAATCTTGCCGAATTTCTGTATTCGGGGGAGGATGAAGTCGCTGTTGAGTCTGATGCAGAAGCTAGCAGGGCCGTTCATTCTAAATGGTCTGATTATCAAAAAAGGCATAAGGAACTTGAAAAAGAGTGGGACCGTTTTTACAAGATTGATTTGTCACAGGTTATTCTTTTCCCTGCAACAAAGGGAAAAAGCATAAAAATTAATCCAAAATCGGCAGGATTGTATTTTGGAGCCGGTCTCAGGGCTTCATGCAGCGTTACAAAACGGCAGGCTGCCTTTGGGCTTGGTTTTGCTATATGGCTGGATTTGGATTTTACTATTGATTCTTTGAATGTTCTTCTTGAGCAGGTTTTGAAGACTACTAATAACTCAATGAGTGAAAGTGCCGCCATTACTATGGCAGAAAAACTTATGCTTTTGTTTGGGGATAAGGTTAAAAAACTTGAAATCAAAGTTGCCGATGTAAACATTAATGTTTGTGGTGTTCCTTTAGTATTCGGTGGAGCTGTTAAAACTGGATTCAATTTTAGTCTCGGAAACTATAATCCGCATCTATGTTTCTCTGGTATGTACGGCGGCGAATTCTCTGTGGGAGCTTCTTATGGAGTGGAATGGTTCCTTTCTCCGTATTTCTACCCGTATGCGACAGGAAAAGGAATCCATTCTACGGAATTCTATGTAGGACTGGAAAACAGTTCTGCTTCAACCGCAGATATAACTTTTGAGCCGTGGATTTGCTTCACTCCTTCGGCAGGACTTGGTGTTTCTGCTTTAAGCATCCGGGCGTCACTGCCAATAAAGACGGGTATTCATACGGTTGTTTCAGTGGCTCCAGAGGTTAAACTCAAGGAAATGGGGCTGTTCCTTGGGGTTAATTTCCAGCCCTATATGGAAATAGACCTAAAAGTTGTGAAACTCAGGAAGAATTTTTGCAATTTGCCTGTCCTAAACCATAATTTGATTTTGATACCAACTCCTGTGCGCATTACTCGACGCTGAGATAATATTGGGAATATTAGAGCTGTTCGGAAACCTGTTGTTTCCGAACAGCTCTATTTTAGAGGAGTCTTTATGAAGAAGAAGCTTGTTTTTGCATTTTGTTTTACTCTCGCTTTGATTTTTGCTTTTTCATCCTGTTCCGGCGGGACTGACAGCTATCAGACTGTAAGACAGTCTCAGACTGTCTCAAAAGAAGCAGAAAACGATGGAAAAACTGTTCAGGCAACTAAACTGGATTTTGAACTTCCTGTCCGTGTAAAAAAGGGAGGGGAAGGAGTTGCTATATTATCTTTTGAACCAGCAGATGCGGATGTAGAAGTTTACTGTGACTCAGATGCAATCGAGCTTATAGAAACACCTCAAAAAAATGATAGCGGAGAATGGGCGGTATTCTTCAAAGCAAAGAAAAATGGTGCTTTTAAGATTACGGCTTCTTCTGGAAGCCTTTCCGTATCGAAAAGTTCCGAAGTTTACACTGAACTTGAAGGGATTTCGATTTCGCCTGAGCAGCCGAATGCTCTTGAAGTAAATGAAAAAATTCATCTTTCGGCAAATCTCTCTCCTTCCGGGGCAAATGAAAAAATCGTCTGGGCTTCTTCTGACGAATCTGTCGCTACGGTTGATCAAAACGGCGTAGTTACGGCAAAAAAATCAGGAAAAACCTTTATTACAGCCTATGCTACATTCTATGAGTCCAGTTCAGTTTACGATGGTGAAACAACACTCGCCACTTTTGTTGAAGTCACTGTTAAAGGATTGTTTTTAAACGAATCGGAGTTTTTCCTTTCTTCAAAGGTGACCAGCAATACTGTAAATGCAACTATTCTGGGACTTGCCGAAGGAAATATTACATGGACTTCGTCGAATGAAAGCGTCTTTACTGTTACGCCCGATGCAAGCGACAGCTCAAAAGCCAGACTTTCCTATGTTCTTGGGGCTTCTGGGGACGCTACCCTTACTGCCAGCTTGAACGGAAATACGGCTACTGCTACGGTTCATGTGGCAAAATGGTCTATTGTTGCTCTTGGTGACAGTATTTCAGCAGGATATGCGCCGAAAGCTTTCAATACGGATGACAAATCCCTTGAAGAGCCTGCAATGCTTTCTGCTTACGAAGATTATCTGAATCGTCGTAAGAATCCTTCCATAAATCCGAATTATGTAAACAAATACTGCTACACAAATGTTCTTTATGAAAAACTTTCTGAAAATGCAAATTTCAGCGTGAACAGCTATGCAAAGACCGGAGATCGCACGGAGCATCTTATTGAAAAATTAAAAAGCGATTTTGTTGACCCTGCTGCAGGCATAAAAAAAGGTGAAATTCTTGAAGCTGTGAATAATGCTGACTATATTACTCTTTGCATTGGTGCTAACGATTTTTTGAAAAACGCAACGGCAGATTTTCTTATAAAGGCAGGGGAAGGAAATGACAACGACTTCTTCAGAACGGAATATCCGGCTGAGCTGGAAAGATGCTTTGCAGGTTTTAAGACAAATTTTGATTCAATTATCGAAACTCTCACACAAAACGGTCAGAAAGTATTCGTAATGTCCGTTTACAGTCCTTACAACTATTTCACGCTTGACAACATTCCCGAAAGTGAAAGAACTGCATGGATTCCTGCGGGCTGGAGAAAGTATGTCTATACAAAGGGCTTTTTGCGACTTAATGAGGAAACTTGTAAATATCTTTTAAAAGTGAACGACTATATAAAAAATATCGCTACTAATAATTCTGCTGTTTATTTTGTTGATGTTGCCAACAATTTCAGCGGTACAAATGCAATCAGTAAGAATGACTATCCTAAGTACATTCATGCTGACCCATCAAAATTCAGTTTGGCTACAATTGGTGTTGCCACACTCAGCGGAACGGTTCCTATCTGGATTGACCCACATCCGACAATTAAGGGGGAAGCAAAAATCGCGGATTTATTCAAAGAAGTCTTTGACGCGGCAAATTAGTTTTGCTCTTGCGCAGTTTGATTTTTTCCTCCTGTTACTTTTTCAAAATATAATACTGGAAGTGAAAATCGGCAAGAAAAAACTCCGGCAGCCGAGCCTGGGCGCGTGGGGCGCAAGACCGCCGGTGGTTTGTTTCAAATTAGCACGGCTTTACAGTGCTCGAAATGAATTTTGGCTGATTCCTTATGTTGTAAGCATCTGTTCAAGCTTGGCTTTTGCTGCGGCCATGATTGCATCCGTGTTTGCGCCGGCAATATCAAGCCCTTCCGCTAAAAGCAAACGGCAGTCATGTATGCCGAAAAAACTTTCCGAAAGGGACTTTACATATTCATAGCCTGCATGGTGCTTCCCCACAAAGCCTCCCGCCGTACTGACATACCAAAGGCGTTTTGCCTTGCAAAGCGATTTTGGTGCGTCCTCCTCGGTGTAGGCGAATGTGAGCCCCACGACGCACACGCGCTCAAAATAGGCTCGGAGCGAAGATGGAAACAGCAAATCCCAGTAGGGGGCGGCGATGACGATTTCATCTGCCGCCGAAAACTGCCGTGCATAGGAAAAGATTGCGTCGTCAAACTGGCCCCGAGCTATGCAGTCGTCGCGGTGGGAAAGCATTTTCCAGTCTAGTGGCGCAATGTTCTCTACCTGCAAATTGACTTCTTGAATGTTTGCTTCGCCCCGCGCTTTTTCAAGCACATGGCGGGCAAGTTCGTTTGTGCGTGACTGTGGACGCACACATGCGTTGATATATAAAATCATTTCTTGTTTCCCCGTGTCAGGTGATTTTGTTGATACATTTGCACTATGCGATTCCTCCATATAGAATACAATAAGAATTCCGAATCGGCAAGAAAAATCTCCGGCAGCCGAGCCTGGGCGCGTTTGCGCGGACTGCGATTTTTTTTGTCACGCCTTTCTTTGTTCGTGGTTTTACTAAAAAGGAACTCTAAAAAGTCAGTGTTTTTACCGATTTTTTAATAATAGACCTGGTCGGAGGAAATACCATGCCAAAAAAAATCATCCTTTCTGTTTTTGTTCTCTGCACTTCCCTTTCTTTTTTGTGTGCTCACAACGAATCCAGCGACCGGCTGTTTGAAAAAGGCGCGCGTTTTGAAAAAGAAGGCGAGATAGTTTATGCCCTGGGCGCGTATTATGACGCAATAAAAGCAAATCCATACGGGGCGGAGAAAGCATACGAGGCTTTCATGGCTCTTTCGCGCTCAATCGAAGACGGAAATCTTGGAAAAAATGCGGATGACGATGAGCTTGGCTTATATGAGGACTGGATGTCTCTTTTGAAAAACGCCGAGAAATACTGGACGGAATATTTTCCTTATCAGATTAAACTCAATGGCATAAAACCTGGCAAAATCGATTACAAGTCAAAGACAGGGGAGGTCATGCTTTCTGTTGAGGTTTCTACGAGCGAGAAATACGAGCGCATAATCGGCTCAATTCTGAAAGGGCTAAAGTCAGTCGCAAACCCTGAGTGGCCGGAGATTTCGTTGGGAGATGACGGGCAGGTTCTCTGGCCGTATTATTCTGTCTCTGGTTTTTTTGACAATCTTACGCAAATAACAAAAGACCGGTATGAAGTTCCTGAAAATGACTCTGCCAACGATTATATTGGCGAAGGCGTTGCTGTTTTTGTTCCATACGACACTGATACCGGAGAATTGGAATGTAATTACGAGTATATAACTCGCCCGCAAAATTCCTTTGTCGCAAGTTTCGGAAATCATTTTCTTTATGATTTTGAGATTTCTCTTGTGGACGCGGATGGAAAAGCATACGATAGCGTTCGGGTAAGCCCTGTTTTTGATTCAGATAGCGGATTAAAAAAAGAATACGCCTCTTTCTCGCTTTCTGCTGAATTTTTGTTCTCGGGCCTTTCTTCAAAGGAACTTTCTCTTGTAAAGAACGGAAAGATTTCTCCTGTTCTTTCGGGCGTGTTCTTGAAATATGGCAGACCAACCACGCTCGGGTTTGCCAAAGCGGAGAATGAAGATGATATTTCTTTTTTGCGGAATTTGCCCGAAATTGCCCTTAATACTGATTGTGTTTCTGTGCTTGGCATGGAAGACAACGAAGCGGCTAATAGAGTTATTGAGCGTATGAGAAAAATAGCGGAAATTTCCGAGACGAACAGAAAAATCGCTTCGGCTCTTGCAGAAAATCCTTCTCAGGAAGTCAGAGAAAATTCCGTGTTCGATGTTGTGCGGATTGACCCTGAGTCTTCTGATGTTTCTGCAATTTTGGACGAGAACGGAAATGTTCTTGCGGCACAAAATATTCTTGCTCTTTTGAACGAATTTTCTGCTGACGCTCCTTTTGAGCTTTCCGAAAAAGACGGAAAAGTTTATGCGCTCAGAAAAAATGCTGAAAAGACCCAGGAGCTTCTTTTGGCAATAGCCGAAGAAGAAGCCCGTATTCTTGCGGAGAAAAAAGCGCGGGAAGAAGCCGTTCTGAAAAAAAACACGGAGGTTCTTCTTTCGGTTATTTCCGGTATGTCGGAGGAAGTTCGGGGTGAGGAAGTTTTTGATGTCGTAAAGATTGATAAGTCTGTCGCAGATGAGCTGAAAAATCCTGACGGAGAAGCTCTTTCTGTCCCTGAAATTCTTTCCATGCTTGACGGACTTTCGCCTTCTGAAAGCGGTGAGAGTTTTTCTCAGGAACTTTCCGATGGAGAAACTTTTTTTCTGGCTTTGCGGCTGAATCAAAAGAAGACTCAGAGCCTTGCCGAGGAAAAAGCAAGGGAAGAGGCGAGAATTCTTGCTGAAAAAGAAGCGGAAGAAGCCCGTATTGCCGCAGAGAAAAAAGCTCTGGAAGAGGTGCGGCTCAGGCGGATTGCCCGCGGAAAAAAAATATTCGCCGATGTGGGAATTACTTTTTCTCAGACTGGAAAAAACAGCGCGAACCTGAATGTTGCGAAAGGCTCTTTTGCTGACAGAAGGCTTAAGGTCAAAAGCGGCGTGCTTCTGCTTGACCAGATTATCCTGAATGTCGATTCAAAATGCAGGATTTCGTATGGGGTAATAACTGGAGCTGAAAGCAAAGTTACATTTGACGATTTCTTTTATGAAGTTGGTATAGCAAATCACAATGTTGGCATTTTGGATTATCCGAAAGAAGGAAAATCATTCTTTATTGATTTTTAGAGCATGATTGCCGTTGAAAAAGCATGGGTTATTGCGGAGGCGAGCGCGTCTGCCGCATGATCCGGCTTTGGCTCGGTCTCCATGTTCAGAAGAATTTTTACATATTTTTGAACAAGCTCTTTGTCGGCTTTTGCAGTCCCTGTGACTGCATTTTTTATCTGATTCGGCTTGTACATTGAAAGCGGGATTACATTCTGGGCAAGGCAAAGCGTTACAACTCCTTTTGCTTCAGCAACTCCCAGCGCGCTTGTAACATTGCGGGCAAAAAAAAGCTCCTCCATTCCGGCTTCGTTCGGTCTGAATTCATCTATTACGGCGGAAAGATTATTGTAAATGGCAAGAAGGCGTACTCCGTGTGTTTCGTGCGCCGGAGTTTCAATAACGCCGTAGCTTATGAGTTTTATTGAGTTTCCTTTTGCATCGATAATGCCGAACCCTGTATTGGCAAGCCCCGGGTCAATTCCGATTATTCTTCTTTTTTCCATAATATGGCGGATTGTAATAAAAAAAAGCTCACTGACATCATAAGCAATATCAGTGAGCATCAGTATTCTTAAAAAAGTACTGATTAGACTTGTTCGGAAACTTCAGTTTTCCGAACAGCTCTATTATACTTCTGGCTCGTAATCATCTGGATACTCAACTGTTGACCAGACATTCTGAACATCGTCATCTTCTTCAAGACGACCGAGGAGCTTGTCAACTTTTGCGGCCGTATCTTTGTCAACTGCCGTGTAAGCCTGCGGAACCATTGAAACTTCGGCAGAGAGCGTTTTCCATCCTTTTGGCTCAAGGGCCTCAACTACAGCTGTGAAATCGTTCGGAGCCGTAGTTACTGTAATAACTCCGTCCTCTGAAACGACATCTTCTGCGCCTGCTTCAAGAGCGGCTTCCATAACCTCATCTTCGCTGACTTCTTCTGCGTCATACTCAATAACGCCTTTTCTGTCGAACATTCTGGAAACAGAACCTGATGTTCCGAGGTTTCCGCCAGTCTTTGTGAAGATGTTGCGTACATTTGCCGCCGCGCGGTTGTGGTTGTCCGTAAGAACTTCTACAAGAACAGCAACGCCACCAGCTGCGTATCCTTCGTAAACAAGCTCTTCAAATGTTCCGCCACCAAGCTCTCCCGTTCCCTTTTTGATTGCGCGTTCGATGTTGTCTTTTGGCATTGATGCAGCGCGTGCCTTAACGATAGCAGCGCGAAGACGCGGGTTTGCGTTCTGGTCTCCACCGCCCATGCTTGCGGCGATGGAAATCTCTTTAATCAATTTTGTGAAAAGTGCTCCTCTTTTTGCATCTGCAGCACCCTTTGCGTGTTTAATGGTTGACCATTTATTGTGTCCAGACATCTCAAGTCTCCTACTTATAAAAAAATCCTAAAATTCTGAGATTATATTTTATATGATTGACTGCTTTTCTTCAAGTAATTATGTGAAATCAATCTTTATAAATGCGAAATAATCAGTTAAAATAAAACTATGCTGAAAAAAAATACACTTGTATATTACAAAACAATTCCTGCCGTCGTAAAAGATATTGACGGCGATAAATACATACTGTTCTATTGTCAGACCAGAGCGACTTCATCTGGAAAAAAAGCCGTATATGCGGAGCAAAAGGTCCGCGAGAAAGATGTCCTTGTTCTTTGCGAAGAAGGCGCGGTGGCTTCTGGCGAGTTTATTGAAAAAATCCTTTCGTTTGCGGACGGCGCGGTTCAGAAGGACTCTCAGATTGCAGCCCAAATTCGGGAGGCGCACGAGCTTTTGTCGGAGGATGACGGGGCTAAGACGAAGGGGACTCCGTTTTGCGAGGTTATGGAGCTTGTTCGTGGAAGCATAAAGTGCGATGAATGCTGGGGCGTTTATTCTGCGCTAAAATCGTCATTTGAGTTTTCGGAGAAAATTGACGGCGGGCAGATTTTTTTCGTTCCGCGGGGCGAAGCTGAAATTTCTTCCTTGCAGAAAAAAGCATTTGAAAAAGACAACGCTGATGAAATACGGAATGAATTTCTTGGGCGGCTTAAGGCCAGAAAACTCAATATGCCTGAGGATGCAAAGTTTATGAGCGACATAGAGGCTCTTGCGCTGGGAAAAACGGACAAGAGCAGGACTTTGAAAGAGCTTGGAATAGGCGAAACGCCTGAGAAAGCCCACAAAGTCCTTCTTGAAAGCGGAATGTGGGAGATAACGAGAAATCCGTATCCAATCCGCTGGGGACTGAGCATGAAAAGCGCGAGCGAGTCTCTGGGACTTCCGCCTGACGAGGAGCGTACGAGCGTTTCGCATGAGGCGTTTGCGATAGACAGCGAGTGGTCAACTGACCCTGACGATGCGATAGCTTTTGACGGCGAGTATCTTTGGGTCCACATAGCTGACCCTGCAAGCTTCGTGCAGCCTGAAAGCACGGTTGACAAGGCCGCCTGTGCGCGCGGTGCGACTCTTTATATTCCAGAAGGGGCGAGCCGTATGCTTTCAGAGAATTGCCTTGAGGAATACGCGCTCGGACTAAAAAATCCGAGCAAGGCATTGAGCTTCAAGATAAAACTTGATGATAACGGCGACATTGAGTCATGCGATGTTCTAAAAACGCTCGTGAATGTAAAGCGGCTTTCTTATGAAAAGGCTGATGAGCTTTGCGAGTCTCCTGAGCTAAAGCCGCTTTTCGACATTGCTGAGAGAAATTTCAGAAGGCGCACGGCTAAGGGCGCGGTGAACATAAATATCCCCGAGGTTCATATAAGCGTTGACAAAGAGACAAAGCTCGTTTCAATATGCGAGGTTGTACACCCGAAAAGCTCCGATGTGGTTCGCGAGGCAATGGTTCTTGCGGGCGAGGGGGCTGCGCGTTTTGCGTTCAAGAACAAAATCCCTTTTCCGTTCATTTCCCAGGAAGCCCCGGAAATACCAAAAGAGCTTCCTTCCGGGCTTGCGCGCGAGTTCCGGCTCAGAAAGTGCATGAGGCGGCGGAATGTTTCAGTCACTCCGAGCGTACATTCGGGGCTGGGGCTTGGCATGTACTCTCAGGTTACATCTCCGCTCCGCCGCTACGGAGACCTTATTTCGCACGAGCAGCTCCGCGCGTTTTTGAGCGGAAAAAAACTCATTGACAAGGACGATATGCTTATGCGAATGAGTCAGGGGGATGCCGCCGCAGTTGCCGCAAAGAAAGCTGAGCGCAACTCAAACAGGCACTGGACGCTAGTTTATCTTCTGCAGAACAAGGACTGGACCGGAAGGGCAGTGTGCGTTGACAAACAGGGAAAACTTGCCCAGTTCTATATTCCGGCTCTTGGAATGGAAACATTCATTTCTGGAACAAAATGCGAGCTGAACGATGAGATTATGGTCAAATCATCAAAGATAGACCTCCCGAACCTTGAGTGCGTTTTTGTTCAGGCATAGAAGCTTTCTGCCCTTGTAAGTCACACGGCGGTGTCCTGGGCTTGCAAAGGCAGTTGAAAAACTGATTTTCAGTGTTATTTTCCGCTCATATCGTTTGCGCAAGTTCTTTCGGAAGATATGAGGCTGTATTGGAAACCATTGTGTTATATAGTGCTCTTGCATCATCAAAGCTCAGTGTAGAACAAAGAGGCTGGTTTATAAAAGACTGGAACACTATTTTTGGATTCCGCTCTTTTATTCCCTGATAGAGAGTTTCATTGTTCAGAAGGTTGTGCATGACCAATGCCCTGGGGCCTTGAGGCAATGGTGATGCCGTCACGGGTTTTACGCAGTCATTTGAAAAGACGCAGTTCGTTTCTACTACGGCTCCAAGCGGATAGCCTGGCATTTGACCGTAGTTTGGCAGATTGACATTAGAAACCCGTGTTTCAAGACCTAATATAGCCCGCATTAGCTCTACGGCTTCTTCAGAAGATTTTTCTACTTTCACGGGCTTTTTGCCTTCTGCCATTGCGATAGATTCGTTAATCTTTTCTTCCTGCTGCTTTATCCTGAAATCAACTGTAGTAAGCCTGTATTTCCAGTACTCTACCATTGAAGGATTTTTTAAGTACCAGTTGTTGTTCATAAATTCTACCAGATGCCTGTCTCCTGCAGCCCCCAAAGCTCCGTAGCGCATGAACATATCCATTTTGACACGATTCGCATAAGCGAACATATCAGTTTTCCACTGGTCAAAAGCACCTTCCTCATAAAAGCCACGCTCAAAATATTTTTCGATAAAATCTGGAAGAAGTTTCATAATATCAACATCGTGGTAAGTAGCTTTCGTAAACCATGTGAAATGATTTATGCCCGAAACATCCGTGTAGATTTCCGTCCTGTCCGGCTGCGGGATTCCAAGTTGCTCATGAAGTACGCAGCAAAGGAATTTTTGTGTGTGAAACACTTCATGGCAGCAGCCGAAAGCCTTTATTTCAGGAAATATGTCATACAGCGTCTTTACGCAGTTCGTCATCGGGTTCGTAAAATTGATGACCCATGCATTCGGGCAATGCTCTTTTATTTTTAGCGCGAATCCCTCATAGGCTGGTACTGTGCGCATACTGCGAAGAACACCGCCTGGGCCTGATGTGTCTCCTACGGACTGGTAAATGCCATATCGTTCAGGCGCGTGAACATCGCTTCTCATCTCCTCAAAAGTGCCTGGAAGAATTGAGATGACGACAAAATCCGCTCCTTGCAAAGCCGTATCGATAGTGTCATGCACTGTGTAGTTCCATTTTGCGACAGCCTCCTTAGTCTGATTGATACGCTCACCAATTTTTTGATTAAGAACTGCACTTTCCTTGTTAATATCATATAGGGCAATCTCACCGCATATATCCTTTGCAAGAGCTAAATCATTCATAAACACTCTTGCCCATAGTTTTGAGCCGCCTCCAATATATGCAATTTTTATGTTTTGCAAATCTCTCATTAGAAAATCTCCTCGATTATATTAGAGCTGCTCGTAAAACTCAGTTTTCCGAACAGCCGTTTTCTTTTACAAATTATATGATGAAAATATTGATTTGTCGAAAAAAAAATGCGGCTAGTCCGATGCAAGAATTTTTCTATGCAACGGATCTGCCGCATTATATTTTTGGAGCCTTTTTCAGAATAAGGCTTGTTAGAACTTCATTACCTTAATGTCCTTAATTTCGTAAGCGGTTTTGTTCTCACCAATCTTGAACGAGAACGCATCGCCAACTTTGTGGTCAAGGAGCGCGTTTCCGAACGGAGACATGTACGATATGATTCCGTTCTCAGGATCTGACTCCCAAGGACCGAGAATCGTGTATTTCTCCTCTTTTCCGGAATCCTTGTTGAGAAGGATGACTTCCGTTCCGAATGAGATGAAAGAAGCCGTTGCGGTAGTCGGGTCGAAGACTGTTGCGCGCCCAAGCTCTTCCTGAAGTCTCTTCAAGTCCACGCTGAGCTTGTGCTGTGCTTCTTTTGCCGCAATGTACTCGGCGTTTTCTTTCAAGTCGCCCTTTTCTTTTGCCCAAGCAACTTCCTGAGCAATCTTCGGCATATCCTCCGTCTGCATTTTCTCTTCCAGAGCGCGCTTTTCGGAAAGTTTCTGTGCCGTAACGAGCATTCCCTTCGGCTTGTTTGAGTTCTTCTCGTTCTTTGAGTCCTGAGTGAACTGAACATCCGGATACTTCTCAAGGATTTTGTTTCGCAGACGGCTCTTTATGTCGGCGTCAAACTCAACGATGTCATTGACAATCCTGTACATATGGAGCATGTTTTCCTTGTCGCATGACATCATGTAGTCAGCGTATACGGTCGTATCCTTGTCGAAGAGCATCTTGGTGGCGTTCCTGATAATCTTCTTGTTCTCCGTTGAGTCAAGGTGGTTGTCAATCTCACGGTAGCAATGCGCGATTATGTTCACGATTGCGATGAGCTGCTTCTGGAGCGGAACATTCGCGCCATTAAACCACTCCTCATTCCTGCATTTTTCAAAGAAGAAGAGAATTGCGTCCCTGTAGCCCCGGAAGTCGCTGAACGAAGCAGAAACGAGCTTATGGACATCCTCCACATGACCGCTGTTTATGAGAGCCGTAATCATATTGATTTTGAGCGCGGTTGGGAAAAGCTTGATGTACTCATCGTCCCAGTTCGGCAGCAGCTTGATTTTCTCAAGGAAATCATCTCTGAGCGAAGTGTTCTTTGAGTCCTTGAAGCTCAGGTACATTTCTTTCGGAGACTCGATTTCATCGTAAAGCTCTGCGAAAGTGAATTTAGGCTGGAAACCAAGAGCCGGGAATCTGTTCACAAGTTCCGTAACTACGAGGTAAGAGGCTACAACCTGATCGTCAATCACATTGAATGATTTGAGGTAGTTCGCAAAGTAGCTGAACATATTCATGAAAAGCTCGCTTTCTTTGTCAGTAGTCTCGTCGTCCACGAAGCGCATGATGATGTCAATCTTCTGGTAGAACTGCTTTTGCGCCCTGAATTCGTTGCTGAGTTTTTCCTCCGATGTTATTTTTCCGTCACGGACAGTGTATTCGTTTATGTTGTTCGGGTTTACACCGAAAGAAGAGTCGTCTTGGAGCGTTTTCTTTGCCTTTGAGTTCCAGCTAGTCCACTCGCCCGGGGTGAGTATTGACGGAACAAGCTCTGCTTTTATTTTCTTGAAGTCGCAGCTGTTTCCGAAGCTCTTGATGATTGTTTTGAGAGCCCAGATATGGTCATCCTTGACTTTTTTGGAAAGCTCCTCTTTTTTGTTCGTTGCCTTGAGAACCCAGATATGGTCTTTTGCGAGAGGCTGGAGCGCGTTCACTGCCATTTTGAGCGAAATGTCCTTTACGCCGTTTTTCTTTCCGAAATTGATTGTGAGCGTATCGTTCTCGACCTTCTTGATTACGCCAACACCCCAAGTTCTGTGGAACACGAAGTTCTTCACATCGAACGCAATGTGCTTTTCAAAGTCATTTATTGCCTCAAACACATTGCGGAAACTTTGTGTAAGGTTTGAGTCCCTGATGTACTCCTGAACATTAGGCTGGTTCGCGTACTTTTTGGCGTAACACTCAGAAAGCTCCCGGCGTGCCCAAATATCTTTTGAATCCATAGAGAGAATAGTCTTTATGATTTCGATTGCTGTGTCCCATTTTTCGTTGGGCTTGTAATGCTTGGTATACAGCTCGCTCAGAAGGTCGATGCTCTTCGTGTTTCCTATGAGGCTTGCGATCTTGCGCTCTGCCAGCATGAAAAAATCAAAGTCATCGGGAATGCGCTCTATGAGCTTTGACCACATTTCTGAGACAGAATTAGGCTTGTTCGTGTTGATGAAGCGAAGTAGAGCTTTTTTATAGAAATCGTTCGCTTTTTCCGTGTCTCCGAGGTCGTCATAGTGGTTGGCAAGTTTTTTTGCGATTTCAGCTTCCTGAAAGTCGAGCTTTACGATTTTTTCAAAAATCTCCCATTTTTTGTCCCCGTCCTCGTAGCTTTTTGCAAGAGTCCTGAGGGCGAACATATTGGACGCGTCATCGGACAAAATTGTCTCGCACATATAGATGACCACATCCTGCTTGTGGTTATTGGAGAAAATATCCACAAGTTCCTCAAGGTTCGAGTTGTCAAGCGTGCCTTTTTTCAGGCCGAGCATTCCTGAGATATAAAGCGCGGTGATACTGTCCCTTGTGTGGGACAGAAGCTCATCGCACACTGCCTTAACTTCGTCCGTTTTGCCTGTGGCGCGCGCTTTCTCAACAATCTCCGTAAGCTCTATGAGATTGTTTTTAGTGTAGTTGCTGATTCCAACACGCGTCCATGTGTCTTCTTTAAGTTTGTTCTGAACCAACTGTACAAGTTCTTCTGACATAAAGTTCTCCTGTTTGTCAGGCTGGAAAGCCTTTGTGGTTTCGTTCTATTTTGTGCCCGTATACATTTTGTATACATTCTCATCATGTACCCGGATTTGAATTAAGCACTCGTCTATGCCTAGCCTGTACCCGGACCTCGTGTAATGATCGATGAGCCAAAAATACATATTGATAAGCCTTGGAATCAAAACAGCCGAATCGTTCGCAGGATTTTTCAGTTCATTTTCCTTGTCGAAAATCTGCTGTTTGAGCCTTGAAACTTCCGTCAGGGTAAGTTCGCGTTTTACATTGAATACGCCGTAAAGCACCCCGTAGACTGGAATCCATTCAAGGAGCATGTTCCCTGACTTGCCATTTTCCTTTGCCTGCCTTATAAGGCAGTGGATAAGCTCTGAGTCAAGAAAGTCAATGTCGATTTTAGAAGCGTCTATGAAAAATGCTTCCCTGAAAAGAACTTTTGCCTTCTTTTCTTCTCCGAGCAGCGCAAAGCAGTCTGCCATCTCAGCGAGAACCGGAGCTGATGACGGCGTGAGGGCATTTGCCTCCGTCATGCTCCGTATGGCTTTCTCATATTCCCCTAGCTTTTTCAGGCACATTCCCTGCTTCCTGAAAAGCTCGGATTTTTGGAAAGGATTGCTCTCGTTCTCAGACAGCGAGAATGCATCGAGTGCCTTTGAGAACACGCCTTTCTGGATGGCAAAGAATGCTTTCGTGAAGTTTTTTCCTTCCTGCGCGTTCTTTGAATCTAGAAACAACTTCCATTGATTAAAGATACTATCCCCGCGCTCTATGTTTTCCCTTCCCAGAAAGCTGTTCAGTGAATTTTTCCAAAAGGAGCAGCACCAAATGGCAAACCGAATTTCCTGAGCTGGCAGGTTTTGTTTTTTTCCTTGGAGCTGCGCCTCGAAAATTCTTCCGAGTACGGTCTTTGCCCCTTCAACATCACCTTTCTCAAGGATGGAATATGCCTCTGACAAATCTTCGTCTGTTTGAATATCCATATCTTTCATTTCTAATTATATCAGAATGGGATTTTTAGTCAAGGAATGATGAAATTTTTGTAAAATTGGGGTAAAGTTTATACTGTTTTTGTAAAATAATGTCAATATGTTTGTGCAAAGAATTTTGATATTTTTATTAGAGCTGTTCGGAAACTTCAGTTTTCCGAAATTTTGCAAGGCTTTAGCCTGAAAAATTACTCAAGACCAGTGGGTCTATTCTTTTTGTTTGGTTGTGGTTGCTTTTTAATTTTACCTTTGTTTTAGAATAGTTTTTACTATAAAAACTCACGATTAAAAATATAGTCTTATATCAAAAAACAGTTTACAAATCTTCTATTGTTTGATAATATCTTTTTGGTTGGAACAGCATAATAATGAAAAAAGTAGTATTGGCGCCGTCGCTTCTTTCGGCGGATTTTTTTGACCTTGCCTCTGCATTAAGAAAAATAGAGTCATCTCCTGCCGGCATCGTTCATATTGATGTGATGGACGGGCAGTTCGTCCCTCAGATAAGCTACGGGCAGCCTGTGGTAAAGTCTCTGAGAAAGCGCACTTCTCTTGCGTTCGATGTCCATCTTATGGTGGAGAAGCCTGAGACTATGGTGGATTCTTTCGCTTCTGCCGGAGCGGACATGATAACTTTTCATGTTGAGTCTACGGTTCATGTCCACAGGCTCATTCAGCATATAAAAAGCCTTGGGGTAAAGGCTGGCGTGTCCCTTGTTCCGTCAACGCCTGTGTCGCAGCTTTCCGAGATTCTTGGCGATGTTGACCTTGTGCTTGTTATGACTGTAAACCCGGGGTTCGGGGGGCAGAAGCTCATACCGGGCTGCGTTGAGAAAATCCGTCTTCTTGATTCGATAAGGCGCGAGAAAGGGCTTAGCTTCCTTATTTCCGTTGATGGCGGCGTTAACAACGAAACTGTGGCTTCCGTAGTTAACGCGGGCGCGGATATTGTCGTTTCAGGCTCTGCATTTTTTAACGGAGATTTTAAGTGGGAGTATTGAGAGAAAAGAAAAAAATAATTTTTGTTTCTCTTTTCTGTATTTTTCCGCTGGTTTTTCTTAGCGCGCATACGCCTGTGTCGCTTGGCTGCGCTGCCTATGCGAACGAGGACTGGGAGTCCGCCGTGCTTTTTTTCAAAAAAGCTCAGGCTCTGGGAGAGCTTACGGACGAAACTCTGTATCTTCTCGTTCACTGCGAAGTCCAGCTTGGCGATTTTAAGGGGGCGCAGGCCGACTGCGGGCGTTTTCTTGACGCTTATGATTCAAGTCCCTATTTTCCGCATATAATGTACCAGAACGGAAAACTCCTTCATCAGCTCGGACGCAATGAGAGCGCGGTTCTTTATCTTTGCGAGTTTTGTAGGAGAAATCCTGACAGTTTCCTTTATGGGAATGCCTTGTATTTTATGGCGGAATCGTTCTTTTGCGAGTATAATTTTGATGCGGCAAAACCACTTTATGAGAAGATTGTTTGTGACTTTCCGCAGAACGAGAATATTCAGGACGCAAAGTATAAAATCATGCTCATTGAGAACAGGGCGCGAGAAGAAAAATTGCTTTACCTACTGAAAGTTATCGGAGAGGAAAGCCTTGCGGCGCAAGAAGAGTACGACCGCAAGCTTAGGAGTTTCAAGCTCCGTAATGAAGCATCGATTAAAGTTCAGGGCAGATAAACATGGGTAGAACATCACTTGACATAGCAAAAAGATTTATGAAAAGAAGGAAGTTCGGCGAGGCACTTTCTATTCTGGAGGAGGGGCTTTCGACTTTGGAGGAGTCTCTGTCAATCAGGGGAAAAGAGCTTTCTGCGGACGAATATTCTGAGCGGTGCAAAGGTTTGTTTGATTATTACCTTACGGCTGGAATCGCATGTCTTTATCTGGGCGACACTGGAAACGCGAAGGCTTATTTTGAGAAAGCGAACAGAATCAGTCTTACGAACACTTTGCTTATGAATGCGTTCGCCGTGCTGTATTTGCGGCGCGGGGATACAATCAGAGCTACCCAGAAGTATATTGAGGTGCAAGAGGCCGACCCTGAGAACGAGCTTGCAAAGAGGGGACTTGATTTTCTTGAGAAAAAGGGCACTCCAGAAGAAATTGTCCGGCTTTTGGACAGCGGTGAAATTGAAAAATTTTATCCGCCGCTCGGAGTGAATCCTGATATAATCGGGTTTTCAATTCTTGCCGGCGTTTTCGGCGTTTTGCTTGCTCTCGGAATATTGTTTTTTTCTGGAAAACACACAGGCTCAAGCAGGAATGTTGACTGGAGCGGGTATACATCCGTCCAGAATTATTCCAATATTTTTGATGATGACGCAGATACTGTTTATGAGCTAAAAGACAGCGAGATAAAAAAATCTTGGAAAAAGATAAAATCTTTTATAGAGGAAGAGCGGGACAATGCTGCCAGAGTCGAAATAAACAGACTTTTGAACTCAAATGCGTCGAGCGAGGTAAAAAATCAGGTTTCCGAGGCGGAGAAACTTCTGGAAGAACCTGATTTGATGAACCTAAAGGACAGCTTTACGATTCAGCAGGTTCTGGAAGAGCCTGTGCTTTATTCGGGCTGCTTCGTTTACTGGGAGGGGCGCGTTATGAATGAGGTTGTCGAGAGCGGTCTGTATCAGTTTGATTTGATTATTGAGGACAATAACAATAACAAAATGCTCGGAATCCCTGTGAAATTTGATTTTGTACCTCTTCCGCCCGTTGACTCAAGGAAGCCTATAAAGATTTTTGGAAGCATAAATTTTGAGGGTGGGCGAGTGTTCATCAGGGAAAGAAATTATTATCAGTCCGTGCGCTGAAAAAAATGCTGATATAACAAAAAATTATAAAAAAATGATGTCAAAAAGTGAAATTCTTTGACCCTATAATAGTGGGCTGTTTTGAAACTTGTTTTCTAAATGAAAATCCGCTTTCGGGCAGCAACTTTAGTATGAAGAAAAAATTAATTTCAAGGTGGAACTATGGCTGAAAAAAACGCTCCGGCAGCGGATATGTCGGAAAAATTGAAAGCTCTTGAGGCCGCAAGACTTCAGATTGAAAAACAGTTCGGAGCTGGCTCGCTTATGAAAATGGGAAGCCAGACTGATACTTCTTCTGTGGATGTCGTTCCCACAGGCTCTATCCTTTTGGACGAGGCTCTGGGCGTGGGAGGGTATCCGCGCGGAAGAATTATCGAAATGTACGGACCTGAAAGCTCCGGAAAAACTACGCTCGCGCTTCATGCGGTTGCAGAAACTCAGAAGCTTGGTGGGCTTGCGGCTTACATAGATGCGGAGCATGCGCTGGATCCCGTTTACGCAAAAAATCTTGGCGTTGATGTTGAGAACTTGTACCTTTCTCAGCCTGATTCTGGCGAGCAGGCTCTTTCAATCGCAGAGACGCTCGTTCGTTCTGGGGCAGTCGATATAATCGTCATCGATTCTGTTGCTGCCCTTGTACCGCAGAAAGAAATAGAAGGCGAAATGGGAGACTCCGTAATGGGCGTTCAGGCGCGCCTTATGAGTCAGGCTCTCAGAAAACTTACCGCAATCGTAGGAAAATCCAAGTGCATAATCGTCTTCATAAATCAAATCCGAATGAAGATTGGTGTTATGTTCGGAAACCCTGAAACTACGACCGGAGGAAACGCGCTTAAATTCTACTCGTCGATTCGCCTTGAGATAAGGCGCATCGAGTCTATTGACGGAAAAGGTGAGGAAGATGCCGTAGGAAACCGCGTCAGGGTAAAAATTGTTAAGAACAAAGTTGCTCCGCCGTTCAGAAAGGTGGAGCTTGATATTTACTTCGGAAAAGGTGTTTCCGCTACGGCCTCTCTTCTTGACTCCGCCGTTAAGCACGGGTTCATCGACAAGCGCGGCGCATGGTACACGCGTGGTGACGAGAAAGTTGGTCAGGGAAAAGAGAATGCGATTAATTTTCTTGAGCAGAATCCGGATTATGCGCGCTCCGTCGAGCTGCAAATCCGCGAGCAGCTTTTCCCAGGACAGGTGCTTCGGACAAAAGAGGGGGTTGCTGTTTATCCTGAGCAGGAAAAGGCTGCTAAGGCGGCAAAATCATCTTCAAAAGACGAAAAGGGCGAAAAAGCTGAGAAGCCTGAGCCAAAAACAAAGTCCAAGTCAGAACCGAAGGCTGAGGTTCTGGCAAGTGAGCCTCCGACCGTTTCTCCGGACGACGCTTTGTTCTGATAATGAAAGAATTTGTTGTTCTTGGGCTTGGCTCAAACAAGGGGTGGGGCAGACTCGCTCCGCTCCAGCTTTTGCGCGCTGCTTGTAAAAAACTTTCTCATTTGCTTTCAGATTTTTCATATTCGGCCGTTTACCTGACGAAGCCTATGTATGTGGAGAATCAGGAAAAATTCTTCAATATGGTTGTTTCTGGTTTCATCGAAGACACAGACCCTTTTGAGCTTTTGGATAAGATTCACCAGATTGAGGCTTCTCTCGGGCGCAACCGGGCTTGTGAAATTCGGAACGGTCCGCGGTCAATCGATATTGACATAGAAATCTTTGGTGACAGGACGATATATTCTGAAACGCTTGAAATCCCGCATCCGAGAATAAAGGAGCGGGCGTTTGTTCTTGTTCCGCTGCTTGAGGTTTTGGAAAAAAATGCCGATTCTGAAAGATATGAAGGATTTTTTTCTGATTTTGGGAAACTAAATACTGATGATATAGAAAAAATTCTTCGTTTTGAGGAATTATGAGCGAAAGTCAAGTTCAAAATGAGCAGTCCGAAAAAAAAATGTCCTATAAAATCGGAGAGTTCGAGGGACCTCTTGATTTATTGTGGGCGTTGATACATGAAAAAAAAATAGATGTGTATGATATTCCGATTATTGAAATAACAGAGCAGTTTTTGGAATATCTGGATTTTGCGGTTTCTGTGGATTTGGGCGACCTGAGCGATTTTTATGCAATGGCCGCTAAACTTATCTATATAAAGAGCAGGATGATGCTTCCTGTGGACAGCTCTGTTGACGAAGGTCTTGATTTTGATGACCCGAGGGACGAGCTTGTTGAGAGGCTTATCGAGTACCAGAAATTCAAGAAGCTGTCTTCTCTTATGGAGGAGAAAGAGGATTTGAACGAATGGAACTTTGAGAGAAAAAAAATCCACCGCGCAGTTCCCGAGGAAAGCAGGGAAGATATATGGGAAAAAGTTGATACTTGGAATCTTCTTGACCAGATGCAGAAAATGTTCAGGAATTTGATTTCATCATTCAATGATGCCCGCGTTCTTGATATGAATGAGGAGATTTCTGTGAACGAAAAAAAGACTTTGATGGCAGAATTCCTTGAGCAGCGCGGGGAGTGCTTTTTCTCGGATCTTATAGTTCGCGCGGGCAGCAAGCTTGATGTCATTTGTGCGTTTATGGCAGTTCTTGAGGCTGTGAAGGAAAAACTTGCGGAGATTTATCAGAACAAATTGTTTGGAGATATAAAAATATGCCGGTACAGGGCAGCATAGAAAGCATAGAAAACGAAACTGAAAATACTCAAACACAAGTTCCTGCGAATA
This sequence comes from Treponema sp., assembly GCA_017449265.1. Taxonomy (GTDB): domain Bacteria; phylum Spirochaetota; class Spirochaetia; order Treponematales; family Treponemataceae; genus Treponema_D. The sequence continues at coordinate 39,464 of JAFSJW010000020.1, forward strand.
TCGAGAAAGAGGCGGGTCTTGTTGAAACTGTCCTTTTTTTGGAAAGCGAGCCTTTGTCCGTTGATGTGATTTCTCGCACGGCAAGGATTTCTGCGGATATTGTTGAGGATTGTCTTGCGCTTCTTAAAGAAAAGTATTCGGCGGATAATTCAGGAATAGAACTTTCCATGATTACGGGCGGCTGGATTCTTACGCCTAAGCGGGAGAACTGGGATGTTTTGAAAGAAAAATACGGTAACAGGAATGAGGGAAAGCTTTCCCGCTCTGCGCTTGAAACGCTTTCGATAATTGCGTACAAGCAGCCTGTTACTAGGGCAGAGATTGAGCATATACGCGGGGTTTCCCCCGATAACATGATAAGGATGCTCATTGAGAGACAGCTTATTCAGGAGGTTGGAAAAAAGAACGACGCTCCTGGAAAGCCTGTTCAGTTTGGTACTACAAAAGAATTCCTCAAATTTTTCAAGTTGAATTCAATCGCGGAGTTGCCAAGGCTGGATGAAAAAGAAGAAGAGAGGTTCGTTCTTGCCCGATAATCATAATGTCGTTCGCTTGCAGGCTTTTCTTGCGCATTGTGGTGTTGCAAGCAGAAGGGCGAGCGAAAAAATAATTGCAGATGGAAGAGTTCAAGTAAACGGAAAAGTCGTTACGGAGCTTGGCACGAAAGTTTCTGAAAACGATATTGTTCTTGTGGACGGAAAGCAAATCTTCGTGGAAGAAACCAAGCGGTATGTGCTGCTCAATAAGCCAGTGGGGTATGTTTGCACCCAGTCTGATGAGAAGGGGCGCGAGACGGCTGTTGAGCTTCTGAAAGATGCTTATTCCGAGCGGCTTTACAATGTCGGACGGCTTGATATGTTTTCTTGCGGCATTATAATTTTTACCAATGACGGAGATTTTGCCAGACGGCTTTCTCATCCCAGTGCTGAAGTCGAGAAAGAGTATATCGTCACCTCTGCCATGCCTTTCCCGCGGGATCTTGCTGAGAATTTTAAAAAAGGGCTTCGTGTTGAAGGGGTTTTTTATAAGGCGAAAAATGCTGAGGAAATAACATCCAGAAAAATGCGAGTTGTTCTTGTTGAAGGCAAAAACCGCGAAATCAGGCGTGTTTTTGCTGATGCCGGAGTTCAGATAAAAATGCTCAAAAGGGTTAGGATTGGAAATGTTCAAATCGGAAATCTTAAACCTGGTGAATACAGGGATTTGAATTCGGACGAGCTGAAAGAACTTTTGTCAATTTGTAAAAATTAAGGGGGACTTTATGATTATTGCTATTGATGGACCTGCTGGAACTGGCAAGTCAACTATTGCTTCAATTATTGCGAAAAAATTGAACATAACATATTTGAATAGCGGAAGTTTTTACCGCGCTCTTACGCTTGCTCTGAATTCTACGGATATTGCAGTTTCTGATGAGAAAGTCGTAATTGATTTTTGCAAAAAACAGCAGCTTGATTATGTGAATTCAAGACTTTTTCTGAATGGAGTTGATGTTGAGGACAGCCTTCACAATGATGATGTGAGCAAAAGAGTTGCGCAGGTTTCTTCTATAATATCTGTGCGGCATCTTGTAAATGAGCGGATGCGTGAGATTACGAAAAGCCAGAGCATTATATGCGAGGGCAGGGACATGACAACCGTTGTTTTTCCGAACGCCGAGTATAAGTTTTATCTGGACGCATCGATTGATGTTCAGGCAAAACGCCGTTTTGACCAAGGCGTAAGCAACATGACGCTTGAAGAAATAAAAGAATCTATAAGAAAACGCGATGAAATTGATAGAAATAAGGCGGAAGGTGCTTTGAAAAAAGCTGATGATGCTTTTTATATCGATACTTCTGACTTGACTATTGACAAAGTTTGTGAAATAATTTTAAGCAAAATTAATTTTTAAGGGTTATTTATGGCACAGATGGAAGTGGAAAATAATGAATCTTCAAAAAGATCATTGCAGACACAATTAGAGGAGTCTCTAAACAGTTTTAAAACTTTAGAAGATGGGCAGCTTGTTGACGGCACTGTAATTCAGGTTACAGATGACCTTGTTTTTATTAATATTGGTTATAAGTCAGAAGGAAAAATTCCTGTTTCTGAGTTTGCTGGAGAATTGCCGAAAGAGGGCGATGTAATTGCTGTTGTTCTTGTAAAACTTGAAGGTCGCAACGGACCAGAGGTTTCTTTTGCAAAGGCGAAGGCAAAGCAGGTCTGGAAAGACCTCAGAAAGGCCAGCGATGAGAAACTGCCTGTAGAGGGAAAGATTGAGAAAGAGGTTAAGGGTGGCTTTGATGTAAGTCTTGGTGGTGATATTCATGCGTTCCTTCCTATTAGTCAGTCTGATAGTCAGAAAGTTGAGAATCCTTCAAAGCTCATTGGCATAGTTTCAAAATTTTATATCGAAAGACTTTATTCAGAAAACAAACAGAATATAGTTGTGAACAGAAGAAAGTATCTGGAGGAGACTGTTGAGGCCGCCAGAGATAAGTTCTTTGCCGAAACTCAGGTTGGAGCTACTGTAAAAGGTACTGTCAAAAGCTTCACAAGTTTTGGTGCGTTCATTGATATTGGTGGTTTCGATGGCTTGCTCCATATCAACGATATGAGCTGGGGACATGTTACACGCCCTAAAGATTTCGTTAAGAAAGGTCAGGAAATTGAGCTGAAAGTAATTAGGCTTGATCCTGCTGAAAAAAGAATTAATCTTTCGCTTAAGCATTTTACGGAAGATCCTTGGGTACATTTTGAGGAAAAATTCCATTTGAAAGACATCGTTGAAGGTACTGTAACAAAACTTACTGATTTTGGTGCATTCATTGAGCTTGAGGAAGGAATCGAAGGACTTGCGCATATTTCTGAATTCAGCTGGACTAAGAAAGTCAGCAAGGCTTCAGATGTTGTAAAAATTGGCGATAAAGTGAAATGTATGATTCTTGGTTATGACATTCAGGCTGGAAGAGTTTCTCTCGGTTTGAAGCAGGTTACTGAGAATCCGTGGGATACTATTGCAGAGAAATATCCTGTAGACTCTGTTGTTCATGGAAAAGTCGTAAAATTCACGAACAATGGTGCTTTCGTGCAGCTTGAGGAAGGTATCGATGGCTTCCTGAGAGGCGAAGATATTTCTTGGACAAAGAAAGTTAAGCACCCTGGCAGTGAGCTTCAGGAAGGACAGGAAATTGATGTCAAGATTCTTGATGTTGATGCACCTGCACACAGAATTACTGTTGGTATCAAACAGCTGACGGAAAATCCGTGGATTAAGTTTGCGGAGGAGTACAAGGCTGGCTCAACTCTTGAAGGAGAAATTACATCAATAACTGAGCATGGCGTGTTCGTAAAAGCGCCGTGTGGCGTTGAGGGGCTTGTGAACAAGTCAAACCTTAGCGATGACAAGGATGTTCCTTTTGAAGAAGCTGTGAAAAAATACAATGTTGGTGATAAAATCAATGTTTATGTTGTTGATGTCAGCGTAGAAAGGGAAAGAGTTGCATTCTCAGTAAAAGAATTCAAAAAAGCTCAGGACAGAAAGGAAATCTCAAAATATATGGCTTCGTCAGCAGATAATGACAACGAATCATATAATCCTTTCGCAGATGCTTTGAGAAAAAACTAATTTGCATTGATGAGAGAAGTTGATTCGTTTGATTCAAGACAATTGAAATCTCTCATCGATGAAATGTGCAATCTAAATTCTAGTTTTAGTGACAAAGAGTCATTGCTTCTTCAAATCGTGAAGTCAGCGATGGCTCTTCTTCTTTGTGAAAGCGGCTCTTTTTTTCTTGTAGACAAGATAACAAAAAAGCTGTGCTGTGCTTGTTCCGTGAAACAGGAGTTTGTTTCTTTTGGGGACGGAAGCCATGACAGTAACGCTGTGGCAGATTGGGTCGTAAAAAATAAGGAAAGGTTAGTTTTCCGCAATGAGGCATCGAGCAAAGAATTCTTTTCTTCAGTCCAAATTGATGACTGTGCCATGTATTCAAATTTGGTTGCGATGCCTTTCTTCTGTGATGGAAAATGCGGTGGGGCTATTATTCTTTATGGAAAACCTGGAGAAAAATCTTTCAAAAAAAATGATTGCAATCTCCTTGAGTTTTTTTTGAAGAAAGCAGGGCAAGTTTATTCAAATGCTATTTCCTATTTTGACGAGAAAATAATGTGTACGGCGTTACTGGAGTCAAAAGGCGAAAGTTCAGCTGATTTTTGTTTTGTTCCCGACATTTTGGAGGTAATCGATGAGATTGCAAAAACGGGCGCAATCGTTTTGGTTTGCGGAGAAAAAGGCACAGGCAAAGAAATTGTGGCAAGAAAAATCCATGAAAAAAGTCCGAGGCGGGCGCGAGAATTTTTTATGTTCAACTGCTCTCTTGGGGATGTTTCTATGCTTGACGATTTGTTGGCGAAAGCTGACGGAAGCACTTTGTTTTTCGATTGCATCGAAAATCTTTCTGTTCCGGTGCAAGAGAGACTTTTTGAGTTCATAAAGAGCAAGACCGTGCGAAAACGCGGCACGGAGGATTTTTTTTCGGCTGATGTCAGAATAATAGCTTCTGCCGGGAAAAATTTACTGAAACTGGTTGACGAGGGAAAGTTCATATCCGGGCTTTATTACAGGCTCAGTGTCTTTCCTCTGAATGTTCCGCCATTGCGGGAAAGAAAAGCTTACATTTGCAATTTGGCTGAGTATTTCTTGAAAAAATCAAGCGTGGAGTTGGGCAAAAAGTTCAGGGGATTTTCTGAGCCTGCTATGAATGTCCTTACCAATTATTATTGGCCGGGAAATATCCGCGAGCTTAAGAACGCGGTTGAGAGGGCTTGCATAAAAAGCAGCTCTGAGTATATTCAGGTTGATGATTTCGGAAGGGATTTTTTTCGTGATGATTTTTCTTCAGACGACATTAAGACTGTCGCAGAAGAATTTTTCTACGAGGAAAAAGATAAATCCCTCAGAAATGTCGTGATGAAATTCAAATCTTTCTATGTCAAGAAAGTTCTTGTGGAAAGCGGATGGAATCAGACTGCGGCGGGAAAACTGCTTGGTGTGCAACGAACATATGTTTCCCGTTTGCTTAAAGACCTTGATTTGCGGTAAACTATAAGAAGTTAAATTTTAGGAGTGAAAAAATGAGTGATAAGAATGAGACGGTAACGCTTGAAACAACTTTGAGCAATATGCTCATAAAATCAAGAAAGCTTGTTACTGGTATTGTTATTGCTGCTGTCGTTGTTATTGTTGGTGTGATTGTCGGAGTTACAATCCACGCAAAAGCCGTTGAATCTGGAATTGAGCAGGTTGATACGATTTATTATGTCCTTACAAAGGATGTTGCTGATTTAGATGATGCCGGCGTAAAGGCTCGTTTTGATGAGGCTTCCGCAAAACTGGAGCCGCTCACCAAAAAATCTGGTGTAGTTGGTCTTCGAGCATCAATGCTTCTTGCTGAGATTTCTTTCAGCAAAGGAGAGTTCGAGAAGGCAATGAGCCTTTGGGATTCAGCTGCGAAAGCAAAGAAAAATGCCTATACAACATATTATTCTTTCTACAATGCGGCTGTGTGTGCGGAGAATCTGAACGATTCAGAAAAAGCTGTTTCATATATGAAGAAAGCTTGCGAGGATGATGACTTCGTTCTTATTGATAAGGCTTTGTTCAACCTTGGTCGTCTTAATGAAACGAAAAATAATTTTGACGATGCGAAAAACGCATATGAGAAAGCTATTTCGCTTCATCCAAGCTCAAGCTGGGCTAATCTTTCAAAATCAAGGCTTATTGCTTTGAAAACTTCTGGAAAGATTCAGTAAAGCTTTCTGTAGCCTTATAAGAAATGATTTTTACCCGGACATCAACAAAAATGCGTTCTCTTTTTATTTTGTTCTGTCTGGGGATTTTTTGCGCCTGCGGGCTTGATGAGGTCACATATGTTTCGGAGCCTTCCGTTACGAACAACAGCCCGCTTTACTACAATTCTGATTATTTGACATGGTACAGTGATTTTACGACTGCGGAGTCCAATCAGGCAGCTTCGTTCATCGGTACTGATGTGTATTATAAAATCTATAATAATTATTCTACGCTCGTCTCGCAGAGAAATTCAATTCTTGCCGTGAACACTGCCTCAAATGGAACTTCGGCTGCCACAAGAATGATAGAGTCTTATACATTTCAGCCGTTGGGAACCAACCGTGGCTCAGATACTGTTTTTGTAACGAAATCAGGCTCTAATAAAAGAATCAGGATACGCCTTAAAACTTACAAAGGAAACGAATCTTATTCAGGGGACGATATGTACACTCGCCGTGCGTGTGTAATCGGCGGAAAATTCGGTACTGACGGCTCTTTTGTTCCATATCGGAATGGAAATTCAAAATCTTTTGATTTTTTCAATGATGCGAACAATAATGTTTCTGACCCTACAAATACGAATGTGGAGCCTGTAAACGGCGATTCTGATTACAACCACAACTCTTCTGCTTCGGAGACGAACACTTACTATGTTCAGCTTTTTGCTGTTGGAGTTGTTTTTGATTCAAACACGCTTTCAAATTCTTTCAGCCTTGTGCTTGACCTTGGCTCCGTTCCAATCAGAAAAGGAAACTGATTGCGAAAAAAAAATCAAAAAAAATTGTCAAAGTACTTGACCTTTTTTTTGAATATCTGTAATATTTAATCATTCCGTTACGGAACACTTAAACGCTGCCTTAGCTCAGCTGGTAGAGCACGTGATTTGTAATCTCGGGGTCGTGGGTCCGAGTCCTACAGGCAGCTAAAATTGGGGAGTTCGCATAGCGGCAATTGCGGCGGACTGTAAATCCGCTCCCTATCGGGTTCGGGGGTTCGAGTCCCTCACTCCCCATATTCAAGGAAGCCTTAAAAGCAGGGCTTCTTTTTTTATGCCAGCTCACAGATTTTTTCAAAATTCCTATTTTTATTTTTATCGTGCGGACTGTTTCGTTTTTGCAAAAAAAAGCCCTTCCTTCATTGCAAGGAAGGGCTTTTGTAAATCAGGTCAGAATCCAGGAACAATCGGCTTGGAGAATTTTTTCTTCATCATTGCGGCGAGTATCTCCGCCGTTTCTTCTGGGGTAAGTTCCTTCTTTGGCTCATGGTACTCAACAAGGTTCGTAGGAATTTCATCAAGAAACCGGCTCGGTTTTGACTCCACGACGGACTGCAGATGCCTTCTTTCCCTGCATGATGAAATCAGGAGCTTGTCGCGCGCGCGGGTGATTGCAACATAAAAAAGCCTCCTTTCTTCCTCAACGGCCTTGTCGCCGCCCTCATCGACTGCGCGCCCGTGGGGAATAAGCCCTTCCTCGGCCCCGACTATGAATACGACTGGAAACTCAAGTCCCTTTGACGCATGGATTGTCATCAGGTTCACTTTTCCGCTTGCTTCCTCATCGTCCATTTCATCGCGGCTCAGAAGGGTAATCCTGTTCAGGTAAGTGTAAAGGCTCGGATTTTCGTTGTCCGGGTTGTTTTCGTACCTCTCCATAGACTGCATGAGACTTTCGATGTTCATCATCTTGAAGCGCGCCGCTTTCTCGCTTTTTTGGTTCTCCGCAATAAGGTAGTCGTTGTACCGCACTTCGTCCATGAATGCGCGCGCTTTTTTTGAAAATCCGTGTCCTCCGAGCATATTTTTTCCTTTCTCAATCAGCTCTGAAAACTCCTTGATACTCTCAAACTGCTCGTCCGTGAAGTCGCTCGTGTTCTCGCTCTCCCCGAACAAATCCGTGCTTGACATCTCGGAGGCTGTGATTATGCTCTGAATTGCGTCCCAGAGCGAGCAGGAGCCTGCTTTTGCCACTTCGTTCAGCTTTTCGATTGCGGCCCTTCCGATTCCTCGCCTCGGGGTGTTTATTATGCGCAGAAGGTTCACATCGTCGTCATGGTTTGCGATTACGCGCAGATAGGAGATTACATCTTTTATTTCTTTGCGCTGGAAAAAGCTCGTTCCGCCGCTCATCGTGTACGGAATGTTCTCTGAAAGCAGGGCTTCCTCCAGTGCACGGCTTTGGGTGTTTGCCCTCATCAACACGCAAAAGTCCGAGTATTTTCGCTTTTCCGTAAGAGCGATTCCTCTTATCGATTCAATCACGAAATCGGCTTCGTCAGTTTCGTTCTGAGGCATGAAAATCTCAATCGGCTTTCCCTCTCCGTTACCGCTCCAAAGCTCCTTGTCTTTCCTGTTCGTGTTGTGCTTTATAACGCCGTTCGCCGCCGCAAGGATAGTTCCGGTTGAGCGGTAATTCTGCTCAAGCCTTATTTCCTTTACATCAGGGAAATCTTTCTCAAAATTCACTATGTTCTGGTAGTCAGCACCGCGCCACGAATAGATTGACTGGTCATCGTCCCCTACTACGGCAACATTTTTTCCTGCAAGAAGGTGCATCATCTCGTACTGCTGGTGGCTCGTGTCCTGAAATTCGTCCACCATTATGTATTTGAACCGGCTTTTGTATTTTTCAAGAATATCAGGATGCTCTTTGAAGATTTTTATCGGAAGCGTTATGAGGTCGTCAAAATCAACTGCGTTGAAGAGCTTTAGCCCTTCCTGATAGCCCTCGAAAAGCTCCTTGTACATTGCGTTTTCATGGTTCCAGCTCTTGCGCCCGGTCTTAATGTCCGAGAACAGAACTCCGATTTTGTAGATGTCCATCGCTTCCTGACTGTAGCGCAGTTCACGGCCTGTTTCTTTAATCAGCGAGTTCCTGTCAGTTTCGTCATAGATTGAGAAGTTGTCCCGCCAGCCGAGCGCGCCTATTTCCTGCCTGAGAATTCGGACTCCGAACGCATGGAAAGTGGAGATTGTGAGCATCGGAAGTTTTTTTCCAGTAAGTTCCTTGATTCTCTCCTCCATTTCCCTGGCCGCCTTGTTCGTGAATGTGAGTGCGAGTATCTGGCTTTGCGGGATTCCTTTGTTCAGCATATTTGCGATTCTGAATGTGATTACGCGCGTTTTTCCGCTTCCTGCGCCTGCGATTATAAGAATCGCGCCTTCCGTTGTCATTACGGCTTCGTACTGTTCTGCGTTAAGTTCATTTTTTAGGTTTGATAAGTCGGTCATAGAAAAAAAATGATACATTTTATTTCGATTTTCATAAAGAACTGAATTAGGCTCTTGACAAAATGTTATTATACCTGATATAAATGTATAGTTATGTTTCTATACAATATAGTAATTTCACCGATTGAATACATAGTTGATTGGGTTTTCAGTTTTATAATCGTCAAATTTGAAGCTGCCGGAGTAATCGGGGCTGTTCTTGGCGTTAGTCTTGCTATAAATTTTCTCGCGCTTCCGTTGTACACGGTGGCCGACAGCTTGCGGGACAAAGAGCTTGCGTTAATGAAAAAACTTGAGCCAATGACCAAGAGGATAAAAAAAACATTCAGGGGCGACGAGCGTTTTATGATGCTTCAGGCTTATTACAAGATGAATCATTATCATCCGTTCTACGCGCTACGAAGCTCTCTTTCGATTCTGATTGAAGTTCCTTTTTTCATCGCGGCTTACCATTACTTGAGCCACAGCGAGCTTCTGCGTGGAGCCGGCTTCTGGATTTTCCGCGATTTAGGCGCGCCTGATTCCTTATTGCGCTTCGGCTCTTTTTCTCTTAATGTGCTTCCTGTTTTGATGACGCTCATAAACTTCGTTTCGGGGGCTGTCTACCTAAAAGGCGCGCCAGCCCGCGAAAAGATTCAGCTTTGCGCAATTGCGCTCGTGTTTCTTTTTCTCCTGTACAATTCACCAAGCGGGCTTGTCATCTACTGGATTCTGAACAATATTTTTTCGCTCGCAAAGAATATTGTTATGAAAATGAAAAACCCAGGGCGCATTCTGCACAGAATAATTTCTGCAATGCTTGTTTTACTGGCTCTTGTTCTTGCCAAGAAAAACGATTCGTTCGTGAAGGTTTCCGTGTTCGCGCTTTTCACGCTTTGTGTGACTTTTTTCCCGATTTTGCTTTCTCGCGTTGTAAGGCCGTTTCTTTCAAAAAAAGAAATCTCAGTTTTGCCTGACGATGAAAAATCAGTTCAGAAAGCGACTCTTCTTGCGCTCTCAGGCCTTTCGCTTGCGCTTCTTTCTGGGCTTGTAATTCCTGCTAGCGTTATTTCATCAAGCCCAGTTGAATTTTCGTTTTTGGGAAACACGCCGTCGCCCGTTTCGTACATAATCTCGGCGTTTTTTGTATTCTCTGGTTTTTTCGTGTTCTGGCCGCTTGCGGTCTACAAATTGTTCGGAAAAAAAGTGCGCATGGTTCTTCCGCCTCTTTTTTTCGTACTTCTTGTAATCTCATTTTTGAATGTATTCGTGTTCAAATACGATTACGGTACGATGAACATTTCGTTCCAACTTGACAGGACTGGCGTTCTAAGAAATTACGCGCCTTTTTTCTCGATTTTTCCGCTTGCAGCCTTCTCCGCGATTTTTCTTTTCGTCCTCCTTCTTCTTCTAAGGAAAAAATCTTCCATTCTTGTAAGCATAAGCTCTGTTCTTTTCGTCGCATCGCTTTCTTTTGGTCTTTATAAGACGGTTGGAATAAGCCGTGCGTTCAAAGAATACGCTTCTTCTGGCTATGACGGGAAAAAAACGCAGGCGGAGGCTGTTCGGCCTGTAATCTCTTTGAGCAAGACTGAAAAGAATGTGCTCATAATTTTCCTTGACCGCGCCATAAGCTCATATTTTCCGAAAATCATAGAGCAGTTTCCTGATATAAAAAAATCTTTCGATGGATTCGTTTTTTTCCCGAACACGGTCAGTTTCAGTACGAACACTTTTCCTGCTTTTCCGTCCATGCTCGGAGGCTACGAGTACACGCCTGAGCGCATGGGTAAGGACGGAAGGCTTCTTCGGGAGCAGTTCGCCGAAGGAACTCTTGTCCTTCCGAGGCTTTTTCAGGACGCTGGTTTCGGCGTTACGCTCTGCGACATGGAACGACCAGACTCATACTCCGCGGACATTCCGCTTTACGGTGAAATTTCTGAGTCGTCATATATTTCGGTCAACGGAACTTTGAACGATTTTTTCTTTGAGAAATACAATATTACGGGTGGTCTTTCGGCTTCTTTTGCTGACCAAGTTTGCAGAAAGCAGATTGTGAATTTCAGCGTGCTTCAGCTTCTTTATCCGCCACTGCGCCTTACTTTCTACAATAACATGACGAAACATGCGGGAGAAGCTTCTTTTGACGAATTTTACTCCAACGCTTCTACGCTTGAGTTTCTCTCTGAGCTTACTGATTTTTCTTCGGAGAAAGGTCAGTTTGTTTTTATGCTGAATGATTTGACCCATGCCCCTATTGAGCTTGACGATGCTTTTTCTGTTCCAGGAAAAAAATCATCTTCTTTGGAAATGAAGTATTATCCAGAATCAAAATACGACCAGATTCATTTTGATGTCAATGTTTTTGCAATCATGCGAATTTCGCGATGGCTTGACTGGCTTCGTGAGAACGGAGTCTATGACAACACTAGGATTATCGTTGTTTCTGACCATGGGCGCGATGTTCTTGCGCCGTGCTTTTCTGGCGACTCGCTTGCGGAAGAAAAAGCATATTTCAACCCGCTTCTTTTGAGCAAGGATTTTGACTCCAGCGGAGAAGTGCGGACTGACAGCTCTTTTATGACGAATGCGGACACGCTTTTCCTTGCCAAGGACGGCCTTGCGCTTTCTGATTTTAATCCGTTCTCAAAAAACGAGCTTCTTTCTGATAAGGCTTCGGGAGTTGATATATACCCATGCTTCGGCGAGGAGTACAACGGAAATGCAATGAGAACAAAAAATCAGTTTACGCTTGAAAAAGAAAAAGGGTTTCATGTCAAGGAGAATATATTTGATTCAAAAAACTGGGAGAGGCTAAAATGACATATTTTTTTCTGTACATCGACCCTGGCACCGGCTCAATGCTTTTCTCGCTTTTCATAACGCTTGCCGCAACGGCAACCTTGGCCGCCCGCGCGTTGTATCTCAAGCTGAAATTCGCCTTCTCCCTGGGAAAAGCTGAGAAGGCGGAAAACCAGAATATTCCGATTGTGATTTTCTCGGATCACAAGCGGTACTGGAATGTCTTTAAGCCTGTATGCGATGAATTCGAGAGGCGTGGAGTTCCGCTTGTTTACTACACGGAAAGCCCCGATGACCCCGCGCTTTCAGAAAAATTCTCGTTCGTAAAGACCGAGTTCATAGGGGAGGGAAACAAACCTTACGCAAAGCTCAATATGCTCCATGCGAGCGTTCTTGTTTCTACGACTCCGAACCTTGATGTGTACCAGTGGAAAAGGAGCAAATATGTTAAGTGGTATGTTCATGTTCCGCACTCCGCCGATGAGCTTGCGGGCTACAGAATGTTCGCGCTTGATTATTATGATGCCGTTCTTGTTACCGGAAAAAATCAGCTTGATTTTATACGGGAGATAGAATCATTGCGCCCGAAAATCAAGAAGAAAGAAATAGTTCTTGCGGGCTATCCTGTTTTTGATACTATGAAAAATCGGCTTTCGCTTTTAAGTGAGCGAGAAGTCGGCTCTGAGAAAAAGACCGTTCTGCTCGCGCCAAGCTGGGGAAAAAGCGGAATTCTTTCCTTGTACGGAGAAAAACTTTTGTCCGCATTGTCAAAAACAGATTTTAACATAGTAATCCGTCCTCATCCGCAGACTGTTGTTTCTGAGCAGGATATATTAAGACCGCTTGAAGAAAAATTCTCTTCTGTAGAGTGGAATTACGACAACGATAATTTTGCCGTTCTGAACAAAGCGGACATTCTCATAACTGATTTTTCAGGAATAATCTTTGATTTTGCTCTTGTCTTTGATAAGCCTGTAATCTACACCGATCCTACAGGATTTGACACGCTTCCTTACGATGCTGACTGGCTTTCCGAGCCGCGCTGGGCTTTTAAAGTCCTTCCTAAAATCGGGGTCAAACTTGATGAAGGTAATTTTTCTAGAATCGGTAGCATCGTTGAGGCTGCTCTTGGGAGCCAGAAGCTTCAGGAAGGAAGAAATTCTATTCGGGCGGAGGCGTGGCATAATCAGGGAAATGCTGCAAAGTCGATTGCGGACTATATCATTGAGACGCAGAAGAAAATTGAGGAGCGGGAAAAAGCTGCGCATGATTGATTAGAGCTGCTCACGCCGCGCCTGTCATTTCTCCAGAAAATCATCCAGCGAAACACCAGCTCCTGCGGCAACATCTCTTTTCAGAACTGCGCCTATGATTCCGGGCAAAAGTTCCGGGTGCAGTCCTGGCGACAAAACTTTTTCTGTCCTGAGAACGCCTATGTCGATTTCTTTTATTGTATCGCCCGCTTTCATTCCGTGCATGAAATGAAGGCTTCTGTTCGTTCTTCCGTAATTCGCTTCTTCGCTCTTTGAAAGCCTTTTTACTCCGTCGCCCAGAATTTTGTCAATCCGTTCTCCGTACTCGTCTTTGAGCTGGGCTATTATGTATTCTTTCCCGCGCTCTTTTCCGTACTGGCGGAACACTGCCTGGCACTGGCGCACGGCATGGTTCATAAAACCGAATTCCTCCCCTTCGAGCGCAACCGGGTCATCAAGTCCGTCTGTTTTTTTAGAGAGCGTTATGTGCTTTTCGAGCATTACGCCTCCGAGCGCGGCTGCCAGCGACGGAACAAGAATCGGGTCTAGCGAATGATCGCTTACTCCGCACGGAACTCCGAAAATGCGCGACAAGTTCGGAATCAGGTTCAGATTATATTCTTCCTCCGGGGCAGGGTAGAATGTGATGCAATGAAGGAGCGTAACTCCGTCCGTTCCGAGTATGGATAGTGCTTTTTCAATGTCAGAGAGTTTTGACACTCCTGACGATATGACGACAGGGATTTTTTTGTCTTTCCTGTAGTCAGCAAGGGCATTCAGAAGCGGAATGTGGTTAAGCTCAGGACTTGCGATTTTTACCGAGTCCGGGGCAATGGAAAGAAGCTCCTCAAGGCTTTTTAGCCCGAACGGAGAGCACATGAATTTTTTCCCGAGCGAGCGCGTGTATTCCATGCAGTCTTTGAAAAATTCTTTCGGTACTTCGAGCGACTTGAATTTATCGTAGAGCCTGATTTTTCCGCCAGGAAGGTTTACGAAGCCTGTGTCCGGGTGAAGAATCTCATCTGCGTACACCCACTGGAACTTAACATAATCCGCGCCGTTTTCTGCGGCCACATCCATAAGTTTTTTTGCCTTCCCGATGTCTCCGCCGTGGGAAGTTCCTATTTCTGCAACAATTTCCATAGATTTATTTTCGGATTGTTTTGATACAGGCTAGACAATGGTGGCTATCGATTATTTTTTTTCATTTTTTGTTTCTGCTCATACATTTTCATGTCAGCGCGCTCAAAAATGGCAAGATAATTCTTATCAACTGATTTGTTGAATTCTGTCATTCCGAATGAAATCACTACTTCGCCATTGGCTTGGTTCTTTTTTATTTTCTGGCTGAAATTTTCCAGCAGTGACTCACGGTTTTTGAAATCTTCACCGAACAGGAACGCTACGAATTCATCCCCGCCAATTCTGTAGACGGGGCTGTGAGTGAATTGATGGCAGATTATTTTTCCTGCTGATTTTATTTGTTTGTCCCCTGCATCGTGCCCATGAGTGTCATTTATTATTTTCAGATTATTCACATCGAAAACTACAATAGCAAAATCTGACAAAGCTCCGTCTTCAATTTTCTTGTCAAGACAACGGGTGTCCTCAAGATATGCGTTCTTATTCTTTACCCCTGTAAGATTGTCGGTGTAAGCCATAAGCCGTGCCGTACCAAGCTCCTTTTCTCTGATTTGCTCTACTTTCAGAAGTTTCTCAAGCTCAATCCTGCGGGATTCTTTCTCATCTTCAAGTATAAATGTGTGAACAAGGCAAGTTCCCAGAAGGTAGCCAATCGCATAGAACGGAAGAAGCGGGTAGAGTGATTGCAAAAATATGAAAATTGTCATAGCAATTCCGAAAACCCATATCGTGCGGTAACGCCTTCTCAAATTGCCGCTGATTTTCAGAGTCATTGCAATCATTCTGAGCGATGTTGCCATAAAAAGAAAAATTTGCAAAATAAGAGTGATATACCTTGCTTTGCCGGCATGATAAGTTGCATTTTCATCGAAATAAAAAAGTATTGGGAAAAAAAGGTTTATAATAAGAATTATTATTTCAAAAATCAGAAAACCAATGCCCGCAGCTTTAAGCATTATTGAAAAAACTCTTTTTTCATTCAGGTATGTTATGACATAGCGGGTCCAAAGAAAAACTCCAACAGCCATGGCAGCGAAATAAACTTCTGTATCGGAGAAAATTATCATTTTATGATTTCCGCCGTAAAATATTCCCCACAAAACATCCGTTACATAATAGAATAGGACAGAAATCAAGAAGCTTTTGTATGCCGAAAGATGCGGCTGGAATTTCTGCTTACTGGCAGAGTGAAAGAGAACATCGTAATTTATTATTATGTGTATCAATATTGCAAGAATCCCGATACTAGAGTAGTACACGATAAAATCTCCATTCTTCGATAAGCTATTTTTTGAACAATGACTTTAATCCTTTGGAAATAGCTTCTTTTGCTTTGTCATTTTTTTCCGTTCCGTCATCGGTCAAATTGCTTTTTTCCTCAGTTTCGGACTTTCCCCCTGCTGATTCGCTTCCGCTGGAATCGTTGCTTTTGCCAGACGAAAGGCCTGGAAGATTGAGCGGAATCTTTGCGGATGATGAAGATGACGAGCTTGCGCCAGGAATATTTTTCAAAGCTTCGTTCATAGCTTGCGCCGCAGCTTCGTTCGCCACTGCCGTTCCTGCATTCTGAATTTCGGTGATTTTGTCTTGCATCATTTTTTTGAGCGAGTCCGCATTCATGTTCTGAATGTCAAAATCCCCTGAAATAGAAAGAAGCTGCTTTAAGCCTCCGAGACCTTCGCCAAGATGGCTGTCAATGTATTTGTTCATTTCAGCAAGGGCTTTGTCCTTTGCGTCGCTGGCAAAGCTGAGGATAGCTGATTTTAGCATATTTGCGAACACATCGGCGAAATCTCCTAGAAGTGACATATTGAGTCCTTTTTGCTCGTAGAAAGAAACTTCGTAGCCGAGGTTCATGCTTTTTACTGCAGAAAGCGCATCGTTGTAGTACTTTGTTACGAGCTTGTTCGGAAAGCCGTCCGATGTTAGCGAAAGATTTGAAAGCCCCACAGTTCCCGCCGCGCTGAAACCATCCGTGCCGGCGGTTCCTTTCAGCGAAAGCGTAACGCCACCCGAAACAGACGGAACGCCATGCTCCCTTGCGATTGAAGTTCCGTCGATGTTGGCTGAGAAACCTTTGCCTGAATAATTCATTGTAACAAGAGGCTCTTTTGTTACGGTTCTCGCGTCAAGCACGATTGAGGCGTCGTGGTTTGTTCCTGCAAAATCGAATTTTGCTTGCGCGCTTGTTGGTCTTCCTGCCATATCCTGATCGGAGGTAACATTTTTTATTGTTCCTGTGAATTCTTTTCCGCTCGCTTTGTCAGTGTAGCCTGATGCCGAAACATTCTTAATCCAAAGGGTAGGGTAATTTTTTGAGAACGGGATTGTCGTTCCGCAAAGCCGCCCGGTCTTTCCTTTTTGCGCGGATTTTGCTTTTTCGCCGTCCGTGTTTTTTGCGGCTGTGCGCTCTTTCATTTGTGCGGCGTAGTTCAGGGCTTTTTTAGCATACGGATAATATTTCCCCAGAAGATTGTAAGCAACAGTTTCGAGCGCGTTGTTGAAAAGACTTTTTGCGTTTGTTACTGCGCTTGCCACAGTGTTGAGTTTTGATGTTACAAGCGCATGGTCGTCTTTTGCGGCTTGTGTTACGGTTGCAGCAAAATTCTGCGCGCTCTCAACATCAGCCTTTACGGAACTTATGGTATTTTCAATGCTCGCTTTAAGCTCGTTCACTGAATTAACTGTTTTTGATATTTCTGCTACAGCCGCCGCAATTTTCTCCGGATGCCCCTGAAACTGGCTAAGGTCAATATTCTGATATTTCTGGAACTCGGCTGAGAATTTTTCAATTTCCGCCTTGAATTCATCTGGTTTTCCTTTCCATTTGTCGGTAAGCCCCAGCGCAAGTGCCTGTGCCTCAGATGCGAGCGCGGGAGTTTTCAGCTGTTTCATAAGGTTTTCGACGATTTCGTTCACATTTGAGCCGCCGAGCATATCGTTTGCCTGCTGCCTCAAATCTGAGATTGCGGAGGCTGAGCGCGACTCAAGCTCTTTCATAAACTCGCTCTCGCCCTCTTCTTTTTCGGCCGGCTTTTCTTTTACGGGAAGATAGCAGCTTGTTGTTCTGTCCGTTCCGAACTGGATTCCTGAAACCTCAAGGTTTTCGGCTATCAGTTTTCCGCGCAGAGCCTGTGTTAAGTTGAACGAAACTGCAAGTTTTTCAAGCTCAAAGAGATTCTTTTTGTAATCGTATTCGGCTGAATTTTTGTTTCCTACGGCAAGGTTTCCGATAGTAACGCCAAGTTTCAAAAGCCTTACATTCACATAGCCAATGTCCGTCTTTGCGCCGAACGCAGATTCGCAAGCATATTTTATACCGCGCTTGGCAAGCGGGTTTTTGAACGCGAAAATCACAAGGACAATTGCGGCGATAAATCCCGCGACAGCAAGAAGAGGAATTAGCTTTACACGCTGCTTGTTCTTTTTTACGAATTTTGCGATGAACTTGAGCTTTTTTATATCGCTTTTTGGAAATTCGGCAGTTTTCGGAACGGACACCAGAGGCGTTTTTAGCGTGCGGCCTTTTTTGTCCGTGGTGATATGCTCTGTGAAAATTGATTTAACAAGCTCTCTGTCCTCATCAATATAGATTTTTTTCAGTAGCTTTGCTTCAAATGATTTTTCCGTATAAGTTTTCCTGAATATTTTCGGAAGTTTTGCCGCAGGAAGTTTTTTCTCTTCTTTTTGCTTTTTCTGAGCGACATCGTTCTGAATTTCACTTTTTCCGTCAGGAATATTTTTTTCGTTTTCCATTAGAATCTGTCCTCCATTGCTGATGCGACTTTTGAAACAATCGGAATCTGATTTATGATTTTAATCAGCTTTGAGTGCCTCATCGCAGGAACTCCGTATTTTCGCCACGCTTTTACGAATATGCGGCCCAGAACATAAACAGGGATATACAAGATTATTCCGCATACAAGCGAGCCCATTACGACCGTGTTGTTGAACTTGGTGAAGAACACGAACGGAATGTCAATTAGCCGCGCATAGAACGGATAAAGCGAGTTTATTGTGAGGACTGAGTATCCGACCGTATCGAAAAGCGGGTCAAGAAGGACTGCTATGGAAGAACCTGCTGCCAGCATAATAAGGTATGCGGGCTTATTGATTTTTATGAAAAGTACGAAAATGAAAATAATATACCACAAAAGATTTGATTTTGGCATAAGTCCCAGGAGAAAACCACAGGCGATACCGTGAGCAATTTCGCCCGGATTGGTGTTGGCGTTCAGAGCCTTCAGTAATTTTGCTATGAATGAAATCATACTATGATTATAACACAGAACATCTTTTTCGGAAACTTTTTCGTATTTTTCGCCAGGCGCAAATTTTTCGTGGGAAATCATTTTTTTTGCTTGACAAAATCTTTGATAAGGTATATTATTCTTTCATTCCTTTTTAGGAAAATGTCTCCTTCGTCTAGTGGTTAGGACATCGGGTTTTCATCCCGACAACAGCAGTTCAATTCTGCTAGGAGATG
>JAFSJW010000021.1 GCA_017449265.1 Treponema sp.
GGGTTCAAAATTGCACGAAGAACGGCATCAACGCCCTCTGAAGCACCCACTGTAATAAGGATTTCGTTTTTTGGATTGTAATAGAGGTTGTATCGCTCCATATATTTGGCGATTTCTTCACGAAGCTCGATTAAGCCCCAGTTTGATGTGTAGGAAGTGTGACCTTTTTCGAGGTGATAGTAAGCTTCCTCGCGGATTACCCATGGTGTGGGAAAGTCCGGCTCACCAACCGAAAGGGAAATGACATCATCATGGCCGATAAGCATCTCAAAGAACTTACGGATTCCTGATGGCGGAATGTTCTGCATTGAAACGGAAAGTCTATCTGGTCTTGTGTTCATTTTTGTACCTCAAAAAGTGCTATGCATAAAAAATTATATTGTCAGTTTTGAAATGCTCCTTCCATTTTGCGCAAATCAAAAAGAATTGGTTCGATACTATTTTCA
The DNA here is from genome assembly GCA_017449265.1 of Treponema sp. Lineage (GTDB taxonomy): Bacteria > Spirochaetota > Spirochaetia > Treponematales > Treponemataceae > Treponema_D. The sequence goes on from JAFSJW010000021.1 coordinate 447, forward strand.
AGATGTTATTCAACTGATGTTCGGGAATTTTGCTATTGTTATTTGCAAGAATACATCCACCTGTTGAAGTGAGCCAAATCTTTGTCGCATCCGGAACAGGATTTCCTTTTGCAACATGAATATGAATTGGCTCATTATTTTCATTAGACCAAAAATAAATGGTATAACTGCCAATTTTGAATATACTAGGCAACTTGGCTTCCCCCGTTTGCCGCAAATTCAAAAATCGTGTGTGCATTGTGATGCAATAATTCCGTGAAAAATGCTATTTCTTCATCAGAATATCCATCGTTGAAAAGCCATTTGTATGAAGGAAGTTCGCATCGCGCCGATTTGAAACCGCCTTCAATCGGACATTCAAAATGAACTTCGACAGTCGGATTTTCTTTTTCGTTGAGAACCTGCGTATGAACGATTTCCGTACCATCTGGCAACGAAATGTAATCGTAAATCATCGTGCGACCTCCATTCGGATATTTTATAGAATTATAGAAGAATTTGGAAGTGCATTTGAATCAGAAAAATGTCGGGTGACTCGATGAAATTTTGTCGAGCAAATGGCGAATTTCATCGAGCCGAAAGCGAGGGAGAGAAAAGCCCTGTAGTTGAGAGACAGGGGTGATTTTTTGTCAGAAAGCGCGGATAGCAATAACTTTGCCACCTAAAGATTTATCCTCTACAGAGATAGATTTTCCCATGCCGTTTACAAATTCATCATAATATGTATTCTTAGCGGATTCTCCTTGTGATGATGACGAATAGCGGTTGTAATATTCCGAGTCGTTGAAAAACTCGCCGCCACAAGTCTTTAGTGCTTTGTCCAAATAGATGAAGTTAAACTCGAGCATTCTTAATTCCACAATTGTAGGTAGATACCAACCATTTGCATATTCACCTGAAAGATTATTATCATTTGCATAATTATTCACCCATTCCCATGCGGGATAATTCCCCTTTATATTTGTGTCATCATCTGCTCCAAGAGCCATTTTTAGAGCATCCCAGTTGTCGCTTCCATCAAAATCTCCACTTATATAAAAAGAAACTCTTTCACGACGAGAACCACCGTTATAATACCGGTATTCACTACCTCTATAATACAATTCATTTTCTGTTGGTTTCGTATTTTTTTTTGTACACAGAATTGAGGAAATTATTTTGTCATAGCCATTTGCGGTTTCTAAACACCATTTCAAATAATAAGACTTTTTTATCCCCACTCCAAGCGTTTTTTTACCCAAAATATTCTCATTTGACCCGACAGTTGGTTCTTCCGTTCCCGCATAGAAAATCACCGCTACAGCCTTTGCTTTCTGCTCCGCCGTCAAGGTCAAGTCACTTGTGTACGGTGTTGCGCTTCCGTCGTTGAATACAATGTCACCCACTTCTTTTGCTTCTGTCGGGGCTTTCGTTCCGATGTAAGACAGGGTAAGTTTTTCAAATCTCGCCGATATAGTCACAGGACTTTCTGGCATAATGAATGTGTATTTTGTTTCCGCCGTTACTTCGGTTGTTTCCACCGCTGACCCGTTTTCATCTGTCACGGAAAGTGAGCCGAGTGAGTAGCCTTCATCTGGTGTAATCGTAACCGTCACTGTCTCGCCTGCAGCAATTCCCGTCGTTTTTTTCAACGACACCGAGCCATGCGAAATTCCATCTTCTGAAATCATCACCGAGCCAGTTATTCTACTAGAGTCAGTTTCGTTGCCCGTACCACCAGTGCTTCCGCTCCCGCCACCTGTGCCACCACTTTCTGAATTGCCGTTGCCACCACCGACGACACCGCTTTCTGAGCCACCGTTCCCATTCGCTTCGCTTCCAGAGTTTTCGTTGTCACCACCAGTCACACTGTCAGAATCAGAACCGCTTCCCCCTTCCGAACTGCCATCATTTTCCGAGCCACTGCTGCCATTCGTTCCGCTACCAGAATCACCATCGCCAGTGCTTCCGCTCCCGCTCGTTCCGCTTTCCCCCAGCGTGAGCAAATAGCATTTCGGGTACAAATAAGTTCCATCGTAAATGCACACGCTTGGCACTCCGTTGGCTTCTTTGCCGACATTGCCGTCCTCGTCGTATAAAGTTACCATGCCTTCTGTGGCTTTCCAAGTTACACCTGTGTAGCCAGCAGCCTCATATTTTGGATTCTGAAATATTCCGTTCGCGTAGAAATAATAATAATCGTAGAATCCGCTTGGCGTTCCGTTCTTCCAAACCCATTTTCCGACCAAGCCGCTTCCGCTGCTGTTTTCGAGCCTGTTTATGTCGAGGAGATAATATGTGCCGTTGACATTTCGCAGATAGGTTTCGCCCACACCGTCAACGCTCATTTTTAGGACTTCGCCGTCGTATGAAAAAGTTCCTTTGCTTGTTCCGTCTGCTGTTTTTACTGTTCCAGATTTTCCTGTCGAGTCAAAATTTAGCTGGTATTCAGTACTGCCGACCCACACCGTGCCTGTTTTTGCTGCGACAGTTTCTGTTGATACGGCGATTACTTTGGCTGGGGCATAATTGTCGCCTTCCAAATCGTTAACCAAATCGCTGCATGATGCCAAAAATATCGCGCAAAAAGCAAAAATTCCTGCAAAAATCAAAAAATTCCTTTTCATAAAATCCCCCTTTTATTCAGTGATTATTTTTCGAGCAGAGTAATTTCCACGCGCCTGTTTTTTGTCTTTCCAGAATCAGTCGAATTATCACCAAGAGAATCCAAAGAACCGCGCCCAACGACCAAAACTTCACTTTCACTGCGAACGCCTTTCTGAATCAGATAATCAGCCACCGCGCCCGCCTGCGCCGCAGAAATATGCATGCTGTTTTCGGCTGAGCCGTCGTCCGCGCAATAACCCGCAATCAAGAGATTGTTTTTGTGTTCCTCGAAAAGCGGCTTCAATGCGTCCAATTTTGCTTTTTCGCTTTCGGCAAGTTCCGCAGAATTTGCGGCAAACTGGATGTTATCCATAATGAGCGTGAGTCCGTCGCTGTTCCGCTGAACCGAGACATCCGAAACACTCAGATTTTTCAGCGTGTCGCGGATTTCCTGAATGCCCCGTTCTGCCCGCCGCACTTTTATCGTGTGAATCATTTTCCCGAAATTGTAGACGACACCGAGCCGCATACCGAAAAAAATCGTCGTGTTGTCCTCAAAGGGAACGAGCGAAAAATACGGAGCGAATTCAAACGAAAGCTCGTCTTCAAAAAGCGACTTTGGTTGCCAGCGAAAAGAGCCGACGACTTGAAACAAAGAATCAGTGTAGGATTTTTCTTCTTCCCGAATCGTTTCTGTTCGGGTTGTAAAACCAAAATCAAGTTCAGGACGAAAAGAAATATCGAATTTCAGCGGAAAATCCAGCCACGCGCCGCCATAAAATGAAATCAGCGAGCTGTTTTCAAGCGCAGTGTTGCCCGAAAGAATCCGCCCGCTCAAAAGATGCGCCGCCACGCCAAATTCATGATTTGCGAGCAAAAAAGGCAAAGCGTAATCGCCCATTAAGCCAAGTCCTTCTTCAAAATACACATGCTTGCCATAATCTCCAAACGGATATTGCCGATGACCGAAAACGCCGATGTTGACGGGAACATAATCGCGTGAAGCAACAGAATTTTCTTCCGAAAATGAGAACAGAACAGCGAAAATTGCAAAAAAAGACGCGAAGAAAATCTTTTTCATAGGACTTCCTTTGAATGTTGGAATAAATCTATCTAAGAGATAGAGAAGGTAATTTAATTATATGAGAGATTTTTTTAAAAGTAAAGCAATTTAATAGAGAAGTAATTTAATTTGATTACCTAATCTTTGATAAAAAAGTTAAATTTGATTTTATCTCAATATATTTTTTCTTTATGACAGAAGAAATTTTGAAATAAATTTACGGAAAAAATATAAAATACCTTCGAGAGAAAAATAATTTTACACAAGCAGAACTTTCGGAAAAAGCAGAAATTGCAGAAAAATATCTGAGTGCATTGGAGCGCGGGGCGCAATGGGGGTCATTCGGTACGCTCATATCCCTCGCCAATGCACTTGGGGTCGAGCCCTATGAGCTTCTTTTGCCGCAGAATCAAGCCGTCAGTTACGACAGCCGCCGCACCAAGCAACTGATGACCCGATTCCGCGCGAATCTGAACGAACTTGTTGACACTGTGGAAGAATTTTTGGAAGAAAAATAGCGTTTTTACGCCATCAC
>JAFSJW010000022.1 GCA_017449265.1 Treponema sp.
ACTTCAGACTTTCAAGCGATGGGGCTTTCGGCTCGGTTGTCTTCTTTCCCTTCTTCGGAAATTCTCTCAGCACTTCAAGTTCTTCTTGTTCTGACGGCGTTATTCCTAACTGATCTATCAACGTTCCCGTTAAGGCTTTATATAATTCTCGGTCTTGCCTAATAAATCTTTCCCTCAATGAGTTAAACTGACGTATGTTGCTTTCACTGTGAAATTCTAAGCCGTTTTCATCTATCAGTTTCTGCGTTAAGGCATCAAAATCTTTCTGGTCGCTTACTAATCCAGCCTGCGCCGCAAAATTCATTGCCCAGAACACGCTCAGTTCTCGGTGTCCCTCTGGAACTTCTCCTCGTGTATCTTTCCTTAATTCTATTAAGCGAAGTATATCCGCGAATCTGCGTCCGGCCATTCCGTCAAACGCTTCCGTGTGTCCTTTCTTGGATTTAGACGTTCGTTTTTTCTTCGCAAGCGTTTTCAAGTCCTCTTTCGTTTTCGCTTTTTCTTCGGCTTGCTTCTTTTTATAGTCTTTGACTTCCTTCTGCGTATAACGCAAAATTTGGCTCGCTAAATCATCGAATTTATATCTTGCCGTTGACGTAAAAACTTCACTCGCATTACCTGTAAATCCTGCGATTGGCAACAATCCTGTTACTTCCTGATATTCCGCGTCGTCCCTTGCTCCCCAGTCCGCAAAATGGTAGCAAAGATATTCCTGCGTCCTTTTCCAGCGAGGTAATGCTTTTCTCGGCAAATAATCACTTAATACATACTTCCAGACTACTATTATTTTGTCCTTGAATAACATTATCCCGTTCGGCTCTTGGAAACCTAATCCGTTCCAATATTCAGCGCAATGCTTTCGGATATTTGCCGCCTGTTCCTCTAAATTCGTTCCCGGAACTTTCTCGGAGGAAAGCACTACGTAATTGCAATATATTCTCCTTACGGCTTTCAATTCAGGCTTCCAAAATTCCGCTATTGAACGTCTTAACACATGCGTTTTGTCTTGACGGCTCAAATATTCGGACATTTCATGCGTCTTCACAAACTCCGTTACGCCCGTCGTCTCGTTCTTCACATAGAAGCAAGGTACATTTTCGGAGGCTGGAGTTTCAACTTCGGGGATCGCCATCGTTTCGGGAGCGTCCTGAAGGCTCTCCTCATCTGTGGGGAGTAACTCATTGATTCTCGCCTCTAACTCCTCAAATTCGCAACGTTCTGGATTGAATTTAACTACTCGAACATCCCTGTCAACAGTTTCCGGCTTGCAGTTCTTCGTTCCGGGGATTCTGAGAACTCTCGCCGCGTCCTTCGCCTGTGGGTCTGCTCCGAATTCTTCAAATAACTTCCAGAGTTTCTTTTGAAGCCTCTCCCAACGATTTAATTTTTCCCTCGTTATTGTGGTCTTATAAAGCCACTTTACATGAATACCGTTACCGCTGAACACTATTATGTTCGGCAATGGGATTGCTTTTGCGCGGCAAAATTCGATTATCAGGTTTGCCCTTTCGTATGGCGTTAAGTCCTTATCTTCTTTCGCAAATTTCCCGTCTATATCAAGGAAACTTACACTAAACGAAGCCACATCATCAATCTTCCTGCTGTTATTGCTCAAAAATGAAGCCTGTGAAATATAAATATGATGAGTTGAGAAATCTGGCCTTAACCATAATTCCGTCAGTTTTTTCTCTAATTCACGTGGACTTACGAATATTTGTCGCCACGCTTCATTTTCTTTCTTCAGACACAAGCACACATATTTCTGAAATACCTGAGAATAATTTTCTCCGCGTTTTATTGTTATGTTACTGTCGTTTGCAGGGTGAATCTGTAACACATCTTGCTTAATCTGCTCTAAGAATTGTTCATATTCTCCCTGTCTCTCCGGCGGTACTGTCAAATCTCCAGATTTTTCTGGTGAACTTTCTCGGACTTCGGGCTTTGAAACTTTTTCAGGTTTAATTCCGACTGAAGATTTAGATTGCTTCTTCTTCTGTGTCGTTTTAGATTCTTTCGGTTTGGAAGCCGTCGATTTCGCTTTCGACTTTTTACTCTTAGACTTTGTAGCGGTTTCTTCAACGTCTGCGTCGATTGCGTCAAGTGCTTCACTGAACTCCAAAAATCTCTTGTACTCGTCTTCAATTTCCTGTAATTGTGCCTGAAGATTAGGACGCTCGATTTTTTGCTCGTTCTTCACAGCTTCACGAACATAAGCAAGTCCTTTATTCAGTTCTTCGATCGTTGTTATTTCTGCGTCATGAAGTAAACGCACGGGCGCATTAGCATGAGTATTAAACGTTCCCGGCACTCGCAACATCGTTACTGCGTGCTTTCTTTTCGGGTTCGCTCCCAGATATTTTAAGTCCTCATATAATAAATTCTGTACCTCGTTCCATTTATAATTAAACGCAAAACTATCTTCAAATATTTCTCCCCTGTTATTATAAAAATGATTTATTTCTGGCCCGGCTTTATAATATGGGTCTCTTAATGGCCATAAAATTACTACTTCTTCATGGTCTCCCCATATTATCGGTTCGGGTAGTCTGCGCTGACGGCAATGTTCAAGCACAAGCTCTGTTATGTGCTTCTCCCATAAGGTAAATTCAAGTCCGAGATTTTCCGCTTTGCTGGCTTCCTTCAAGTCTAATATCAAAAAATGACATCTAATTTGACTTATCCATTTCTCTCGCAATACTGGCTTTCCGTCTTTGTCCTTTATTCGTTCAGAAACTTCTGCCGCTGAAATCCAATAATCTCGGTCGGTCTTTACCGCTCGTTGTATTCTCTCAAAATATATGTCGTTCGTTTCTAACCAGTAAAAATTATTTTTCTTCCCTTTTTTGCCGGTTTTACTGATTATTTTTTCCTTAAAATACGCATACTCAGCATACATGTCGTACCATTCATGGAATTTCTCAAGGCTTCTTTCCCATGAATTTTCTATTTCCCTAAACCAAAAATCGTCTTGCTGGGAGGCGTTTTCAGACTGATGATTTTCTGGCATGTCAAATTCTCTCTGCTCATACCCATGTTCATTTCCATTTTCTTCAGTTATCATCAGCCTTTCACCTCCGTTTCCGATCAATTTTTTTCTCGTTCGGTCTGATAATTCCTTGAAAAAATTTATTTATTTTCCACTTGTAAGGTTGAGGCCGCTTTGTGTTAAAATAGGAACGTCTAAAAAATACGTTTCGGTTTTTTATAAACTCGATGAGCTTATAAATTCCGAAGATACTTTGTAGAGCGTTCCCA